>VFZG01000007.1 GCA_016871275.1 Acidimicrobiia bacterium | reverse complement strand
TTCGGTCGTTACCGGCTCGAAAGTGCAAACACTAAATCGAAATCGGACACTCTAGACTTCAACTAACATGACCGCATGAGCTCCTTTGCGGCACGGGCGTGCGCGGCGCTCGCGCTGGCCGCCGGACTGATCACCGTCAGTGTCCACGGCCAGCTCAACCACGCCGCGGCGCGAACGATGGTGCAGGAGATCGGCCTGCCGGCGATCGATCGGGGCGTACGGAACCAGGACGCGCCGCGCGACGCGCGCAGCGGCGCGAACGCCGCCCCGGCGCGCCTCGGCAGCACCGAGCATCGCCCCTACCTGCGCGGTTCGGTGATCGTCAAGTTCAAGGATCAGGCGACCCGTGCCGGCATCGACGCGGCCGCCTCGCAACTTTCCGGCGACCTCGTGACGCGCGCGCCGCACGCCAACTTCGACATCCTCGACATTCCCGCCGATCTCGATCCGGAAGCCGCCGCGGCGGCGATGCGCGCCAGGGCCAACGTTGAATACGCGCAGCCGCGCTACGTCAACCACGCGATGGCGCGACCCAACGATCCGCTCTACGGCAACCAGTGGAACTTCCCCGCCATCGACATGGAGCGCGCCTGGGACATCCAACCCGGGGCCTCGTCCGACATCGTCGTCGCCGTGCTGGATACCGGCATGGCGTTCCGATCGATCACGATGCGATACCTCGCGAGAGTGCCGTTTCAGCTCGAGGCGGGCGGACCGGTCTACCCGGCGCTGGGACCGGTCGTCATGCCGTTTGCCGCAGCGCCGGAATTGGGGGCGTCGGGGTCACCGCGCTTCGTCGCGCCTCGGGACTTCATTTGGAACGACGAATTGCCGCTCGATCTCGACGGCCATGGCACGCACGTGGCGGGCACGATCGGACAGCTCACCAACAACAACTCCGGGACAGCCGGCATGGCCTACAACGTCCGGCTCATGCCGGTGAAGGTGATACGGGGCATCTGGGATGCCGTGTTCGGAAGTCCATTTGAGGGCACCGATGACGTGGTGGCGCTCGGCATCAGGTACGCCGCCGACCACGGCGCGAACGTGATCAACCTGAGCCTCGGCCGAGAGACCGGCGGACCTGCGCCGGTCGTCGCCGATGCGATCCGCTATGCGGTGAGCCGCGGCTGCTTCGTGGTCGCGGCCTCCGGCAACACGCGCGCCGGCGGGAACGCCCCAAACCGTCTGGCGCAGGCGGCGCCGGAGATCGACGGCTTCGTCGCCGTCGGCGCCGTCGGCCGCACACTCAATCCCGCGTTCTATTCCACCACCGGACCCTTCGTGGAGCTCGCCGCCCCGGGCGGCGATCAGCTGGAGGGCGGCCTGGCGGGCGGCATCCTTCAGCAGACTCTGGATTTCGACTTGATCGAAACGTATCTGCGACCCCTGTCGCAGTTTGCGCCGCCACGCGCCGACGTCTTCGCGCACGAGTATTTGCAGGGCACCTCGATGGCGGCGCCGCATGTCTCAGGCTTTGCCGCGTTGCTGATGCAGCAGGGTCTGACCAACCCCGCCGTGATCGAAGCTGCCATGAAGGCCTTCGCGACCGATCGCGGCGCGCCAGGGCGCGACAACGCCTTTGGATTCGGTTTGATCAACCCGCGCGCCACGTTGCGTGGCATGGGGCTCGCCCGATGATCGCGCCGCTCATGCGATGTCTGACGGTCGTGATGCTGTGCGCATCGCCATGCACGTCCCAGGTATCGGCGCAGACGCAACCCCCGCATCCGGCCCACACCTCCCGGCCGATCCAGGTCGGAGGCTATGCGACCGCCGGTCACATCAACCTCGCCTCGGCGCAGAGCTTCGACGCCATCCTCGGCACGTCATCGGGATTGATCTTCGGCGGCGGTCTTCGTGCCGGCCTGCCGTTCGGCGGACTGTTTCTCGACGCCGGCGCATGGCGGTACGCCAAACGCGGCGAGCGCGCGTTCGTGTTGAACGGGACAGTGTATTCCCTGAATATCCCTGTCGAGGTGACGATGACCCCGCTGGAGCTCAGCGCGGGGTGGCGATTCCGTTTCCGGCGGCTGCCGCGGTTCGTGCCGTACGTGGCAGCCGGGGTTACCGTGATGAAGTACGTCGAAAGGTCGGATTTCTCCACACCGGCTGAAGACGTCGACGAGCAATTTGTAGGGCGGCTGTTTGTCGGCGGCGCGGAGATCCGGCTGATGCGCTGGCTTGGCGCCGGCACCGAAGTGGTGTGGTCGAGCGTGAGGAATGCACTCGGCGATGCGGGAGTGTCGCGCGCCTTCGACGAGACTGGCCTCGGCGGCACGAGCTTCCGCTTCAAGATCACGGCAGGTCGATGACACCGTTCGAACGCAGGGTGCTGGCCATCGTCTCGCGGATTCCGGTGGGCAGGGTCACGACCTATGGCGAGGTCGCCAGGCTGGCCGGTAAGCCACGCGCGGCGCGGGCGGTGGGCAACCTCATGCGGCAGTCGACGGGGCCGGGCGTTCCCTACCATCGGGTGATTGGCGCAGCCGGGCGCCTGGGTGGCTATTCGAGCCTGGCGCTCAAGCGGGCCCTGCTGGCGGCCGAAGGGCTGACGGTCACACCGGCACGAGTGGTCGGATTCGACAAGATCCGGTGGAGGGGAAACCCACCTGCGCCCTCCAGAGCGCGTGCAGCCGGCCGTCGCCAGTGAAAATGGGCCGCTTAGGCGGATACGAACCATCTCGTCACTTGGCACGTCTGTGATGACGAGTCGTGACACTTGGCAGGCACTCAAGGCACCGCTGGCACCCTGGCCACCCTACCAACGTCGCCGGACATGGCCCCGTCTCACCCCATAGGTGACGCAAAAAGCGCCGATTTGGACCTGGTCGGGCGTATCCGAGCGGGCGACGGCGCCGCGTTCGAGACTCTGTATCGGCAGCACGCCGCCAGGCTCTGCAATGTGTCGAGCCGGATGATTGGCTCGAAAGCCGAGGCCTCGCCGGTGCCCGTGCTGGGGGTGGTGAGCCGGATAGATCTGGAGCGGGCCATCGAGGCCTGCCTGAAGGCCCGCGCACTCGAGGCGGGAACGATCAGCGGTCATGTGCGGCTGATTGGCACGGAGATCGATCGCCTCCAGGCCAAGTCACTATCCGGCCCCATCGAGTTTGATGCCCCGCTGACCAAGGGTGGCCGCTACCAATTCACCTCGCACTCAGGCGGCGTGCGCATCATCTTGAGCGGCAACGCCGGCTTCGAGTTGGATGCCGACACCTTCAGCGGCAGCGTCCGCTCCGACGTCCCGGTGACGCTGCGCCCCATCGGCCGCACCGGCGCCGAACAGGGCCGCGACACGCGCCGTGTCAGACCCCGCGCCCTTCGCGGCACCTACGGCGATGCCGGCGCGTTCCTCTCGGTCCGCAGCCATAGCGGATCGGTAGTCATCTCGAAAAAGTAGCCCCTTCCCCTAGTCACGAACTCTCGGGGGGGCTGGCCCCAAATGGCGTACGCCATTTGGGGCCAGCCCCCCGAGACCCCCGAGAACCTATACAAAGCAGATGGGTGGCATCGTTCTGCCATAATAAGCGTCGGAGGAAATCGCATGAAGGTTAGATGGCTCGTCGCATTCCTGTTGACCGCATTCACGGGCGTCACCGCCGCACAGCAGGGCCAGGTTCCGACGACCGAAACCGCGCTCGGTTCCGTACGCATCCCCCGCAGCGTCAAGGCCGACGGCCAGGACTTGAAGGCCGGCACCTACCAGGTGCGGCTGACGGCGCAGGCCCCGACTCCGGCCGTGCCGGGGCAGACGATGGAGCGGTGGGTGGAATTCGTGCAGGGTGGGAAGGTGGTCGGTCGCGAGGTCGTCAGCATCGTACCGGCCGGCGAAATGAAGGACCTGATGCCCGGCCCCGACAATCACAAGGGACCGGGTTCAGGCGCGCGCGTGGAAATGCTGAAGGGTAACGAATACCTGCGCGTGTGGATCGCGCGTAACGGCGTCAATTACCTGATTCACTTTCCCGCCTGAAGGCTACGGGCTACGGAAACAGCGCACGCTGCCGTAGCCCGACGCCCGCAGTCCGCTACCACTTACCCTCCGATCGACATCACGTCAAACTGCTCATGATGCAGGTGGACGTCAGGCTTCACGACGACGTCCCGCTGCAGCAGGTTCTTCAGGTCTTTGAGCACGCCGCGCTCTTCTTCCTGCAGCGCGCGCGCGATGTCCGGGTTGACGCGTAGCAGCACGCCCGGGCCGTCGAGATCCGAGCCGACCTTCTTCACTTCCGACAGGATTTCGTAGCACACCGTCGCGCTCGACTTGATCGTGCCGGCGCCCGAGCAGTACGGGCAGGGCTCGGTGAGCACGCGCTCGAGGCTCTGCTTGACGCGCTTGCGCGTGACAATCACCAGGCCGAAGTCCGACACCTGCAGGGCCTTCGAGGGCGCGCGATCCTTGCGCAGTTCCTGCTCCACCGCCTGGAACACCTTCTGGCGGTTCTTCTTCTCCTCCATGTCGATGAAATCGCAGACGATGATGCCGCCGAGGTCGCGGAGGCGGATCTGCCGCACGATTTCCTTGGCGGCTTCGAGGTTGGTCTTGATGATCGTGTCTTCGAGGCGGCCGGCGGTCTTCTTGCCGACGTAACGGCCGGTGTTCACGTCAATCGCCACCAGCGCTTCCGTCTGGTTGATGACGATCGACCCGCCGGACTTCAGCCACACCTTGCTGCGCAGCGCCTTGTCGAGCTCGGCCTGCACGCCGTATTCCTCGAAGATCGGGAAGTCCTTGTCGTAGCGCTTCACGCGGCTGGCCAGGTCCGGCATGATGCGGTTGATGAACTCGACCGCGCGCTGGTGCTCGATTGGGTGATCGATGCGAATCGCCGAATAGTCGTCCGTCAGCAGGTCGCGCAACAGCTTTGCCACCAGGCTCGGCTCCTGGTAGACCGTCACCGGCGCGCGCTTCTGCTCGCCGCGCTGCCGCATGTCGACCCAGATCTTGTAGAAGTAGTTCAGATCCGCGAGGATGTCGTCCTTCGATCGGCCCGAGGCGGCGGTGCGGATGATCACGCCGCCGTTGAAGCTGTGCTGCTCGCGGAACTCGCGGACGATGCCGCGCAGCCGCGACCGCTCGTCGCGGCTGTCAATCTTGCGGGAGATCCCGATGTGGTCGACCGTCGGCATGAACACCAGGAACCGCCCCGGCAGCGTCACGTGGCAGGTCAGGCGGGCGCCCTTGGTGCCGAGCGGCTCCTTCACCACCTGCACGATCACGTCCTGCCCCTCCTTCAGCAGCTCTTCGATCTTCGGCTCGTCCCTCGACTCCGCTCGGGACGACCCTGAGCCTGTCGAAGGGTCGGGCGCTCCATGACGGTCGCGCTCGCGGCCGCGGCCGTCACGTCCGCGGCGGCGCTCCGGCGGTGCGGACGTCGCCTCGCCATCGGCACCGTTGGCGCCGTTGGCGGTTCGGGCACCCTCGTTCTCGTCCTCATCGTCCTTCTCGTATTCATCGAGATTGGCAATGACGTCGGACACGTAGAGGAAGCCGTCGCGCTCCAGGCCGATGTCCACGAACGACGACTGCATGCCGGGCAGCACCTTCGAGACGCGTCCCTTGTAGACGTTGCCGACGACGCCGCGATTCTGTTCGCGTTCGACGAACAGTTCAGCGAGCTGGTCGTCTTCGAGAATGGCCACGCGTGTTTCGTGGCCGTTGGAGGAGATGATCATCTCCTTGTTCATGGGGAATCTCTCCGGGCAGGTCGAGCTGGCTGGCCGGGTTCGGGTGGTGGAGGCTCATTAGTTCGTAAACCTCCGCATTCTCACATTGAGAATCAAGCCGAAACCGACCAGGGTGGCGACCATGGACGAGCCGCCGTAACTCATCAACGGCAGCGTGAGTCCCTTGACCGGCGCCAGACCCGCCGACATGGTGATGTTGTAGATGACCTGGGACGTGAACGAGGCGAGCACGCCCAGGACTAGGAAAGCGCCGAGACGGTCCTTGGCCAGCCGGGCCGCATCGAGCGCGCGCATGATAACGAAGAAGTACAACCCGAGCGCGGCGAGCACCCCGACCAACCCCTGCTCCTCGGCGAGCACCGAGAAAATGAAGTCGTTGTGCGCGACGGGCAGGAAGCGCAACTGGCCCTGCGTCCCTGCCATGAAGCCTTTCCCCAGTATCCCGCCGGAGCCGACGGTGATGCGGGCCTGAATCTGCTGGTAGCCGGCGCCTTTGGGGTCTTGCGCCGGGTCGAGGAAGGTCGAGATGCGTTCGCGCTGATACTCCTGCAGGCCGAAGCGGTAGGCAATCGGCGCCGCGAGGATGGCGACGACCAGCCCCGCGTAGATGTACTTCATCGGCATGCCCGCCACGTAGGCGACGATGAACAGGATAGGCAACAGGGTCACGGCCGTGCCCAGGTCGGGCTGGCGGGCAATGATGAGGAAGGGCACCGCCGTCAGCACAGCGGCAATGAGGAGGTCGCGCTTGACGAGCCCAGAGTGGCGCTCTTCACCGAGCATCTTGGCGAGCATCAGCGCCAGCGCCGCCTTGGCGAACTCCGACGGCTGCAGGTTGAAGTAGCCGAGATCGAGCCAGCGCTGCGATCCGCCGCGGACCGCCCCGAAGAACAGGACTCCGATGAGCAGGATCACGATCGCCAGGTAGATCCAGTGCGACTTGTCGGCCAGCGATCGGTAATCGATGCTGGCGGCGATGCCCATGCCGATCAGGCCGAGGCCCAGGGCGTAGACTTGCGTCCAGTAGACGCGCCCGGCGCCGCCCGCGGTGCTGTAGATCATCGCCAGCCCAATCGCGCAGATCGCGAGCACCGCGCCAATCAGCACCCAGTCCACGTGGTGATAGAGCCGCCGCTCGAACATCAGCGAGGCTCCGCCACAGATTGGGGGCCGAGGCTGCGCCTCGCTGAGGCGACGCTGTTCCGCCCAGCCTCCGCCCTTCGACGAATGCCCAGGGCGTCCCGAGCAGAGTCGAGGGACGACGGGCGCGCCGTGGCCGCAGCCGTGACGCGCGCTGGAGTGGGCGGAGCGGGTGGCGCTGGCGGAGTGAGCACCGGCAGCGGCTGGCCGTCACGCTGCGCGAAGTAGGTGTCGATAATGTGTCGCGCCACCTCGGCGGCGGATGATCCATGCTCGCCGTGCTCGGCAAATACGACGCCGGCGATTTCGGGATTGTCTCGTGGTGCCATGAACACGAACCAGCCGTGATCGCGAAGGTCCTGTTCGGACTTGCCACGCGCCCGGTCGCGGCCCTGCAGCGAGATCACCTGCGCGGTACCGGTCTTGCCGGTGACGTCGCGGCCGGCGATCATCGCGCGCCGGCCGGTGCCGGCTCCATTGACGACCATCCACAGGCCGTCTCGGACCGCCGACAGCGTCTCCGGCTTCATCGCGAACGGCGGGAACGGGCTGGGCGTCGCGGGGACGGGCTGCCAGCCGCTGCCGTCGTCCTGGGCCTTGACCAGCCGCGGCACGACCCGGGTGCCGCCGTTGGCGACCGTCGCCATCATCACCGCCATCGACATGGGCGTGACGGATAGCGCGCCCTGGCCGATCGCCACCGAGATCGTCTCACCCGGATACCAGCGCTCGTTGAACCGGCGCTGCTTCCACTCGGTCGACGGCACGATGCTTTCGGCTTCGTTCGGCAGATCGACGCCGCTCTTCAACGCCAGGCCCAGCCGCTCGGCCCACTTGTACATCTTGTCGACGCCGATCATGTTGCCGACCGTGTAGAAGTAGGTGTTGCACGACTTCTCGATCGCGTGACGCAGATCCATGTAGCCGTGCTTGCCGAGACACTGAAAGAAGCGGCCGTAGAAGGTGCCGCCGCCCGGACAGAACACCTGGTGGTCCGGGGTAATCGCGCCTTCCTCGAGCGCGGCGGTCGCCACCACGATCTTGAACGTCGACCCCGGCGA
The DNA here is from genome assembly GCA_016871275.1 of Acidimicrobiia bacterium. GTDB lineage: Bacteria > Acidobacteriota > Vicinamibacteria > Vicinamibacterales > UBA2999 > 12-FULL-67-14b. Next base: position 130,153 of record VFZG01000007.1, on the reverse strand, counting down.
GTAACGCCCCTGGATCGCACGATTCTGCAGCGGCCGCAGCTTGTTGGTGTTGAGCGACGACCACGTCGCGCGATCGATGCCGGCCGCGAACGCGTTGGGATCGAACGCCGGCTGGCTGGTCAGCGTCAGCACTTCGCCACTCTGCGGTTCGAGCACCACCGCCGATCCGTTGTAGCCGTAATTCCGCAGCGCGTCCTCGGCCGCCTTCTGCATTGCGTAGTTGATGGTCAGCTGCACGCGGCGGCCCTGCGTCGGCGGGACTTCTTCCAGCGTGCGGATTTCGCGGCCCATGCTGTTGACGACCACGCGCTTGGCGCCGTCTTCGCCCATCAGCAGCCTGTTGTAGACGCGCTCCACGCCAAACTGCCCGACCATGGCGCCGCTCGTCACGCCGTCGGACTGCAGCTGCTCTTCGCTGGCTTCCCCAACGTAGCCGATCAGGTGCGCGGCCATGTCCTGGTCGGGATACCGGCGGGTCGGCACTTCCTGGACGATGACGTCCGGCAGCTCAAAGTCCAGGCGCCGCGCGGTCACGGCCGCCACCTGGGCGAGCGTCGCATCCTGCACCACCACGATGGGCCGGTAGCTGGGTTCGCGCCGGTGGCGATCGACAATGTCGCGCACCGTCCTTTCGCCGACACGGGTTACGGCCGCCAGCACGCGAATCGTCCGGTCGAGGTCCTTGCTGTGCTCGCGAAGGATCGAGATGTTGAAGGAGTTGCGGTTCTCGACCAGCAGCTTGCCGGTGCGGTCGTAAATGATGCCGCGCGGCGCGCGGAGCGTCAGCGTGCGCTGGTGGTTGTTCTCCGCCATTGCCTTGAACTGGCCGTGATGGACGACCTGGAAGAACCAGAACCCGCACGCCAGCAGGCCGAAGGCGACACCAATCGACACCCTCAACACCGTGAGGCGTGTCGTCAGCCGGCGCCGATCTTCAGCATTGTCCATACGCGCAATTATCTCTTCAAAATTCGCCCAACGCGATGCCTGTCGACAAGGCCCGGGAGCCACTCGATCAGCGTGACCGCCATCACGCCCACCAACGCATTTGCGAATGCCTGCCCCACCACCGCCGTGTAAGGGGACGGAAACTGCCGCAGGTTCAAGAGCGTGTACAGCCCCATGAACATCGCGGCGTGCAAGCCGGTGGCCATCAGCAACACCACGAACCTCGGCAGGGGAGCGGTGACGATGAACTGCCTGCCCAGGACACCGGCCAGGAATCCCACAATCGTCTTGGCCATGCCGCCAATCCCCAGGACGCCGCCCGACAAGGCGTCCTGGAGGAGCCCGGCGACCGTGCCGGCGAGCAGGCCGGTCACTGGACCGGACTTGATCGCCACCAGTACCACCGCGATCAACACCAGGTCGATCGCCGTGCTGCCCCGAAACACCAGGCCGCCCAGCGTCGTCTGGAGCGCAATCGCGATCAGGATCGCCGCCAGCGCGGCGGCGCTACTCACTGCCTCGGCTCCTCGATGCCCCCGCGCGATGCCGGCAGCGTCCTGACGACCAGCACTTCTTCCAGGCGCGCGAAGTCCACCGCCGGCCGCACCGTAATCTGGTGATACGCGCCCACGCCGCGCTCGGCGTGATCGACGGTGCCAATCACGAACCCCTCCGGATAAATGCCGTCGATCCCCGACGTGACGACCAGGTCTCCGGTCCTCACGTCGGCTGTGCCTGGCACATACTGCAGCGTGAGCGGGCCATCACCGCCGCCCATCACGATGCCCTGAACGCGCGTGCGCTCGATCAGCACCCCGGCGGCCGCGTTGCGATCGATCAGCAGTTGCACCTGCGCCGCGCGGCCGCTCGGCAGAACGACGCGGCCGACGACGCCGGCCGGCGAGATCACGGCCATGTCCTTGTCGAGCCCCTCGGAGGTCCCTTTGTCGATCGTGATCGTGCGGAAGTCCGGATTCGCGGGCCCCGCGATCACCTCGGCGGCGACGGTTTCGAGATGGACCCGATCGCGGAGCTCGAGGAGTTGGCGAAGATTGTCGGTGCGTTGCGCCGCAGCGCGCTCCTGCTGGAAGCGCACCTGCAGGTTCTGCAGTTCCTGTTTCAGCGCGGTGTTCTCTTCCTGGACCTGCCGCAGCGCAACATAGCCGGACCACACGCCGCGCACCCCGTCGATCAGCGACATCGTGCCGCGCTGGACTTCCGAGAAGCTGCCGACGGTGACGACCTGAAGCATGGGCAGGCCCGAGGCGGTGTTGACCTGGGCGGAGATCAGGACGACGTGCAGCGCGATGGCAGCGCCAAGGATGACGCCGGGGCGCAGCTTGATATCTGCGATCGCCATCTGTGGGTCCCTGATCCCTGATCCCTGGTGCCTGACCCCTGGTGCCTGATCCCTGTCAGTCGATGGCGATCTTGCGGAGCAAATCGAACTCGCCCAGCATCTTGCCAACGCCCAGCACCACCGACGACAGCGGGTCTTCCGTGCTTGAGACGGGCAAGCCGGTCTCCTCGCGGAGGCGCTTGTCGAGATTGCGCAGCAACGATCCGCCGCCGGTGATCACGATGCCGCGGTCGACGATGTCGGCCGACAGCTCGGGGGGCGTGCGCTCGAGTGCCACGCGCACCGCATCCACGATCACATTGACCGTCTCCGCCAGCGCCAGGCGAATCTCTTCGTCGGTCATGGTGATCGTCTTCGGCACGCCTTCGATCAAGTGCCGGCCCTTGATCTCCATCGTCATGCGCTCGTCGAGCGGATACGCCGAGCCGAGCTCCATCTTGATCCGTTCGGCGGTGCGCTCGCCAATCAGCAGGTTGTAGGTCTTCCTGATGTATTGGATGATCGCCTCATCCATCTCGTTGCCGGCGACGCGGACCGCCTTGCTGTAGACAATGCCGGCCAGGGAGATCACCGCGATATCGGTGGTGCCGCCGCCGATGTCGACGATCATGCTGCCGGCGGGCTCGGTGATCGGCAAACCGGCGCCGATCGCAGCCGCCATGGCTTCCTCGATCAGGTACACCTCGCTGGCCTTGGCGCGATAGGCGGAGTCCTTGACCGCGCGCTTTTCGACCTGCGTGATTTCCGACGGCACGCCGATGATGATCCGCGGACGCACCCACACGTTGCCGCTGTGGGCCTTCTTGATGAAGTAGGTCAGCATCTTCTCGGTGATGTCGAAATCGGCGATGACGCCGTCCTTCATCGGCTTGATGGCGACGATGTTGCCCGGCGTGCGGCCGAGCATTTCCTTCGCGCCGGTGCCAACGGCCTCGACGCGGCCGGTGACCTTGTTGACCGCGACCATCGACGGCTCGTTGACCACGATGCCGCGACCCTTTGCGTACACGCAGGTATTGGCCGTCCCGAGATCGATGGCCAGATCGGTGGAGAGAAAGGAGAAAAGCGAACCCAGACCCATGTGCTTTACGATGCTTTCATAAAAGAGCGCTGTGCAGAACCCTGCATCCCCGTGCCTATTCGGCCCGGGCGATGCGGACTCCGTTTTTGCCCGAATCCTTTACCTGGTACATGGCCATATCGGCCGCTCGCACCAATTCTTCAGATGAAGCCGCAACATCGGGCAAGGTCGCGACCCCGACCGACGCGGTGAGCCTGAGGCTCAAGCCGCTCCCTTTCAGGAACGGATGAGTCGCGAGCCGCTCACGGACGCGGTCCCCTACTGCCGCGGCACCGTCAGCGCCGGTGTCGGGCAGGACGATAGCAAACTCGTCGCCACCGAAGCGCGCCACGAGGTCTGTTTCACGCGCACAGCGGCGAATGACCGACGCTGCCTCGACGAGCGCCCGGCTGCCGGCCAGATGCCCGTGCATGTCGTTGATTCCCTTGAAACCGTCGAGGTCCAGGAACAACAGCGAGAGTGGCCGTCCGGAACGCGAGGCGCGCTTGGCTTCACGCCGCAGCACCTGGTTGAGGTGGCGCGAGTTGTAGAGCTGCGTGAGATCGTCGGTGACCGACAGAGCCTCCGACCGTTTCAACCGCAGCGCGTTGTCAAGTGCCAGCGCCGGCCCTTCGAGCATGGCGCCCAGCGCGTTTCCCACCCCCGCCGCAAGTCGCGGCACGTCCGTGGCCGCTTGCCGTTCCATCACCACGAGCGCCGCGACTGATTGCGCGCGGCATCGCAGTGGCCACGCGAGCACGGCCCCAACCGGCCCCGTCACTCGCGAATCCTTCCGCAGGTCAGCGGACGCAAAGTCCTCGCCGCGACCGATCACCCATCGGGCCACGTCGAGCGCGGCCCGCGACAGCGCCTCCTCCATGCCTTTCGAGCAGAGCGCCACCACCTGTCCGTCGAGGTGCGCGGCATAGACGCCAGAGGCAGGCGTCTTGAACCACTCCTCGGCACGGGTCACAACGAGTTTGCCAATACTCTCCGGGTCGAGCGAATCGTGAGCGGCACGAAGTAGCGCCAGCACGGACTCAGGCCGCTTGAGACGCCCCCTGAGCACGCGCTGGCCGCGACGCAGGCGGGCGGCAAGATCCGGACGGCGAGAACCGCCGTAAGTCATTTAATAACATGAATATACCACGTTCGGCCGGCCGTTCCGACAGCCGTTCTGACGAGCCTTCGAACGTCGGTCGAACGTACGTTACGATTAGGGTTTCTTCGAGGAACGGACCGAAATGACCATGCTCGACCGGATGCGGCGGCACAAGGGCTGGCTGAAATGGAGCCTGGCGCTTGTCGTCCTGACTTTTGTGGTGTTTTACATCCCCGACTTCCTCACCCCGAGCGCGGGTGCGGCACCCAGCGAGATGATCGCGGAGGTCGACGGCGAGCCGATCACGGTCGGCGCCTTCCAGCGCCGCTACAACTTACAGGTGCAGGCCTATCGCAATGCCTACGGCGGGCAGATCAACGATCAATTGATCAAGCAGCTGGGTATCGATCGCCAGATCCTCAACTCGCTGGTCGACGAGGAGGCGATGGTCGCCGAGGCCCGCAAGCAGGGCCTGCAGGTCAGCGACGTCGAAATTCGCGAGCGCATCCTGGCGCTGCCTGGATTCCAGGAGAACGGCCGCTTCGTCGGTGAGCAGCGTTACCGCCAGATCCTGCAGTTCAACAACCCGCCGATGACGACATCGGAGTTCGAGAACGGCCTGCGCCGCGCGGTGCTGATCGAGAAGCTCCGCAACGCCCTCACCGGCTGGATGTCGGTGAGCGACGCGGAAGTGACGGCGGAGTTCCGCCGCCGCAACGAGAAGGTCAAGCTCGACGTCGTGCCGATTACCGCCGAGGCGTTCAAGGGCCAGGTCACCGCCACCGACGCGGAGCTCTATGCGAAGTTCGAGAAGGACAAGGAGCGCTATCGCATTGGCGAGAAGCGCCGCATCAAGTACGCGCTGCTGAACGTCGAGCAGCTGCGCACCACGATCGCCGTGCCCGACGCGGAGATCGAAGCGATGTACAAGACCAACCTCTCGCAGTACCAGACGCCCGCGCAGGTGCGCGCCAGCCACATCCTGTTCAAGATCGAGGGCAAGGACGAGAAGGCCGTCGAGGCCCAGGCCAACGAAGTGCTGACCATGGCCAAAGCGCCCAACGCCGACTTCGCCGCGCTCGCCCAGAAATACTCCGAAGACGAGTCCAACAACACCTCCGGCGGCGACCTCGATTACTTCGGCCGCGGCCGCATGGTAGCCGAGTTCGAAGCGGCGGCATTCGCGATGAAGCCCGGCGAGATCAGCAGCCTCGTGAAGACCGCGTTCGGCTTCCACATCATCAAGATGGTGGACAACAAGCCGGAGTCGACGCGCCCGCTCGCCGAGGTCCGAGCCGAGCTCGAAGACCAGTTGAAGTGGCAGAAGGCGCAGGCCGAGGCCGAGAAGATCGCCAAGTCGCTCGAAGCGACCCTGAAGACGCAGGCCGACCTCGATCGCATCGCCAAAGAGCGGTCCATGACGGTCACCGAGACCGGACTGATCGCCTCGGGCGATCCCATTGAGGGCGTCGGCTCGCAGCCCGAGCTGTCGGGCCGGGTGTTCGGCATGAAGGAAGGCGAAGTCACGCCGGCGATGCGCGTCGCCGCAGGCTGGGCGTTCGCCACCGTCACCGGTCGCCAGGATGCCTACGTGCCGAAGCTCGATGAAGTGCGCGATCGTGTCACCGAGGACGTCAAGCAGGAGAAGGCGGCGGAGCTGGCCAAGCAGCGCGCCGCCGCAATCGCAGCTGATCTGAAAACCGCCAAGGACTTCGCGGCGGCAGCCAAGCGCCACAACCTCGAGGTCAAGTCGACCGAGCTCATCACCCGCGGCTCGGCGATCCCCGACGTGGGCATCAGCGACGCGGTGGATGCCGCGGCGTTCGCCCTGCCGCAAGGCGGCGTCAGCGACGCCGTCACCACACCGACCGCCACGGCCATCGTCCGCGTGGCGGAAAAGGTCAACGTCACGGATGCGGAAGTCGAGGGCGGCAAGGACGAGTTGCGCGGCGAGCTCGTGAACACCCGCCGCGACAAGTTCTTCGGCGCCTACATGCAGAAGGCCAAGACCGGTCTGCGCATCAACATTCGCGAAGACATGCTGACCATCGTGACCGGGCAGGCTGTTCGATAGTTGGCAGTTGGCAGTTGCCAGTTGGGTTGATTGGCAACTGGTAACTGGCAACTTTACCGAACAAACACATACGGCATGTGCGCCAGCACCTGACCTGAGCGGAACAGTCTCGACGGGGCCAGCACGGCGGCCAATGCCCGCCGCTCTCTCGGCCCCAGCAACTCCAGCAACGCGTCCGAGGTAGACCCCGCACGCATCCGGCCCACCGGGCTCGACAGCGTGTCCGCCAGCACTTCGTAGAAGCTGCGACGCGGCGGGTACACCACCATCTCCACTTCCTCGTCCATCGGGATGCGCGCGCGCCGCTTGGCCAGATCGATCGCAGTGTAGAGGCCGCCGAGTTCGTCCACCAGGCCGAGGTCCCTGGCCTGCTGCCCCGTCCAGACCCGGCCCTGCGCAATCTCGTCCACCTTCTCGGGAGCCATGTGGCGCGCCGCCGCGGTGCGCTCCACGAACTGGTCGTAGACGTTCTGCATCGACTCCTGGATCTTCGTGCGCTCGGCCGCGGTAAAGCGGCGATCGGGCGAGTAAATCTGCGCGTGCTGGCCGTCGCTGGTCGCTTCGATGTTCGCCCCCAGTTTGTCGAGCGAGCCGGTGGTGACGAACTTGCCGGTGTAGACGCCAATCGAGCCTGTCAACGTGCCGGGGTGCGCAACGATCGCGTCGCCGCCCAGAGCAATGTAATAGCCGCCCGATGCCGCCAGGTCCGACATCGACACGATCACCGGCCGGTTGTTGTCGCGTGAGATCGACAGCTCCCGCCAGATCACATCCGACGCCGTGGATGAACCGCCCGGGCTGTCGACGCGCAGGATGATGGCGCGGACCGAGCGGTCGGCGCGCGCTTCCCTGATGTACTCGATCAGCGAATCGGCGCCGGCCACCGGGCCGTTCACGGGATCGAAGCCGCTGCTGCCGGAGTTGATCAGGCCCGACGCGTGGATCACCGCCACTTTGCTGCGGCGGCGCGTGCCGGTCCGCTCCCACGACACCGACGCGTAGTCTTCGGCCTCGATATAGTCGGCATCCTCGAGCTCGTCGGCGAGGTCGTCGAGCTCGTCTTCGTACGCCACCTCGTCGATGAGCCCGACCCGGAGCGCGTCGATCGGCTGGAACGGCCCTTGGTCAATCAGGGCGCGCACCTCGGCCTCGCTCTTGCCGCGCGCATCCGCGATGGTGCGCACCAGCTGATCGTACTGGCTGCGATTGAGCGACGCGCTCATCTCCTTGTGGGCCGGCGTGAACGCCTTCTCGAGATACGTGTTCACCGCGGTCTTGAAATCGCCGACGTGCAGGAAGTCCGGATAGGTGCCAATCCAGTCGAACGTGCCGCGCAGGAACACCTCGTAACTGGCCACGCCGGTGAGATCGAGCGACGCCGACGGCAGCAGGTAGACGCGATCGGCCACCGACGCCAGGTAATACTCGCGATCGCCGCCGTACTCGAGCCACGCGTGGACAAACTTGCCGCTGGCCTTGAAGTCCTGGACCGCGTCGCGCAGTTCCTGCAGCTTCGCCCAGAACGGCGAGTTGATGCCGCCCGGCCTGAGCAGGATGCCGGCAATGCGCGCATCCCCCTTCGCCTTGCGGATCAGCTCCGTGTAGGCCCGCACCGTCAGTCCGCTGCCGACAAACGCCAGGTCCGGCGCAACTTCGGGCAGGTCGCCCGAGGGTCGCAGCACCAGCGTGGCGCGCGCCGGAACGGCCGGTTCCCGCGACGCCACGGCATACAGCAACAACATGGCCGCCACCGACAGCACGGTAGCGAGGATCAGGAACCCAACGACGAAGCGCAAACCCTTCACATTACCAGTATAATTTCACGGATGATGGATCGCTCCAGGCCGATCACTACCGTGTTGCTCGTTATTGTCGTGGTGCTGCTGGGCCAGGTGTACTACCAGAACCGCCGGACCTCCCAGCTGCAGGCGTCGATGGACTTCCAGCAGCGTCAGTTCGAGCAGCAGGTCGGCAAGCTGGCGGCCGAGCGGCTCAAGGGCCATCGCGCCGATCTCATGCAGGCGGCGCAGTGGCTGCACCAGTATTACGCCTCCGACGAGGGACTCCGACGCGCCGACGGCCTCTGGCGTTCAGATCTGAAACAGCCCGACTTTGAAGCGATCGGCGCGTGGGTGCTGGACGTCTACCTGAACGCCCGCGTCGAGGGAAAGACCGACGAGCAGGCCAAGCAGCTGGTCAGGGACGCCATTCAAGGCAGTGACGAGTGGCGGCGGCTTCACGCGACGAAATGACCTCCGCCGCCAGCGCAAGCACCGGTATTCTGGCGAGCGGGACGATGTTTCCGCCCGTGAGCGAGCCGTGTTTCGTCACAGCCATGCTGTTTGGCAGCCGCAAGAAGTAACTCAGTCCCCTCGAAGGCCGGGTCCCCTGGTCCCGGCCTTCAGTCTTGCAATCGGCTGAACGGCCGCCTGAACGCGCGCACGAACGGCCGTGGCATACTTCCCCCCATGAAATTGCTCGCTCAACGCCCCGTTCGACTCCTGGCGCCCGTCGCCCTGGTGTGCGCCGCCACACTCCCTGGCGCCGCCCAGTCGCGCGCCGCCGTGAGCCTGGACGACTACGCGCGCGCGGAGCGCTACCTCAACTACCACACCACGCCGCTGGTGGCCAACGGGCCGGTGCGCGCGACCTGGCTCGCCGGCAGCGACCGCTTCTGGTACCGCAACCAGGACGCAAGCGGCGCGCAGTTCTTCCTGGTCGATGCGGTCAAGGCCACGAAGGCGCCGGCGTTCAATCACGCCGCCGTGGCGGCGTCGCTCTCAACGGCGCTCGGCAAGCCGGTCACCGCGTCGCGCCTGCCGTTCCAGCAAATCGTCTTCGCAGCCGATGCACTGTCGTTCTCGTTCGACGCCGATAACCGCCGCTGGACGTGCGATGTGCAGGGCGGCAAGTGCGCGGCCACCACGCGGCCGGCCGTGGTGCCGAACAGCGAGCTGTCTCCCGACGGCAAGTACGCCGCCTTCATCAAGGATTGGAATCTGTGGGTCCGCGACATGACCACGGGCACGGACACGCCGCTCACCAGCGACGGCGTGAAGGACTACGGATACGCCACCGACAACGCCGGCTGGCGATTCAGCAGCCGTCCGGTGCTCAAGTGGTCGCCCGACTCGAAAAAGATCGCCACCTTCCAGCAGGATCAACGCAAGACCGGCGAGATGTACCTGGTCAACACGGTGGTCGGCCACCCTACCCTCAGCGCGTGGAAGTATCCGCTGCCGGGTGATGAACACATCACCATGATCGAGCGCGTCGTCATCGAGGTTGAGGGGCCGAAGGTCATCCGCCTCGAGATGGGCCAGGATCAGCATCGCTCGACGATTTGCGACGACATCCTGTGCGGCGGCGAGTGGATTGACGTGCAGTGGCACCCCGACGGCAGCCAGGTGGCGTTCGTGTCGACCTCGCGCAACCACCAGCAGGCCAACCTCCGGGTGGCGGATGCGAGGAGCGGTGTGATTCGCGAAGTCCTCGAAGAGAAGACGGAAACCTTCCTCGAGTCCGGCCAGGGGCGCGCCAACTGGCGCTACCTGCCGGGATCGAACGAGGCGATCTGGTTCTCGCAGAAGGAGAACTGGGGCCACCTCTACCTCCACGATCTGCAGAGCGGCAAGCAGAAGCTGGCCATCACCAGCGGCGACAGCAACGTCACGGCGCTGCTGCGCGTGGATGAAGCCGGGCGGATGCTGTATTTCACGGGCGTCGGACGCGAGCGCGGGCGCGATCCGTACTTCCGCCACTTTTATCGGGCCAATATGGACGGCACGGCGCCGCAGTTACTGACGCCCGAGGACGCCGATCACGACATTTCGTTGTCGCCGTCCGGCAAGTACTTCATCGACAACTATTCGAAGCCGGACATGCCGTCGACGTCGGTGCTTCGGGATGACACCGGCAGGACCATCCTGCGACTCGAACAGATGGATATTTCCCGCCTGCTGGCGACCGGCTGGAAACCGCCGATGCCGATCACGGTGAAGGACCGCGGCGGCGTGGGCGATCTCCACGGCCTGCTCTACCGGCCGACCAACTTCGACCCGTCAAAGAAGTACCCCATCATCAACAATATCTATCCGGGGCCGCAGACCGGCAGCGTGGGCAGCCGCCAGTTCAGCGCGTCACGCGGCGACACGCAGGCACTCGCCGAGCTCGGCTTCATCGTCGTGCAGATCGACGGCATGGGCACGCCCTGGCGCTCGAAGCGGTTCCACGCCGCCTACTACGGCAACATGGGCGACAACACCCTGCCCGACCAGGTGGCGGGCATGAAGGAGCTGGCGTCGCGGTATCCGTGGATCGACATCGAGCGCGCCGGCATTTACGGCCATTCCGGCGGTGGGTTCGCGACGGCGGCGGCGATGTTCCGGCATCCAGACTTCTTCAAAGTGGGGGTGTCGCAGGCCGGCAATCACGACAACCGCGTTTACGAAGATGACTGGGCCGAGAAGTGGCAGGGGTTGCTCGAAAAGCGCCCAGACGGCACGACCAACTACGACAACCAGGCGAACCAGCTCGTGGCGCACCAGTTGAAGGGCAAACTGCTGCTGGCGCACGGCTCGATGGACGCCAACGTGCCGTTCTACAGCACGCTGCTGGTGGTGGACGCGCTGATTAAGGCGAACAAGGACTTCGACCTGATCATCTTCCCGAACCGCGGGCACGGGTTCGGCGCAGAGGCCTACATGGTGCGTCGCCGCTGGGATTATTTCGTGCGGCACCTGATGGGCGTGGAGCCTCCGGGCTACGAGATGAAGGGCGCGCCGGCGCCGCCGACGACCACCGCCCCTTAGCGACCGACCGACTGCCATCGGCCGTCACGCCACACCCACGCGCGACCGCCGATGGCTTCGAACTCGACGCCGATCGCGTCGCTGCCATAGTCCTTCCGTATCAGGTGCAGAAACTGACGCGGGTCGAGCGGCTGTGGCTGGTCGAGGGTGTAGGTCGTGAATCCCTGACTGGCCGCCACGAATGCGAACAACTGCACCTGGCCTTTGCAGTCGACAAGCATTGCCAGGTCAGTCCGCCCGTCGGCGTTGAAGTCTCCCGGAATCAGATTGGGCGGCCACGACGGCGTGCGCGCCCTGATCTCCTCGGCCACCTCCGGCATGACCGCAGCAAGCCGCCAGCCGGCGCACCAGCCATTGAGCTCGGCGCGCACCTTTTCGGGAGGCCCAATCACCGCCTGAAACGCGACGATTGTGAAGGAAATCACCAGGCCGAACATGTAGGATGCCGCATCGTATAGGAGATTAGGAGCCTATGTTGGGACCCCTTCGTCGTGTCAAGTTCCTGATCACCGCCCCATTCATCCTGCTGATGCTGTTGGTCATCAACGTCATGATGTCGCCGGGCCAGTAGCGGGACAACAAGACTTCAGTCCTGCCGGTTCGCCACACTTCTCAGCATCGTCAACAGCAGTTCGATGGCCACCGTGTTCTGGCCGCCGAGCGGCACGATCACGTCGGCGTAGCGTTTGCTCGGTTCCACGAAGTCGAGGTGCATCGGGCGGACGGTGTTCTGGTACTGCTCGATCACCGATTCCACGGTCCGGCCGCGCTCAGCCACGTCTCGCTGTAATCGGCGGATGAAGCGCGTGTCGGAATCGGTGTCGACAAACACCTTGATGTCCATCAGGTCGCGCAGCGCCGCATCGGTGAAGATCAGGATCCCTTCGACAATCAGCGCCCGGCGCGGCTGAAACGTTTCGCGGTCGGCCAGCCGCGCGTGGCGCGTGAAGTCGTACTGCGGAACGTCGACCGGCCGCCCGGCCTTCAATTCGCGCACGTGCTGCACCAGCAAGTCCGTCTCGAGTGAGTTCGGGTGGTCGTAGTTGAGCGCGGCCCGCTCTTCGAGCCGCAAGTCGTTACGATCGCGGTAGTAGCGATCGTGCTGGAGCAGCGTGACCTGGTCGAGTCCAAGACTATCGACGATCTTGCGAACCACCGTGGTCTTGCCGGACCCGGAGCCACCCGCGACACCAATCACGAACGACTGCATCGGGCGCGATCATATCTCGAAGCTGGGACGGCGATTCATCAAGCTCGGGCGGCTGCGGTCGACCCGCGTCGCTCGGCTGCCGCCGGCATGCGACGGCCTGGCTCAATGCTGAGTTGAGTGGTGCGGAAGAGAGGACTCGAACCTCCACCCGATTGCTCGGACTAGCTCCTGAGGCTAGCGCGTCTGCCAATTCCGCCACTCCCGCACTCGGAGGGGTTTCTTACGCCGGCAGGAAGCTACAAGTATACGACAGGATCCCTCGCCTCGACACCCATCCCGGCCACGGCCTCTCGCGCACGGGCGCTATCGCTCTGCGGCGAAGGCGTAGCGGCCCTTCCGGAGCTCGCTTTGCGCTTCGACGACCGCCAGCAGCGCTTCCGCCGCATGGGAGAGCGGGCCTTCGCGGCGATGAATGAGCCGCAGCTTGCGATCGAAGGCGAGTTCCGGCACCGGCACGCGCACCAGTTCCTGCCGCGCCACTTCGCGCTCGACGGTGATGGCTGGCAGTAACGCCACGCCGTTGCCCATGCCGACGAATTTCTTGATCGCGTCGATGGTCGGCATCTCCACCGGCATCCGCAGCTCGACCCGCTTCTTCTTGAACGTTTCGATCACCCGCAGCCGATAGGGCGACGACACGTGATGCGCGACGAATGACTCCTGCGACAGCTCCACGATCGAGACCTTGGCGCGACGCGCCAGCGGATGCGCCGGCGGCACCACGAACGCGAGCTCGTCGTGATAGACCACGATCGAGTTCAGCGCCTCGGTGTCGGGGCGAAACGTGATCACGCCAAAGTCGGCGCCGTAGTCGAGCACCTGCGCCGGCACGCGGCTGCCCAGGGCCCGCTGCACCGTGATGTGCACTTCCGGATAGAGCCGGCGATATTCGTGCAGGATCGGCAATAGATACAGGCAGGTCAGCTCGTTGGCCGCCACGGTCAGCCGCCCGGTCCGCAACTGCCGCACATCGTCGAGCGCCGACATGGCGCGGGCGCGCAGGTTCACCAGCCGCTCGGCATGATCGGCCAGCACCAGTCCCGCATCGGTCAGCACGCCGCGGCGGCTCGATCGATCGAACAGCGGCCGGCCAATCTCGTCCTCGAGCTTCTTGATGGTCTGGCTGATGGCCGGCTGAGTGCGGTACAGCGCCTTGGCCGCGGCCGAAAAACTGCCCTCTCGAACGACCGCAAGAAATGCTTCGAGCTGAAACAGTTCCATCGACAGGCATACTATAACCAAATACCGAGTCGTCTATAGATATTATTATTTTGACTTATTTGGGTCGTCAGCCCTACTCTCTTAGTCTGGCTAATCTCAGATGGCGACCACGTCACAAATTCTAATATTCGACACGACCCTCCGCGACGGCGAGCAGGCGCCCGGCTTCAGCATGACCGCCGCGGAGAAGCTGCTGCTGGCGCAGCAGCTCAATCGTCTGGGCGTGGACATCATCGAGGCGGGCTTTCCAATCTCGTCCGACGGCGACTTCGACGCCGTCTGCACGATTGCCACCAACGTGCGCCGGCCGATCATCGCCGGCCTGGCCCGGGCCATTCCGGCCGACATCGACCGGGCGTGGGCGGCGCTGGCGCCGGCCGCCCGTCCTCGCATCCACGTCTTCCTGGCGACATCGGACATTCATCTCGAACACAAGTTGCGCATCAGCCGCGCGCAGTGCCTGGAACAGATCGCGTCGGCCGTGGCCCACGCGCACGGCCTGTGCGGCGACGTCGAGTTTTCAGCGGAAGACGCCACGCGCAGCGACCTCAATTTCCTGTGCGACGTCGCGGCAGCGGCGGTGAACGCCGGTGCGACAACCATCAACCTGCCGGATACCGTCGGCTATGCGTTGCCGGCCGACATCGAGCGAATCTTCAAGACGGTCGGCGACCGCATTGGCGATCGCGCCGTGCTCTCGGCCCACTGCCACAACGACCTCGGCCTTGCGGTGGCGAACTCATTGGCCGCCGTGCAGGCCGGCGCCCGTCAGGTGGAGTGCACCATCAACGGCATCGGCGAACGAGCCGGCAATGCGTCGCTCGAAGAGATCGTGATGGCGCTCGAGGTTCGCGCCGATGCGCTGCCCCATCGCACCGCCATTCACACACCGGCGCTGGTGCCGACCAGCAACGCACTGTCGTCGGTCGTCGGCGTCTCGGTGCCGCCCAACAAGGCGATTGTCGGCGCCAATGCGTTCGCGCACGAGGCCGGCATCCACCAGGACGGCATGCTGAAACACGAGCTGACCTACGAAATCATGCGGCCCGAATCGGTGGGCGCCCCGGGCACGCGGCTCGTGCTGGGCAAACACTCCGGCCTGCGCGGCCTCGACGCGCGCTGCCGCGCGCTGGGGCATCGCCTCCGCCAACCGGAGCTCGAACGCCTCTACGTCAAGGTCACCGCGCTCGCCGACCGTACCAAGGCGGTTGATGACGACGCGCTGTCGAGAGTCATTCGCGAGGAGCTGGCGGCCCCGATGACGATGGGCGCCACTCACCACTGAGAACCGATATGTCGTTGAAGATCGCCCTGATGCCAGGGGACGGCATCGGCCCTGAAGTGACCGACGAAGCCGTCCGCATCCTCACGAACGTTGCCGAGCATGCCGGCAGGTCGTTCACGTTCTCGACGCACGCCATTGGCGGCGCCGCGATCGACACGGCAGGACGAGGCCTGCCCGAACGCACGCTCGAGGCCGCGCTCAACGCCGACGCGGTCCTGCTCGGCGCCGTGGGCCATCCGAAATTCGACGGTCAGAAGACGGCCGAGCGGCCCGAAGCGGCCCTGCTGGCGCTCCGACAGGCACTGGGCGGCTTCGCCAACCTGCGTCCCGCAGTGTGCTACCCGCCGCTCGCCAGGCGCACGGCCTTCCAGCCCGAGCGCGTCAAAGGCGCCAGCGTGTTGATCGTACGCGAGCTGCTGGGCGGCCTGTACTTCGGCGAGCCGCGCGGGTTCGAAGCCTCCGGCAACACCGCTTTCAACACGCTGATCTACTCGCGCCACGAGATTGAGCGGGTCGCAAAGGTCGGGTTCGAGCGAGCCCGCGAGCGCCGCAAGAAGGTCGCGTCCATCGACAAGGCGAACGTGCTCGAGACATCGCGCCTGTGGCGCGCGGTGGTTTCCGACGTGGCCAAGGGCTACCCCGACGTCGAGCTCGAGCATGTCTACGTGGACACCGCCGCCATGCGCCTGGCGACCGCGCCGGCCAGCTTCGACGTGATGCTGTGCGACAACCTGTTCGGCGACATCCTGAGCGATCAGGCCGCGTCGATCGCCGGGTCGCTCGGACTGCTGCCATCGGCGACGGTTGGCGGCAAGGTCGATCTCTACGAGCCGGTCCACGGCTCGGCGCCCGACATTGCGGGCAAGGGCCTCGCCAACCCGATCGGCGCCATTGCCAGCGCCGCGATGTTGCTGCGCTTCAGCGCCAGGATGGACAAGGAAGCCGGCGACATCGATCACGCCATTGAGGACGCGCTGGCGGCCGGCGCCCGCACCAGGGACCTCGCGGGTCCGGGCGAACGCGTGCTGTCCACGCGCGAGATGGGACAGGCCATCGAAGAGGCGCTCAACGAAGTGCGCGATCGAAAGCACTGCTACCATGGCGTCTAAGACGCTGTTGGACAAGGTCTGGGACGCGCACGTCGTGCGCGAGCTCGAAGACGGCCGCACGCTGCTCTACATCGATCGTCACCTGGTGCACGAGGTCACGTCGCCGCAGGCGTTCGAAGGCCTGCGCCTCGCCGGCCGCAAGGTCCGCCGTCCCGATCTCACCTTCGCCACGGTCGATCACAACGTGCCGACCTCGGCGCGCCACCTGCCGATTGCCGATCCGCTGGCCCGCCAGCAGGTCGACACGCTGCGCGACAACGCGGTGCGGTTCGGCGTGCCGCTCTACGATTTCAATTCCGGCCGCCAGGGTATCGTCCATGTGATCGGGCCCGAGCTGGGTCTCACGCTGCCGGGCACCACCATCGTGTGCGGCGACAGTCACACCAGCACGCATGGCGCGTTCGGGGCGCTGGCGTTCGGCATCGGCACCAGCGAAGTCGAACACGTGCTGGCCACGCAGTGCCTGGCGCACCAGAAGCCGAAGGCGATGCGCGTCAACGTTGCCGGCACACTCAGTGCCGGCGTCACCGCCAAGGACGTGGCGCTCGCGCTGATGGGGCGGCTGGGCGTCGGCGGCGGTACCGGCCACGCGCTCGAACTGGCTGGCCCGCTCATCGAGCGCCTCTCGATGGAACAGCGGATGACGGTCTGCAACATGAGCATCGAGGCCGGCGCGCGCAGCGCGCTGGTGGCGCCGGACGAGACGACGTTCGCGTTCCTGGAAGGCCGGCCGCATGCCCCCAAGGGCGCGGCGTGGACGGCTGCCGTCGAACAATGGCGCGGGCTGAAGAGCGATGCCGGCGCGCAGTTCGACGCCGAGATTGGCATCGACGTCAGCGGACTCGCTCCGCTGGTCACGTGGGGCACACGCCCAGACATGGTCGAAGCGGTCACCGGCCGCGTGCCCGATCCGAAGTCGGCGGCCTCCGACGGCGACGCCCGCGCCATGGAGCGCGCGCTGGCCTACATGGGGCTGGCGCCCGGCACCGCGATCGAGGGCGTCATGGTCGATCGCGTCTTCATCGGCTCCTGCACCAACGCGCGGCTGGAAGACCTGCGCTCCGCCGCCACCGTCGCCAGGGGCCACAAGGTCAACACCCGTGTCCGCGCGCTGGTCGTGCCCGGGTCGCAGCAGGTCAAAGCCGACGCGGAGCGCGAAGGGCTCGACCGGATCTTTTCCGAGGCCGGCTTCGAATGGCGGGAGCCCGGCTGCTCGATGTGCCTGGGCATGAACGACGACATCCTTGGCGAAGGCGAACGCTGCGCCTCGACCAGCAATCGCAATTTCGAGGGCCGCCAGGGCCGCGGTGGACGCACGCACCTGGTGAGCCCGGCCATGGCCGCGGCGGCGGCGATCAGCGGGCACTTCACCGACGTGCGGCAGTGGGAGTACCGGTCGTGAGCGGGCAGCCGGAAGCCGGGAGCCGGGAGCCGTTTCGCCTGCATCGCGGAACCGTCGCCCCGCTTCGACGCAATCACGTCGACACCGACCAGATCATTCCGAAGCAGTTCCTGAAACGCATCGAGCGCTCGGGTTTCGGCCCCTTCCTGTTCAACGACTGGAAGCTCGATCCGCAGTTCGTGCTGAACCACCCGAACTACGCGGGCGCGTCGGTGCTGGCGGCCGGCGTGAACTTTGGCTGCGGCTCGTCGCGTGAGCATGCCGCCTGGGCGCTGCTCGACGCCGGCTTCCGAGTGGTCATCGCCCCGTCGTTCGCCGACATCTTCCGCAACAATGCGATCGGCAACGGCGTGCTGCCCGTCGCGCTGCCTGATGCGGCGGTCGAACAGATCCTCGGCCGTGCCGAGCAGCAGGCCGATTACGCGATCGACGTCGACCTGGAAGCGTGCGAAGTCCGCGATCAATTCGGCCTGCGTGAGCCGTTCACGATTGATGCGGCATCGCGCCAGCGATTGCTCGACGGAACTGACGACATCGATCTCATTCTGAAAAGTGAATCCGACATTGCAGCCTTTGAGCGGCTGCGAGTCGACGTGATTGCGTAGCCGTTCTAGCAACTGGCAACTGGTAACTGACAACTCATATGAGAACCAAGGGTTCGCACATCATCTGGAAGGTCCTGGTTGAACAGGGCGTCGATACTGTCTTCGGGTATCCGGGCGGCGCGATTCTGCCGGCCTATGATGCCCTGCTCGATCACCCGATTCGCCACGTCCTCGTCCGCCACGAGCAGGGGGCGACCCACATGGCCGACGGCTACGCCCGTGCCAGCGGCAAGGTCGGGGTCGCGCTGGCGACCTCGGGCCCCGGTGCCACCAATCTCGTCACCGGCATCGCCACCGCGATGATGGACTCGATACCGATGGTCTGCATCACCGGCCAGGTGCCCGAAGCGCTGATCGGGTCGGACGCGTTCCAGGAAACCGACGTCACCGGCATCACGCTGACCATCACCAAGCACAACTTCCTGGTCACCAAGGCCGCGGACATCGCGCCGGCGCTGCGTAAGGCGTTCGAGATCGCGACGTCGGGCCGGCCTGGTCCGGTGCTGGTCGACATCACGAAGAACGCTCAGCAGGAGGACGCGGAGTACACGGAGCCGTCGCAGACGCCGGGCCCTCGAGCCGCGGCGCGCGCGGCTGGTACGGCCACCTCTATCGCCCGCGCGGCAGAACTGATCGCCACGTCGAAAGCGCCGGTCATTCTCGCCGGGCACGGCATCCTGAAGAGCGGCGCGATGGACGAGGTGCTGCAGCTGGCCGAGCGCGCCCAGATCCCGGTGGCCATGACACTGCTCGGCATCGGCAGCGTGCCGGCGCACCATCCGCTCAACCTCGGGATGATGGGCATGCACGGCGAGCACTGGGTCAACGAGGCGATCCAGCAAGCCGACTTGCTGATCGCGCTCGGCATGCGCTTCGACGATCGCGTGACCGGCAAGCTGGCCTCCTACGCCCCGCTGGCCAGGAAGATCCACATCGACATCGACCCGTCCGAACTGAACAAGAACGTGCGCGCCAACGTGGCCATCGCCGGCGATCTGCGGGCCGTCCTCGAGAATCTCCTGCCGCTCGTCGGCCCGGCGACGCGCGACCCCTGGCTCGCGCGCATCGGCGAGCTGGCGGGCGGGCCGACGGTCCGCGATATCGACGATCTGCCGGACGACGGCCGGCTGTGCGCGGCACACGTGATTCACGACATCTGGAAGGCCACCAACGGCCGCGCCATCATCGTCACCGACGTCGGGCAGCACCAGATGTGGGCGGCGCAGTACTACAAGGTGGCCGAGCCAGGCACGTTCATCACCTCGGGCGGTCTTGGCACCATGGGCTTCGGCGTGCCCGCAGCCATCGGCGTCAAGCTGGCGCGGCCCGACCGCGAGGTCTGGGCGATTGTCGGTGACGGCGGCTTCCAGATGACGCAGGCCGAGCTGCAGACGATCGTGCAGGAGAACGTCAAGGTCAACATCGCGATCATCAACAACGGCTACCTGGGCATGGTGCGCCAGTGGCAGCAGTTCTTCCACGATCGCCGCTACTCCGCGACGCCGATGTCGTCGCCCGATTACGTCAAGCTGGCTGATGCCCACGGGCTGCCCGGGGTGCGCGTCACGCGGCGATCGGACATGACCGACGCGCTGCGCCACGCCCGGGCGTCGGCCGGCTCGGTGGTGATGGACTTCCGCGTCGATCAGGAAGACACGGTCTACCCGATGGTGTCGCCGGGCGCGGCGCTGCACGACATGATCAAGCGGCCCGGGGCGGTCTCGCTGGCAGAAACGGGAGCGGACCGGTGACCGTAGAGGACCTTCGCCCCCGCACCATCCTCGTCCGCTACGAGCACGAGATCGATGCGCTCGACCGCGTCGCCTCGGTGCTGCGGCGGCAGCGCGTGCGCGCCGAGGCGTTCACGGCGGTGGCGTCGCAGGATCGCGCCACGGTGCAGGCCACCATCATGTTCGACAGTTCCGACAGAACCGCCGCGCGCATCGTGTCGCTGCTGGAGAAGCAGATCGGCGTGCTGGCAGTGGAAGACTTCACCTCAGCAGCAAGGGAGCAGTAATCCGATGGCCAAGATGATTCACGACGCAGATGTCGACCTGTCACCGATCCTGTCGCGCAAGATCGCGATCATGGGGTACGGGTCCCAGGGGCATGCGCACGCGCTGAACCTCAGGGACAGCGGCGCCGACGTGCGCGTCGGCGTGCGGCCCGGCAGCCGCGGCTGGAACGCCGCCACCAAGGACGGCTTCGCGCCGCTCTCGCCCGCCGACGCGGCGGCGTGGGCCGACGTGATCATGATTCTCGTCCCCGATCTCGCGCAGCCGGACCTGTTCGAGCAGCACCTCGCGCCCCACCTCGCCCCCGGCAAGATGCTGATGTTCGCGCACGGCTTCGCGATCCGTTTCGGCTGGATCACGCCGCCGCCGGGCGTCGACGTGTCGATGGTGGCGCCAAAGGCGCCCGGGCACCGCGTCCGCGAGGTCTTCAAGGAAGGCGCCGGCGTTCCCGGCCTGATGGCGATTCACGCCGACGCCACCGGCCAGGCGCTGAAGTCGACGCTGGCCTATGCCAAGGGCATCGGCTGCACGCGCGCCGGCGTCATCGAGACCACCTTCTCTGAAGAATGCGAAACCGATCTGTTCGGCGAGCAGGCGGTGCTGTGCGGAGGCGTCAGCCGGCTCGTCCAGGCCGGGTTCGAGACGCTCGTCGAGGCCGGTTACCAGCCGGAGATCGCGTATTTCGAGTGCCTCCACGAGCTGAAGCTGATTGTCGACCTGATGTATCGCGGCGGGCTCGGGTTCATGCGCTACTCGGTCAGCGACACCGCCGAGCACGGCGACTACACCGGCGGCCCGCGCATTGTCACTGCCGAGACCAAGGACGAGATGCGGAAGATGCTGGCCGAGATCCGGTCGGGCGCGTACGCGGAGAAACTGGCGCGCGAGACGAAGAGCGGATGGTTCCAGGCCGAGCGAGAGCGCCAGCGCGATCACCAGATCGAACAAGTCGGCGCGAAACTCCGCGCCCGAATGCCGTTCCTCGAGCCGTCGGTGGCGCCTGCGTCAGATCCCGTGCCCGTAGCCTGAGTCCTGGCTGAAGCCGGACTCGAACACATCGACGTACACCGGAACCGGCGCGACGGCCGGTTCCACCCACACCATTAGTTCCTGGGATAGCGCGCGAGTATTTCCTTCACCTTGTCGATTGGCAGCGCCTCGGCCTTTCCGAACCGGCTGGACACAGGCGTCGCCTTCAGCAGCGAGTTGTAGACCGCTTCCTCGGTGGCCTCAAGCGCCGCCTGGAAGAGAGGCGATACGCCATCCGATGGCAGCAGCGTGCGAGACTGGACCGCGGAAGCTCCAAACCGCGTGCGCAGCTCTGCCGCCGTGGAAAACGCAATCGCGAAATCGCCGCTGCCGTTGCTGTATGACGACCCGGTCCGCGCCAGGCCGAAGATGGCGCGCGCGGCGATCCGCTTCAGATCGCGCGCATCCACCGGCGCATCCGTCGCGACGACAATCATGCACGACCCATCCCCGTGATCGGCAAGGCCCGTTCGCCCGTCCTCCCGTTGGCCTGTTCGCCCGTTCGCCTGCTGGCCCGTAGGCCTGTAGGCATAACGTCCCAGGATCTTCCCCACCGGCGCGCCGCCCATCGTCAAGACGCCGCCGTAGTTCGATTGCACCAGCACGCCGACGGTGTATCCGCCGAACCGCGCGTCGAGCTTCCGAGACGATGTGCCGATGCCGCCCTTCCAACCGAAGGCCTGCGTGCCGGTGCCGGCGCCGACGCTGCCCTCCTGCACCTCGCCCGCCGACGCCGACGCGATCGCCTCGATGACATGCTGGGGCCTGACGTGCCGGCCGCGAATGTCGTTGAGGCCGCCGTCGTTGGTTTCGCCGACCAGTGCGTTGACCGATCGCACGTTGGCGTTGCCGGGCTGGTCGAGCGTCCACTTGACCAGTCCGTCGATCGCCGCGCCGACGCTCAGCGTGTTGGTCAGCGCGATCGGCGTTTCGATCGTGCCGAGTTCGTCGACCTGCGTCGATCCGGCGAGCTTGCCGAACGCATTGCCGACGAACACGGCGCCGGGCACCTTGTCCTGGAACACGTTGCCCGCGTGCGGCACGATCGCCGTCACACCGGTGCGGACGTTGTCGCCCTGGCTGAGTGTCGTGTGACCGACCGACACACCTGCAACATCGGTGATGGCGTTGCGCGCTCCCGGCGGAAACACGCCCGGCACGAGACCCAGGTCACGCGCGCGCGGCCGACCTGTCTGCTGTGCGGCAACGGTGGCGATGCCGACCACAACGAACCCGACCGCAGCACACCTGTGGAACCCCTGGAATCGTTGGAACATCAGGAACCTTTGGTTTGGATGATACGATCGACGTCTGCATGCGGCAAATTTCGCTCGCAGCCGTCGAAGACGCTGCGACACACGTCTACCGGGCCGCGGTACGCACCCCACTGATCAGACTCGATCTGCCGTCGGGCGAGGGTCCTGAGATCTATCTCAAGCTCGAATCGCTCCAGCCGATTGGGTCGTTCAAGATCCGCGGCGCGTGGAACGCGGTTCGCAAGCTCACGCCCGAACAAATGACAGACGGCGTGTGGACGGTCAGTGCCGGCAACGCCGCACAGGGCGTGGCGTTGTCGGCGCGCCTGGCCGGCGCGTCGTGTTCGGTGATGGTGATGGACACCGCACCGCAGGCCAAGTTGCGCGCCATTGAGACACTGGGCGCGTCCATCGTCAAGGTCAGCTACGACGAATGCTGGCAGACAGTGCAGAACCACGCGTCACCGCGGATGCGCGGTCACTTCGTCCACCCGTTCGATGACGACGACTTCATTGCCGGCAACGCCACGGCCGGCCTCGAAATCCTGGAAGACCTGCCGGAGGTCGATGCGGTGGTGGCCGCGCTGGGTGGCGGCGGGCTGTTGTCGGGCATCGGCTCGGTGATGCGCGCCAGGAAGCCGGGCGTGCGGATCTATGCGGCTGAACCTGAGACCGCGGCGCCGCTCGACGTGTCGCTGAAGCGCGGTGAGCCGAGCTGGTTCGAGGGTTGGCGGCCATCGTTCGTGGATGGCGCCGGCGGCAAGTCGGTGCTGCCCACCATGTGGCCGCTGCTGAAGAATCTGGTCGACGGATCGATCGTCATGCCGCTGGATGACGTGGCGGCGGCCATGCGCAAGACCGCCGATCGCGTCCACGTCGTCGCAGAAGGCGCCGCGGGCACGGCCATCGCGGCCGCGCTGAGCGGCAAAGCCGGCACCGGTAAGATCGTCGCCGTGGTGTCCGGTGGCAATATCGATCTCTCGCGTTTCGCTGAACTGGTCGCCCAGCCGACTCCCTAATCCCTAATTCCTAATTCCTGGTCCCTAACTCCTGACCGATGTCCGAAGAACGTTTTTCGAAAGCCGCTCCCCTGCCAGGTCGCCTGCATCGTCTTCATGAACTCGCCCTGGATTTGTGGTGGAGCTGGGACGATCGCGCGCGCCAGGTGTTTCGCCGTCTCGATCTGGCGCTCTGGCGGGCGACGGCGCACAACCCGGTGCAGATGCTCCAGCGCATCTCACCCGAGCGGCTGGCGTGGGCGGCCGCTGACGCCGCGTTCCTGAAGGCCTACGACGAAGCGCTGTTCGGCCTCGACAACGCGCGCACGGTCTCGCATCCGTGGTGGCGCGACCACCAGGCAATGCTCGGAAGCGGCACGGTGGCGTATTTCTCCGCGGAGTTCGCGTTGCACCAGTCGCTGCCAATCTATGCCGGCGGCCTCGGCGTGCTGGCCGGCGATCACTGCAAGGAAGCCGCGGACCTGGGCCTGCCGTTCGTCGGCGTTGGCTTCATGTATCCGCAGGGCTATTTCCGCCAGCGCATGACCAACGACGGCTGGCAGGAGGAACGCTACGAGCGCATCAGCTGGACCGACGCGCCGATCGAAGCCGCCGTGACCCCCGACGGGCGCCGGTGCATCACCGCGGTGCCGCTGGGCGATCGCACGGTGCTGGCCGCGGTGTGGCGGGTGCGGCTCGGGCGCGTGCGGTTGTTCCTGCTCGACACCGACCTTGCCGAGAACGCGCCGTGGGACCGTGAGTTGTCGGCCCGCCTCTACGGCGGCGATCGCGAGACCCGCATTCAGCAGGAGGTCATCCTCGGCATCGGCGGCGTTTGCGCGCTGCGCGCGCTTGGCATCGCCCCCACCGTGTGGCACCTCAACGAGGGACACGCGGCCTTCGTGGCGCTGCAGCGCATCCGCGAGCTCATCGAGCAAGGCCGTTCGTTCGACGATGCCCTGGAAGAAGTGCAGCGATCGACCGTCTTCACCACGCACACGCCGGTGCCGGCCGGCCACGATGCGTTCCCGTTCCATCTCGTCGAGAAGCACCTCGCGGGCAGGTGGGGCGCAATCGGCCAGCATCGCCAGCGCTTCCTCGCGCTCGGCGAGTACGACAACGGCAGCGGATCGCAGTTCAACATGACGGCGCTGGCGCTGCGCACCTCGTCGTTCGTCAACGGCGTCAGTGCGCTGCACGGCGAGGTCACCCGATCGATGTGGCGGCCGATGTGGCCAGACACGCCGGCCGACCAGCTGCCGGTGCGCAGCATCACCAATGGCGTGCACGTGCCCACCTGGCTGGCCAGCGACGTGCACGAGATGCTCGATCATCACTTCGGACCGGGCTGGCTCGATCGCGTGGACGATCCGGAACTGTGGGAACAGCTGAACGATATCCCCGACTCCGAAATCTGGGCGATGCGGAACCAGCTGCGCCAGGATCTGTTCTCGTTCATCCGCGAACGGATGCGCGCGCGCTTCTCGCTCGAGCAGGTCGGCCAAAGCCGCATTGTATCGGCCGGCGCCATGCTCGATCCCGAGGCGCTGACGCTGGGCTATGCGCGCCGCTTCACGGCCTACAAGCGGCCCGAGTTGATCTTCCACGACCCGGATCGGCTGGCGCGGATCCTGACCAACAGCGATCGGCCGGTGCAGATCGTGTTCGCGGGCAAGGCGCATCCCGCCGACGAGCCCGCCAAACATCACCTGCAGCGCGTCTTCAAGCACGCGCTCGATCCGAAGTTCGGGGGCCGGCTCGCCTTCATCGACGACTACGACATGCACGTCGCGCACTACCTGGTGCAGGGCTGCGATGTGTGGCTGAACAGTCCGCGCAAGCCCCTCGAGGCCAGCGGCACCAGCGGCATGAAGGCGTCGCTCAACGGCGCGCCGCACCTGAGCATCGGCGACGGCTGGTGGGCGGAAGGCTTCAACGGCCGGAACGGATGGCTGATCGAGAGCCACGCCAACCCCGACGATCATGCCGCCGTCGACGCCGCGGACGCCGCGGCACTCTACGATCTGCTGGAAACGGACGTCGTGCCGGCATTCTACGAGCGCGATGCGCGCGGCCTGCCGCGCAAGTGGGTGGCGGTGGTGCGCGAGGCGATGCGCTCCAACGTGCCGCGCTTCTCCACGCGCCGCATGGTCAAGCAGTATGTGACCGAAATGTACGGCCCGGCGTCGCGTTCGGCGGTTACCGCTCCAACCTCGTAACGCTCGCCAGCGCCTCGTCGTACCACTTGTGCCACGCCGCGAGAATCTCCGGCGTGGCCTGGTGTTGCTGCTCGGTCGCCATCCGCGCGGCCCGCGCGAACTGCAGCAAGCCCCGCAACGACGTCGAGTCGGTCTGGTCGGCCGCGGCCAGAAACAGTGCCGTGGTGCCGACCACGATCGCCACGTGCTGCATCTCCGAGGCGCTGACTTTGTCGAGCGTGTCGAGATTGGTGTGATAGTAGCGATCGGTGAAGTGCCAGTTGAGCAGCGACGGCACGCCCGCGCGCATGAACACCGTGTGATCGCTGCCGCCCTCGTACGGGTTGGTGCGCACCACCCAGTTGGTGTCCCGCGCGCGCCGCAGCGCCACGCCGAGGTGGAGATCGTTCAGGAAGCTGCCGCGCACCGTCGCCGGATCCACCTTGCTCGCGCCCCACTCCGAGTGCGGATCGGTGGGACGATCCCAAATCGCCGACGGATCGGGCTCCTTTTCAATCAGGAACGTGCCGCCGGTCTTGGCGGTGTCCTGTCCGGTCATATCAAGCGACAGCATGGCCACGACCTGCTTGACGCGCTCGGGATCGGCCTTGACCCACTGCTCGCTGCCGCGAATCTCGTCGACCCACAGGAAGGTGAGGGTTCGCGCCGGCGCCGGTAACGTGCCGTTGCGCACGCCCTCGTGAATCGCCAGTGCCGCCGCCAGCAGGGTGCCGCAGCCGCTCGCGTTGTCGTTCGCGCCTGGCTCCTGGACGTGCGCGACCATCACGATGCGCTCTTGGTCCCTCGACTGCGCTCGGGACGATCCTGAGGCTGTCGAAGGGTCGGCGGGCACGCGGCCCGGAATCTCGAGTATCAGGTTGCGATTGGGTCGTTGATGAAACGTGGAGGCAATCTCCACGTGCACAAAGACGGGTCCGCGCGCCAACTCGTCACGCAGCCGGCCGGCCGCTCTGGGCGTCGCCTTGAAGCCGAACGAGCGGAGCGCCGCGTTGTTCGGCACGCTCCCCCATTGCAGGACATCCGGCGTGTCTGCGGGCCGGGTGTAGGGGGCAATGTCGGACGAGATCACACCAGCGGCGCCGCGGTCGCGCACCGCCTGCTGAAACACCTGGCCGAGCGAACCGGTCGTGAGCACCACCGCGCCTTTCACGGCCTTGCCCTCGTAGGCGGCCGCGCTGGTGCCGGCACCCACGTCGATCAGCGGCAGCGTCACGCCTGCCGGCGCCGTGCTGTACGAATTGATGGCGAGCGCGACCTGATGCGTCGCCCTGGACAGCAGCACATCACCGGCGGGGCCGCCAAGCCGCAGCGTGCCAACCGAGTGCTCCCAGCCCCCACTGGTGTTGGGGAACTCCTCGTATCGCGGTTGCAGCCCCGCGGCCACCAGGCGATCGAAAATGCGCTGCTGCGACGCCTCGAACGCCGGGTTACCGGCCAGCCGCCACAGCGGCGCCATGAACGTGGCGATGTCCATTGCCACCGTGGCATCCGTCGACTGCGCCAGGCGGCGATAGATCGCTTCCGCTCGAGGCGGCAAGTGCTGATCGAGCGGCGGCAGGTGGAAGCTTTCCTGCGCGTAGCCAGAACTGCAAAGCAAGATGGCCGCGCACCACGCACCCAGGCTCCGCTGCACTGTGGCACCCATGCACCTGAAGTAAAATCGTTCGATGTCCCGGAAGTCAATCGGCAATAAGAAGGGGTGCGTCCTGTGCGGCGCCAAGGAAGTGTCCGAACCACGCGGCGAAGAGCGCTACTGCCGTGAATGCTGGGACAAGAAGATCGCCGTCGAGGAGATCGTCGCCCGGGACTTCGCGCTCAAGCGCTACATCCGCGCGCACAGCGCCGAGAAGTACCTCGTCTACCACTCCACCCAGAAGCGCCCGATCGGCCAGATCATCGTGGTCGACGACGGCTACGACCTGTTCCTGACGATGACGCTCTATCCGAACTTCTCGTGGGACGATCCGGCCTACAACCTCGACGGCGACCCCGAGGGGCGCACCTTCGCGGAGCTGCTGGTCGACGTCGTGGCCACCGAGGTCATTGAACCGTGGGGCGGCGGCAAATGGCATCTCGAAGTGTTCCGGTCAACGGCCGCCGAGCCTGAGGACTGGAATGGGGAAATGTGAGCATGACGGCCGTTTCGGCACCGATATATAATCGCGGCCTGGAGGATTCCCGTATGCAATTGTTCCAGCGGACTGTGGCCCTGGCTGTGGCCCTTGGGTTGTTCGCCCCGATGGCATTCGCGCAGACGCCTGCGCCGGCTGCGCCTGCCGCTCAGGCCGCCCCGCGCAAGCTGATTTCGCCGTTCCGCGGCGACGCGACCGTGGAGTTCACCCGCCCGGTCACCAAGCGCGCCGGCGCCAACATCGTCACGACGCTGATGGTCAAGAACACCTCGTCCGGACCGCTGGCCGGGTTCCGCCTCGAAGAAAGCTGGTCGGACAAGACCGGCAACCTCGCCGGCGGCGACGTCTACCGTCATCCGCGGCCGCTCATGCCGAACGAAGTGATCAGCATCACGCTGACCACGCCGTACAACGCCCGCATGAACAACAACAGCTACAACTTCATCCACGCCAACGGCAACATCAAGCCCAAGGCCGTGCCCAAGATTGAAGTGCCAAAGACGTAGCAATTGACGATGGGGTGATTCCTTGATTCCTTGATTGTTGGGTGATTCGGCGATTTTGATATCGCCGATTGAATTGGCGATTGAAAATCGTCAGTCGCCCAACAGTCGTCAATTGAGGAATCGCCCAATCTTCATTGCGATCGCGCCAGCGACAGGCAGGCGCACATCCTCACCCCGCCAGGTTTTCAGCAGCAACAGCAGCCACAGGAAGACCGCCGCGAACCAGATCGCGTTGCCAAGGGCCTGCAGCGTCTGGAAGGTCGGCGCCGCCACGAAGAACGCGATCGCGCTGGCGCCGCCGCTCAGGAACAGCGCCACGGTAATCGGCCCGAAGACCAGCAGCGACTGCGCGGCGTGAAACCGCACCGTGGAATTACGACGTTCCGCGAACAGGAACACGAGGCCGGTCACCCACCATCCGGCGTAGCACAACACCGACGCGAGCCTGGCGTCCACGCCGGTGCTCGTCGGGCTGCTCATTGGTCGACCTTCTGGAGGCGAACCTCGCCCACGAAACGGGGCACCGTGGCAATGTGGCAGGGGCTGGTCAGGAGCTGCGCGGCCATGGCTCCCGGATCGGGCCGGCGCTCGCGCCACTCGACGGTCAACACGCCGGCAGCCTCGCGAGTGCCAAGGAACACCGCGACCGCCATGCGGGATCCGAAGTCCACCTTCGGGGTCGGCTGGCTGCCGTTGGGGCCTTTCCACAGAGTGGCAAATTCGGCCGGGGTCCGGGCGACTGTCTGCACCGGCTCCTCGACCGTGCCGATCACGTCTTTCGCGACCGTTTGTGACGGCGATACCGTTTGTAATGCGAGTGCGAGGACCGACGCGAAGATCACGGTTGTGCCCCCGTCACGCGGAAGATGAGTTCCTTCTCCGTCGTCGGACGATCGCCGAGGCGCATCGTGGCGTCGACCCGCAGCACGTACAGCCCGGGCGCGAGCGCCTTCAACGGCACACGGGTCTCGAAGCCGAAGCCGCCGGCCGCGCCCTTGAGGTCGGCGCTGTCGCGCTCTTCGCGCGTCTGGAACACCGTGGTGCCGCCTTCGGCCTTCACGGTGGCGTTGATTTCAACCTTGTGGGACTGCGTGACGTTGTCGTAAATCTCGGCGAATAACGCCAGTTCGTCGGCCGTCGAGAATTCGCGGAAGGTGGTCAGCGGCCCGGGCAACATCTTCTCGAGTGGGTCCTTCGGCCGAATCGTCGGCGTGACGCCGCTGGTCGCCGAGGTGAGCGCAATGTCACTCATCGTCAATTGCGGCTTCGAGAAATCCGGCACTTCGACGTCGAACATCACCGAGCCGGCCTTGCGCGTGTTGGCTTCGCGAACCGCGACGCGAAGGTTATAGCGGCCGGGAACCAGGTCAATCGAACTGATGACGCGGAATCCGGAGGCCATCACCCGCCTGGTGGTGTCGGGCTTCAGGTGGAGGTTGACGGTGTGGCGTCCCGTCCCGAAGGTCTTCCCCTTGTCGTCGGTCGCCACCCCGAGGAATTCAAGGTCGTTCTTGAACATGCCGCCGTCCACCTCGGCCATCGGCAACGTGGCGCCATGCACGAACGCCGAGATCACCACCGCGCCCTTCTTCTCCGGCCCCTTGAACACCGTCGCGGTCACGGCCATCGGCAGTTGTGCCAGCGGCAGCGGGCTCTCCATCGCATCGCGGAGTTCGGGCGACGCCCCGTCCTTCGACGTGAGCGGCTTGGCGTCCGGCGCCCGGCCGCGCAGCGCGACGTAGCCCTTCCGGGCACGCACCACGAAACCGGGCTTGTCGGGCAACCGCACCTCGATTTTCCGGAAGCGTCCGTCGCGCCGATCGTTGGTCGAGTAGTAGCCCATCACGTAGTAGGCGCTGTTGTCGTCGACAATCCGCTGAAAGGCGGTGGCGAAGTCATTGCGATTCACGACGGCAAAGCCGCCGGTCTCGTCACCCATGACCCGCAGGCTGTCCTGGGCGAGGCGCACCTCGTTGAATATCGACCCCATGCCGAGACCGAGGGAGGTGTCGTCCGGGAACGACTGAATGGTGGCCAGCTCGTCGAACTCCGCGCCCAGGCCGCGCGGATCGACGGCGTAGATCGCGACGTTGGCGCGGGTCGCGGCGGCGATCATGTCGCGCGTCGCGTCCATCACCGCCTGCCCCTCGGTGATCTGATCGTTGAGGACGGCGTTGATGTTGTAGTCGATCCCTTCGCCGAACATCACGATCGCCTTGCGGCGGCCGCGAACGTTGCCGAGGAAGTTGGACAGGTTGCGAATGGTGTCGAGCGTGCTGCGGGCGTGGTAGCCACGCTCCTTGTCGTCCAGATCGGCGGCCGGATCGCCCGAGAAGGGCGTCCCGGCGCGGCGCTGCACGTCGTCGATCATGTTCAGCGTCGACGAACGGAGCTTTCGGCCCATGAACTTGTCGACCGCGCGCAGCAGGCGGATCTGGCTGGTGGTGAAATCCTGCCCCGCGTCGCCCCGGCCGCTGGTGTGCACGACCGCGGCCAGGTCGTTGGCGCCGACGTAGCGCTCGATGAACTGGCGCGCGGCGAGCCGGATGCGCTGCGAACGGAGTGCCGAGGTATGCATGTCGTCGAGCACGATCACGTAGATCCGCCCGTCGGCCGCCTCGAGATTGGTGCGGACGTCGCGCTCCACCGGGCGCGATGCAAACAGCGGCCGCTCGACGCGCTCGACCGGAATATTCACCATCGAGAACGCGGTGATCTTCTGCGGCTTGCCGTCCTCGAACACTTGGAAGTCGGCGGCCTGCAGGCCAGGGATGAACTTGCCGTCACGATCGAGCACGCGCGCATCGACCTCGACGTAGTTGATTTCGGCGCGGAACGTGACTGGTGGCTGCTGTGGTTGCTGCGGCGGTGCCGGTTGCCGGCCGCTCGCGCCACGTCCTGCGAGCGCCAAGACCGCCATCGTGCAAAGGAGCAATCTCTTCGTCATGACAAATGTCCAAATCAAGTCGCTGGCCTGCTGGCCTGCTGGCCTGCTGGCCTGCTGGCCTGCTGGCCTGCTGGCCTGATTATAGGACGCCGCCCGGCCGGTCATGGTTCGTCAGCCGGTATAATCGCGAGCATATGCCCCTTGATATCGGAGCCGTCCAGAAAGCGCTGGGCGCTGAAGGTCTTGACGCGTGGCTGCTCTACGACTTCCACGGCTCCAATCCCGTCTCCTATCGCCTCGCTGGCATGGGCGGCGCCGGCCATCTCGCGACCCGTCGCTGGTTCTACCTGATTCCGGCGATTGGCGAACCGATGGCGCTCGTCCATGCGATCGAGCGGCACAACCTGGATCACCTCCCGGGATCGAAGGTCGTGTACGCCGGACGTGAGCAGCTCGTGGCGGGACTCGGCAAGTTGGTCGCGGGCCGCAAGCGCATCGCGATGGAGTATTCGCCCGACTGCGGCATTCCCTACGTCTCGCGGGTCGACGCCGGCACGATCGAGCTGGTGCGGGGCCATGGCGTCGAGGTCGCGTCGTCCGGCGATTTGATTCAGCAGTTCGAAGCGCGCTGGAGCGGCACCGCGATTGCCGCGCACCGCGCCGCCTCCGAGAAGCTGTACCGCATCAAGGACCAGGCGTTCGAGGAAGTCGCGCGCCGCCTTCGAGACGGCGTGCCGACCACCGAGTACGACATTCAGCAGCAGATGGCGGGCTGGTTTCGAGACGAAGGCCTCGTGGCCGAGTCCGCGCCGTGCGTATCGGCTCAGGAGAATGCCGGCAATCCGCATTACCTGGCGACCGCGGCCGACCATCGCATCATTCACACGGACGAACTCGTGCTGCTCGATCTGTGGGGCAAGCTGAACGCGCCCGGATCGGTCTACGCGGACATCACGTGGATGGGATTCACCGGTCCGCAGGTGCCAGAGCGCATGTCCAGGGCGTTCGCCGCCATCTGCGCGGCGCGCGACGCCGCGGCGTCAGCGGTGGCGGACGCCGCCGCGGCCGGCCGAGACGTCCGCGGATTCGAGGCCGACAGGGCGGCGCGCAAGGTACTCATCGACGCCGGCTATCAGGACGCCATCCTGCACCGCACCGGTCACAGCCTGGGCGAGAACGTCCACGGCAACGGCGCGCATCTGGACGATTACGAAACGCACGACGAGCGTCGGCTCATCCCGGGAAGCGGTTTTACGATCGAGCCTGGGCTGTATTTCAAGGAATTTGGCGTCCGGACCGAGATCAACATGGTCTGGACGGATCACGGACCAGAAGTGACGGGGCCTCGTCAAAAGGCTATCCTGAGCTTGTTGTAGCCATTGGCTGGAGGAAGCATGTCGACCGGCATTCGCAAGACGACGCTGTTCTATTCGTTCCTGATCATGGTGGCCTCGCTGGCCGTCGGGATGGTGCTCGCCTCCCGGCTCGACCTGACGCCCACGTCGGCCGCGCAGTCGACGATGGCGGCGCCGCCGATGAACAGCGCGCCACTGAGCGGTCCGGTGGACGCGGGCACGTTCCGGAACATCGCCAAGGTGGTGTCGCCGGCGGTGGTCAACATCCGCAGCACGTCGAAACAGCGCGCGCAGGAGATGACCGAGTTCTTCGGCGGCGGCAGCCAGGAAGACCTGCTCGAGCGCTTCTTCGGGGGCGGGCGCGGCGGGCAGAATCCACCGCGCCAGCAGCGGCCGCGGGAACAGGAAACGCAGTCGGCCGGCACCGGGTTCGTCATCAACAAGGCGCTCGGCTACATCCTCACCAACAACCACGTCATCGAGGGCGCGAGCAAGATCGAGGTCGGCTTCTTTGGTGAAGACGGCGACGTCTACCACGAGGCGAAATTGATCGGGCGCGACCCGCTGACCGACAGCGCGCTGATCCAGTTGACCGACACCAAGTCCGATCTCACCGAGATCAAGTTCGGGGATTCGTCGCAGATGCAGCCCGGCGACTGGGTGGTGGCCATCGGCAACCCCTTCTCGCTCGGTCACACCGTCAGCGTCGGCGTGATCAGCGGCACCCGCGTCGGCAACCTGCCGGTCGCGCAGCAGCGCTTCGCGGACGTGATCCAGACCGATGCCGCCATCAACCCCGGCAACTCCGGTGGTCCGCTCCTGAACGCGCGCGGCGAAGTGATCGGGATCAACACCGCCATCTACACGGACTCGCGCCAGCAGGGCAACATCGGCATTGGCTTCGCGATTCCGATCAACAACGTGCGTGAGCTGATTCCGCAGCTGATCACCGGCAAGGTGACGCGCGGCGTGATCGGCGTCCAGGTGTCTCCGGTGCCGCTCGATTTGCTCGCGGAATTCGGGTTGAAGGAACGGCGCGGCGCGCTGGTCGGCTCGGTGACGCGCGGACGGCCGGCGGCCAAGGCCGGCATCGAGCCCGGCGACGTCATTCTCGAATTCAACGGCAAGGCCGTGCGCAATCGCGACGAGCTGGTCGCCACCGTGGTCGCGACCAGACCCGGCACCACGGTGCCGGTGAAGATCCTGCGCGACAAGCAGGAACGCACCATGTCGCTGACCGTCGATGAACTCGACCTCGAGTCGGAGAACGCGAGCCCTGAACCGCGCCGCGCCAACAACGACACGCCGGAAGAGGAATCGCAGGGCTTCGGCCTCACGATCACCTCGATCACCGCGGAGCAGGCGCGGCGGCTGCGCCTGCCGGCCGATATCCAGGGCGTGCTGGTCTCCGAAGTCGCGCCCGGCAGCCCGGCGTTCCGCGCCGGCCTGGTTGGCGGCGACGTCATCACCCGCGTGAACCGGCAGGTCGTGCGCACGCCGCAGGAGGCCGGCCGCATCCTGTCGCAGGTGCCGTCGGGTGGCACGGCGTTCCTGCTGGTGCTGCGCAACGGGTCGGAGCAGTTCGTCACGATCCGCAAGGAGTAATCGGTCAGTGCCGATCGAGCGCGAGATCAAGCTTCGCTTCGACAGTGCTGAAGCAGCACGGGAGCAGATCCTCGCGCTCGGCGCCACCCCCCTGCTCGGTCGCCGGTTGCAGGAAGATTGCCTGTTCGATACCGACGACGAGCGCCTGCGCCGCCAGCGCTCCACGCTGCGCGTGCGATCCGAAGGCGGCAAGGCCCTGCTGACCTGGAAGGGTCCAGTCATTGCTGCCGCCATCAAGATCCGCGAAGAATACGAGACCGTCGTGTCCGACGGGGCGGCGCTGCAGACCATCCTCGAAGAGATCGGCCTGCACGTCTGGTTCCGCTACGAGAAGTACCGCGAAGAGTTCAACGGAGACGACGTTGTGATTGCCGTGGATGAAACGCCAGTTGGGGTGTTCGTCGAGATCGAGGGCACCGAGGACGCGATTCATCGCACCGCCGCAGCGCTCGGCAAGTCGGCCGCCGATTACATCACCGACTCGTACCGGATCATCTTCCTGCAGCATCGCGACGCCACCGGCCTGGCCGGGCACGACATGGTGTTCGCGGGGCGGGAATGAATCTTCCAGCCTTAGTGCTCTGCGCGGGTCTTGGCACCCGGCTGCAGCCGCTCTCCCTGGTTCGCGCCAAGCCGGCGTTGCCGGTGGCCGGCACGCCGCTCATCACTCGAATCCTGCGCTGGCTCGAGAGCGCCGGCGTGTCGCGCGTGGTCGTGAATCTTCACCATCGCGCCGACTCGATCACGCGGCTGGTTGGTGACGGTTCGCGTCATGGACTCAAGGTGCGCTACTCCTGGGAGGCCGAGATCCTGGGCTCGGCAGGCGGGCCGGCGAGGGCGATTCCGCTGCTCGAAGCGGACCGCTTCCTGATCGTCAACGGCGACATGATCACCAACGTCGATCTGAACGCCCTTGCGGCGGCGCACGTCGATACCAACGCGCTGGTCACCATGGCGGTGATTGACGGGCGCGACGGCTATAACGGCGTGATCGCCGACCACCGCGGCATCGTTTCCGGGTTCGGGACGGCGCCGGGTGCCTCTCACTTCATCGGCGTGCAGGTCGTCAACGCGTCGGTGTTCGCCGGTGTCGACGTGCGAACGAAATCGGAGACCGTTCACGGCATTTATCCGTCGCTGATCGCCGGGAGGCCGGAGGCGATCCGGGTGTTTCATTCGAACGCCGACTACTTCGACATCGGCTCCGTGCCCGACTATCTCAGCACGGCGATGGCGATCGCAGGCCGGGAGCGCGTGCCCCTGGACAGGGGCCGGGACGGTAAGGTGGCCGCCACCGCGGTGCTGACGGACACGATTCTCTGGGATCGCGTGTCGATTGGCGCGGGCGCACGGCTGACGCAGTGCGTGGTCGCCGACGACGTGGTGGTGCCGGCCGGCGCGGAATTTTCGCGTGCCTCGCTGGTCATGCGTGAAAATAGGATCGTCGCGACGCCCTTTTGATGGAACCCAGGCTCGAACAGTACCTCGCCGAACATCAGCTGACCGATCAGACGCTGAAGGTCATGCCGCTCACGGGCGATGCGTCAGATCGCCGCTACTTCCGCGTGCTGCTCAAACACGCCAGGCCCATCGTGCTGGCGCTGCATACCGGGCCGATCGAATACCAGACAATGCCGTTCGTGTCGGTCGCCAGGCTGCTGGCAGAGGTACCCTTGCCGGTACCGCGCATCCTGCACCACTCCAACGCGCTCGGCGTGCTCGGGCTCGAGGACCTCGGCGACGTGACGCTGCAGGCGCACCTCGGCGCCGCCACACCGGCCGAACATGCCGCGCTCTACCGCCAGGCGGTCGGCTTCATCGCCCGACTGCAGCAGCGCGGCGAGGCGCTGCGGTCGGATGCCTATCCGCCGTATCGCATCGCGTTCGATCACGAAAAGCTGACGTGGGAGCTCGAGTTCTTCGTCAGGCACTACCTGCTCGCCTACAAGGGGGCGCCGCTGTCCGAGGCGCATCGCGACGCGCTGCGGGCGGAGTGGGCGACGATCGTCGACGAGCTGGCCTCCGAGCCGCGCGTGCTCTGCCATCGCGACTATCACAGCCGCAACCTGATGCTGCACGACGGGTCGCTGTACATCATCGACTTCCAGGATGCGCGGCTGGGCCCCGAGACCTACGATCTGGCATCGCTGCTGCGCGATGCGTATGTGGACCTGAGCCCGCAGCAGGTCGAGGAGTTGATCGCGTTTTTCCTGGCCCTGAAGGGATCTGAGCCATCTGCGCCTTCTGCGCTGACTGACTTTCGGCGGCGCTTCGACCTGATGGCCCTGCAGCGCAACTTGAAAGCGCTCGGCACGTTCGGCTACATGACGACGTCGCGCGACAACACGGTCTATATTCAGTACATTCCGCGAACGGTCGCGTACGTGAAGGCGAACCTGGCACGATACCCGCGGTTTGCCCGCCTCGGGGACGTGCTCGACGCGTGGTTGTGACATGCGATTTGGCATTTCGACTCACCTGTTCGTCGGCGATCGGCTCGATCGCGACCACCTGGTCGAGATTGCCGCGCATGGCTTCGACGCCGTAGAGGTGTTCGCGCTCAGGAACCACTTCGACTATCGGGATCGGCGCGCCGCAGTGGCGCTCGCCGAGTGGCTCGATGACACGCGGCTTCGCCTGCACGCCATGCACGCGCCCATCGCCGGCACGTACGCCAACGGTGCCTGGCGGGACGGTGTGAGCTTGGCCGCCTCGGACGAAGGCCGGCGTCAGGCCGCTGTCGACGAGACGCTCGCCGCGCTGGAAGTGGCCGCCACGGTTCCCTACCAGGTCCTGGTGACGCACTGCGGCGTCCCGGCGCCCTATGGCTCGCCGGCCGACAATCACCGGGGCTCGCTGATACGCAGCCTCGAGGAGCTGTCGCCGGCAGCGCAGCGGCACGGCGTGCGACTGGCGATCGAGGTCATCCCGAACGAGCTCTCGACGCCGTCGGCGCTGGTCGACTTGATCGAGAGCGAGATCGACGCGACCGGCCTCGGCATCTGCATGGACGTGGGCCATGCCCGGCTGATGGGCGACGTGGTCGACGCCATCGAGGCGTGCTCGGGTCACCTGATCGCGACGCACCTGCACGACAACCGCGGGCGATCGGACGATCACCTGGTGCCCGGCAAGGGCGTGATCGACTGGGACGCCACCACGCTGGCCTTCCAGAAGGTCGGTTACGACGGCACGTGGCTGTTCGAACTGGCGGTGGCGGCGCAGGCCAAGCCGGTGCTCGAGCAGGCGGTCAAGGCGCGCGAACGATTCGAGTCGCTGATGAAGCTCGGCGATGAGATGATGGGCCTGGACGAGAACTAGCCCGTAGCCCGTAGCCCGTAGCGCGTAACCCGTGGCCCGCATGCATACCTACATCAACAAGATCGGCGAGCACGCCCGACAGACCGTCACCATCAAGGGCTGGCTGCATAACCGGCGTTCGAGCGGCAAGATTCACTTTCTCACCGTTCGCGACGGCTCGGGCTTCATTCAAGTGGTGATGGGCAAGCGGGACGTCGATGAGGCGACCTTCGCGAAGGCTGACCACCTGAGCCAGGAAAGCGCCATCATTGTCACCGGCCTCGTCAAGGAAGACACGCGGCAGGCCGGCGGCTATGAACTCGTCGCCAGCGGGCTGGAAGTCGTGAATGAGGCCCATGACTATCCGATCACGCCAAAGGAACATGGCGTGGACTACCTGATGGACCGGCGCCACCTGTGGATTCGCGCCGAGCGGCAGACGGCGATCCTGCGCGTGCGCCACGAGATCATCAA
Organism: Acidimicrobiia bacterium; assembly: GCA_016871275.1. Classification (GTDB taxonomy): domain Bacteria; phylum Acidobacteriota; class Vicinamibacteria; order Vicinamibacterales; family UBA2999; genus 12-FULL-67-14b. The sequence continues at coordinate 92,190 of VFZG01000007.1, read as the reverse complement.
CGCGGTCCGCGACTTCTTCAACGACCAGGGCTTCATCCTCGCCGACGCACCGATCTTCACGCCCGCGGCGTGCGAGGGCACCACCACGCTCTTCCCCGTCGAGTACTTCGATGACGAAAAGGCGTACCTGACGCAGAGCGGTCAGCTCTATAACGAAGCGAATGCGATGGCGCTGGGCAAGGTCTACGCCTTTGGCCCGACGTTTCGGGCCGAGAAGAGCAAGACGCGCCGCCACCTGACCGAGTTCTGGATGGTCGAGCCAGAGATGGCCTACGCGGATCTCAACGACGTGATCGCGCTCGCCGAGGGCTTGATCGCGTCAGTGGTCGCGCGCGTGCTGAATCGTCGGCAGAAGGAACTGAAGACGCTCGAGCGCAACGTGTCGAAGCTCGAAGCGATCAAGGCGCCGTTCCCGCGGCTGCATTACGACCAGGCAGCGAAGCTCCTGCTCGACAAGGGCCTGCCCTTCCAAGTCGGCGGCGATCTCGGCGGCACCGATGAAACCGTCTTGTCCGAGCAGTTCGATCGACCGGTGTGCGTGACCCACTATCCGGCCGCGATCAAGGCGTTCTACATGAAGCCGGATCCGAACGAGCCGGACAAGGCGCTCTGCGTGGACGTGCTCGCGCCCGAAGGCTACGGCGAAATCATCGGCGGCGGCCAGCGCCTGGACGACCTGGATCTGCTGCTGCAGCGCATCAAGGAACACGACCTGCCGCAGCAAGCCTTCGAGTGGTACCTGGATCTGCGCCGCTTTGGGTCGGTGCCGCATGGCGGGTTCGGCATGGGCATCGAGCGTTGCGTGAGCTGGATCTGCGGCCTGGAGCACGTCAGAGAGACCATTCCCTATCCGCGAATGCTCTACCGGATCTATCCGTAGTCACGCTGGCCAGAACGTCGCACCTGCTACACTTGAGAGCTCCCATGAAGATCGGGTTCGTTTCCCTGGGGTGCCCCAAGAATCTCGTCGATTCCGAAGTCATGCTCGGCATGGCCGAGAAGGAAGGGCACGAGATTACCGCCGACGCGTCGCAGGCCGACGTCCTGGTAGTGAATACGTGTGCCTTCATCGACAGGGCCAAGCGGGAATCCATCGACACCATCCTCGAGATGGCCGAGCTGAAGAAGCAGGCCGCAGGCCGCAAGCTGGTGGTGACCGGCTGTCTGGCCGAGCGCTATCGGGACGAGCTGAAGAAGGAGATCCCCGAGATCGACGCGATTTACGGAACCGGAGAAGTTCCCGATTTCGTGAAAGCACTCGCGCCGGGGGTGAAACCGCTGACGCTTCACCGCACAGCGCCGGTGTTCGGCGTCGACCTGCCCAACTACATCTACGACGCCGACACGCCGCGCAAGCGCGTCACTCCCGGCCACTACGCGTACATCAAGATCGCCGAGGGCTGTGATTACCGGTGCGCGTTCTGCATCATCCCCAAGATGCGCGGGCACTATCGCAGCCGGACGGTCGAATCGATCGTCCAGGAAGCGGCGCACCTGGCATCGCAGGGCGTGAAAGAGCTGCTGCTGATTTCGCAGGACACCACCTTCTACGGCATCGACCGGGGCGAGCGCGGCGCGCTGCCGCGGCTGTTGCGCGCGCTGAACGAGGTGGACGGCATTGAGTGGATCCGGCTGCTCTACCTGTATCCCACGACCATCACCAGCGACGTCATCGACGCCATCGCGGATCTCGACAAGGTCGTGAAGTACATCGACCTGCCGCTGCAACACGCCTCGGACGCGGTGTTGAAGCGCATGAAGCGGCCCGGCACGCGGCAGTCGTACCAGCGGCTGCTCGACAACATCCGCGCCCGCATTCCCACCGTCGCGCTTCGCACCACGTTCATCGTCGGGTTTCCTGGCGAGACGGCCGAAGATTTCGCGGCGCTCGAGGGCTTCATAGAAGAGATCGGCTTCGATCACGTCGGCGTCTTCACCTACTCGCACGAAGAAGGCACCTCGGCATACGAGATGACAGACGACGTGCCCGCGGCGACCAAGCAGAAGCGGCAGAAGCGGCTGATGGCCCGCCAGCGCGACATTGTCGCAAGGCGCCAGCAGGCGCGGCTCGGCGAAAAGACGCGGCTGGTGGTCGACGGCACGTCGCCCGAGCACGAGCTCGTGCTGCAGGGCCGTTTGCCCGGCCAGGCGCCGGAGATCGATCCGGTTGTGTATCTGACCGACTGCGATCCGTCTGCCGTCGCCCCGGGCTCGTTCATCGACGTCGAGATCGTCGGCGCCGAAGAGTACGACCTGGTGGCCCGCCCGCTCTGATTTGTAACGGGGACTGACCCCACACCCCCCAAAAACGTGTCAGTTATTGCCACGGCGGCAAAACCTGCGATGATTTCGGGGGGTGTGGGGTCAGTCCCCGTTACAAATGAGCGATCTCGATCGCGCGTTCAAGCGAGCGTTCGACGATGACGAGCCGACGACGTTGGGATCCGGCTGGTGGAGCGGCGCCGCGTCGGTGTTCTGTGGCTCGCTCGCCATGGCCGGAGTGGCGTGCTTCCTCTTCCCCGACTACCTGACCACCGCCGAGGTCCGGGCCCGCCTGCCACTGAACTGGGCACGTGCGATCCTTCAGGTTGTTATCGTGCTGGCGTTCATCCTCGGATTGATCTCGACCGCACTCCGCCGCCGCAAGGTGATGGGCTTGTTCGGTATGTCGCTCGCCTCGATCGCATCCATCCTCGGCGGAAGCGGCATCGATTTCACACTGTCGAACGCGGATGCGCCGTCACTGGGCCTCGACTGGTTCGCCCTCAACGTCCTGCTGCTCGCGGCACTGTTCGTGCCAATGGAGCGGCGATGGCCGTTGCGTCCCGAGCAAAGCACGTTCCGGCCGGGCTGGACCACAGACACGCTCTATTTCCTGACCAGCCACCTGTTCGTACAGGTCACGACGTTCTTGATCCTCGCGCCGGCGCACGCCGCATTCGTCGCGCTCGACGGACAGGCGTGGCGCAGCGCCATCGCGCACCTGCCGTTGGTCGTCCAGTTCTCCGCCGTGCTGCTCTGCGCCGACCTGGCGGAGTACGGCATCCATCGCGCGTTTCACGCCGTGCCGGCATTGTGGCGGTTCCACGCCATTCACCACTCGAGCATCGATATGGATTGGCTCGCCGGCTCCCGGCTGCACATCGTCGACGTGATCGTGACGCGGGCCATCGTGGTGTGTCCGTTGTTTGCGCTGGGGTTTGATCAGCGAGCGGTCGCGGCCTACCTGGTATTCGTGTCGTTCCACGCCGTGTTCATTCACGCCAACGTGCGATTCGACCTGAGCCGCCTGGAGCCATGGATCGTGACACCGCGATTCCATCACTGGCATCACGCGAAGGAGCGCGCGGCGATCGACAAGAACTTCGCGGTGCACCTGCCGTGGATCGATCGGCTGTTCGGGACCGCCTATGAGCCGGCCGATCGATGGCCGGAGCATTACGGCATCGAGGGCGATCCGGTGCCGCCGGATCTCATCCCGCAGACGGTGTGGCCTTTGCGGAACCGTGGTCGCGGCTGAGCGGAGCGGCGGCCGCCGCCAGCCACGCTTCGGTGCGCAACCAGCGGCCAGCATTACGGTTACGGCGATTCCGTCGGTGCCAGACTGACGCCTGTCCACACTCCGCCGGCCAGATTGCCAGGCCCGCTCGCCACAACGCCAACGGCGATAACGTCCACACCCGCCGTCATTTGCGTCCGCCGGGCGACCACTTCGCTCGCGCCGGTCCATGCTAGACTATGGGGTCGGTATCTAGTCTGGGAAACCAGAGTGGGCCTGTAATTCAGCCCACTTTTTGTTTTTATGGGGGTTCGCGGAGCGGTTCGATGGGATCCCTTTGTCAACGGCTGGTGCTCCTGGGTGACACGCTTGGGTGCCGATAAGACGCCCGTTGATCGCGTCAGAGAGCTGGCCGCCCGGGTGGCTTCGAGTTACGGCCTCGATATTTTCGAGGTCGAACTGAAGCGCGAGGGGGGCCAACAGGTGCTCCGCGTGTTCGTCGATCGGCCCGGGCCGTCGGCGACGCCGGAAGACAGCGTCAGCATCGACGACTGCGCGCGCGTGGCCGAGGATCTGGGCACGCTGCTCGACGTCGAGGACGTGATGCCCGGCGGCTACACCTTCGAGGTGTCGTCCCCAGGGCTGGATCGCCCGCTGCGCTCGGCGGATGACTACCGGCGGTTTGCCGGACGCTGGGCGAAGATCGTGACGTCGGAACCGGTGCAGCGCCAGACGGCGTTTGCCGGCCGCGTCAAGGGCGTTGACGGCGAGGACGTGCTGTTCGAGTCGGAGGGCACGAAGCTGATGAAGCTGCCGCTTCGCTTGATTGCACGCGCCCGATTGGAAGTCGAATTTTGACGTCACCGGGAACCGCTCCGTGGTTGCGGTTCCGTAGACGTCGTTGATGAGGTTATGGCTACAAGCACCAGCAATCCGTTAATGCAGACCATCGAGGCCCTGGCGAAGGAAAAGGGCATCGAGCCGGAGGTCGTCATCCAGGCGATGGAAGAGGCCGTGCTCACGGCGTCGCGCAAGTACTACAAGAACGACGACGAAGAGCTGAAGGCCAAGTTCAATCCCGAGAACGGCCAGATCGAGCTGTTCGCGGTGAAGACCATCGTCGAAGAGGTCACGGCGCCGGGCAAGGAAATCTCGATCGCCGAAGCGAAGTCAATCTACGGCGAGGACGCCGAGGTCGAGGTCGGCTACCAGATTGAGTTTCCGAAGCGCACCGACGTGCTCGGGCGCATTGCCGCACAGACCGCCAAGCAGGTGATCTTCCAGAAGGTCCGCGAGGCCGAGCGCGAGAACGTGTTCGCCGAATACCACCAGCGCGTCGGCGAGGTGATGAACGGCCTGGTCAAGCGCTTCGAGCAGGGCGACATCATCGTGGAGGTCGGCCGCGTCGAGGCGATCCTGCCGCGCAAGGAACAGTCACGCGCGGAAAGCTACGCGCAGGGCGATCGCGTCCGCGCGGTCATCCGCATCGTCGGCAAGAGCGCCAAGGGCCCGCAAATCGTGCTGTCACGCACCGATCCGGCCCTGCTGATCAAGCTGTTCGAACAGGAAGTGCCGGAAATCTACGACGGCACCGTGATGATTCGCGGCGCGGTGCGTGAGGCGGGCGATCGCGCCAAGGTGGCGGTGTTCTCGCGCGAGCGCGACGTGGATCCGGTCGGCGCCTGCGTCGGCATGAAGGGCACGCGCGTGCAGGCCATCATCCGCGAGCTGCGCGGCGAGAAGATCGACATCGTCGATTACTCGGACGACCCGGTGCAGTTTGTGATGAATGCGCTCAGCCCCGCGAAGGTGCAGCGCGTGACGATCGTCGACGACAAGGAAAAGGTCATGGAAGTGGTCGTCGAGGACAGTCAGTTGTCGCTGGCGATCGGCAAGAAGGGCCAGAACGTCCGCCTGGCGGCGAAGCTGACCGGCTGGCGCATCGACATCAAGAGCGAAGAAGAGAAGCGCAAGGAAGTGGAAGCGCAGTTCGGCGCGCTCGAGGCCAGCGCGGAGCCCGAGGCCGACCCGGCCGCCCCGATTGAGGGTGAGACTCCGAAAGCTGATAGCTAGAACCGACAGCAAAGGAACACTGATTGTCCACCGTTCGGGTTTACAAAGTCGCTGAGCTGCTCGACATTGCCAGTGCCGACGTGCTGGCGCTGTTGAAGAAGGACCACGGCATCGAGCTCAAGAGCGCCTCGAGCACGCTCGAGGAAATCGTCGCGCGCCAGTTCGTTGAGCGCCTGGCGAAGCAGAAGGGCATCACGCTGCCCAAGGGCGACATGTTTTCCGAAGCCGCCGTCAAGCAAGTCAGGACGGCTTCCAAAGCGAAAGTCACGCCGGGTAAGAAAGGCGTGGCCGCTCCCGCGCCGGAACCGGCCAAGCCGGCGGTGCCGACGCTGGGACCGCCTCGGCTGATCAAGAAGCCGACGCTGGTCAAGCCCGAGGCGCCGAAGGTCGAAGAGGTCCCGGCCGCTGAGGCTCCGCCGGCGCCCATCGAGGCGACCGCTCCTGTCGAAGCACCAGCTCCGGTGGTTGAGGCCGTGGCGCCGGTCGTCGAGCCGCCACCCGCGGCGAGCTCCGAACCGGCACCTGTTGAAGTCGCGCGCGAAAAGGCCGGGCGATTCATTCCGCCGAGCATTCGCCTGCGCGTCGAAGAACCCGGCCAGGCGCCACCGAGCGCGCCGCCGCTGCAGCCCAAGCGCGTACTGCCGCCGCAACCGCCTCGCGTCGTGCCGCCGGCTCCGCCGCGTCCGCCACAGGGGGCCACCGGCAACCTCGCGCGGCCGCAAGGCCAGCGCCCGTCGTACGGCCCCCGCCCGCCGCAGAGCAACACCGCGGCCATGCTTGGCGGTCCCCGCCCGCTGCCGTCGCAGCCCGTGCGTCCGTCGACCGGCATGCCGCCGCGACCAGGCCAGCCGCCCATGCGGCCTGGCTTCCGCCCGCAACAGGCACGTCCCGGTGGAGGGATGAAGCCGGCCCAGAAGCGCGACGCGCTGCAGACACCCCGCCCGCAGGTGCAGGCGCCGGCGGCGCCGCCACCCATCACCCGCACCATCACCTTCTCTGAAGGCATGACGGTCAAGGACCTGGCGGATCGCCTCGACGTGCGCGTCAAGGACGCGCTGAAAGCGCTGCTCGATCGCCGGTTGATGATGACCATCAACTCCGCGATCGACCTTGACACCGCCAGGGCGCTGGCCGCCAACTTCGGCGCCGAGATCGAGACGCGCAGTTTCGAGCAGGAAATCAGCGCCGAGAGCGACAAGGCCGCCGATCCGAAAGACCTGGTGACGCGCTGGCCGGTGGTCACCATCATGGGCCACGTCGATCACGGTAAGACGACGCTGCTCGACTCGATCCGCGAGACCCGCGTCGCCGAGCGCGAAGCCGGCGGCATCACGCAGCACATCGGCGCCTACCTGGTCAGCGCCGGCGACAAGACCGGCAAGAGCATCGTGTTCCTCGATACGCCCGGCCACTCGGCGTTCACCATGATGCGCGCCCGCGGCGCCAAAATCACCGACGTGGTGGTGCTGGTGGTGGCGGCCGATGACGGCGTCATGCCGCAAACCAAGGAAGCGATCGATCACGCCAAGGCCGCGGACGTGAAGATCATCGTGGCGGTCAACAAGATCGACAAGCCGGGCGCGAACCCGGAAACGGTCAAGCGCCAGCTGACGGATCTCGGGCTGATGCCGGAAGACTGGGGCGGCCAGACCGTGTTCGTCGAGGTGTCGGCGAAGAAGAAGACCGGTATCGATGCGCTGCTCGAGATGATCCTGCTGGTCACCGAGCTCGACGATCTCAAGGCCAACCCGAAGCGCAGCGCCATCGGCACCGTGATCGAAACCAAGCTGGACAAGGGCCGCGGCCCGGTGGCGACGGTCCTCATCCAGGACGGCACGCTGCGCGTCGGCGACAACGTGATCGCCGGCCCGGTGGTCGGCAAGGTGCGCGCGCTGATCGACGATCGCGGGCGCAACCTCAAGCTCGCCGGCCCGTCCACGCCCGTCGAACTGCTGGGCCTCGAGTCGCTGCCGTCGCCGGGCGACCTCTTCCAGCAGGTCGCCGATGCCGCCAAGGCGCGCCAGATCTCGACGTTCCGACAGGGACAAGCCAAGGACAAGGCGCACGCCGCCAGGGGCTCGCGCCTCACGCTGGAATCGCTGCAGGCGCAACTGTCGGCGGACGGCGCCAAGGATCTGCCGCTGATCATCAAGGCCGACGTGCAGGGTTTGGCCGAAGTGCTGGCCGACACGCTCGCCAAGCTGTCGGACGACAAGACCCGCATCAAGATCATTCACTCGGCGGTCGGCGCCATCAACGAAAGCGACGTGCTGCTCGCCACCGCCTCGAACGCGATCATCATCGGCTTCAACGTGCGTCCGGATCGCAACGCCGCCGATGTCGCCGAGCGCGAGAAGGTCGACATCCGCCAGCACTCGGTCATCTACCACGTGACCGATGAGATCAAGAAAGCGATGGCCGGCCTGCTCGAGCCGACGTTCAAGGAAACGCGCATCGGCTCGGCGCAGGTGCGCGAGACGTTCAAGGTGCCCAAGATCGGCACCATTGCCGGCTGCATGGTCACCGACGGCCGTATCACCCGCCAGGGCGACGCGCAGGCCCGCCTGCTCCGCGACAACGTCGTGGTGTGGGAAGGCAAGCTCGCCTCGCTCAAGCGCTTCAAAGACGACGTCTCCGAGGTCAAGGCCGGCTTCGAGTGCGGCCTCGGCCTGCAGAACTTCAACGACGTGAAGGTTGGCGACGTCATCGAAGTGTTCCAGATGGAACGCGTGCCGCAAACAGCGTAAGTGACAGTCAGCAGTCAAGAGTCGGCAGTTAAGAGTTTTCGGTCGGCAGTCAGCAGTCCAGTCATCAGTGCAGTCAACGGTCGGCAGTGGGCGAATTGAAACAACTGTTGACGGACTGTGGACGGGACCGTGGACGGGACTGTGGGCTCTTGACGGACAACTCTTAACGGCCGACTGTCGATTCTTGACTGTAGACTGAATCATGGCTCTTACCCATCGAGTCGAGCGCATGCAGGAACAGGTGCGCGAAGAAGTCAGTCAAATGCTGGCAACCGAGGTCCGCGACCCAGGCGTGGGCCTCGTCACCGTCACTCGCGCCAAGGTGACCGCCGATCTCTCGCTGGCGCGCGTCTACTGGACCATCCTCGGCAACGAGCATGAGCGGCAGAAGACCCAGCAGGCGCTCGAGCGCGCTACGGGGTTCGTCCGTCATCTGCTGGCGGAACGGCTGTCGCTGCGCCGGTCGCCGGAAGTGAAGTTCATCTACGACGCCTCCGTCGCGGCACAGCAACGCGTCGAAGAAATCATCCAGGAGATCCATGCCGAGGATGCGGCCAGAAAAAAAGTCGATGAAACGAGATGATCTGATGGTCTGGGTCGACTGCGAGATGACGGGGCTGGATCCCGCCCGTCATACGCTGATCGAGATCGCCACCATCATCACCGACTTCGACCTGCGAATCATCGATCGCGGCCCCGACCTGGCCATCAGGCTCACACCGGCCAAGGGGAAGGCGATGGACCCCTGGCCCCGCCGCACTCACACCAGGAGCGGGCTGCTGGAGCGATGCAAGACCGAAGGTGTGTCGCTGGCCGAGGCCGAGAAACAGACGCTGCGATTCATCAGGCGGCACTGCGCGGCGAAGACGGCTCCGCTTTGTGGCAATTCGGTTTGGCAGGACAAGCGCTTCCTGTCGCGCTACATGCCGTCCATCGAGCGCTACCTCCACTACCGCATCGTCGACGTCAGCTCGATCAAGCTGATGGCGAGGCACTGGTTCCCTGGCGCGGAGCCGCCGGCCAAGCAGGACACGCATCGCGCCCTGGCCGACATCGAGGAATCGATCGCCGAGCTGAAGTTCTACCGCTCGCTGCTCACCGGAGCCGGACCTGACACGCTGGCACTTCCTTGACGGTGTCCTGGTCGTCGACAAGACGCAGGGGCCGACCTCGCATGACGTGGTGACGATGGCCCGCCGGGCGCTGGGCGTATCGCGCATTGGCCACACCGGCACGCTCGATCCGATGGCCACCGGTGTGCTGCCGCTGGTGGTCGGCCGCGCGACGCGGCTGGCGCAGTTCCTGACGGCGAGCGACAAAAGCTACCAGGCGACGATCGAATTCGGCCGCACGACCGACACCTACGACGCGGCCGGCAACGACACCTCGACGTGCGATCGACGGCCATCGCGAGCGGAGGTAGACACGGCGCTGGCGCAGTTCCGCGGCACGTTCGAGCAGACACCGCCGGCCTACTCCGCCAAGAACATCGAGGGCGAGCGAGCGTACGAGCTGGCGCGCAAGGGCAAGACTGCGACGCCGAGACGTCCAAAGTCGGTCTCGGTCACGGTGAAACGGCTCGAGGTGGTGGCGTTCGACGGCGACATGGCGCAGGTCGACCTGCAGGTCAGCGCGGGCTTCTACGTTCGTTCGCTGGCGCACGACCTTGGCGACGTGCTGGGCTGCGGCGGCGTTCTCACCTGCTTGCGCCGCACGCGGTCCGGTGAGTTCGGCCTGGACCGTGCTGTGCCGCTCGCGGAATTGCTGCAGGCGCCGCAGGACTCGCTCCGGGCCAGGATCGTGCCATTTCGTGAACTTCTGACCGACCTGCCCTGTGTCACCCTTTGTTCCGCAGTCCAGCTTGAACGGCTCAGGAACGGTGTCGAAATGACCCCGGCAGACCTCGTCGCCCCCTTTCCTGCTCTCCCGCCAATCGTTCGGCTGATATCCCACGAGGGCGACCTGGTCGGCCTTGCCCGCCCCGCCAAAAACGCCGGCCACCTGCATGGCTGGATCGTCCTGCTGCCCTAGGCCCCTTAGCCCCCAACCCCCTAGGCCCCTAAGCCCTTCTGGGGTAACATGATGAGGTTCAAGGCGATGTAGGAATCGCCATATACGGCAGCATTGGTCTCGCCGAAGCTCCGCCAGGAGCGAAGACGGACTCGGCTGTGCGTGGAGGTACTCGTGGCACTGACGAAAGACAAGAAGACCGCCCTCATCGGCGAATACAAGACGCACGACACAGACACCGGCTCACCAGAAGTCCAGGTCGCGATTCTCAGCGAACGCATTAATTACCTGACCGAGCATTTCAAGTCGCACGGCAAAGATCATCATTCGCGCCGCGGGCTGCTCAAGCTCGTCGGCCAGCGCCGGCGGCTGCTCGACTATCTGAAGAGCAAGGACGCGGACCGTTACGCTGAGGTGATCAGGCGCCTCGGCATCCGCAAGTAACTCGGGTCGCTTCCAGCTTGCAGGACAAGCTCCCGCCGGAGGCGGGGCAAGGCTAAATATGCACAAGCGTGATCTATCTCTCGGCTCCCAGAACCTCTCGATCGAGACCGGCCGGCTGGCCAAGCAGTCTGATGGCGCGGTGGTCGTCCGCATGGGCGACACCATGGTCCTCGTGACCGCCTGTCACTCATCGAGTCCGCGAGAAGGCATCGACTTCCTTCCGCTCACCGTCGACTATCGCGAATACACCTATGCCTCAGGCCGCATCCCGGGCGGCTTCTTCAAGCGCGAAGGCAAGGCCACCGAAAAGGAGACGCTGACCAGCCGCCTGATCGACCGGCCAATCCGTCCGCTGTTCCCGTCGGGCTGGGCCTACGAAACGCAGGTCATCGCGTTCGTGCTGTCGGCCGACACCGAACACGACTCCGACGTGCTGGCACTCACCGGCGCGGGCGCGGCGCTGGCGCTCTCGGAAATGCCGGTCGAGAAGACCGTGGCCGCGGTGCGCGTCGGCCTGGTTGACGGCCAGTTCATCGTCAATCCGACCTTCCCGCAGCGCAAGCAGAGCAAGCTCGATCTCGTGGTCGCCGGCACCAGGGACGGCATCGTGATGGTCGAAGCCGGCGCCAACGAAGTGACTGAGGAAGAAGCCATTACGGCGCTCGAGACCGCGCACGGCGCCATCAAGCAGCTGGTCGACGGCATCGATGCGCTCGCGAAGGACGCCGGCCGCACGAAGCTGGCGAAACCGGAGCAGAAGGAAAACGCGGCGCTCGAGGCGTACGTCCATCAGTCCTACCACGCGCTGGCCGACGCGATGCGCATCAAGGGCAAGCTGGTGAACTACGCCACGGTGGCCAAGGTCGAGAAGGACATGCTCGCCGGCCTGCCGGAGGCGTTCGCCGGCAACAAGCTCGAAGCCAAAGGGCTCTTCCACGCCATGCAGGAACGCGCGCTGCGCGAGGAAGTGCTCGGCAAGAACATTCGCCAGGACGGCCGCAAGTTCGACGAGATCCGCCAGATCACGATCGAGAACAGCGTGCTGCCCCGCGTCCACGGCTCGACCGTGTTCACGCGCGGCGAGACGCAGGCGCTCGTCACCGCCACGCTCGGCACCGCCGACGACCAGCAGAAGATCGAGCAGGTCGATGGCGAGCTGTGGAAGCGCTTCATGCTGCACTACAACTTCCCGCCGTTCTCGGTCGGTGAAGTGAAGCCGATGCGCGGCCCGGGCCGTCGTGAAATCGGCCACGGCGCGCTCGCCGAACGCGCGCTGGCGCCGATGATTCCCGCGGAAACCGATTTCGCCTACACGATTCGCATCGTCTCTGACATTCTCGAGTCGAACGGCAGCTCGTCGATGGCGTCGGTGTGTGGCGGCTCGCTGGCCATGATGGATGCCGGCGTGCCAATCAAGGCGCCGGTCGCCGGCGTGGCGATGGGCCTGATCATGGACGAAGTCACCGGCCAGTACGCGGTGCTGTCGGACATCGCCGGCGCGGAAGACCACTACGGCGACATGGACTTCAAGGTCGCCGGTACCGCCAACGGCATTACCGCCCTGCAGATGGACATCAAGATCACCAGCGTCTCGGCGCAGGTGATGCGCGATGCCCTGGCGCAGGCCAAGGCGGGCCGCCTGCACATCCTGCAGAAGATGCAGGAGTCGCTGTCCACGCACCGCCCGAACATGTCGGCCTATGCGCCGCGCATCATCACCATCAAGATCCCGGTCGACAAGATCCGCGACGTCATCGGGCCGGGCGGCAAGATGATCCGCAGCATCATCGAGAAGACCGGCGTCAAGATCGACGTCGAGGATGACGGTCACGTGAACGTCGCCTCCTCCGATGAAGCCGCCGCCAACAAGGCAATCGGCATGATCCAGGAACTCACCGCCACCGCCGAGCTGAACAAGACCTACCTCGGCAAGGTGCAGCGCATCACCGATTTCGGCGCCTTTGTCGAGATCATGGCCGGCACCGACGGCCTGCTCCACGTCTCGGAAATCGCGCACTACCGCGTCAAGGACGTGCGTGACGAGTTGAAGGAGGGCCAGCAGGTGCTGGTGAAAGTGATCAACATCGACCCGACCGGCAAGATTCGCCTGTCGCGCAAGGCGTTGATTACGCCGGAAGAAGGCGGCGCGCCGCCGGCCGGCAGTGAGGGCAACGGCGAAGGCGCTCCGGCCGGGGCCTCATCGGGTGACAATCGGCCGCGTGGCGATCGCGATCGCGGCCCACGCCGTGACCGCGGCCCGCGCCGCTGAGTCAATGTGCTAGACGCCAACCACGAAGTTCACGAAGCCGATTGGCTTCGTGCGCTTCGTGGCGCTCAGCCTGTCGAAGGTCGCCGGACCTGAACGCATGTTGACGACGCGCCTCTGCATCATCTGTCTCGCGCTGCTCACGCCTCTGCCTTTGGCGTCGTGCGGATCGGCGCCATCGGCTCCCGCGGCACAGCCATACGCGGGTGAAGAGGTGCCGCTCAGTAAGGTCCCCAGTGACCTCGCCGCCGGCACCTCGCAGTACGCGGGCTTCCGGACATCGACGGGACTGAACGGATCCACCGTCGGGGGCGGCACGCACCATCCGTACGACGTGTCGAAGTCAGCCGGTGGCTCGTCGAACGGTTCCGCAATCAGCGCGGCCACCAGCTTTGCGGCCGGCACGATCGGCACGGAAACCTCCGGCTCCATCACCGGACCCGCCAACTTGAATGGGGTCGTCGGCCTCACATCACCATCGCCCTCGTCTCGCGTCGCGGCATCGTGCCAATCAGCCTGACGCAGGACATGGCTGGTCCGATCACCCGAACGATGCGAGACGCGGCGATGATCCTCACCGCGATCGCGGGCACCGATCCAGACGACCGGTGGTCGACAGATGCCGACCGTCACAAGACGGACTACGTCGCCGCGCTCAGCGCCGATGCGCTGAGGGGTACACCTCTGGCGGTGCTGCGCGGCCGATGCGCTCCGGATTACGCGCGACGAGAGCATTGACCGCATTCTGCGCGTCACCAACGCCATCGCGCTGGTGACCGTCACCGGTGGGCCGGCCGGCGAGATTCGGCCTGACGGCTCGTCGACGAGCGGCGCGGTCTCAGCCGACCCCAGAGACACACAGGAACCATCGGCAACGGCCTACGCCGCCACCTTGGGCTATCCTCACCTCTCAGTGCCGATGGGACAGGTCGAGGGCATGCCTGTCGGCATCTCCGTTGTAGGAACGGCATGGACGGAAGACACGCTGATTGGGCCGGCCTTCGCCTACGAGCAGGCGTCGAAGCGGCGGGTCCCGCCAACCGCCTGCAAGGCGCCAGTTGTTGCCGGCCACGTCACGCCGTCGCACCCGTAGTCGCGTAATACACTGTCAACATGCACCTGCGCCGGCCACGACCCTCACGACTGCTGTGGGCGGTCGCGCTGGTGATGGGCGGAGCGGCTCTGGCTGTGGCGCAGGAGCCCGCCCAACACCGCCGCGAATTCACCATTGTCGCCAAGGATTACGTCTTCACCCCTGACAGGCTGGAAGTCTCACAGGACGATCTGGTCAAGATCATCCTGCACAGTGAAGACGTGCCGGTGAGTTTCGCCATCGACGCCTATCGCATCTTCAAGCGCGTCGCCGGCATGAGCTCAATCTCGTTCGAGTTTCGCGCCGATCAGGCGGGCACATTTACGTTCTATTGCAACCTGACGACCGACCCGCGCTGCAAGGACATGCGCGGGGTATTGAGCGTCAGGGCGAGGTGAGAAGTGAGAAGTCACTTTCGCGGGAATCGGTCGGGGTTGTCGGTAAACAGCGCGTCGACGCCCAGTCGGTAGAGATAGTGCGACATCTCTTCCGACACGTCCCGGAAGTTGGTCTTCCCCACATCTGACGATCGGAACGTATAGGGCGTGACCGTCATGCCTTCGGCGTGCGCCCACTTCACGAAGTCGGGATTGCGAAAGACGATGTTCTTCGCGGGCCCGAAGCCCTGGACAATGCCCTTCCAGGCTTTGAGGTCGGCGGCGGTCTTGAAGCCCTCGTCGTTGCCGAGCAGCAGCACCACCGGCACACCGATCTTGATCTGCGCCAGGGTGCGCGCGCTCGATGGTCCGAAGGTCTGGAGAATCACCGGCGTCTTCGGATCGGCCTTCGGGCCGCGCAGCCCGTTCCTCTCGAGCGCGGCGGCCACCAGCTGTTCGAACTCGACGTTACGGCCGGCGTAGATCTCGGGCGTCTTCAGCTCAGGGAAAATGCCGGCCTTGCCGCGAATCAGCGCAATCGCTTCATCGAAGGTCGGGATCTTTTCGCCGGCGTACTTCTTGTCGAACCACGATCCCGCGTCGAGCGTCTTGATCTCGGCGAGCGTGAAATCGTTGGCGAGCCAGGCCTGGCGGGTCTTGCCTTCGATCGTTTGCGTGCTGACCCGGCCTGGAAACAACTGCTCGACGTTGGTGGTGCGCTCGAGGCTGGCGTCGTGCAGGCAAATCAGCACGCCGTCCCGGGTAACGGCGAGATCCTGCTCGACGAAGTCGGCGCCCATCTCGATCGCCAGCCGGTAGGCCGCCAGCGTGTGTTCCGGCGCATAGGCCGACGCGCCGCGGTGCGCGACGTTGGTCTTTTTGGTGTACTGCGCCGACCCGGTGATGCTCATGACCATGGCCCACGCCCCAAGTCCCACGATCCACGTTCCCACTCTCGCCAGCATGGTGTGGCCTCTCCGCAGCGTAGCATGCCGCAGGTTGTGGCGAACGCGCACGCACGGAAGTGTAAACTCTGCGGGTATGGGGCACATCCGCGCCGGGAAAGCAGCGAGCCGTGAATAGACGCACCTTCATCAAAGCCACCGGATTGCCGGTCGGCGCCTCGGCGCTGGGATTCGGCACGCGGCTGAGCGCCGCGTCACAGGCCACGCCGAGAGCGCCGGTGGTCGTGGTCGGCGGCGGCGCGTTCGGCGCGTGGACGGCGCTCCACCTGCGCGAAATGGGCCACCGCGTCACCCTGCTCGACGCCTACGGGCCGGGCAACTCGCGCGCGACGTCCGGCGATGAGACCAGGCAGATCCGATGCGGCTACGGCGACCGTGAGCTGTATTCGCGTTCGGCGCTGCGCGCGATCACCGCCTGGCGCGCACGGCAGGAAGAATTCGGCGTGCCGCTCATGATGCAGACCGGCCGCCTGCAACTGGCGCCCGACTGGACCGCCGGAATGCGGGCCACGCAGGCGACACTCGCCCGGCTTGGCGTCGCCACCGAATCACTGTCGCACGACGAGCTGCGCAAGCGATACCCGCAGATGAATCCGGAAGGCGTGGGCGTGGGCCTGCTCGAACCAGGAGCGAGCGTGTTGCGCGCGAAACAGGCCATTCTGGCGGTCGCCACGGCGTTGACCCGCAAGGGCGGCACGGTCGCCGTCGCCCGCGCCAAGCCCGGCCGCGCCCAGGGCAGAAGACTGCAGGACCTCGAGTTAGCCGGCGGTGAGCGGGTGGCCGCCGAGCAGTTCGTGTTCGCCTGCGGACCGTGGCTGCCGCGGTTGTTCCCGGCCTTGTTGGGCAACAGGATTCAGGTGCCGGGACGCGACGTGCTGTACTTCGGCACGCCGGCCGGCGATACGCGCTTCAGCTTCCCGAACTTTCCCAACTACTCGGAAGACCGCTGTTACGGCTTTGCCAGCATCGACGAGCGCGGCTTCAAGGTCTGCACGACCACCGGCGCGCCGACGTTCGATCCCGATACCGACGAACGTATCGTGACGCCCCACGAAGTCCGCCGGGCCCGCGCCTACCTGGCGCTGCGCTTCCCCGCCCTCAAAGATCAACCAGTGATTGAGAGTCGCGTCTGCCAGCTCGAAAACACCGCGGACGAACACTTCATCATCGACCGCCATCCGGACTTCGACAATGTGCTGATCGCGGGGGGCGGCTCGGGACACGGGTTCAAGCACGGACCGGTCCTGGGCGAGTACATCGCCAAGCGCGCGCTCGGTGAGGCGACCGACCCCGCCTTCGACCAGATGGTGCGGCTGGCGCGTGGGTGAGCGGTGAACGACGCCTAGGCTTGCGCGCCGTCGCGCGCGAACGCACGCGCGGCATCGATCCGTTCGCGAATCGGCGGGTGTGAGTAGAAGAACCATCGCACCAGCAGCGAGGGGTGCTCTTCGGCCAGGTTCTGCTGCGACAGCCGCTTCATCGCCGTCACAAACGCCTCGGCATTGCCCGTCGTCTTCAGCGCGTAACGATCGGCGGCGCGCTCCTGGGCGCGCGACACCGCATTGGCCAGGGGCATCAGCAGGAGCGACCATGCGCCGCCCATCAGCAGCAGCATAGGCAAGGCCGCGGGATCCGACAGGCCCCGCAACCCCAGCGGATCTTCGAGCCACCGCAGCGCCAGGTCAGCGGCAAAGAAGCCGCCGACCAGGGCGGCCGTCTGCACGGCAATGCCGCGCCACAGGTCGCGGTGGACATGGTGGGCGAGTTCGTGCGCGAGGATCACTTCGATCTCGTCCTCGGAATAGTCGGTGAGCAGCGTGTCGGACAGCAGGATACGGCGGGTCTTGCCGATGCCCGCCAGGGCGGCGTTGGCCTTCTTGGTATGCCCGCTCAACACCCACTCGAACACGCCGACCACGTCGGTGCGCGCCCGCGTCGCCAGCGACATCAGACGGTCTGCCAGCGCCGGGCGATCGAGCGGCTTGAACTTGTAGAAGATCGGCAGCAACACCACCGGCGCAAGCTGCGCCAGCCCAATGGTGGCAATGGCGAACACCGTGGCGGAGATCCACCACCAGCCGTCAGGCCAGTTGCGTAGTGCCGCAAACACCACTGCACTGCCGGCGACGGCGAGCACGAGCCCTACCAGCATGCCCTTCGCCTGGTCGGTGAGCCAGTGCCCGAATGTCTGCGTGGACAGGCCGTATCGATGTTCGAGTTGGAACCCCTGGTAGTAGGCGAACGGGAGCTCGACCATCTGAAGAACGATCACCAGCATGATCGTGAGCAGCGCCACGGTGACGGCCTCTTCGAACCCGCCCGGCACCCACTGCCCGATGGCCGCCGACAGCTCACGCAGCCGCTGGCTGCCCCCGCCAAACGACAGCGCCAAGAGCAAAAGGCCGGCGACCGCCGTGCCCATCAGGTCGGCGCGCCGGCGCAAGCGGTGATATTTGGAGGCTTTGTCTTCGTTCACGATCAGGCCATCAGGCTAGCAGGCTAGCGGGCTAGCTGGCCAGCCCGTTCGCCCGTTCGCCCGTTCGCCCGCCTACGTCGTCTTCTTTGCAGCCACGCTGCCGATGTGGACGACGCCGTTGGTGGTGCTCATCGTCACCTTCGCGCCGCCGCCGTTCATGGTGCCGCTCAGCCGGCGTTTGCGCTCGTAGTCGTTCGAGCCCGAGTCCTCGCGCTCGATCTTCACGCCGTCCACGCGCACGCCGCCGTTGACGCAGCGCGCGGAAATGGTGGCCTTGCTCTCGTTCGGCAGGCCGAGGCTCACGACGCCGTTCACGGTCTCCAGCTCGACCGAATCGTTCTCATCGAGCGGCTCACCGAGGTTGATTTCCACGCCGCCGTTGACCGCCGACGCTTCGATCTTGCTCGGCAGGATGCCCTCGCCCTTCACGCCGCCGTTGGTCGTCTTGGCGTGAATCTCGTTCGACAGGTCATTGAGCCGCACATCGCCGTTGGTGGTGCGGAAATCAACGACCACGCCCTTCGGGACCTTCACGGTCCACTCGATGTCGTGCTGCGAGAAGCCGCTGAGGCGGGGCGGGCGCGATTCCACGCGAACCGTTGACTCGCCGACTTCCTCGCGAATGTCCAGCTTGGCCAGGAGTTCCTTCGCAGATTCGTCGGTGCCGGCCTTGGCGGTCTTCTTGCCCTCGACAATGACCTCGGTGCCGTCGGTCGGCCCGGCCGAGATGCGACCATTCACGTTGATCAACTCGAAGCGCCCGCTGGCGGGCACCTTGTAGGATCGCGACCAGGTCTCGGTGGCCTTCCCCGAGGCGAAATCGATTGAGAAATCGCCGTTTCCGGTCTGAATGTCGCAGCCGGCCGTGGCCAGTCCGACCGCGAGAATCGCTGTTAGGACAAACGATTTGGCCATACACCCTTAGACGAACTCGGCACGGGCCGGTTCCGTCATTTCGCCGTATTGCCGCACCAGGAATGCGGCGGCGCCAAAGGCCAGAAGGGTCCATGTGGCGGGCCAGATCCAGGTCAGCGGCTCTGGGATCGCCATCCCGTCCCGCAGTTGAAGCCGGGCCTGCCGAAGGTGCCGGAAGAAGTAGTCAGGCCCCAGACCAGGCACCGGCGACTCGGACCAGCCATTCGAGCTCATGGCGGTCACAAACGGAATGTGGCCAAACCGGTAGCGATTGCTGGCTCGCCCCGGGGCCGGGTCGATCACTTCGTAGTAATTCGGCACCGGGCGGCCCATCCGATCGCGCCTCAGTGCCTGGTCCTCGAGATACGATACGCGGGTCGCCGTCACTGCCAGCACCACGCCAATGACCGCGCCAACCCTGAGGACCGTTCTGGAATGCGTACGCAGGTCAGGCGCCGCCGCGAGCAGCGCCAGTAACGGAACGATCGGCACCACGTGGCGAGGGCCGTGCGCGTAGCCGCCCTCCGGGAAGAGGTAGGCGCCGTAGACCAGCACACCCAGTGCGAAAGCGGTCAGGGCGCCGGCGGCCAGCCCGCGATCGCGCCGCCACGTGTCGGCCGCGTTGAGCAGCGACACGAGCAGGATGGGGGCCCACAGCAAGAGCGACTTGCCCGGCGCAAACAACAGGACCGCGATGCCGCGCGGCAGCTCAGCCACTGAGAAGGCGCGGGCCGGCATCACCGGAATGGTCTCGGTCCAGTCGTAGCCGAACTCGAACGGCGAGCCGAAACGGTACGCATTCCACCCCAGCTGCATCGCAGCCGCGACGCCGATCGCTCCACCAAGTGCCAGTGCGACGCGGGTTCGCTGCGTCCAGGAGATCCGCGTCTCGGCCAGCACCGCCGCCACGAATGCAGGAGCCATGATCAGGCTCGTGACCTTCGTCAGGCCGGCAATGATGATCAAAGCGGCCGCCAACACGATGCGCCGCGAGGGATGCTGCGCGCGACGGGCTTCGATCAACATCACCGCTGCCCAGATGAATGCCGCCGCGAGAAACGCCTCGCTGAAAAATGACGTGCCGTACGGCCACAGCACGGTCGCACCGCCCAGCACGATCGACAGCCCCAGGGCCATCGGCGCCGGCGTGCCCAGCGCGATCACCGCGCGATGGAACCCGGCTACGGTGAGTGCCGCCGCAGTCGCGGCGGCGAGCATGGTGACCCCGCCGACGAAGATCAGCCACGCCAGTCCTTGCGCGCGAGGCACGCGCCCGATCCCCATGACTGCCGCCAGCCCCCGTCCGAGCAGGTGGTGCGGAACGGCCAGCACCGCAACCAGCGGGCCGTACGGCGCGTAGGGCTTGCCGTCGATCCCGATGCGCCCAAAGAACACAGACGAGGAGCCTTGCGTGATTTCCAGTGCCTGGGGCACTGAGAGATCACCAGCGTCGATCAGGCGCTCGACCTGGAAGTACACCTCGAATTCGTCCGGCAGGCGGAAGACATTTCCTGACGAGGTCAGCGCGTAGAGCGCCTGGAAAAACAGGAACAGCGCCAGGCGCGTCCGGTTCATGCCGTGAGGATACCGCGAAGCGCAAAGCTGCGCGGTATCGTGAGGAATGGCTCAATCACGACTCTTTCTGGCCGGTGTGCTGTTGCTCGTAGCGGTGCTGACGCCGCTCGCGCAGACCCCCGACGACACCGCGCGCATCAATGCCTGATTCGGCACGAAGTTCGAGGAGCAGCTGGCCCTCAGCCCGATTCAGCAGACCTTCCTGGGCCGCGAGGATCTCTTGCGGCCGCTGTTCCCCGGTGAGACTAGTTCAGCTGAATCGAGACCAGCTTCGACACGCCAGGTTCTTCCATCGTCACGCCATAGAGCTTGTCGGCAATCTCCATGGTCTTGCGGCTGTGGGTGATGATGATGAACTGCGTCTTGTCCATCATCGAGCGCAGCATCTCGATGAACCGGCCGATGTTGGCGTCGTCCAGCGGCGCATCGATTTCGTCGAGCAGGCAGAACGGGCTCGGGCGGTACTTGAACATCCCGAACATCAGTGCGATCGCGGTCAGGGCCTTTTCACCGCCCGATAGCAGCATCACGTTCTGCAGGCGCTTGCCGGGCGGCTGCGCGACGATGTCGATGCCGCTCTCGAGCGGGTCGGATTCATCGAGCAGCATGATGCCGGCCTTGCCGCCGCCGAACAGTGTCGAGAACATCTGCTGGAAGTTCTCGTTGATCGCGATGAACGCCTCGCGGAAGCGCGCGTGCGTGGTCTCGTCGATCTTGGCGATCGCCCGGTTGGTCTGAGCGATCGAGTCCACCAGGTCCTGCTGCTGCATGGTCAGGAAGCCGTGGCGTTCCTCGAGCTCCTTCGACTGCTCGATCGCCATCATGTTGACCGGGCCCATGCGATCGATCTTCTCGCGCAGCTCGGCGATGGCCTCCTCGGCCGTCATGGCCGGCGCGCTGTCTTCGCCGGCCGCGTCCGCGGAGTCGCGCCGTTGCTCGTCGGCATCCTCGCGAGCGGGGGCGGACTCGCCTTCCTCCAGTTCGTCGGGGTCCACGGCCTCGGCGGCGCGGATGGCGCGCACGTCTGGCTGCACCTGGCCGGCGGCTTCCATCGACGCGACCTCGTCACGAATATCGTCGAGGCCGGCGTTGACCGTATCGAGCGCCTGCTGCGCCAGATGGGTGAGGTCGGATTCGGCGGTGGCCCGCTGCACGTCGACTTCCGCGGCGAGCGCGCGCAAGGCGTCGACCGCGCGGCGGGCGTCGCGAATCACGTTCTCCTGGTTCTCCGCGGACTGCTTGATGGTGACCGCGAGTTCGTCAGCCACGACCATTCCCTGGCGCAGTCCTTCGAGCCTGGCTACGTCTTCATCCATCAGCCGCTGGCCGTCGACGATCGCGTGCAAGAGGCGTTCGCGCTGCTCGCGCGTCAGCGCCATGTCGCGCGTGGCGGCTTCGACACGACGCTCGAGATCGGCGGCGAGTTCCTCGAGCCTGGAGACTTCGGCCACCGCGGCGGCGCTGCGCTCGACGAGACCGGCGTGGTTGGCGCGCGCCTCGGCCGCCTTGGCGCTCAGCCCCTCGGCCGTGTCGCGGGCATCCGACAATCGCCGCTGGGTGTCGGCCAGCGTCCATTCGGAATCCGTCTTCTGCCGATTCAGGCTGGCAATCGACTCGCGCGCTTCGTGCTGACGCGCATCGAGGCCGGCGATCTCTTCCTGGACGCGATCGACCTCCGACTGCACGAGCTCGCCGCGCTGATGCACCCGCGCTTCATCATCGGTGGCGCGCTCGGCCTGCGCCTGCACGCCGACCATCGACTTCTCCTGCCGGTGAATCTCGTCGGACAGACCGGCAATGGCGGCGGTAGCAAGCGCCATCGCCTGCTCGAAGCCGGCGGTGTCGACGATCAATCGGTCGAGCGCCGCACGCGTCTCGGTAATCCGCTCGCGCAGCTGCTTGATTTCGCGCTTCGTCGCCAGGATACCGCGCGACTCCGCCTTGTCGCCGCCGGTGACCAGGTGCTTGCCACGGAACACATCGCCTTCGAGCGTGACGACCGGGAACGGCACGGTCGGCGCAATGCGTGACGCCGCTTCGAACGAATCCGCGATCAGCGCGCCGCCCAACACGGCCTGGATGGCCTGCGGGAACGGTCCGCCGACGCGCACCACCGATGACAGCAATGCGGAACCTGACGGCGCCCAGTACTCCTGCATGCCCCCCGCGAGCGCCGGCGTGGTCCCGCCAGCCGTCGAACCGCCGAACATCGACCGGAAGGATGACAGCATGCCACCGTCAGCAACATCCGGCCGAACGTCCGCCTGAACGCCCGTCTGAACGCCCGGCCTGCCGACAATGAAGCCGCACCGGCCCGCGTCCTCCTGCCGAATCAACTTCAAGCCGGCCGAGACGTGCTCCAGGCGCTCAACCAGGATGTGCTGCAGCAGGTCGCCAAGGCAGGCTTCCACGGCGCGCTCGTAGCGCGGCTCGACCTCGATGAAGTCGGCGACCGCGCCCATCTGCCCCACCTTGCCATTGGCGCTGACCAGCACGATGCGCGCCGCATCGGCGAAACCGCCGCGATGCGTGTCAATCTCTTCGAGCGAGTGCAGGCGCGCGGCCATTCCGGCCAGCTCCTGCTCGCGCGTACGCACGTCGCGCGCGCGCCATTCGTGCTCGAGCCGCGCACTGGCCAGCTCCGACTCGCGGGCCGCCTTGGACATGCGCGCCGAGTCGAGGCTCTCCTGCGCACGGTGCAGCGCTTCAGCCGCAGCCACGCGCTGGGCGCGCGCCTTGTCGAGTTCAGCGCCCAGCTCACGCGCTTCGAGCTCGAGGCGTGACTGCGTGTCCACCGCGCGCTCGCGCTGTGCCGCCGCGGAGTCGTGCACGGCCGTGAGGGCGGTGATGGTGTTCAGAATCGCGTAGACGTCCGCGCGCGCCTTGTCGACGTCCTGTTCGAGCGCTTCGATGGCCAGCCACGCCCTGGTGTATTCGTCGGCGGCGCCTGCCGCCAGCGCTGCCGCGGCGTCGCGCGCGGTCGCGGCTTTTGCCGCCGCCTGCCGCCGGCCTTCGAAAGCCACGCGCTCGGGCTCCCGGCGGGCGTCGAGCTGCTGTCGCTCCGCCTCGAGCTCCTCGGCGCGCCCCAGCAGCATTTCGGCCTGCTGCTTGTCGAGCGCAATCTGCTGCTGGCGCCGGTTGATCTCGAGCTCGTGCGCGTGCACGGTCTCGCGCGCCTGCGTGGCCGCCTGGTCGGCGGAGGCCAGCTCGAGGCGAATGCGGCCAAGCTCGTTTTCCACTTCGGCAAGACGGGCCGAGGCCGCGGCTTCGTTCGTGCGCGCTTCGTTCAGGCGCGTGCGGGCCGCCTCGATGGCATCAGACAGGCTGCGGTAGCGGCGCGCAAACAGCACCTTCTCCCAGCGCCGCATCTCGTCGCGGAGCCGCGTGTAGCGCCGCGCCTTGGCGGCCTGCCGCTTCATGGAGCCGCGCTGCCTGTCGATTTCGAAAATGATGTCTTCGAGTCGCGTGAGGTTCTGCTGTGCCGCTTCGAGCTTCAATTCGGCGGCACGGCGGCGCGCCTTGTACTTCGTGATGCCGGCGGCTTCCTCGATCAGCTGCCGCCGATCGGTGGGCCGCGAGCTCAGGATCATCCCGATCTTGCCCTGCTCGATGATGGCGTAGGCCTTGGCGCCAAGACCCGTGTCCATCAACAGCTCGTGGATGTCCTTCAACCGGCAGGTCTGGCCGTCGATCAGGTATTCGCTCTCGCCCGATCGGAACAGGCGACGCGTGACCTCGACCTCACGGACAACCGAACTCACGTCTTTGGACAGCTCGGGATGGTGCCCGTTGCCGCCTGCCCTGAGCGCCGCCGCAGCATTGGTATCGCCAGGCACGTCCTCGCTCAGTTCCTTGAGGACTGAGAGCGGCACGACGACGTTGCCGAAACGGAGACGCACTTCCGCCGCGCCGGTGGGCTTGCGCGCATCGGAGCCGCTGAAAATGACGTCTTCCATCTTGTCGCCGCGAAGGCTCTTGGCGCTCTGCTCGCCAAGCACCCACGTCAGCGCGTCGGCGACGTTGCTCTTGCCGCAGCCGTTGGGTCCAACAATGGCGGTGACGCCACGGTCGAATGCCAGCTCGGATCGGTCCGAGAAGGACTTGAAACCTGAGATTTCGAGGCGTTCGAGATGCATTATTGCGACTGGAGCCTGCCTCGCCGAAGCCGAAGGCGAAGGCGGGAGGAAACGCCCGCCAGTCTAGCAAGCACCGTAAGTTGTATCAAGGCCGAAAAGACCCCCAATATTTAGGGGGTCTTGCCCTAATCCTACTGCCGGGCTAGGGTGGTCTTCTTCAGCGTCAGCAGTTGCTCCGCCTCGGGGAACTTCGAGATAGCGAACCCGGCCTGCGGGTCGGCGCCAATCAGGTGCTGCTTCGCGGTGGCGATGTCGAACGCCGCTTCGTCGATCGCATAGCGAATCATCGCTCGGATGAACTCGACGTCCTTCGCCCACGAGTCTTCTTCGATCTTCACGTTGCGGCCGGCGACATACTTCTTGAAGTCCGCCACCATCGCATCGTCCACGGTGAAACCCTTCTTGACGATGCGTCGCGATGGGCCGGAGTGGCCCATTCGGGAATCGCCCTCGGCGCTGAACTGTTCGGCGTAGCCGAGGAACAGGGCCCGGGCGTGCATCGTGCGGCCGAAGCGCGTCGGGTTGAAGCCCTCGACCGGACCATCGAAGCGCAGATCCGGCTCGATGCCGCCGCCGGAGTAGACCTTGCGTCCTGCCGACGTGTATTTCAGCTGATCGGCAGACTTGGCGCGATCGCCCTGCTCCTTGAAGGTGTAGGTCGCGTACTCATCGAACGACGCGTCCCACGGACGCTGAATCAGACGGCCGCTGGGAGTGTAGTAACGCGCGGTCGTGAGCGCGAGACCGGCGCCGCCGTTGATGCGATACACCGACTGCACCAGCGCCTTGCCGAACGTGGTTTCGCCAACCACCAGCCCGCGGTCGTAATCCTGGATTGCGCCGGAGACGATCTCCGAGGCGCTCGCGCTGTTGCGATTGACGAGCACCACCATGGGCAACGAAAGGTAGCCTGGCGTGTCCGTCGCCCGATAGTCCGAGTCCGAATTCGGCACGCGGCCGCGGGTATACACCACCATCGAGCCCTTGGGCACGAAACGGTTGGTGATGCCGATGGCCTGATCGAGCTGGCCGCCGGGATTGCCGCGCAGGTCGAGCACCAGGCGCTTCATGCCGCGCTTGGTCAGCGCTTCCAGCGCCATGCCGAGATCCTCGTCGGTGTGCTCGGCGAAATCGGTGATGCCGACGTAGCCCGTCTGGTTGTCAATCATGAACGATGCTGACAGGCTCGGGATGCGGACCTGATCGCGCATCACGCGCATTTCGAGCAGCCGCTCGAACCCCTTGCGGCGCACGCCGATGTTCACGAAGGTGCCTTTGGGGCCTTTCAACTTGTTGACGGTCGCTTCGGTCGTCCAGCCCTTCGCGCTGACACCTTCCACGGTGGCGATTACGTCGCCGCTCCGCATGCCATTTTGGAACGCCGGTGAACCTTCGAAGATCCGCACCGCCGTCACGTCCCCGTCGATCGATGAAATCTGCAGGCCGAGTCCGTAGTAGCGGCCTTCCTGCCGCTCACGCATCTGCGCGTAGGTCCGCGGATCCATGAAACTCGAATGCGGGTCGAGCGTCTGCAACATGCCGTTGATCGCGCTGTAAACCATGCGATCGGATTCGACCGGTTCGGCGTACTGGGTCTGGATGGCCGTGAGGGCCGCCGTAAAGGCCCGGTAGTGGTTCGGGACCTGTTCGTTGGTGGCGAGCGCGCTCTTTCCCAATACCCCGCCTGTAACGGCGGAAATCAGGATGGCGAAAACGGCGGCAACGGTGGATCTGCGCATAAACCGATGGTAGCCGACTGCCCCCTGCCTCACAAGGACAGCAGGGACGGATTTGGGACTATACTCGGGTAGTTAGACGTTTCCGGCCTGAAAAAGGCCGAACGGTGAACTGAAGACCGCAAACTGAGGACGGACCTATGGGCCCTATTGGCATGCCTGAGCTGATCGTTATCGCGATCATTGCGCTCATCATTTTCGGGCCGAGAAAGCTGCCGGAGCTCGGCAAGTCGCTGGGCCGCAGCCTCAACGAATTCAGGAAGGCCTCAACCGACCTCCAGAACACCCTCGAGCAGGAAATCAAGATCGAGGAGCAGAAGGAAACGGCCGCCAAGACCAAGGCCGAGCAGGATTCGGCTGACGCCGCTTTCAAGGTGGACGAGAGCAGATTCGCCAAGCCGGACGACAGCGCGCCGTCACAGACCGTGTCTCGGGGATAGGGCCGGCGGGCGGGCGGGCCAGCAGGCATTCAGGATCTTGGCACTAGTACCTTTTCCTCAGAATCGCGACGACGAACAGTTGCTCGCAAAGGCCGACCCGGCGCCGGATGCGGAGGCAGAACCAGCCGGCGAAGGCCGGATGACGTTCCTCGAGCACCTGGACGAGCTGCGCAAGCGCATCACCCACGCCGTTACTGGCTTGCTGGTTGGCTTTATTCTGTCGTTCGTGATTTACGAGCAAGTCCGCGACTTCATCTATCAGAAGCTGGCGGGACAGATTCCCGGCGGGAAGTTCATCTACACCGAGCCGACCGAAGGCTTCTTCCTGCTGATGAAGATGTGCGCCCTGACCGGCGTACTCATCGCCTCGCCGTACATCATGTTGCAGGTCTGGCTGTTCATTGCCCCGGGCCTGTACGCGAAAGAGAAGAAGTTCGCGATCCCCTTCGTGCTGTCCTCATCGCTGCTGTTCATAGCCGGAGCGGCGTTCACACATTACGTGGTGTTCCCGGCGGCATGGACGTTCTTCGCTGGCTTCTCGAACGACTACATGGAGTTCACGCCGCGCATCGATCCGGTGTTCGGACTCTACGTGCGGCTCGTGATTGCGCTGGGACTGACGTTCCAGTTGCCGGTCTTGATCTTCGTGTTGTCGCGGCTCGGCATCATCTCTCCGCAATTCCTGATCCGGAACTTCAAGTACGCCGTCCTTGCGATGGTCGTGGCGGCCGCCATCATCACGCCTGACGGCAATCCGATCACGCAGTTGCTGGTCGCGGGACCCATGGTTGGGCTCTACCTGCTTGGCATTGCGGCGGCGTGGCTTTTTGGGAAATCCAAGAAATCGGATCCGACCGATTAGTCGCGGCTAACCCCTCAGCCACGTTTTGACTTCGGGGTTTTCCGGACCTACACTTCATCTATGAAAATCCTTCGCCCTTTGGCGATTGGCCTGACGCTGAGCTTCTTGTATACGAATTCTGTCTGGGCACAAGATAGCCGCCCTGCCGCCAGCACGGTCAGCGGCGACACCGGCATCTGGTTCACCGCACTGGGCGAGACGCTGTCGAAAGGTGCTTGGAGTGGCGGACTCCAGCTCGTGAATTTCGACCGCAGCGAGGGATTCAGCGACATCACCGACATTGGCGGCACCTTCGCCTTCGGCGCGACCAATCGCGTCGAGTTGTTCGGCACGATTGCGTTCCGCCGCATCGACGCCGATCTGGTGCCGATCGCGCGCAACGGTCAGCCGCAGGATTACCTCATCAACAAGGGCTGGAGCACCGGCATCGGCGACGCGTGGCTTGGCGCCAAGTTCAACCTGACGTCGCAGGCCAGCTCGAACGGCTACGCCACCGCGCTGCGCGTGATGGCGAAACTGCCCTCGGCGAGCCGCAACGACGGTCTCGGCAGCGGCAAACCGGATTTCCAGTTCGACCTGATCGGCTCACGCGAAGTCGCGCAGAAGCTTGAGCTCACCGCCAACGCCGGCATCAAGCTGCGTGGCCAGCCGGACGGCTATAACCTGACGCCGGGATTCAAGTGGGGCATCGGCGGCGCGTTCCCAAGCCGCGCGCGCTTCCGCGTCGTCGCCGAGATGGTCGGCGAGGCGCTGTTCGACCAGTCACAGACGTTCACCGGCAGCAGCCCCGCGCCGGGCCAGCCCAGAGAGTGGGATCCGGATGCGACCCGGGACCTGTTCGGCGGCTTCCAGTACAACGCCGGCAACGGCGTCTACTTCGGCGCCGGCATCAGCTACACCGCGTCGTACTTCCTGCATCGCCGCGATTTCACCACCTCGGAAGACAGCGATTTCGATCGCCTTGGCCTCCAGGTGCGCATTGGCTATCACCCGTCCGGCGTGAAGAACTTCGTGCCGCCGCCTTCGACCGTCCAGCCGACCGCTCCGACCACGCCGGCGATGCCGCCCAACCGGGCCCCGACGGTGAAGGCCCGTTGCGAGCCCTGCACCGTGGAAATCAACCGTCAGCTCACCGCGTCGGCCGACGCGCAGGATCCGGACGGCGACACGCTGCGCTACCGATGGACCAGCCCGACGGGTTCGTTTGGCAACGCCAACGATCGTCAGACGCCGTGGACGGCTCCCGGGCAGGTCGGCGCCGTGCCGCTCACCATCACCGTCGATGACGGGAAGGGCATGACCGCCACCGACACCGTGACGGTGCAGGTGATCGCGCCGGCGCCGAAGAAGCAGCTCACGTTCGAAGACGTGCACTTCGACTTCGACCGCTTCTCGCTGCGGCCGGAAGCGACGCGCATCCTCGACGACGCCATCAAGGCGATGCAGAACGACACGAACCTGCGATTCACGATTGAAGGCCACACCTGCAACATCGGCACGACGGAATACAACCTGGCGCTCGGCGAGCGCCGCTCGGCGGCGGTGCGGGATTACCTGACGAGCCGCGGCATCAACGCGGGCCGCGTGCAGACGGTGAGCTACGGTGAAGAGCGGCCCAAGCACGACAACAGCCGCGAAGAGACGCGCCGGTTGAACCGTCGCGCCGCGCTGACGATTAGACTGCAGTAGAAGTGAGAAGTCGGAAGTGAGAAGTCCTTCCCACTTCTCACTTCAGAAGGGCCAGGAGCCGATCCAGAAACGGCGCCTGGCCCTTTAGTATTTTCACCCGTGCTGCATCGATCGAAAACCAGCCGGCACGATCGACTTCGGGAAACTCTCCCATCCGGCCGGATCTTGGCGGCCACTCCAGCGAGAACAGGTTGCTCTTGACGGTCGCGCAGTCGAAATCAGACTCGCAGGCCCAGGCGTAAATCACCTTGCCGCTCGCTTGCGTTAGGGGGCCCAGCGCCAGGAAGTCGCCAACTGGTTTCGAGCCCATTTCCTCCTCGAACTCGCGCTTGGCGGCGTCGAGCGGGGCTTCGTCGTCGGTGAACTGGCCCTTTGGCAGCGTCCACGCGCCGTCATCCTTGCGCGCCCACAGTGGGCCGCCAGGGTGTGCCAGCAGGACATCCAGGCGCGTAGCGCCTGCCCTGGGCGAAGTCGAGCGGCGCCGGAACAGCAGGATGCCTGCAGCCTGCTTCGGCATCGCGGCGCTAGTAGGCCTTCGCGAACCAGGCCGAGACCGTGGCCGGCTTGCCGCACTTCACGCACGGTGTGCCGGGCGCGGTTTCATAGCCCTTGGGAATGTTTCGAATCGTCGCCTGGGTCTCGGTCTTGATGTCGGCTTCGCACCGCGCCTCGCCGCACCAGGGCGAAATCACGAAACCCGGCCGTCCCTCCATTGTTGACTTGAATTCGTCGTACGAGTCGGTGCGTGACGTGTGTTCATCGCGGAACTTCACGGCGCGATCGAACAGGCCCTGCTGAATTTCGTCGAGCAGCTTCTTGATCGAATCCGCCAAGCCGTCCATCGGCATCGACGCCTTGGCGCGCGTATCGCGGCGGGCGGCAAACACGGCGTTCTTTTCGATGTCCTTCGGACCGATCTCGAGACGCAGCGGCACACCGCGCATTTCGTACTCGGCGAACTTCCAGCCGGGCGTCTGGCTTTCGTCGGCATCCAGCTTGACGCGAATGCCGGCGGCTTCCAGCTGCGCCTGAATCTCCTTGCATTTCGGCAGCACCGTTTCCTGCCAGTTGCCTCGGGGAATCGGGACGATCACGACCTGATAGGGTGCGATCTTGGGCGGCAGGATCAGGCCGCTGTCGTCGCCGTGCGTCATGATCACCGCGCCAATGAGGCGAGTGGTCACGCCCCAGGACGTCGTCCACGCATACTGCAATGTCTTGTCACGGCCCTGGAACTGGATCTCGAACGCCTTGGCGAAGTTCTGTCCGAGGTTGTGCGAGGTGCCGGCCTGCAGCGCGCGGCCGTCGCCCATCAGCGCCTCGATCGAATAGGTCTTCGAGGCCCCGGCAAACTTTTCGCTCTCACTCTTCCGGCCGTCGACCACCGGCACGGCGAGCACGTTTTCACAGACGTCCTTGTAGAGCGCCAGGATCTTCATCGTCTCGTCCTGCGCTTCTTCTTCGGTCTCGTGGGCGGTGTGACCTTCCTGCCAGAGGAACTCGGTGGTGCGCAGGAATGGGCGCGTCACTTTTTCCCAGCGGACGACGTTCGCCCACTGGTTGATCAGCAGGGGCAGATCGCGCCACGACTGGATCCACTTCTGGTACATCACGCCGATGATCGTTTCCGAGGTGGGGCGGATGATCAGCTTCTCGGCCAGATCTTCATCGCCGCCCTTGGTGACCCACGCCACCTGCGGCGCAAAGCCCTCGACGTGTTCCTTCTCCTTCAGCAGCAGACTCTCGGGGATCAGCAGCGGGAAGTAGGCGTTCACGTGGCCGGTGGCCTTGATGCGGGCGTCGAGCTCGCGCTGCAGGTGCTCCCACATGGCGTAGCCGTACGGCCGGACGACCATAAACCCTTTGACCGGCGAGTAGTCGGCAAGCTCCGCCTTGCGGACGACGTCGATGTACCACTTCGAGAAGTCGACCGATTGCTTGGTGATCTCAGTTACGAACGCGTCGTCCTGTTTGCCGGCCATCAGTGGATGTGGTCCCCTATGTGGATCTTAAATTTTACGTCATCTCGCATCGGAAATCGGCCCGGGCATGGCTGCCGCGGCTTTCTTCGCGGCGTAGGTCGGCCCGCGCGACGAGACGGCCAACCGCCACGAGCGCGGCCACGCGTGCGCCTCGTCCGGCCTGCGACGTTTGGGGCCAGCCCCCCCAATAGTCAGTTGGGGGCTGGCCCCAAACGTCGCATCTGAGTGGCAAGAACTGAGAAGGGGGAGAAGTTTTCGACAGTCAGTCGCATCCCCGGAGCGGCGCGGTATCACGCGGCGGCTCGAAGGCCCGCGATGCCGCTACCGATGGTCAGGAAATCGGTTCGCCGCACCGAGTGCTATCCTACCCTCCGGAAATGTCTGTGCCCCCTCTGGCACGGGTCACGGTAAGCGCCGCCGCCGGCCCGTATCCCGTCATCATCGGAGCGGATGTCATCGAGGCGCTCGGCGGCGAGCTCGACGCCCTGAAGCTCGGCGCGCGCCGCCTCCTGGTGTCGAGCCATCGGGTCTGGGATTTTCACGGTCCGCGATTCCGGAAGATCGGCGCCGATCGGACGCCGATCCTCGTCGAGGACGGCGAACGCTACAAGAACCTGAACACCGTCGTGCGCCTGTTCGACGCGTTGGTCAAGGCCAAAGCCGATCGCTCAACGGTGATCGTCGCGGTTGGCGGCGGTGTGATCGGAGACCTGGTGGGATTCTCCGCCGCCACGTATCTCCGCGGCCTTCCAGTGGTGCACGTCCCGACCACGCTGCTGGCGCAGGTCGACAGCGCGATCGGTGGCAAGACCGGGGTCAACCATCCGCTCGGCAAGAATCTGATCGGGGCATTTCACGCGCCCAGCCTGGTGGTCGCCGATTCCTCGGTACTGCAGACCCTGCCGCGGCGTGAGTTCCGCGCCGGCCTGTATGAAGTGATCAAATACGGCGTCATCCGCGAACCCGATCTGCTCGATCGCATCCGCGACACCGTCAACGCGATCTTCGACCGCGACGGCAACGCGGTATCGCCGCTGGTGACGGCGTCGTGCCGCATCAAGGCGGAGGTGGTGTCGGCCGATGAGCGCGAGTCCGGCCTTCGGCGAATCCTGAACTTTGGCCATACGGTCGGCCATGCCCTCGAGGCGGTGACCACGTACAAGCAGTTCAGGCACGGCGAGGCGATTGGTTACGGCATGCTGGCCGCCCTGCACCTCGGCGTCGCGCGAGGGGTGACGCCGAAGCCGCTCCTCGAAGAGGTCGAGTCGCTCATCACTCACCTCGGACCGCTGCCGCCCGTCGCCGACATCTCCGCGAAGGAGGTCTATGCGGCCATCGGCCGCGACAAGAAGATCGTGTCCGGCACGCTCCACTTCATCGCCGCAAGCGATCGCGGCAAGACCGTGGAATTGACGGATGTGACCGAGAAAGAACTCAAGACCGCCGTTCGGAAGGTCGGCCTGCGAGCCTGACCGAGCCCGTCGCCCGTAGCCGGTAGTCGGCCGTAGCCCGCAGCCCGTAGTCCCTATTCGAGCCCGTGCTGTCGAAGCTTGGCCGTCAGCGTCTTGAAGTCGATCTGCAGCAAATCGGCGGCGCGGCCCTTGTCGCCGTTGGCCTGCTTCAATCCCTGCGCGAGCTTTCGCTTCTCAACTCCGCTCTGAAATCTCGCCAACACCTCGGCCAGCGAGCCTGACAAGTCGAGCATTTCCCACGGGTCGCGGATCGCATTGGGCTGGGTGGTGAGGTTCAGGTGCTTCGGCAGGACGCGATCGCTCTCGGCCAGGATCACGGCGCGCTCGATGGCGTTCTGCAGTTCGCGGACGTTGCCCGGCCACGAGTGCTCCATGAGCATGGCGAGCGCCTCGGCCGACAACGACAGCTTCTTGCCAACATCCCGCGCCACCCGCTCAACGAAGTGATGCGCCAGCTTCGGAATGTCGTCTCTCCGCTCCCTTAGCGGCGGAATCGTCACCGGGAACACCGACAGGCGGAAGTAGAGATCTTCGCGAAACTGCCGCGATGCCACCGCCTGGCGCAGCATGCGATTGGTGGCGGCGACAATGCGGACGTCGACGGTGATGGGCTGATTGCCGCCCAGGCGCTCGATGCGCCTGGTCTCGATCGCCCTCAACATCTTGGCTTGCAGCGCCAGCGGCATTTCACCAATCTCGTCGAGGAAGATGGTGCCGCGCTGCGCCACTTCGAACTTGCCAATCTTGCGTTGCGTGGCCCCGGTGAAAGCGCCGCGCTCGTAACCAAACAACTCGGCTTCGAGCAGGTTCTCGGGGATGGCGGCGCAATTGATCGCCACGAACGGACCGTTCGCCCGGCCGCTGTGGTCGTGCAACGCGCGCGCGCACAGCTCCTTGCCGGTGCCGCTCTCGCCCTCCAGCAGCACGGTGGTGTCCGTGCCGGCGGCGCGATCGATCGCCGTCATCACCTGCCGCAACGACAGCGAGTCGCCGATGATATTGGGGCCGCCGCGGCGGGCCGCCGCTTCCTCCTTGAGCAGCCGGTAATCCGTCAGCAATCGACGCTGCTCCAGCGCGCGCGACACCAGCAGCAGGAGGTGGTCCGGATCCACGGGCTTGGCGAGAAAGTCGAGCGCGCCCTGCCTCATCGCCTCGACGGCATCCTGGATGCTGCCGTGCGCGGTCATGACGATGACCGGCAGTTCGACGTCGAGCTCCTTGACGGCGCGCAGCACCCCGATGCCGTCACCGTTGGGGAGACGCAGGTCGGAGAGCACGAGTGCCGGCTGGCCGTCGCGTAACGCGGCGACGGCTTCCGGCTGGTCGCGTGCTTCGATCACATGATGGCCTCGTGACTCCAGCGCCAGCTTGAGCACGGCCCGAAGGGAGTCCTTGTCTTCGACCAGCAGGATGCTGGTCGAGGCGGGCTGGGCGATCACACTCCCGGGCGCAGCCACCCGGCGGGTACGCCGGCGCGACGGGCCTCGTCTTCGATGGCGGCGATCGCCTTCGTCTGATCGGCGATCTCCTTCTTCACTTTCTCGAGCTCGGCGAGGGCGGTATTGCGATCCGCCTCGATTCTCGAGCGCTGCGCGGGGTCATCACGATTCACGTACTCGGTCAGCAAGCCGTTGATGCGGCTCTGGAGCGAATCGGCAAAGATCTGCGAGCGCTGTAGCGCGTCGCGCGCGGTCTTGATGCGGCCGGCCCAATAGTCCTGACCCAGCGCCGGGGCGGCCCCTGGCGCAGCCCCAGCGGCGGGTGCCGCAGGCGATGCGTTGGCAGCAGACGTGTTCCCGGACGCGGCTGTGGACGCAACTGTGGTCGTCGACAATGAGGGCGGCGCAATGCCCTTCGAAATGTCGGGCCGCAGATCGCCGTTGGTGTACACCTTCGAAGGCTTGCGCACGCTCTTGCGGCGCGCCTCTTCCTCCTTCGCGACTTCGGCAATCGGCTTGGCGCTCGGCGGCGTGGCGGTCTGCGCATGCGCATTCGAGGCCAACAGCAGTGCGAGGACGGTGAAACCAATGCCGCGTTTCATGTTCTCCACACGATCGTACGACTCGCTGCTCTGCAAATCAAGGAACCGCCTGACGCAGTTCCTGCCACGATTGCACACGAATACCGGGAAGGCAGGCTTCCCCAGGACCGCCGGGGCAGACCCTGGCCAGCTCGGCTTCGATCGCCCTTCTCGAGCCCGCGATACCGAACGCCTGGGCATGAACTCTTACAATTCCGTGGCCCGGCAGCTCGGCGTCCGCTTCATCGGCGAGCGGATTTCCGTCACTCTCACGGCCGTCGTCTGCGATCCAGACAGCCAGATAGCAAGGCGCGGGCCGGCTGAGCGCGGTCAGCTGGTTCATCGGTCCAAACGCGAAGAGCTGCCACCGTGCGTTGTTCGCGCCCCATGGCCGTTCCTTCGAGTTGGCGTTCATCTGCGCCGTCGTGCACGTCGTGGCCTTCCCGCAGTTCAACAGGTTGGTCGCCGAGGTCAAGTCCACCGCTCCGCCGCCTGGGATCACCCGCACGCCGCCGGGGACGCCGTCGGTGAAGGTGCCCCGCTGCGCGCCCTGGAGAATCGCGTCCCAATCCTCGGCGCGCGCCAGGTCGGCCGCGGCCAGTTCAATGCCTGCTTCCGCCGCATGAAGCATCGCGACCGTGCCGGTGAGGTTCCCCGCAGCGAGCCGATCCATGAAGACGGACAGCACCACACCCATGCCGAGCGCCGACAGGAACGTCGTCACGAGCACCACCATGATCAGCGCGATGCCTCGCTCGCCCGTCATGACGACCTCCGGCGGCGGACCGACGCCTTGAAGGCCCGGTGCGGCACCGAGTCGATCGTTGGAAGTACCGTGACGCCAATCTCGACCTGCTCGGGCTGTACGAAGAACGTGAGGCCCGACAGCAAGTCCACCATCGGCTGGATCGCACCTGAGGCAGTCTCCCGAATCAACGTTTGGGTGCCGTCGGACTGCGATTCGAGGCTGAACGAGTGCTGCTCGACCTCCAGCAGGCGCGAACCGGCCGGATAGGCCTGGCTCAGCGCGCGACCCGGCGTCAGGCGTCGGGTGCCGGGACTGGTGGTGGCCACGATGAACACATCGAATGCCATGTCGCGCGTGATGAGCACAACCGTTCCCGGCGAAAACCCGCAGACGTCCCTGACGTGGGGACACGGCGCCACGGCAAGGCTGATGGAGCCGGTCGGTGCGGCTTGATCGCTCCCCAGGATCCCTTGGGCGCCGTTGGCGACGGGAACGACCGCCGTGAGAGCTCCGGAGACGCCATTCTCGTCGGGATCCACGGCCGACACGATCGCCGCCGATCGAAGTCCGCGCACGATCGGCTCGAGGGCCGCCCGCCCCCGCTGCTCCTGCTCGAGGTATGCGGGCACACGATCGAATGCGTGGCGTGCCGGGCCAGCCGCCCCGGCGAGCGCAGCCGAAATCGCCAGCAACAACGCCATGGCGACCAGCAGCTCGATGATGGTGAAGCCCCGCCGACTCATGGCTGCCTCGTCCTGATTGTCGACAGGCAGGCTTCTGCGGATTGCGGCCCCCGGCCCTCCGCCGGCGCCACGAACACGCAGACTTCGATCGCAAGAGCTTCCGGGGAGGAGTCCTCAATCGCCGTCACGCGCCATCGCCTGACGAAGGCAGGGTCACCCTCGTCCTGTTGCGCCTCTCCGCTGGCATCGAGCCAGTCGTAGTACGACGGTTCGTCGTCACTCAGGCTGGCCGAGGATGACGGTTCGAGGCCGGGAGTGGTCTTCGGCGCGCCCGACGCATCGAAGGCGAAGGTCAGGCCGCGGAGCTGTTCGAGTTTGTTTTGGGCAGCCCTGAGCGCCACTCCCGAGACGGTGGAACGGCGAGCCAATTGCGCCCCGAGCACAAGCAGCTGGGCAACGCCCGCAAGCGCGGTGATCAGGATGCCGATCGCAACCAGCGTTTCGATCAGCGTGAATCCATGCCGGGAATGAAGTGACTCCATAGGCGCGCTTTGGTGCAACGCGCCTGCCGTGGTCGCCTGGCTGTCGATTTCCAGTATTCCCGAACGTTTTCAATCATTCGGGAATGGCACGCGATCGGCCCGTTTCAGTTCCTGCGATCCGCCGGCGAGGGCAGCAGCGCAGATACTACGATCGCAGTGTGACGGGCAGCCGCAATCTGAACTGCGCTCCACGATCGCTGCGATTGGCAGCTGTGATGTTGCCGTTGTGCGACACGATGACTTTCTGCACGATGGCCAGGCCGAGCCCTGTGCCGCTGGCCTTCGTCGTCGCGAACGGCTGGAACACTTTCCTGATCGCCTCTTCGGTGAATCCAGGGCCGTTGTCCTCGATCGTCAACTGCACGCCTCCGTCGGCGATCTGACTCCGGATGGTGACCTGCGGCGCAATACCCGAGTGCTCGCAGGCTTCGAGGCTGTTGCGAATGAGATTCGCAAACGCCTGCCGCAGCAGCACGTCGTCGCCGTTGACCGTGCCGAATTCGCCCTCCATGGACACGGCGCGGGTCGCGCCCGGCACCTCATCCATCGCGCGGGCAATCACCGCCCGCAGATCCACGGGCGCCATCGCCAGCTGATCCGGGCGCGCGAATTTCAGGAAGTTCGTCACCACTTCGCCGAGGGCTGTGGTCTCTGCTCGAATGCCCTCGACACAGCTACGCGCCTGGTCCGGCAAACTCTGCGGATCCAGCAAACGACCGTAGCCGTGGATGGTGGCCAGGCCGTTCCTGAATTCATGCGCGAGGCCCGCGGTGAGTTCACCGAGCCGTGCCAGCGCCTCTTTCAGCCGCAATTGCTCTTCGAGTTCGACGACGGCGGTGAGATCCGTGAACAGGCAGACCGAGGCTTGCAGCGTCCCGTCGGCGCCGATGATCGGCGAGATCGTCACGCCGAGGTGGCGCGGACGGTCGCCCCGCTGGGTGCCCACGCCGTCGGGATGATCCGACAGCCTAATCGTCCGCCGCACGATCGGTGACGAGCCTTCGAGCGCCTCGGTGATCAAATCGGCGAGCGCTGGAGCCGTTTGCAGCGCCTGGCGGTATGGACGGCCCTTCCCCTTGTCGGCGATCGCCAGAATGCGCTGCGCCGCCGGGTTGAGCGCCTGTACGCTGCCGGCGCGATTGACGACCACCAGTCCCGAGGTCAGGCCCTCCAGGATCTGATCCGCCAGCGCCTCGGACGCCTCGGCGCGTGCCGCCATGGCGCGCGCCTGCTGTTTGAGCTTGGTCAGCGCTTCCTGAAGCGCCATCGACAGCATGGCGCTCTCGCCGCCGGATTCACGCCGGGCGTTGCCGCGGCCGCTCGCCACCTTGATCGCCTTCACCGTCACCACGATGAAGAGGATGACGATGGCCAGCAGGATGCCGAGTGTGGCCATGCTCGCGAAACCGAGTGTCGACTCCATTCAGAGAAACCCGGCGTACCAGGCCACCATCGATTCAGCCGCGAACATGGACACCAGCGCGCCGAGCGCCAGGAATGTGCCGAACGGCAGCGCGTACTTCATGCCGCCTTTCTGCACCGTCATCATCGCCATGCCGACACCGGCGCCCGAGAACGACGCGACGACCAGCGTGACCAGCACGGCCTTCCAGCCGAGGAAGGCGCCGATCATCGCCAGCATCTTCACGTCGCCCATTCCCATGCCCTCTTCACGCCGCCACAGATAGTAGGCCGCCGCGATGAGGTAGAGAACGCCCGCGCCGGCCAGCGCGCCGATCAGCGCATCACGCTCTCCCGGCGGCGCAAACGTGCTGAACATCAGTCCGGCCAGGATGCCGGGCAGCGTGATTGAGTTCGGCAGGATCTGGTGTTCGAGGTCGATCATGAACAGCGCGATCAGGATCGAGGCCAGCACCAGTCGCGGCACGAGCAGCGGCCCGATCGGCGTCAGCCACACCACCAGCACGAACATCGCCGCGGTGGCGAGCTCCACCACAGGGTATTGCCAGGACACCGCTGCGCCGCAGGTGCGGCATCGCCCGCGCAGCATCAGCCAGCTCACTACTGGAATGTTGTCGAACCACTTCAGTGTGTGTCCGCACTGGCGGCATCGCGACGGTGGTGTGATCAGCGACTGGCCGCGTGGCAGCCGGTCGATCACCACGTTGAGGAAGCTGCCGATGATCGCGCCCAACCCAGCGGCGATCGCGAGGAGGAGCACGGGCATCATGGCAGCTGCGGTGTCACGTGGGCGCGCGACTCGATCGGCAGCGGCCACAGACGCGACTTCGGAGACACGTCGATGAAACCGAGTTTCGGATCGAACACGAACGGCACGCCGGTCGGGTCGGCCGGCACACGGGCGAGCCGCTCGGCCGCCGCCAGTTCCTGCCACGACCTGGGAATGCGCTGCTCGCGGTCGATGAACCGCTGCAGCACCGGCGTCACGGCGGCGATCGTGTCCATGGCGTCCAACTGTGCCAGCCGCAGTTCCGCCTGGCTCCGGATGAAGGTCATGTCGGAGTTCAGTAACTGCGTCCACATCTGGCGCGAGGTCTCCCGGTGCCCGCCGGTCGCCAGCGTGGTCGCGGCCAGCGGCTTCAGCCACTCGGCGGCACCGGGCTGCTCTGCCCCTTTCAGGAACCATTCGGCGGCCTTCTGGTAGTCGCGCAACCACCAGTAGTAGACGAAGCCAATGTCGTAGAAATACTCCCAGCGCCCGTGATCGCGCGCAATGCCACGCTGCAGCAACTGAATCGCGAGATCGGGGCGGCCGGCTCCTGCCGGGTACGCTTCGGTGAGGAAGACCGAGCCGAACCGGTAGGCGACCCTGAAATGCGGATCGAGGCTCGTCACCAGGTCAAGAAGCGGATAGAGCGCGTCGTAGCTGAGCTGTGGCCCGGTCGCGCGCCGCTTGCCGCCGTAGTAGACGACCGCGCGCATCCAATAGATGTCGGCTGCGAGGCTGTCGAAGCCAAGCACCAGCCGCTGCAACAGCGGCCCGGACTGCACCCACAACAGCGGATTGGGCGGCTGATACGGCGACCAGCCGCGGTCCCGCACGACCTGCACGCCAACCGCCCCCGCCAGCAGGACGGCCACGAGCACCACCGGGGCGGCCACACCAGGGCGCGCCCGCCGACAATCGCCCTGGCGCACACCGGTCACTTGAAGTCCCGCCGCCGGAAAATCGCCACGGCCGCCGTGAGCAGCACCCCGGCGTACAACCCTCCGTAGGCGAGCGTGTAGGCGACGTGCCTGGCCGCCACGGGAAAGCCGTGCACAACCTCGGCCTTCACGTCGAACGGCGCGAGATTCGGCAGAACGTAGTACAGCACCCGGGCGATCGCGATCATCGGCGCGGAATCCACCACGGTGCCAAAATTCCTGAGGTCGGATCCGAAGTGCCCCGCGGTCCACAACCCCAGCGTCAACAGCGCCGACAACAACGGACTGGAGAACGTTGAGAAGAACAGCGCAACCGCGGTGACCACCGCGACTTCGGCGATGATCAGCAGGATCGCGATCAGCAGCCGCGGATCGAGCGCGGGCGCGGGCCACACCAGTTTTTCCGGACCGGCGGTGAGGTCCATGAATGCCAGTACAGCGTAGAACGCCAGCGTCATCACCGCGAGGTTGATCACCAGGGTCGCGACCAGGCCCAGATACTTGCCAAGCACGAATTGCGTTCGGGTCACCGGCTTGGCCAGCAGCGCGAAAATGCTCTTGCGCTCGACCTCCTTCGACACCAGCCCAATGCCAAGGAAGACGGCGATCAGCATCCCGAACACCGACATCGAGGCCAGGCCGAGATCCTTGATGATCTTCATGTCCTGGCCCGCCGTGAGCTGGCTGATCGCGTACGACGCGGCCATCAGGAGAATGGCGAACATCACCATCGAGTACGGCACGCGATCGCGCACCGATTCCCGGAACACCGCGCCGGCGACCAGGACCATGGCGCGCATCAGTCGATCCCCGTCTGCCGTGGTGCCGCCGCGCTGACCTGGCGGATGAAGTAGTCCTCGAGCGTCTCGCGGTGGGGGTTCAGCGAGACGATATGCGCGCCGCCGGCGGCCAGCTCGGCCAAGACTCGATCCGGCCCAACCTCAGGCGGCAGGTCAATTACGAATCGCCCGGCTCCAATCGAGGTCACCTTGCGCGCGCGGCCGGCGATCGACGAGCGCAGCGACTCATTGACATCCGCCGCGACCAGCTCCCATCCGGTGAGCTGAAACTCCGCAATTTCGCTCACTGCGCCATTGGCGACCAGGCGCCCCTGCACCACAATCGCCACGCGGCTGCACAAGGCTTCGGCGTCGGGCAGGATGTGCGAGCTGAAGAACACCGTGCAGCCACGCTGCCTCAGCGACAGGATCAGGTCACGTACCTGCCGGCGGCCGATCGGATCGAGGCCGGACATCGGCTCGTCGAGGAAGAGCACGTCGGGCTCGTTGAGAATCGCCTGCGCCAGGCCGACGCGCTGCAACATCCCCTTCGAGAATCCACGCAGGCGCATTCGCCGCTCGGCCGCGATGCCGACGTCGTCCAGCACGGTCGACACGCGTCGCGCGACATCGGCACCGCGCAGCCCGAACAGGCTCGCGAAATACGACAGCACTTCTTCTGCGGTCAGGTCATCGTAGAAATAGGGATTCTCCGGCAGGTAGCCGATGCGGCGCCGCACCTCGACCTCACCCGCAGGTTTCCCGAGAATCCGCGCCGTCCCGTTGGTGGGATAGATCAGCTGCAGCAGCAGCTTGAGCGTGGTGCTCTTGCCGGCGCCGTTGGGGCCGAGGAAGCCAAACACTTCCCCGGCCTCTATTGACAGCGTCAATCCATCGAGGGCGCGATACGGCCTCGGCCGCCAGAAGCCAACAAGAAAATCCTTGGTGAGTTCCTGCGTCTCAATCGCAGCCGGCATGTCTACTTGCCGCCTGTCACCCTCTTCAGTTCCCAGGCAATCGCGGCGTCGAAGAATTCCGCGCGCAGGCCCGGCAACTGCATACCGTTGAGGAAGAACGTCGGCGTGCCGCCGATCTTCAGTTGCGCGCCCTGCGTGATGTCCGCCTTGACCAGCTCCAGCGTCGCCGCATACCGCTTGTCGAAATCGGTGACACCGCCGACCGACGCGGCGGCCTTCCTGACCGTGTCCGGATTCATGGCCGGCTGGTTCTTAAACAGCCACTCCTCCATCGCCTCGCCCTTGCCCTTCTCCTTCGCGAGCCGGACCGCGACAGCCGCTTCGCACGCGCCCAGATGCAGATCGGTTGCCACGAATGCGTTGCACTCACGCTCGAGCGGA
This sequence comes from Acidimicrobiia bacterium, assembly GCA_016871275.1. Taxonomy (GTDB): domain Bacteria; phylum Acidobacteriota; class Vicinamibacteria; order Vicinamibacterales; family UBA2999; genus 12-FULL-67-14b. The sequence continues at coordinate 50,174 of VFZG01000007.1, read as the reverse complement.
TAGTCCTTGGAGATGAACTTCACCTTACCCGGCGCCTGCTGCGCCCACTTCGCGATCACCGGCTTGTAGTCGCGATGCGTCTGGCCGCAACCCGGGCACTGATAGTCGTTGAACTTGAGGATCACAATCACCGCGCCGTCGCTGGGCGCCGCCACGACCTTGCGCGGCTGCGCCGCCAGGTAATCTTCCAGCTGCTTCAATTGCGCCGCCGACGCCGTTGGGATGGCTTGCTGCACGGCGGCTGCCGACGGCGACGCCGATTCGGCCGCGGCCGCCACCGGCTCGCGCAGCATCACGACCGCGGCCGCCGACGCGGCCAGGAACAACACCAGTGCGCCAAGCGCCGATGGAGTCCGGAACAGGAGTTGAAGATCACGCATCGCTCGGCCGGGGAGACTCGATATGAGGTTACCGGTGGCGGTTCCTGACGTGACGAACAGCCCGACGACGGCCACATACGTCGCGAGGCAGAGCACACAAAGGGTCTGGAGGACGAAGAAGGACGCGTAGCCGAGGTACAGCACGACGGCAAGCCCAATCGTCGACGCCGCGAACACGTACCCGGGCAGGTTCTCGCCGGCCCGCGAGCGCGCGCTGATCGCAATCACCAGCAACACGAAGGCAAAGAACAGCAGGCCGAGTAGCGCGACCGGCACGCCGGCCACCGAGCCGAAGCGGCTCGTATAGGCCACCGTGCAGCTGAAGGTCTCATTGACGTCGCAGAAGCTCGCGTAGGTCGGGTCGTTGAGGATCTGGTGATGGACCCGGGTCGAGGCTGCCGAGGCTGCCAGTCCCAAAGCGGCGAACCCTGCCAGCCATCCGGCGCGTGGCGCCCCGTGCGTGGACCCTGCGGTTGTGGCCATAGCTGAGGATTCTACCTGTACAGACGAAGGGGTGCGGATTGGCCCGCACCCCTTCGGTCGAGCGACTGAGGAAAGGCTTTACTGCAGAACCGAGCCCGCGCCCGGGGCGGTGCTGCCGACGAATTCGTTAGAGAGCGTTTCGCTGTTGCTAAAGTAGATCGTGCCGAGCGTGTTGGTCCAGAAGTAGCGCGCACCGGTCGAACCGGGCGACGTCGGATCCGCGTAAGCGTAATAGGCGCTCACCAGGCTGCCCGAACTAACGCTTCCTTCGCCGTCGTTGCACGGCGCGGTTTCGGTCGTGGTTGCGTCGATGGCACCTTGCAACTCAATCGTGTAGCCACTCTTCTCGACAAATTGATCCGCGCTCAGGTCCGGGCTGATGAACGGCGCGCCGCCCGAGCTGGGCGGGGTACCGAGCGTGGGCAGATCGATGGCATACCAGCCATTCGCGCAGCTGGACGCGTAGGCCTGCTGCGAGCTGTTGATGGCGCGCAGCGAACCAATTGCCGACGCCTCGTTGCCCGACATGCGGGCGCGCAGGAGCCCGGGCACCGCGATGGCGGCGATGATGCCGATGATTGCGACAACGATGAGCAGCTCGATGAGGGTGAAGCCCTTGTTCGAACGAATACGCATGGTGACTCTCCTAACGACGGTGCCAGGGTTACCGGTTGTTCTTGAAGGCCACGCCGCCGCTTCCGGCGACGCAGGCCTGCCCGCTTTAAAGCAACAGACGTACCGAGCTGAGGCGGCGGGCGCGATTTCTGGCTAAAGGACTGCCAACAGGAGGGTTATCGGCAGCGGTCGGTTCGGCGATAGGACTGTTGGAGCCTGACAACTGACAATTCGTGTCAGGCGTGCCTGCCACAGATTGTCACGTGCTGTTCTTGCATTCACGACCCTCAGGACCAATCACTCGCGCTTGAGGCCGTGCTTCCTCACGAGATAGCGGAATTGCCTGAAGCTCAGGCCCAGCAGGTCGGCCGCGCGCGTCTGCACACCCGAGGCCCGTTCGAGCGCGCGTTCGAGATGCGCGCGCTCAATGTCCTGGAGATGGCGCTCGAGATTGAAGCCCTGGCCGGTGTCTGCAATGCTGTCACCCGGGCGCGTAGTCGCCGGCCGGCGGTCACGCAGGTGTTGCGGCAGCGTCGATACCCCAATCGACGGCCCCGACTCGAGCGCGACCGACCGCTCGACCGTGTTTTCAAGCTCACGGACGTTGCCCGGCCACGGATACGCGCGAAGCGCCGCCATGGCCTCGGCCGTGAATCCACTGATGGCCTTGTTCATCTCGCGGTTGTACTTCGCCACGAAATGCTCGGCGGTCAGCGGGATGTCTTCAACGCGTTCGCGCAGCGGCGGCATCTTCACTGGAATGACGTTGAGCCGGTAGAACAGGTCCTCGCGGAACTTCCCTTCGCCGACCTGCTTGGGCAGGTCGCGATTCGTCGCCGCCGTCACGCGGATGTTGCACGACGCCTCGTCGGTGCCTCCGACCCGGCGGTATTTTCGTTCCTGCAATACGCGCAGCAGCTTGACCTGCATGGCCGCCGGCATTTCGCCGATCTCGTCGAGGAATACCGTTCCGCCCTCCGCGGTTTCGATCAGGCCCTTCTTGTCCTTGTCCGCGCCAGTGAAGGCACCCCGAACATGCCCGAACAGCTCGGACTCCAGCAGCGTCTCCGGCATGGCGCCACAGTTGACGGCCACGAACGGGCGGGTGGACCGCAGCGACTGATCGTGAATGGCCCGCGCCACCAGCTCCTTACCCGTACCCGATTCTCCAAAGATCAACACGGTGCTGTTCGTGCGACACACCGTCTCGACGAGCTTGAACACCTCCAGCATGATCGGACTGCGGCCGATGATGCCCGCAAACTGCTGCTCCGCGGTGGTGTGTCGCAGGACGACGTTCTCGTGGCGCAGGCGCCGCGATTCGAGCAGCTGGCGCACCTGCAACAGCACGTCTTCATTGCGAAACGGCTTCTCGATGAGCGCGCGCGCGCCAAGTTCCCGCGCCTGCTGCCATTCGGCCGAGTCCTGCGTCCCATGGGCCGTCATCATCACGACCGTCACATCCGGCGCCATCTCGCGAACGGCGCGCAGCAGCCCAACACCGTCGAGCCGCGGCATCCGGATGTCCGTCAGCACCAGGTCGAGAAACTCGCGGCCGATAATCTCGCGAGCCACCAGGCCGTCCTCGGCGACCACCACGTCAAAGCCGTTCTTCGTGAACAGCTGACGCGTGATCTCCCGCAGCGACGGCTCATCGTCGGCGATCAGGATGCGCGGCCTGGCCCCTGATCCCTGGTCCCTGCCCCCTGCTGCCTGCTTCATGACGCGTGCCGAGCAGCCGGCGAATCGGCCGATTCGGGGAACGAGACGCGGAACACCGTGCCGCCGCCGGCACGCGGGCGCACGTCGATGTGGCCGCCGCGGTCGGTGACAATGCGATGGACGATCGCCAGGCCGAGTCCGGTGCCCGTGCCGAACGATCCGCGGAACGGCTGGAAGATCGAGTCGACTTCGTCGGTCGGGATGCCGACGCCTTCGTCTTCGACCAGCAGGATGGCCGTGCGGCCATCGGCGCCCTGCTCGCTCAGCGCGCTCAGGCGCAGGCATCCGCCATGCGGCATGGCGCGCAGGCCGTTGGTCGCCAGGTTCCAGATGATCTGGCGGATCTGGCTCTCGTCGGCGTCGACCATCACGGCGCGGTCCGCCGACGCCACGTCCACATCGTGGCGGTCGTGCACGTCAGGGCTGTTGCGCAGCAACAGCGACGTTTCCTGCACGATCGAGCGAAGGTCCAGCGTCTGCAGCGAGAAGCGCTGCGGTCTGGCGTAGGCGAGCAACGACTTGATCGTCTGGTTGAGGCGTTCGGATTCCTTGAGCACGATGTCCATCAGCTGCGCCTGGTCGGCCGTGAGCGGCAGCTCCTGCCTCAACATCTGCATCGACCCGGACATCGACGCCAGCGGATTGCGAATCTCGTGCGCAATGCCGGCCGCCATTTCGCCGACCGCCACCAGGTGCTGTTGCCGCCGGGCGCTCTGTTCGAACCGCTTGATGTCGGTGACGTCCTGGAACGTGTACAGATACCCGCGCGAGCCGTCGGGCAACGGCAGCGCGGCCACACTCAATCCGATGTCGATGGTTCCGCCCCGCGGCAGACGGTAATTGTAGTCCATGCGCTTGCTGCGCGCCCGGGCCAGATCCTGCGCGAGATCGGCGGAAAACGCCGGCGGCAGCTGCAGCACGTCGATCACGCTCTGACCGATTGGCAGCGCACCCTCACGCCCCGTGATCACCATCGCCGACCGGTTGAGCGTGAGCAGCCGGTGGTCGGCGTCGGCCGTGGCAAGGCCGCTCAACAGGTTGTCGAGGACAAACTGGTTGAACGCCTGCAGATCGGCGATCTCTTCCGCGGCCTGCTCGAGTTGGGCTTCGCCGACGCGCGCCCGCTCGGCGAGCGTTCCGCTGAGCAGGGCCACGGCAAAGAAGCCGAACGCGTTGAGCGCCACGGTGAACTGCGCCACATTCACGGACGGCAGGTCGGTTCTCAGCAGGCTCGAGAGCGGCAGCTCGAGGTGACCGTTCGTGGCCAGGTACTGCACCACCACCACGCCGACGAACAGGCTGATGTTCAGGATGGCGAGCTGGAGTCCGCCCCGGCGGAACTGGACCGAGCTGGCGGCGACGATTGGCAACATGTAGAGGATGACAAACAGGCTCTCCACGCCGCCCGTGACGAACACGGCGGCAGAGACCAGGATGGAGTCGATCGCAAAGTGCACGTCCGTCAGCCACCCCATTCGATCCACGAACCGGAGTGAACCAATGAAGCCAAGACTGACCGCATACGTCAGGCCGACGAGGAAGAACAACGGATCGACGGGCAGCGCGCCTGGGACACGCAGCTCGACGATCACGGCCGCGCCCAGCAGGACCGTCGCCACCAGCAGACGGATGGCAATGTGAATGGCCAGGCGCCGCCGAAGCGTCCGCTGCATCATCCCGTCAGCTTGCTGATCAAGTCGAAGATCGGCATGTACATCGCGATGACGATGCCACCCACGGCGCCGCCGAGGAACGCGATCATGACCGGCTCGAGGAGCGTCAGCAGGCCCTCAACGGCCACGTCGACTTCTTCCTCGTAGAAGTCGGCGATCTTGCCGAGCATCGTGTCCAGCTCGCCGGTGGCCTCGCCGACGCCGATCATCTGCACCACCATGCCGGGGAACACGCGGGTCTCCTTCAGCGGCGCCGCGATGGTGTCACCGCGCTCGATGCTCTTGCGCGTCGTCAGAATGGCGTCCTCGATGATGGCGTTGCCCGAGGTGCGGGCGGTGATGTCGAGACCGTCGAGGATCGGCACCCCAGACGCCATCAGTGTCGACAGCGTGCGGCAGAAGCGCGCCACGGCGATCTTCCGCACGATCGGTCCGAGAATCGGCACCTTCAGCACGATCGCGTCCACCACGCGGCGGCCCTGCTCGGTGGAGTAATAGGCGCGGAATGCCCAGCCTCCTCCCCCCACGGCGATGAAGATCAATGGCATGAAGCGAATCAGGTTTTCCGACAGCATGATCACGATGCGGGTCGGCAGCGGCAGCTCGGCGCCCAGGCCGGCAAACAGCGCGGCGAAGGTGGGGATGACCTTCCACAGGATCACGCCGATGACCAGGGCGGCAATGATGATCACCGCTACCGGATAGACCATCGCCGACTTGACCTGCGCCGTCAGCTTGACGGCCTTTTCAATGTAGACCGCCAGGCGCTTCAGAATGGTGTCGAGAATGCCGCCCGCTTCGCCGGCCGCAATCATGTTGCAGAACAGCGAGTCGAACACCTTCGGGTGCCGCTTCATCGCATCGGCGAGCGACATGCCGCCTTCGACATCGGCGCGCGTCTGCAGGATCACCTGGGCAAAGTACTTGTGCTCTTCCTGGTTGCCAAGGATGTCGAGACACTGCACCAGCGGCAGGCCGGCGTCGATCATCACCGAGAACTGGCGCGTGAACACCGCCAGGTTCTTGGCCGGGACGCCGCGGGCCTTGAGTTTGCGCGCCTGGGCGACCGCTCCTGCCCGGGCCTGGGCCGGCTGGATCCGCGTGACCTGAATCTGCTCGCGACGCAGCGCCGCGACGACCGCATTTATGGTGTCGCCGATGCGCTCGCCCGACACGATCTCGCCGTTGCGGGTCCGTCCTGAAAACGTAAACGTGGCCATCAGTTCACCTCCGGTCGAGCCGGATCAGGGCGTCTGAAGTTTCAAGATTCTAGTTCACACTTCCCCATCACTCTTACCTTGTCGGCGGACGCGGTCCGCCCAAAGGCCCGCCGGGGCGCCCCATGCCGGCGCCGGCCACCACCCCTGCGCCGCGATTGATCATCTCCTGGAGTTCCTCGCGGTTCGAGGACGCGTTCATCGCCGTGTCCAGGGTGATCAATCGTCGGAAGTAGAGCGTCGCCAGCGACTGGTTCATCGTCTGCATGCCGAGCTTCTCCTGGCCGGTCTGCATCGCGGAATAGATCTGGTGGACCTTGTCTTCGCGAATCAGGTTGCGGATGCCGGGCGTCGGCACCAGGATCTCGAGCGACACGACGCGGCCCTTGCCGTCGGCCCTCGGCAGCAGCGACTGGCAGACAATGCCTTCGATCACCAGCGACAGCTGGGTGCGAATCTGCGCCTGCTGGTGCGACGGAAACACGTCGATGATGCGGTTGATGGTCGAGGACGCCGAGTTGGTGTGCAGCGTGCCGAACGTCAAGTGGCCGGTTTCCGCGATCCGCAGCGCCGCCTCCACCGTCTCGAGGTCGCGCATTTCGCCGATCAGCACGACATCGGGATCTTCGCGCAGCGCCGCGCGAAGCGCGCTCGAGAAGCTGTCGGTGTCGCTGTGCAGCTCGCGCTGGTTCACCAGGCAGTTCTTGTGCTGGTGCAGGTACTCGATCGGGTCCTCGACGGTGAGGATGTGGCCGTGACGCTCGACGTTGATCTTGTCGATCATCGCCGCCAGGGTCGTTGATTTGCCCGAACCGGTCGGCCCGGTGACCAGCACCAGGCCGCGCGGCCGGTCAGCGAGCTTGGCCAGCACGGCCGGCAGGTCGAGCTCGTCGAAGGTGCGGATCGTCTCCGGGATCTGGCGATACACGGCGCCGACCGCGCCCTTCTGGTTGAACATGTTGCAGCGGAACCGTGCCAGGCCGCGGATGCCGAACGAGAAATCCAGCTCCTTGGTCTCTTCGAAGCGCTTCTTCTGCGCATCGGTGAGCACCGCGTAAGCCAGGGCCTTGGTGTCGGTCGCCGTGAGATCGGCGTGCGGCATGCGCGTCAGTTCACCGTGCACGCGCGTCTGCGGAGGCGAGCCAATGGACAAATGCAGGTCCGAGCCCTGCATCGCCACCATGTCCTTCAATAAGTCGGGGAGTGTCGCCATAGTGTGCTATCTCATTCGTCCGAGCAATCCGTGGATTACTTCACCGTCTCTCTCAAGACCTCTTCGATGGTGGTGACGCCGTCGGTAATCTTGCGCAGTCCGCTCCCACGCAGGGTGATCATGCCCTCGTCGATGGCTTTGCGGCGCAATTCGAGTGCCGATGCCCCCACCAGGATGAGTTCGCGTAATTCCTCCGTGATTTCCATCACTTCGTAGAGGCCGACGCGCCCTTTATAGCCGGTCTTATTACATTTTTCGCAGCCGGTGCCCTTCTTTGGCTTCACCGTGGCGGCGAGGTCCGAGGTGTAGCCGATCTGCTCGAGGGCATTCGCCGGCACCTCGTCTTCGACCTTGCAGTTGACGCAAATGCGGCGCACCAGGCGCTGGGCGCACACCAGGTTCAGCGAGCTGGCGAGCAGAAACGGCTCGATGCCCATGTTCATCAGCCGGTTGATGGTGCTGGGCGCGTCGTTGGTGTGCAGCGTGGAGAGCACGAGGTGACCGGTCAGCGCAGCCTTGACCGCGATTTCGGCGGTTTCAAAGTCGCGGACTTCGCCGACCAGGATGATGTTCGGATCCTGGCGCAGGAAGCTTCGCAGGGCGGCCGCGAAGTTCAGGCCGATGCCCTCGCGCACCTGCACCTGGTTGACGCCGAGCAGGTTGAATTCCACCGGGTCTTCCGCCGTCATGATGTTGGTTTCGGGCGTGTTGAGCTTGGCGATCGAGGAGTAGAGCGTGTTGGTCTTGCCGCTGCCAGTCGGGCCGGTGACGAGCACCATGCCCCACGGCTTCATGATCTGCGTCTCGAGCTTCTTCAGCGACTCCGGCTCGAAACCGAGCTTCGTCATGTCGAGCATCAGCTTGCCCTTGTCGAGCAGGCGCATGACGAGCTTCTCGCCGAACAGCGTCGGCAGGCACGAGACGCGGAAGTCGATGTCCTTGGTCTGGCCGGCGTCGCTGAAGCGGATCTTGATGCGGCCGTCCTGCGGCAACCGCTTCTCCGCAATATCCAGCTTCGCCATGATCTTGACGCGCGAGGTGATCGCGTCGCGCATCTTCAGCGGCGGCGCCATGATGTTGTAGAGAATGCCGTCGATGCGGTAGCGGACGCGGTATTCCTTTTCGTACGGCTCGATGTGGATGTCGCTGGCGCCCCTGGAGATCGCCGACATCAGGATGACGTTGACGAGCTTGATGACCGGCGACTCTTCGCCCTGCCGGTCGAGCATCTCGGCGCTGATCTCCTCGAGCTCCTCCATGGCCCCGACGCCACCACCGGTGCCCTGGAGCCGGATGGGGATGTCCTGGAGCGAACGGGCCGGGGCTTCGATGGCGCTCTCGCCGGTCTGCTCGGGCGCGACAATCGGGCCGCCCGCCTTCGGTTTTTCGCCCGGCGCAGCGCCCGCGTAGTACTTCTCGATGGCATCGAGGACGGCGGTCTCGGAGGCGACGACCGGCTCCACGTTGTAGCCGGTCAGGAACTTCACGTCGTCCATCGCGAAGACGTTGGTGGGATCCGTCATGGCGATCGTCAGCGTCGCGCCGGCGCGGCTCAGCGGCACGATCTGGTACTTGCGCGCCGTCTCGGCGGGCACCAGCTTGATCACGACCGCGTCGATGTCGAACTGCGCCAGGGCGATCGAGGGCACGCCGTACTGCTTGGACAGCAGCGCGGTGATCTCCTGATCCTTCACGTAGCCCATCTTCACGAGGTTGGCGCCGAGCTTGCCCCCATGGTCCTTCTGGTACGCCAGGGCCTCCTGAAGTTGTGCCGCCGTGATGCGCTTCTCTTTGAGAAGCAGTTCGCCGACCCTGACCGCCATGGTCTCTTCGCCGATCCCCGTTTCCTGATCCCTGATCCCTAGAAGCTCACCCTCGCGCCAACGCTCCACGACCGCGCATCGGCGTGCCCGCGCACCACGTGCGCTTCGACCAGCATCCCGGGTTTCAATCCGGCGGAAATGCCTGCGGCCAGCGCCACCCGCGCATCGCCAATCGTGCTGGCCCGCCACCCGCCCCGCAGTCCCAGCCGCTGCGCCAGCCACCACGTCTCGACGCCCGCCGCCAAGTCGCGGCGATCACCCGTCGGCGTCACCCGCGAGGTGAGGTCACGATCCACCGAAGCGATGACGCGCGAGATGCCGGTCCAGCCCGACCCCCACGCCGCCCCCACCGTCACTTCCCGACCGAGTTCGATCTCGCCCGCCTCGCTCTCAAACGACGGCGTCGCGAGGTTGCGCGCCGCCACGCCGACGCGAAAACGATTCACCCACACCATCGCGCCGGCATCCACGTCAAAGGCGCTGCCATCGGCGCCGTGCACGAACTTCGGCGTCGCGCCGACGACAATGTGTTCGGTGAGGGACTGCACAACCGTCGCGCCCAGCGTCGACGTCCTGAAGGCCTGCACACTCCGCCCCAGATCTTCTCGGCTGGCCGCCCCCGTTCCTGCAGACTCGGCGGCGGTGGTCCCGTAGGCCGCCCGTCGATAGTAGGCCAGGCCGAGCGCGGTCGCCGAGAACGCCACCATTCCAGCTGTATCTCGTTGATTCAATGATAGTTGTCTCGACGACTGCTGTTTGGTGTCCTGCCCAAGTTGCACGACCGCGCTCACAAAGGACCCGGTGGCCACGCCCGCCGGATTCCAGTAGACGGCCGAAGCGTCGTCTGCGACCGCGACAAAGGCGCCGGCCATGCCGGCGGCGCGGGTGCCCGGCATCGTTTGAGCAATCGCCAGGTCGGTTACGGCGACGGCCACGATCGCGACCGACAGGGACGGCTTTAAAATATTCGTTAACATGAAATAATATTTTTGACTTAGCTAAAATACGGAAAGACTGGAAGTGCTCGAAACAGAAAGTCTATCGTCTTCAGCTAGTTGGAAGGCTACCAAGGAAACCATTGGTCGTCCATAATCGTATCTATCGACAAGGGAAGTTTTGATGCGCCGTGTGACGGGTGTCCTGTTGCACCCTCGGGCCACGATGGTCGAGGTCGTGCGACACCCGGCCTTCATCACAACTTGGGTCGTCGTCCTGCTCGCCGTGCTGGCCTGTGGCGGGTTGCTTCTGTCGACACCGGTAGGTCAACAGGCACTCATCGACGAACGAGTGCGGCTGACCGAGACCTTGGGCAATCGCGTCGATGACGCCGAGTATGCCCGGCTGCAAGCGCATCCGCCCTTTCTGACGTATTGGACAAGCGGCGGACGTTTGCTGGTGACACCTGAGCTCACCCTCCTGGTGGCGGTTGGACTGCTGCTCCTGGCGCGGCTCGATGGTGTCCAGATGTCGTATGTCACCGCGCTGGCGATCGCGGTGCATGCCACGGTGGTCCTGGCCCTCCAGCAGATCCTGGCGACGCCGGTGCACTACCTGTTCGAATCGCTGACCAGTCCGTTCAACATCGCGTCGATGCTGCGCCTGTTCGACGAGGGCACGGTGGCGGCGCGGTTGTTGGGCGCGATTGACATGTTCGGCGTGTGGTGGGTGTGGCTGATGGCCGTTGGGCTGGCGGTGGCATCGGGCCGCCCGACGGGCCGTTATTTTGGGCGGCTGATGGCCCTCTATGTGGGCGTGGCCGCCGTGGTGGCGGGCACGATCGCGGTGTTGGGACGCGGCTCGATTTAGGGCCGCCGCAGGCCCGGACGGCGCAGATGGAGGTTACCCGTGTTTCGTAAGAAATGGTTCTGGATTGTGCTCGTGCTGATCGTGGCCGGCGGTGGCGCCGCCGCGCAGTTCGCGCGCCGTGGTGAACAAGGCACGCTCGTGACCGTGGAGAACATCCAGAAGCGGGATCTCGAAGCCATCGTATCGGCGTCGGGCAAGATCGAGCCGAAGAAGACGGTCAACATCAGCGCCCAGACCCCGGGCCGCGTCACGAAGCTTGGCGTTGAAGAAGGCGACCGCGTCAAGATCGACCAGTTCCTGCTGCAAATCGACCCGGTCAACGCCGAAGCGGCGGTCCGCCGCGACATCGCGGCCGTCGCCGGTGCGCAGACCTCGCTCGAGCAGTCCAAGGTCTCCCTGCAGAGTTCGCGCGCCAACCTCGACCTGGCGCGCCAGAATCTCAAACGCCAGCAGGAGCTGTGGAGCAGCGGCCTGACGACGCGAGAGTCGTTCGAGCGCGCCCAGTCCGAAGTGGAAATGCGCGAGAGCGACCTCAAAGCCCGCGAACAGGAGATCAAGACGCGCGAGACGCAGCTCAACCAGCAGCAGGCCGGTTTGGCCAGCAGCCGCCATACCCTGTCGCAGGTCCGGTTCGACTCGCCGTTCGACGGCATCGTGACCCGCCGCAATGTGGAGGAGGGCGAAAACGTGGTCATCGGCACGATGAACAACGCCGGCACGGTGCTGCTGACGGTGGCCGACATGTCGGTCATCGAAGCGCAGGTGGAAGTCGACGAAACAGACGTGCCGTTCGTGCAGCTTGGCCAGACGGCGAAAATCCGTATCGACGCCATTCCCGATCGCGAATTCATCGGCAAGGTGACCGAGATCGGCAACAGCCCGATCCAGGCCGCCGGCGTCGGCACGACGCGCACCGCCACCAACTTCAAGGTGACGGTGACCATCGACGGACAGATTCCAGAAGTGCGTCCCGGCTTCAGCTGCACGGCGGAGATCACGACGGCGGTGAAGCAGCAGGTGATTGCGGTGCCGATTCAGGCGATGGCGGTGCGCGAGTTGCTCTACGACGCGCAAGGCAACGTCGTGCACGACCAGCGCCCGCCACGAGGGCGCTTCCAATTTGGTCCTCTGCAACCGGCACCGGCGGCCGCCGGCCCCGCTGAATTGCAGCCGGGCGAGAAGCGTGAAGAAGTCGAAGGCGTGTTCGTCATGCGGGACGGCAAGGCCGATTTCCTGGTCGTCAGAACCGGCATTGCCGGCGAGCGGTATCTCGAGGCGCTGTCGGGATTGAAGCAAGGCGATCAGGTCATCACCGGACCATTTGATTCGGTGCGCGGCATGTTCGTTGGCGACCCGGTGAGGACTGCGCCGAAACCCGGCACCACCGACCGCTGACGAACCGTCGAACGATGGCCGCACCACCGCTGAACGTTCGTTGATATGGCACAGCTCTTTGAATCCGTCGTGCTGGCGCTGCAGTCGATCTGGGCCAACAAGCTCCGGTCGCTGCTGACGTTGCTCGGCAACATCGTTGCCGTGTCGTCGATCATCACCGTGGTCGCGCTGCTCACCGGCGTCAATGCGGCGGTCAGTGATGCGATCGTCTCGGACCTCGGCGCCGACGCGTTCACCATAGAGCGGATGGGCATCACGCAAAACGAGGACGAGTTCGAGCGGATGCGCAACAATCCGCGGGTCACGATCGACGATGTGGCAGCGGTGAAGCGATTCAGCACCAGCGTGGTGGCGATCATGGCACAGGCGCAGACGCGGACGCGGGTCGCGTATCGGGACGAAGAGCTCGAAACCGTGCAGGTGCAGGGCGTCAGCGATCAGTACTTCGAGTTCTCGACCTTCGATGCCGAACGCGGGCGAATGATCACCCCGACCGAGATCAAGCGCAAGCGCCTGGTCACATTGATCGGCTGGGGGACGGCCGACCGGTTGTTCGGCGGCGCCGATCCGCTCGACAAGGCCATCAGGATTGCCGGCGTGCCGTTCACCGTGGTCGGGGTCAGCAAGAAGAAAGGCTCGGCGTTCGGCCAGTCGATGGACGAGTTTGTGGTCATTCCGCTCGGGTCCTACCAGCGTCTGTTCGGTGCCCGGCAGTCGCTGGCGCTGATGGTCAAGCCGCGCGACGCGACGCTGGCGTCGTACGCGAAAGACGAAGCGCGGGTGGCGCTGCGCGTCGAGCGCGGCCTCAAGGCGAAGGAGCCGGACAACTTCGGCATCGTGGCGTCGGACTCAGTGCTCGGCATCTTTCAGCAGGCCACGGCCGGCATCGCGGTCCTGCTGGTCGGCATCGTCGGCCTGTCGCTGCTGGTCGGCGGCATCGTGATCATGAACATCATGCTGATGGTGGTCAGCGAGCGGACGCGCGAGATCGGCCTGCGCAAGGCGCTCGGCGCCAAGCGGCGCGACATCATGTCGCAGGTGCTGACCGAATCGGTGACGCTGTCGGTGGTCGGCGGCATCGTCGGCATCGCGCTCGGCGCGCTGTTCTCAACCATCATTTCGTCGCTCACGCCCGTGCCGTCGGCGGTCGAAGCCTGGTCGGTGGCGCTGGGCGTCTTCATCACGGCCGTGGTCGGGCTGTTCTTCGGCTGGATGCCGGCGCGCCGCGCGGCCATGCTCGATCCGATTGAAGCGCTGAGGCGAGAGTAATCATGTCGGCGCTGACCAAGCAGCTGGCGCTGTTCCGGGAAACCGCCGCCCTGGCGTTCGACACGCTGCGCAGCCACAAGATGCGCTCGGCGCTGACCGTGCTCGGCGTGGTGATCGGCGTCACGTCGATCGTCGGGATGACGTCGCTGATCCGCGGCTTCGACAGCTCGCTGCGCGACTCGATCAACACGCTCGGCCCCAACACCGTGTACGTGCAGCGGTTCGGGGGGCTGAGTTTCGCATCCGGCGCGTCGTTCATGCAGTTGATGCGGCGGCCGCTGGTCACCAGCGACGACATGCACGCTATCGAGCGCAATGCCACCACGGTGGGCATGGTCGACCTGTGGCTCAGCGGCGGCGTCGGCGGACCGGGGCAGGCCAACGAGCGGATGTTCTACCGCGGACAGCGGACCAGACCGGTGCCGATCATGGGCACCACGGAGCGTTACGTAGACATCAACTTCGCCGAAATGGTGGCGGGGCGCTCGTTCACTGAACAAGAGGCGCTGCGCGGCCGGGCGGTCGTGGTGATCGGCTATGGCCCATACCAAGCGTTGTTTCAATCGCGCGGCATCGATCCAATCGGCAAGTCGATCCGCGTCGGCGCGAAGGAGTACACGGTGCTGGGCGTGATCGGCAAGCGCCCGTCGCCGGGAGGATTCCGCGCCGCTGACGACTTCGCGATTATCCCGTATCCGGCATTCCGCAAGCAGTTCGGCAGCGAGAAAGTACGGCGTCAGTTCGGCGGCATCTTCGCCATGATCCCGGTGCTGCCCAAGGAAGGCGTCTCGCGGGACGACATGATGCGCGAAGTCGAAGCCATCATGCGCATCCGCCATGGCCTGACACTCGATCAGCCGAACGACTTCGACCTGGTGACGTCCGACGCGGTGCTGGCCGTGTGGGATCAGATCTCGGCGGCCATCCTGCTCGCTCTCGTGGTGATCTCATCGATCGCGCTGATGGTCGGCGGCATCGGTGTGATGGCGATCATGACGATTTCGGTGACCGAGCGGACGCGCGAGATCGGTGTGCGCAAGGCGATCGGCGCGCGCCGTCTCGAGATCCTCGTGCAGTTCCTGATTGAAGCCGCCGTGCTGACCAGCGTCGGGGGAATCCTGGGCGTCCTGATGGGCAGCGCGATTGGGCTGGGAGTGAACCTGATCTCCGGCTTCCCGGTATCGCTGCCGTGGTGGTCCTTTGCCCTCGGCCTCGGCTTCTCGGCCGGAATCGGAATCTTCTTCGGCATGCTGCCGGCCTGGCGCGCGTCCCGGCTCGATCCAATCGAAGCCCTGCGATACGAGTGAATTGAAGAGTGGGTAATTCCTTGATTCCCTGACTGTTGGGCGATTGGGCGATTTCAAATCGCCGAATTATTTGGCGATCGCGAGTTTTTCAATCGCCCAACAGTCTAGGAATCAAGGATTCGCCCAATCTTCAATTGACACCGTTCCCACCAGGAGTATTCTTCGCCCTATGGGCCGCTGACTCGGCGCCCGGGAGGGGTCCCGCCTATGAAGGTCTATGACGCTGCCAGCATCCGTAACGTGGCCGTAGTGGGTCACGGCGGATCTGGCAAGACACAATTGGTGTCGGCCTTGCTGTTCGACGCCGGGATGGTGAACCGGCTCGGCAAGGTCGACGAGGGCAACACCGTCACCGATTACGACGAAGAAGAAATCTCCCGCAAGCACACCCTGTCCGCGAGCCTCGCCTACGCGGAATGGGACAAGACCAAGATCAACCTGATCGACACGCCGGGGTTCGGCAACTTCTTCTCGGACGCGCGCGCCGCGATCCAGGTCGCCGACGGCGCGCTGATCGTCGTCGATGCCGTGGCCGGCGTCGAAGTGCAGACCGAAAAGGCCTGGGCCGGATGCGAAGAGCAGCAACTGCCCCGGCTGATTGTCGTCAATCGCGTCGATCGCGAACGCGCTTCGCTCGAGCGCACGCTCGAATCGCTGCGGCTGACGCTGAACCGCACCATCATTCCCATTCAACTGCCGATTGGCGAGGAGAAACACTTCACCGGCGTCGTCGATCTCGTGACGATGAAGGCGTTTACGTCTCCGGGCGATGGCTCCGCCAAGTTTACGGAAGGCGCGGTGCCGGCCGACATGGTTGACGCGGCCACTGCCGCCCGCGAAGCGCTGATCGAAATGGTCGCCGAAGCCGACGAAGCGCTGATGGAGAAGTTCTTCGAGGCCGGCACGCTGACGCAGGACGAGCTGATCAAGGGCCTGGCGACGGCCGCCCGCGCGGCGAAGATCTACCCGCTGGTCTGCACGTCCGGGTTGGCGAACATCGGCGGGCAGCCGCTGATGGACGCGATTCTCGCCTACCTGCCCTGTCCCGCGGATCGTCCGTTCAACGCCGTGGCCAACGGTGAAACGGTGTCCCGCTCCGCCGACGAGAAGGCGCCGTACGCGGCATTCGTGTGGAAGACCGTGGCGGATCAGTTCGCCGGCCGCATCACGATGTTCCGCGTCTACCAGGGCTGCCTGAAGGCGGACTCCGCCGTGACCAACGCCACGCAGGGCACGCAGGAACGCCTCGGCCACCTGATCGCGTTGCAGGGCAAGACGCCGACCAACGTGCCCGAGCTCAAGGCCGGCGACATCGGCGCGGTCGCCAAGCTCAAGGACACCAGGACCAACGACACCATTGCCGACAAGGGCGCCGGCATCGCCTTCGCGAAGCTCGCCTTCCCGGCGCCGGTGCTGTCGTATGCGATCGAGCCGAAGAGCCGCGGCGACGAAGACAAGATCAGCACCGCGATGCATCGCCTCGAGGAGGAGGATCCGACGATCAAGTATCACCGCGATCCACAGACCCACGAGCTGCTGCTCGCCGGCCAGGGCCAGATGCACATCGAAGTCACCGTCGCCAAGCTGAAGCGGCGGTTCGGCGTGGAGGTGCTGCTGAAACCGCCCCGCATTCCGTACCGCGAGACGATCACCGCGCGCGTCGAAGCGCATGGCCGTCACAAGAAACAGACCGGCGGCCACGGCCAGTTCGGCGACTGCAAGATCAAAATGGAGCCGCTGCCGCGCGGCAGCGACTTCGAATTCGTGGACGATATCTTCGGCGGCGCGATCCCGCGCCAGTTCGTCCCGGCCGTCGAGAAGGGCATCCAGGAATCGCGGCTGCGCGGCTACCTGGCCGGCTACCCGGTGGTCGACTTCCGGGTCACCGTGTACGACGGCTCGTATCACGACGTCGACTCGAACGAGTTGTCGTTCAAGACCGCCGGCTGGCTGGCGTTCAAGGACGGCATGAGCCGCGCCAAGCCGACGCTGCTCGAGCCGATCATGAACGTCGAGATCTACGCGCCGGGCGACAACGCCGGCGACCTGATGGGCGATCTCAACGGCCGGCGCGGCCGGATCTCCGGCATGGAAGCACGCGGCTCAACGACCGTGATCAAGGCGCAGGTGCCGATGTCGGAGATGCTGACCTACGAGCAGCACCTCACGTCGGTAACCGGCGGCCGGGGCTCGTATTACATGGAGTACTCGCACTACGACGAAGTGCCGAGTCACCTGCAGACCAAGATCATCGCCGCCCACAAGGCCGGGGCCGGGCAGGTCGCGGAGGAGATTGCCTAGCGTCAGGCCATCTCGTCGTCTGACTCGATGTCGGCGATCGCCCTGACCGTGACACCCAGGTCGGTGATGATGCCGTCGCTGAGGCCGTAGATCCAGCCGTGCAGTTGCAGCGGATGGCCGCGCCGCCACGCGTCCTGAACGATGGTGGTGCGGGCGATGTTGCGCACCTGCTCCACCACGTTCAACTCACACAACCGGTCGACCCGGGCATCGTCGGTCGCACACGCCCGCAGCTCGGGGCCGTGGGCGCGCTGGACGTCCTGCACGTGGCGCAGCCAGTTGTCGATCAGCCCATGTGACTGGCGGTCCATGGCCGCCCGCACGCCGCCGCAGCCGTAGTGGCCGCAGACGATCACGTGCTTGACCTCAAGGACGTCGACCGCAAACTGCAGCACCGACAGGCAATTGAGGTCGCTGTGGACCACCACGTTGGCCACGTTGCGGTGGACGAACAGCTCACCGGGATCGAGGCCGACGATTTCGTTCGCCGGCACGCGGCTGTCCGAGCAGCCGATCCACAGAAACTCCGGCGCCTGTTGCTTGGCGAGCCGCGTAAAAAACCCCGGATCGCGCCTCACGCGATCGGCGGCCCAGGCTCTGTTGTTGTGCAGCAGCGTGTCGAGAGGCGGCATCTGGATCGATTCTATGTCACATACGTTGGCCACCGGGGACTCAGCGGACACCGCGCCGTTTCGTCATCGGATTCTGTCCGGCATCAAGCGAGTCAGTCGTTGAGTGCCTTGCGCAATGCGCTCGGTGTCCTCTGTGGCTAACGTCCGTGATTGACCCGTCATGCCGCGTTCGGTTTCAGCCACCGCTCCGGCGCCCAGACGTACTGCCCGATGTCGCACACGTCCTCGGAGCCAATCGCCAGATACATGCCCTGGCCATGAGCCATCGGTGGACGGCTTACGAACCGCCGGCCTTGCGAGGAGTGGTGGTCTTCTTGGCGCCGCCGCGGGCCGGCTTGCTGGCCTTGTTCCTGGCGCCGCCGCTGTCGTTCTTCTGGCCGCCGCGAATGCTCTTGGCCGCGCCGCGCAGTCGCTCGCCGAGGCTCTTGCTCTGCTTCGGCGCGGCGCCGGATTCGGCAGCGGCCTCGGCGGCCTTCTTCTCCTCCGCCGCCTGCTGGGGATCGAATTCGCTGCCGATCAGTTCGATCTGCGCGACTTCGGCCGCGTCGCCGCGGCGCGCCCCCAGCTTGAGGATGCGGGTGTAGCCGCCCGGGCGATCCATGAAGCGCGGCGCCAGGTCGTCGAACAGCTTGGTGACGACGGTCTCGTTGAGGAGGTCGCGCATCACCAGGCGTCGCGCCGACAGCGACTTGCCCTTGGGATCGTTGGCCTTCACCCCGCGCTTGGCGATCGTGATCAGCCGCTCGACGAACGGCCGGAGCTCCTTCGCCTTGGGCACGGTGGTCTCGATCTTCTCGTGCGCGAGCAGCGCTTCCGCCTGGTTGCGGAGGAGCGCCGTGCGGTGCTCGGAGACGCGTCCGAGCTTGCGGTGTGCATTTCGATGACGCATGACTGTTTATTCTGCGGCGGCAGGCTGGTCGAGCTTCATGCCGAGGCTCAGCCCCATCGACGTCAGGATCTCCTTGATCTCGTTGAGCGACTTGCGCCCGAAATTCTTGGTCTTGAGCATTTCGGTCTCGGTCTTGCCGACCAGCTCGCGGATGGTGCGGATGTTCGCGTTCTTCAGGCAGTTGTACGACCGCACCGACAACTCCAGCTCCTCGACGCTCTTGTCGAGATGCTCGTTCGACACCCCGGCGCGCGCCGGCTCGGAGCCCGAGTCGAGCGCCTCGTCATTGCCGTCCTCGAGGTTGACGAAGATGTTCAGGTGGTCGCGCACCAGCTTGGCCGACAGCGACACGGCGTCGCGCGGCGTCACTGAGCCGTTGGTCCACACTTCGATGGTCAGCTTGTCGTAGTCCGTGACCTGGCCGATACGCGCGCCGTCGACGGTGTAGTTGACCTTCTTGACCGGCGAGTGCGTCGAGTCGATCGGGATCCAGCCGATGCCGAGATCCTCGTCGAAGTTGCGGTCGGCGGCGATGTAGCCGCGGCCGCGCTTGACGCGCAGCTGCATGTGCAGCTTGCCGCCCTCGGCGATGGTCGCAATGTGCGCATCCGGTTCCAGGATCTCGACGTCGGCATCGGCTTCGATGTCCGAGGCGCGGACCGGGCCCGGCTTCTCCTTCCGCAGCGTCAGCGTCTTGGTGTAGTCGACGTGGCACGTCAGCGGCAGCTGCTTGAGGTTGAGGATGATGTCGGTGGCGTCCTCGACCACGCCCTTGATCGGCGAGAACTCGTGCAGCACGCCGTCGATCTGCACGGCGGTGATGGCGGCGCCTTCGATCGACGACAGCAGCACGCGGCGGAGCGCGTTGCCGATGGTCGTGCCGAAGCCGCGCTCGAACGGCTGCGCGTAGAAGCGGCCGAACCGGTCGGTCAGGGTCTCTTTTTCGAACTCAAGGCGCTTGGGGCGCTGAAAACCTTTCCACATGTTGCTCAATCCCTTCGCTCACGGGCCACCAGCGTGGCCCCCAGGCCTGCGATTGTTGACCACGTTCGCTCGCTGCAGGCCTGACAAGCTGCTGGAACGTGGCGTGCGACCCGCAGTCAGCAGCGAGAAGTTCGCAAGTGAGCAGCATGGCCCCTCACTTCTCGCTGCTGACCGCTTACTTCGAATACAGCTCGACGATCAGCTGCTCCTGAACCGGCAGGTTGATCTGCTCACGGGTCGGCATCGAGACGACCTTGGCGCCGAGCTCGCCTTCCGGCGAAATCCACTCCGGCATGCCGCGGCCCTTGACCTCTTCCTGCGCGTGCAGGATGGTCGGGTTCTGACGGCTGCCTTCGCGGACGATGACGGTGTCGCCGGACTTCAGCGAATACGACGGCACGTCGACGCGCTTGCCGTTGACCAGGAAGTGGCCGTGGCGGACCAGCTGGCGCGCCTGCGCGCGCGAGGTGGCCAGACCGGCGCGGTAGACCGCGTTGTCGAGCCGGCGCTCCAGCAGCTGGAGCAGCGTCTCGCCGGTGATGCCGCCGCGGGTGCGCTCGGCCTGTTCGAAGTAGCGGCGGAACTGATCTTCCAGCACGCCGTAGATGCGCTTGACCTTCTGCTTCTCGCGCAGCTGCACGCCGTAGCCGACCATCTTCGCCTTGCGCAGCCGGCCGTGCTGGCCCGGCGGCATGTTGCGCTTCTCGATGGCGCACTTCTCGGTGTAGCAGCGCTCGCCCTTGAGGAACAGCTTCATGCCCTCGCGGCGGCAGAGGCGGCAAACGGGTCCGTTATAACGTGCCATGAATCACACTCTCCTACGCTTCGGGGGACGGCAGCCGTTGTGCGGAATCGGCGTCACGTCACGAATCGAACGCACTTCGAGGCCGGCGGTCTGCAGCGCGCGGATCGCCGACTCGCGGCCTGAGCCCGGGCCCTTGACCAGCACGTCGCAGGAACGCATGCCGAACGCCTTGGCGGCGTTGGTCGCGTTCAGCGCCGCCTGCGTGGCGGCGAACGGCGTACCCTTGCGCGAGCCCTTGAAGCCAATCGCGCCGGCGCTCGACCACGACACCACCGCACCCTCGGCGTCGGTGATCGTGATCAGCGTGTTGTTGAACGACGCCTGCACGTGCACGAAGCCGTGATGGACGATGCGCTTCTCGCCGCGCTTCTTGAACGACTTCTTCTTTTTCGCAGGCGCTTCCGCGCCCTGTGCTGCCTGTTCTTTGGCCATAAATTACACCGTCTTCTTCTTGGCGACCGCGCCCTTGCGCGGGCCCTTCCGCGTGCGGGCGTTGGTCTTGGTGCGCTGCCCGCGCAGCGGCAGGTTGCGGCGATGACGCCCGCCGCGATAGCTGCCGATCTCGATCAGCCGCTTGATGTTCATCGAGATCTCCTTGCGGAGATCGCCCTCGACGCCACCCTGCTCCTCGAGCACCCGGGTGATCTTGCGGACGTCGTCTTCCGTGAGATCCTTGACCCGCACGTCGGGGCTGACCCCGGCGGCGCTCAGAATCACGTTCGACCGATGACGGCCGATGCCGAAGATGTAGGTGAGCCCGATCTCGATGCGCTTGGTGCGCGGAAGATCGACGCCTGAAATACGCGCCATATAGCTTATCCCTGCCGTTGCTTGTGCTTCTGGTTGGTGCAAATCACACGGACCACCCCGCGGCGGCGCACGACCTTGCACTTGTCACAAATCCGTTTGACGGACGCTCGTACTTTCATCACTCTCTCCTGCGGCGCTTCGCGCCGCGCCTTACAACTTCGCAACCACCCGTCCGCGTCCCGGGTCGTTGGGACTCAACGCCACCCGCACCCGGTCACCCACGATCACCCGCACGTAGTTGCGTCCCACCGGACTCGCCAGGTGCGCCGTCACCACATGCCGCTTGCCCTGAGCCCCGCCGAAGGGCCCGTCGAGCTCGACCCGCACCAGCTGGCTCGGCAGCAGCTCCAGGACGACGCCGTCCGCGGTCCTGTCCGTCGGCTCGCTCACCGGCTCGCGACGCTCACACGTGGGCGCGCCTTAAACGCCCGCCCGCCTCCGAATCACGCTCGTCCGCCGCCGTCGCCTGGTCCGGCAGCGTCAACACCCGGCAGCCGTCTGCGGTCACCACCACCGTGTGCTCGAAGTGCGCCGACAGCGCGCGGTCCTTCGTGACCGCCGTCCAGCCGTCTCCCAGCACCTTCACCGCCGGCTTGCCCGCGTTCACCATCGGCTCAATCGCGAGGGCCATGCCCTCCTGGAGCCGCGGGCCGCGGCCCGCCGTGCCGTAGTTCGGAATCTGCGGCTCCTCGTGGAGCGACGTTCCGATGCCGTGGCCCACGAACTCGCGGACCACCGAAAACCCGTGCGCCTCGACGTATGACTGCACCGCCGCGCCGATGTCAGACACCCGCGCCCCGGCCCTCACCGCCGCCACCGCGCGGTCGAGCGCGGTCTTGGTCACCTGCAACAGCCGCCCGGCCTCCGGCGTGACCCGGCCCACTGGCACCGTCACCGCCGAGTCGCCATAGAACCCATCGAGCTTCCCGCCCATGTCGATCGAGATGATGTCGCCCTCGATCAGCGCGCGATTCGACGGAATCCCGTGCACGACCTCCTCGTTCACCGACGCGCAAATCGTCGCCGGGTAGCCGTGATACCCCTTGAACGCCGGCTCCGCGCCCGCCTCCCTCAACCGCTGCTCGGCCAGCTCGTCGAGCTGCTTGGTCGTGACCCCCGGCCTGACCGCGGCCGCGAGCTCTTTGAGCACCCCCGCCACCAGGGCGTTCACCCGCGCCAGCTTCTCGATCTCGGCAGCCGAGCGCAGCGTAATGCTCACGTCGCTACCCCTGCCGCCGCACGCCCAGCGCCGATGCCACGGCCGACCCCAGCGCCTCGCGAACCTGCTCCGGCGTCTGCATGCCGTCGATCCGCCGGAACGTCGGCCGCGCGCTGTAGAAGTCGATCACCGGACGGGTATCGCGCCGGTAGATCTTCAACCGCTCACGCACGATGGCTTCCGAATCGTCCGAGCGCGCCACCCACTTCGGGCCAATCGATCGGCACCGGTCGGTGTTCTGGCACAGCTCGGGCAGCGAATCGGCCTGACGCTCGAAGGCATCGGCATTGGCGCCGCAATCCTCACACACCCGTCGGGCCCGCAGGCGCCGCACCAGCTCCTCGTCGGGCACCTGGATTTCCACGCAAATCACCGGCCCGCGGGCCGCCGTGATTTCGTCGAGCGCGCCGGCCTGCGTCGCCGTGCGCGGAAACCCGTCCAGCACGAACCCCGCGATCGCATCCGGCTGCGACAGCCGCTCTCGGACGATGCCGATGATCAGGTCATCGCCGACCAGCTCACCACGCTCCATCACCGCCTTGACGGCGCGCCCGAGCTCGGAGCCGCTGTGCACCGCCTCGCGCAGGATGTCCCCGGTCGAGACCGTGGGAATCCCGTGCTCGCGTGCGAAACGTTCCGCCTGCGTGCCCTTGCCCGCTCCCGGCGGGCCAAGCATCACCAGGGTCAGTGCCACGATCAGCCGCGCCGGCCCCGGATCCGGGTCTTCTTCATGAACCCGTCGTAGTGCCGCATGATCAGCTGCGACTCGACCTGGTTCACGGTGTCCATTGCCACGCCCACGACAATCAGCAACGACGTGCCGCCGAAGAAGAACGTCACGCCCAGGCCCTGGGTGATGAATCGCGGCAGGATCGCGTCGAGCTGTTCACCGATGAACGGGATCGGCGCCACGCGGAAGCCCACCATGATGAACTCCGGCAGAATCGCGACCAGTGCCAGGTAGACCGCGCCGACCAGCGTGATGCGGGCCAGGATGCCGTCGATGTACTCCGCCGTGCGCTTGCCCGGACGGATACCGGGCACGAAGCCGCCGTACTTGCGCATGTTCTCCGACACGTCATCGGGGTTGAAGATGATCGCGGTGTAGAAGTAGGCGAAGAAGATGATGCCGAGCACGTAAAGCAGGTTGTAGAGCGGCATGCCGTAGTCGAGCTGGCGGATCGCGGCCGCCGCCCAGCTGTCCGGCGCGAACACGCCCGACAGCGTCGCCGGGAACGTCAGAATCGAGCTGGCGAAGATCACCGGGATCACGCCGCCGGTGTTCACCTTCAGGGGAATATGCGTGCTCGACCCGCCGTACTGGCGGCGGCCGACCACGCGCTTGGCGTACTGGACCGTAATGCGCCGCTGTCCTCGCTCCACGAAGATGATCGCGGCGATCACGCCGACCATCAACAGCAGCAGGATCGCCATGGTCAGCAGACCGATCTGGCCGGTGGTCAGCTGATCGAACGTGGCAATCACCGATCGCGGGAAGTTGACGACAATGCCGGCGAAGATGATCAGCGACATGCCGTTGCCGATGCCGCGCTCGGTGATCTGCTCGCCGAGCCACATGATGAACATCGTGCCGGTGGTGAGCGTCAGCACCGCCATGAAGCGGAAGCCCCAGCCCGGCTCGTAGACCAGCGGCAGGCCGCCGGCAATCTGCGTCTGGCGCTCGAGGTAGACGGCAATGCCCAGCGACTGGACGATCGCCAGCACCAGCGTCAAATAGCGGGTGTACTGGGTGATCTTGCGCCGCCCCAGCTCGCCTTCCTTGGACAGGCGCTCCAGGTACGGCCACACCACCGTCAGCAGCTGCAGGATGATCGACGAGCTGATGTACGGCATCACCCCGAGCGCGAAGATCGTGATGCGCGACAGGCTGCCGCCGGTGAACATGTCGTACATGCCGAACATCGTGTTCTGCAGCTGCTCTGCGAGAATCCGCAGCGCGTCCGAGTTCACGCCTGGCGTCGGAATGTAGTTGCCGACGCGATACACCGCCAGCATGCCGAGCGTGAACAACACCCGGTTGCGGAGATCGGCGACGGCAAAAAGATTCTTTAACGTTTCGACCACAAGACCTCGCTAGCTAGCGATCGCCTCTGCCTTGCCACCCGCGGCGACGATCTTCTCGGCCGCCTTGCCGCTGAACTTGTGCACCTGGACGGTGAGCGCCTTGGTCACCTCACCGCGGCCCAGCACCTTGACCTTTGCCGAGCGGCTGCCGACAAGGCCGGCGTCACGCAGCGAGTCCACCGTCACGGTGGCGCCCGTCTCGAACAGCTTGTCGAGCTGATCCAGGTTGACCACGTCGTACTCGGTGCGGAAGATGTTGGTGAAGCCGCGCTTCGGCACGCGCCGATGCAGCGGCATCTGGCCGCCTTCGAAGCCGCGCTTGTACTTCCAGCCCGAGCGCGACTGCGCGCCCTTGTAGCCGCGGCCCGCGGTCTTGCCGTTGCCCGATCCGGGACCACGGCCGACCCGCTTGCGTGCGAACTTCGAGCCCTCGGCGGGCTTCAGATTATTGAGACCCATGACTTATTCACTCACCGTCACCAGGTGACGGACCTTGAAGATCATGCCGCGCGTCTCGGGCGTATCCTTGAGCGTCACCGTGTGGTTCAGCTTGCGCAGACCCATGCCCTGGACGACCTTGCCCTGGACCTTGTTGAAACCGATCGGGCTCTTCACCAGCGTCACCGTGACGGACTTGCCCGACTCCTTCGCCGCGTTCGCCTTTGCCATGATTACGCCTTGGCCTCTTCGAGATCCTTGCCGCGCAGGCGCATCAGCCGCGCCGGATCCTTCAGTTCCGCCAGCGCCGTGAACGCCGCGCGCACCACGTTGTGCGGGTTCGCCGAGCCGAGCGACTTGGTCAGCACGTTGGTCACGCCCGCCGACTCCACCACCGCGCGGACCGCGCCGCCGGCAATGATGCCGGTGCCGTCCGGAGCGGGCTTCAGCAGCACGCGGCCGGCACCGTAGCGCCCGACCACCGGGTGCGGCACGGTCGTGCCCTGCACCGGGACGCGGATCAGGTTCTTCTTCGCCGCCTCGATGCCCTTCTTGATCGCCGACGGCACTTCCTTGGCCTTGCCGACGCCGTAGCCGACCACGCCGTGGCCGTCGCCGACCACCACCAGCGCGCTGAAGCTCAGGTTCTTGCCGCCCTTGACGACCTTGGTGACGCGGTTGATCGAAACCACCGTGTCCTTGATGTCGAGCTGCCCCGGGTCAATCTTTTCGCGTGTTCTCATAAATCTGTCTGCGCCTTCTATGCCTTCCGTGGCCTGTGCCGGCTGTGGCTAGAACTCCAGGCCCGCGGTGCGAGCCGCATCTGCAACCGCCTTGACGCGGCCGTGATACAGGAACCCGTTGCGATCGAACACCACCCTGGTGATGCCCTTCTCCTTCAGGCGCTCGGCGATGGTGGTGCCGATCAGCTCGGCGCCCTTGATGTTGCCGCCGCCGACGCCCTTCGGCATCTTGCCCTTGACGTTGGGATCGACCGTCGATGCCGACGCGATCGTCTGGCCGTTCAGGTCGTCGATCACCTGCACGTAGATGTGCGCGACGCTGCGGAACACGCTCAGGCGCGGCTTCTGCGCCGTGCCGGTCATGCGCTTGCGAATGCGGAACTTGATCCGATCGCGGCGATCTTCCTTCGTCTTGATCCTCATGATTACGCTCCGGTCTTTCCGGCCTTCTTCTTCAGCACTTCACCCGTGTAGCGGACGCCCTTCTGCTGATAGGGATCCGGTTCACGCAGGCGGCGCAGGTTGGCGGCCACCTGGCCGACCAGCTGCCGATCCACCCCCGTGACGGTGATGTGCGTCTGCTTGTCGATCGCCACGTCGATGCCCTTCGGGATGTCGAATACCACCGGGTGCGAATAGCCGAGCGCGAGATGGATCTGCTGGCCCTTCATCTCGGCGCGGTAACCGACGCCGACGATGTCCAGTTCCTTCTTCCAGCCCTCGGTGACGCCGAGCACGGCATTGTTCACGAGGCTGCGCGCCAGCCCGTGGAACTTGTTCAGCTCCACGTCGTCCGCGCTCTTCTTCGTGACGATGTTGCCGTCCTCCACCGCGGCGGAAATGCCCGGCGGCAAGGCCTGCTTCATCTGGCCCTTCGGCCCCTTGACGTCGACGCCGCCGGCGTCGGCCTTGACGGTGACGCCCTTCGGAATCTCGACGGGTTTCTTACCAATTCGTGACATGGCTACAGTCCCTATCTCGCCTTACCAAACGTTGCAGAGGATCTCGCCGCCCACGCCGGCCTTCTTCGCCGCCTGGCCGGTCATCACGCCGCGCGACGTCGTCAGGATCGCCACGCCGAGACCGCCGAGCACCGCCGGCACCTGGTCGCGGTTGGCATAGACGCGACGGCCGGGACGGCTGACGCGCTCGATGCCGGAGATCGCCTTGTCGCCGGTCGGGCTGTACTTCAAGAACAGCCGGATGTGCTGGCGCGACGCCTTGCCCTCGCGCTCGGCGGGGGTCTCGACCATCTTGAAGCCCGCGATATAGCCCTCGTCCTGCAGGATCCGCGCAATCTCGGCCTTCAACTTCGAGGCCGGCATCTCGACGCGCGCGTGGCGCGCCGTGACGGCGTTGCGGATCCGGGTCAGCATGTCGGCAATCGGATCAGTCATCTGTTCTTCTTCCTCTGGCGACGGCTCAGGCCCTCGCCCTCCTGCTACCAGCTGCTCTTGGTTACGCCCGCGACGTCGCCCGTCAGGGCCAGCTCGCGGAAACACAAACGGCACAGGGCGAACTTGCGCATGTAGGCGCGCGGCCGTCCGCACCGGCGGCAACGGTTACGATGCCGAACCTTGAACTTCAACGTCTTGCGCTCGCGCGCCTTCTTCGCCGTCGTTGCCATCGATTAGTTCCCTGTCCTGAAGGGCATGCCGAGAAACTGCAGCAGCTTCCGGGCCTCTTCGTCCGTCTTCGCCGAGGTGACCACGCTGACGTTCATGCCGCGGCCCTTGTCCACCTTGAGGTAATCGATCTCGAGAAAGATCAGCTGATCCTTGAGGCCGAGCGTGTAGTTGCCGCGGCCGTCGAACCCCTTCGGCGACACGCCGCGGAAGTCGCGGACGCGCGGCAGCGCGATGTTCATCAGACGATCGAGGAACTCATACATGCGGTCGCCGCGCAGCGTCACCATGGCGCCGATCGGCATGCCCTGACGGACCTTGAACTGCGCGATCGACTTCTTGGCCTTGCGCACCGCCGCCTTCTGGCCGGTGATCTTGCCCAGCTCCTCGGCGCCGGTGTCGACCACCTTGACGTTGGAGGTCGCCTCGCCGAGGCCCATGTTCACCACCACCTTCGTCAGGCGTGGCACGGCCATGACGTTCGTGTAGCCAAACTCCTTCTGCAGCGCCGGAACGACCTGCTGGCGGTAGCGATCGCGCAGGCGGATCACCGACGGCTTCTCCTGCTTGCCGGAGCTCTTCGGCGCGTCGTCCTTCTTGGCCTTGGCCGCCTTGGCGGCGGCGATCTGTTCGTTGGTCGGCTTGGTCTTGCTCATTTGTCCACCACTGCACCGCTCTTGCGGCCGATACGCACCCGCGTGCCGTCCGACAGCGTCTTCTTCCCGACGCGGGTCGGCTCGTTGGTGTCTGGATCCAGCAGCATCACGTTGCTGGCATGGATGGCGGCCTCGCGCTCGACGATCCCGCCCTTGATGTTCTTCTGCGGGTTCGGGCGCGTGTGCCGCTTGATCAGGTTCACGCCTTCCACCACGACCCGGTTCTTCGCCGGCACTACCGACAGCACGCGGCCCTTCTTGCCGCGATCCTTGCCGGCCCGGACCATCACCTGATCGTTCTTGCGAATCGACATCGCCATGGCCTTACAGCACCTCGGGAGCGAGCGAAATAATCTTCATGAAGCGCCGCTCGCGCAGCTCGCGCGCCACCGGCCCGAACACGCGCGTGCCGATCGGCTCGCCCTGGTCGTTGATCAGCACCGCCGCGTTGCGGTCGAAGCGGATGTAGCTGCCGTCCTTGCGCCGCTGCTCCTTGCGGACCCGCACGACGACCGCCTTCACGACCTGGCCCTTCTTGACGTTGCCCTCCGGGGCGGCTTCCTTCACGTTGGCCGTGATGATGTCGCCGAGGTAGGCGTAGCGCCCCGCCGAACCGCCGATCGGGTTGATCACGGAAATCTTCCGCGCACCCGAGTTGTCGGCGACGTCGAGGATGGATCGCATCTGGATCATGACAGTCTCCTAATCCTTCCCCGCCTACACGCCGGCGCGCTCGACGATGCGCACCAGGCTCCAGCGCTTGCGCTTGCTGAGCGGCCGCGCCTCGGCAATCACCACGGTGTCGCCAATCTTGGCTTCGTTGTTCTCGTCGTGGGCCACGAACGTCGACGTGCGCTTCTCCGTCTTGCCGTAGACGCCGTGCTGCACGCGCCGCTCGGTGGCGACCACGATGCTCTTCTGCATCCGGTCGCTGACGACCGTTCCCTGGACTTCGGCTTTGCCCGCCATCGCTACTTCGCCTTCTCTTTCAGGATCGTGAGGATCCGCGCGCGATCGCGCCTGATGTTGCGCACCTTGCCCGGCGCCGCGAGCTGCCCCATCGACTTCTGGATCCGCAACTCGAACAGCTGGTTGTCGATTTCCTGCGACTTGGCGCGCAGCGTCTCGACGTCCATGTCTCTCAGTTCCGCGGACTTCATGACACCTTCTCCTCGGCAAACCGGGTCGCGAACTTGGTCAGGATCGGCAGCTTGGCGCCGGCCAGTTCGAACGCGCGGCGCGCCTCCGCCATCGGCACGCCGTTCATCTCGAACAGGATGCGGCCCGGCTTGACGACGCACACCCAGCCTGACGGCGCGCCCTTGCCCTTACCCATGCGGGTCTCGAGCGGCTTGGCGGTAATCGGCTTGTCGGGAAACACCCGCACCCACACCTTGCCGCCGCGCTTCACGAAGCGGGTCATCGCCACGCGGGCCGCTTCGATCTGGCGGTCGGTCAGCCAGCAGGGCTCCAGCGCCTTCAGGCCGTAGTCGCCGAACGACACGTCCGAGCCGCGCCACGCCTTGCCGCGCATGCGGCCGCGCTGCTGCTTGCGGTACTTCACTTTCTTCGGCATCAACATAAACGTGTTCCTTGAAACCTGTTGATTGGTCGATC
The DNA here is from genome assembly GCA_016871275.1 of Acidimicrobiia bacterium. Taxonomy (GTDB): domain Bacteria; phylum Acidobacteriota; class Vicinamibacteria; order Vicinamibacterales; family UBA2999; genus 12-FULL-67-14b. The sequence goes on along the minus strand of VFZG01000007.1, from coordinate 20,467 downwards.
TGTTGATCGCTCGAACCGGTTCTCAGGTCGAGAGATCTGACAGCTCAACAGCGCAACAGATTCATCCCCGTGCTCCTGGACGATCACCCTGCGGACGGCGCGGGCCACGATCCCGATCGCGATGATCGCGGCCGCCGCCGCTGCCGCCGAATTCCTCTTCGCGTCCGACGCGCGGCGTCAGCCGCTCACCCTTGTAGAGCCACACCTTGACGCCGATCTGGCCGTAGGTGGTGTTGGCTTCCGCGAAGCCGTAGTCGATGTCGGCACGCAGCGTCTGCAGCGGCAGCTGGCCGTGCAGGTACCACTCCGAGCGGGCGATTTCGGCGCCGTTCAGGCGGCCCGAGACGCGCACCTTGATGCCGCGCGCGCCGAAGCGCAGCGCCGACTCGACCGCCTTCCGCATCGCGCGGCGGAACGCCACGCGCTTTTCGAGCTGCATCGCCACCGACTCGCCGACCAGCTGCGCATCCAGCTCCGGCTTCTGGATTTCCTGGATGTTGATGAAGACCTCGCGGTTGGTCCGCTGCTGGATCTCCTGCTTCAGCTTGTCGACTTCCTGTCCCTTGCGGCCGATGATGATGCCCGGGCGCGAGGTGTGGATGTTGATCTTCAGGTTGCGCGCCGCGCGCTCGATCTCGATCTGCGCCACGCCGGCGTGCTGGAAGCGCTTCTTGAGGTCCTTCTTCAGCGCCAGGTCCTCGTGCAGCAGGTTCGCGTAGTCCTTGTTGGCGAACCAGCGCGACTTCCAGGTCTTGTTGAACCCGATGCGGAACCCGTACGGGTGAACTTTCTGACCCACAGCTACTCCTTCGCCTCGGCGGCCTGCTTGCCGCTGCTACGCTTCTTCGGAGCGGACTCGTCCGCCCCCACTGCCTTGATCACCTGCGCCCGCTCGGTCACTTCCACCGTGAGGTGCGTGGTGCGCTTGACGATCCGGAACGCTCGGCCCATCGGGGCGGGACGCACGCGCTTCTGCGACGGGCCGTTGTTGGCGTGGCACTTCGAGACGAAGAGCCGGGCGACGTCGCCGCCGAACGCGTCCTGCTGCTGCGCGTTGGCGACCGCCGAGCGCAGCACCTTCGCCACGTCGCGCGCCACGGCCTTGCGCGAGAACTGCAGCGCCGACAGCGCCATGTTCACGTTCTTGCCGCGAATCAGGTCCAGCACCAGCCCCGCCTTCTGCGAGGAGGTGCGGATGTACTTGGCCGTAGCCTCTGCACGAACCATGGCTTAGCCCTTTCCTCCGGGCGCCGGCGCACCCGCCGCCGGCGCGGCCGCCGCGGCCTTGTCCGACTTGGTCGAGTGGCCCTTGAACTGGCGCGTCGGCGAGAACTCGCCGAGCTTGTGGCCCACCATGTTCTCGGTGAGATACACGGGGACGAACTTCTTGCCGTTGTGCACCGCCAGGGTGTGGCCGACCATTTCCGGCACCACGGTCGAACGGCGCGACCAGGTCTTGAGGACCTTCTTTTCGTTGGCGCGGTTCATCGACTCGACCTTCTCGAGGAGATGCGTGTCGACGAACGGCCCTTTCTTGAGTGATCTGCTCATAACGCTTCTGTGCCTTCTGCGCCTGCGGTGGCCTTACTTGCCCCGCCGCTGCACGATGAACTTGTCGCTCGGCTGCGGGCGACGCGTCTTGTAGCCCTTGGTCGGCACGCCCCACGGCGTCACCGGATGACGGCCGCCCGAGGTCTTGCCTTCACCACCACCCAGCGGGTGGTCCACCGGGTTCATGGCCACGCCGCGCACGTGCGGGCGCTTGCCCATCCAGCGGCTGCGGCCGGCCTTGCCGATCGCCACGTTCTCGTGATCGAGGTTGCCGACCTGGCCGATGGTCGCCAGGCAGTCGAGATAGATCTTGCGAATCTCGCCCGACGGCATCTTCACCGAGACGTAGTCGCCTTCCTTGGCGACCACCTGCACCGCGGCGCCGGCGCTGCGCGCCATCTGTCCGCCCTTGCCGGGCTTCAGCTCGACGTTGTGCACCATCGTGCCGAGCGGAATGTTCTTCAGCGGCAGGCAGTTGCCGGTCAGGATGTCGACGTTCTCGCCGGCGACGATGGTGTCGCCCACCTTCAGGCCGTTGGGCTGCAGGATGTAGCGCTTCTCGCCGTCGGCGTAGGTGATCAACGCAATGCGCGCCGAGCGGTTCGGGTCGTACTCGATGGTCGAGACCTTGCCCGGGATGCCGGCCTTGTCGCGCTTGAAGTCGATGATGCGGTAGAGGCGCTTGTGGCCGCCGCCCCGCCACCAAATCGTCTGCTCGCCGGTGCTGCTGCGGCCACCCGACGGCTGCAGCTTCTCCGTCAGCGGCGCGTGCGGCTTGTCGGTGGTGATCTCGTCGAACGTCAGTACGGTCATGCCGCGACGGCCCGGCGTCGTTGGCTTGTACTTACGGATAGGCATGATGCGTTACGCCCCTTCCAGGAAGGCCGGCAGCTTCTCGCCCGCGCGGAGCCTGACGTAGGCCTTCTTCCAGTCCGAACGGCGGCCGACGTAGCGGCCCTGGCGCTTCAACTTGCCTCGGGTGATCGACGTGCGCACGTCGGCCACCTTGGCGCCCAGCAGCTTTTCGACCGCGCGCTTGATGTCCACTTTGTTGGCGTCCGTCGACACCTCGAACACGACGGTCCGGCCATCGTCTCGAAGGGTCGTGGTCTTTTCGGTGACCAGCGGACGGCGAATGACTTCGGTGAGTTTCATGGGTTATGCGTCCTTCGACTGTCGCTCAGGACTAGCCGAGCGCCGCCTCCAGCTTTTCGATCGCGGCCTTGGTCAGCACCACCTGCTTCGTGTTGGCGACGTCGCGCGCGGTGACGCGGTTGCTCTGCACCAGCGACACGCCGGCGAGGTTGCGAACCGACAGCGCAAACTTCTCGTCGAGCTGCACGTCGATCAGCACCGCCTTGCCGGTGACGCCGATGGTCTTCAGCACGCCGGCCGCGGCCTTGGTCTTCACGTCGCTCGCGGTCAGCGCGTCGATCACGATCAGCGCGCCGTGCTGCGCCTTCTCGATCAGCGCCGCGCGCAGCGCGCCCTTCTCGACCTTCTTCGGCAGCTGGTATTCGTAGCTGCGCGGCTGCGGGCCGAACACCGTGCCGCCCTTGCGCCACAGCGGGTTGCGCGTCTCGCCGACGCGGGCGCGGCCGGTGCCCTTCTGACGCCACGGCTTCTTGCCGGAGCCGCTGACCAGGGCGCGGTTCTTGGTGGCGTGCGTGCCGCGGCGCGCGGCCGCGTTGGCCCGCACCACCGACTCGTGGATCAGGTCGGTCTTGGCACGGCCGCCGAACACGGCCTCGTTCAGATCGAGCGAACCGACCTTCTTGTTTTCCGCGTTCACAACATCAACAGTCATGGCTGTCTCTCTCGAGTCCCGGGGCTACTACTTCTTGCCCTTCTTGGGCTTCTCTTGCAGCTGCGGCTGCGGCTCGGGCTTGGCGGCCACCGCCTTGCGAATCACCACATAGCCACCCGGCGCGCCGGGCACGCTGCCCTTGACGAGGAGCAGGTGGTTCTCGGTGTCGATCTTCAGCACCTTGAGGTTGCGGACCGTCACGCGATCCACGCCCATGTGGCCGTGCGCGCGCATGCCCGGCACGACGCGTGACGGGAACGACGAGGCGCCAATCGAACCCGGGGCGCGATGGAACATCGAGCCGTGGGTGTCGTGGCCGCCGCCGAAGTGATGGCGCTTGACCACGCCTTGGAAGCCGTGGCCCTTGCTGGTGCCGATCACGTCCACGCGCTCGCCCTGGTTGAAGATCGAGACCAGCACCTGGTCGCCGGGCTTCGGCGCCTCGGCGCCCTTGGCCACCTTGACTTCGCGCTGCACGCGCGTTGCCGGCACGTTGGCCTTCTGGTGATGACCAACCACCGCCTTGCTGGCGCGCTTCGGCGGATTCTTCTCGACCAGGCCCAGCTGCACCGCGTCGTAGCCGTCGGTCTGTCCCGACTTCGACTGGACGACGATGCACGGACCGGCCTGCAGGACGGTTGCGGGCTCCAGCGTTCCGTCTTCGAGGAACAGCTGGGTCATCCCGACTTTCTTGCCGATGATTCCAGTGACCATAAGTGATTCTCGGAGTGGCCGGTTGTCAGTGGCCGGTTGCCAGAACCATGCGTGCCCTCTGGCAGCTGGCAACTGGTAACTGGCAACTGCTAACTACTTCCCGTGTTCCTTCCCAAACGCCTTGATCTCGACGTCCACGCCGGCCGGCAGATCCAGCTTCATCAACGCGTCTACCGTCTGCGGCGTCGGCTCGAAGATGTCGATCAGGCGCTTGTGCGTGCGGACCTCGAACTGCTCGCGCGACTTCTTGTCGACGTGCGGCGACCGCAGCACCGTCCACTTGTTGATCTCGGTCGGCAGCGGAATGGGACCCGCCAGCCGCGCGCCGGTGCGCTTGGCCGTCTCGACGATTTCACCCGTGCTCTGGTCGAGCACGCGCGCGTCGTACGCCTTCAAACGGATTCGAATCTTGTCGCCCAACATAGTCAGCTCTCAGCTTTCCGCGATCGGCTTTCAGCCTGTTACTTCGTGCCTTGCACGCGGGCGACGACTTCGTCGCTCACGTTACGAGGCGCCTGCTCGTAACGATCGAAATGCATGGAATAGGTCGCCCGGCCCTGCGTGCGCGACCGCAGGTCGGTGGCGTAGCCGAACATATCGCTGAGCGGCACGCGCGCGTTGATGATCTGCGTGCCGCCGCGATCTTCCTGCGACTGGATCTTGCCGCGGCGCGACGCCAGGTCGCCGATCACGTCGCCCATGTTGTCCTTGGGCACCACCACTTCGACGCGCATCACCGGTTCCATCAGCACCGGCGCGGCCTTCTTCGCCGCGTCCTGGAACGCCAACGAGCCGGCAATCTTGAACGCCATTTCGGACGAGTCGACGTCGTGGAAGTCCCCGTCGTGAAGCTCGATGCGGACGTCGTCGATCGGGTAGCCGGCCAGGACGCCGCGCGTCAGCGCCTCCTGGATGCCCTGATCGATCGGCTTGATGAATTCCTTCGGAATCGCGCCGCCGACGATCTCGTTCACGAACTCGTAGCCGGTGCCCGGGTCGCGCGGGAACAGGCGGATCTTGCAGTTGCCGTACTGGCCGCGGCCGCCGGTCTGCCGCTTGAACAGGCCGTGCCCATCAGCCGGCTTGGTGAGCGTTTCCTTGTAGGCGACCTGCGGCTTGCCGACGCTGGCCTCGACGTTGAACTCCCGCTTGAGGCGGTCGACGATGATTTCGAGGTGCAGTTCGCCCATGCCGCGAATCACCACCTGGCCGGTCTGCTCGTCGGTGTTGACGCGGAACGTGGGATCTTCGGCCATCAGCTTGGCCATGCCCTGGCCGAGCTTTTCCTGATCGGCCTTGGTCTTCGGCTCGATGGCGAGCGAGATGACCGGCTCCGGGAAGACCATCCGCTCGAGGATGATCGGCTGCTTCTCATCGCACAGGGTGTCGCCGGTGGTCGTCGACTTGAGGCCGACGGCCGCCGCGATGTCGCCGGCGTTGACTTCCTTGATTTCCTCGCGCTTATTGGCGTGCATCTTCAGCAGACGGCCAATGCGCTCGGTCTTGCCCTTGGTGGAGTTGATCACCGAGGAGCCCGAGGTCAGCGTCCCCGAGTAGACGCGGAAGAAGGTGAGCTGACCGACGAACGGGTCGGTCATGATCTTGAAGGCCAGCGCCGAGAACGGGTCCTTGTCGTCGGCCTTGCGCTCGATCGGGTCGGCGTCGTCGGCCTTGTTCGGATCCACGCCGGACACCGACGGAATGTCGAGCGGCGACGGCAGGTAGTCGACCACGGCGTCGAGCATCGGCTGCACGCCCTTGTTCTTGAATGCCGTGCCGCACACCACCGGCACGAACGGCGACTCTTCCTTGCGCACCGACTCGATGCAGCGCTTGCGAATCGCCGCCTTGATCTCGGCCTCGCTCAGCGCTTCGCCGCCGAGGTACTTCTCGAGCAGCTTGTCGTCGGCTTCGCTGACCTTCTCGATCAACTTCTCGCGGTATTCGTTGGCCTCCGCCTGCAGGTCGGCGGGAATGTCCTGGACGTCGTAGTCGGCGCCCATCGTCTCATCCAGGTAGATGAGGGCCTTCATGCGAACCAGATCGATGACACCCTTGAACTTGTCCTCGGCGCCGATCGGCAGCTGAATCGCGACCGGGTTGCCCTGCAGCTTCGAGGTGAACTGCGCGAACGTCTCCCTGAAGTCCGCGCCGATGCGGTCCATCTTGTTGATGAAGCAAATCCGCGGCACGCGGTACTTGTCTGCCTGGCGCCACACGGTTTCCGACTGCGGCTCGACGCCCGACACGGCGTCGAACACGGCGACCGCGCCATCCAGGACGCGCAGTGAGCGCTCGACCTCAACCGTGAAGTCGACATGGCCCGGCGTGTCGATGATGTTGATGCGGTGATCGCGCCAGAAGCAGGTGGTCGCGGCCGAGGTGATGGTGATGCCGCGCTCCTGTTCCTGCTCCATCCAGTCCATGACCGCCGTGCCCTCGTGCACTTCACCGATCTTGTACGTAATACCGGTGTAGTAGAGGATGCGCTCGGTCGTCGTGGTCTTGCCGGCATCGATGTGCGCCATGATGCCGATGTTCCGTGTCCGTTCGAGTGGTGCCTGTCTCGCCATTGTGCTTCGCCGAAAACTGCTCACTGAAACCTGAACCCGTCAACTCAACTGGCAACTACCAACTGGTGAACTGACAACTTCCCGCTACCAGCGGTAGTGAGCAAACGCCTTGTTGGCTTCCGCCATGCGGTGCACGTCTTCACGCTTCTTGACGGCGCCGCCGCGCAGGTTGGCCGCATCCAGCAACTCGTTGGCCAGCTTCTCCTGCATGGTCTTGCCGTCGCCGCGGGCGCGGGCAAAGCCGACCAGCCAGCGAATGCTCAGTGACAGCCGGCGGTTCGGATTCACCTCGATTGGCACCTGGTAGTTCGAGCCGCCGACGCGGCGCGACTTCACTTCAAGCGCCGGCTTGACGTTGTCGAGCGCCTTCTTGAAGACCTTGAGCGGGTCGTCGCCCGAGCGTTCCTTGATCAGGTCGAAGCTCTGATACAGGATGCGCTCCGCGGTGGAACGCTTGCCCTCGCTCATGATGGTGTTGATGAACTTGGTGACCAGCGGGCTCTGGTAGAGCGCGTCCGGAACCAGCTGACGTTTCGCAATCTCTCGTCTACGCGGCATATGACTCTCTGTGACTTCTGGAGGGCAACGGCGTCCGCCGTCGCTACGCCTTCGGCCTCTTCGCGCCGTACTTCGAACGACCCTGCTTGCGGCCCTGGACGCCAACCGCGTCGAGCGTGCCGCGCACCACGTGATAGCGAACGCCCGGCAGGTCCTTCACGCGGCCGCCGCGGATCAGCACCAGCGAGTGCTCCTGCAGGTTGTGGCCGACGCCGGGGATATAGGTCGTGACTTCGATCTTGTTGGTCAGACGGACACGCGCCACCTTGCGAAGCGCCGAGTTCGGCTTCTTCGGGGTCTGCGTGAACACGCGCACACAGACGCCGCGCTTCTGCGGGCTGTTCTGCAGCGCCGGTGACTTCGTCTTCCACTTCACCGCTTCGCGTCCTTTACGGACCAGCTGACTGATAGTCGGCACGAGAGCTCCAGACAAGAAAACTTCCACACGCGCTGTCGTCTGGGCGAGCAAACCTCACGGTTTGCCGCCGGCGACGGGCTTGTGGTGTCCCAGACCTTGAAACGCCGCATCTGGTGATGCGCGCTTGGCGTCTGAAACGGAAAAACCCTACTGCTGTTGTGTTTTCGGCCTTGGCGGACACATCGTTGCCCCCTTGACGGAGCGCAACTCGGAAGCGTCACAAAGCAACTGAGCCTAGATAGGGTGTCCCAGGCCCACGAGAACCTGACGAATATAGCACGCCCGTCAAAAATCGCGCAACTCGCCCCCAGGGCCCTAAGCCCCTAGGCCCCTTAAGCCCCTACGCCCCAACCCACCTACGCAGACCCCTGCCATATACTTCCAGCCCATGAGACCCGGGCGTCTTCTCACATTTGCACTGTCGATCCTGGTGATTTCCGGCCCGGTGTGGGCCCAGGCGCCGACGCCTGAAAAGGTGTCGAGCCCCAACGTCAAGATCCTCACGGACTTGTACGCGCAGCAATTCCAGGAAGAAATGAACCTGATCGTCCAGGGACTGGGGGTGACATGCGACTTGTGTCACGTGCCCCGCAACTTCGCCAGCGAAGACAAGCCGATCAAGCTGAAAGCGCGCCAGATGCTCGAAATGACCAGGGCGCTCAACAAGCAATACTTCCCCGACTACAAGCCCAAAGAAGGCGAATCCGTTCTTGGGAGGGTGACGTGTTACACGTGCCACAAAGGCGAGCAGCTTCCAAAAACCTCCATCGGGCGATAGCCGGTCTGGCGGCGATCGCGCTGGCTCTCGGCGCTCAACTCCCGGCCCTCGGTCAGTCGCCAAAGCGACTGCTGTTCCTGACCCACGCGGCGCTGTACAAGCACACCAGCCTGGGGCCGGCCGAACAGGCCGTCATCGCGCTTGGCAAGGCCAACGGCTTCGCGGTCACCACCGTCGAGGGCTACAAGCAGGATGCCACGCAGCTGGACTTCTCATTCCTGACGCCGGACTACCTCGCGCAGTTCGATGGCGTGATGATGATGACCAACGGCAACCTGCCGTTCACCGACGCGCAGAAGAAGAACCTGCTGGACTTCGTGCGGTCGGGCAAGGGGTTCATCGGCGCGCATTGCGCGTCGCTCACCTTCTATGACTATCCAGAGTTCGGCGAGATGCTGGGCGGCTACTTCCAGCGCAACCTGCCGCAGGGCACGATCGCAGTACTGAAGGTCGAAGACACCAGGCATCCCGCGACCCGCATGCTCGGCAGCAGCTGGCCGCTGGTCGACGAGTTCTACGTGTTTGGCTCGGCGCCATGGCACGAGTCGCGGCCGGCCGACAATATCGACGTGCTCTTCAAGAACAAGATCCCGATGGGTTTCACGCGCGACCGCGTCAAGGTGCTGCTCAGTCTCGACACCAACGCCATGGACCTGAGCCAGCAGCCGAATCTCGTGAAGGGCGGCGACTATCCGCAGGCCTGGACGCGTGACTACGGGAAAGGCCGGTCCTTCTACACGTCGCTCGGCCACCGCGACGACATCTGGAGCAGCGATCCGGTGTTCCGCGCACACATCACCGGTGGAATTCGATGGGCACTCGGGCTGGAGCAGTAGCGCTCGCGGTCCTCGGAATGGGGACTGCGGGCTACGGGCTGCGGGCTGCGGGCTACGGGTCGCCGGCGGTAGAGGCGCAGGCCCCTTTCGCAACGCCGTCGTTCCACCATCTGCACTTGAACTCAGTCAATCCGGATGCGGCGATCGAGTTTTATACGAAGGCGTTCCCCTCCACTGCAAGCACGACATTTGGCGGTCAGCCAGCCCTTGCTTCGCCGAACAGGGTGCTCCTGCTGTTCAACAAGGTCACGGCACCGCCGGCCACACAACCGCAGACGGCGTTCTGGCATTTCGGATGGCACGTCGCCGACGTGCGCGCGACGCTCGATCGTTATCTGCAGCAGAACGTGCCGCTGCTGCCGCTGTACACAGGCGTGGGCACCAATACGGTGTTCGTCAGCAGCGATACCTATCCCGGAGCTGGCGGTGTGCTCGGCCTGACTCGCACGCAGGTCGATGAGGCGCGCGCCAAGGGCGTCAAACCGAACCGCGGCGCCGGCTTCGCTTACCTGCGCGGGCCAGACGATGCCCTCGTCGAGTATCAGGGCAACATGCCCGCCGAGCGGTTCAATCACGTTCACATGTATCAGGACCAGCCCTTCTGCGCCCAGCTTTGGTATCAGCGGCATCTCCATGTCTCGTCCAAGCCATCCGGCCGCACCGACGCCAACTGCCGGGTCGAGCGAGGCCCCGACAAGACGCTGCCCGCCCTCGACTGGGACGGCATGTATCGCACGCCGTCGATCACGACCACCGCCTTCGGCGACGTCTCGTTGTTCTGGTACATGAATCAGACCGGCACTCCCGCGGCGCCGTCGCGCGGGCATTTGATGGATCACATCGCGCTGGGCGTCCGCGATCTCGATGCGTGGATCGCAAAGCTGACACGCGAAGGCGTGACGTTCTTGTCTGATCTGTCTGCGCCTGCCGTGACGGGAAGCCTCCGTGCCGTCATGATCGAAGGCCCCAGCCGCGAGGCCATCGAACTCGTCGAAGTGAAACAGCCGTGATGGTCATCGAGGCACCGCCGGCCTCCGAGTGGCCATTCCGTCATCCGCTGTGTCCAGCCCTGCCGCCAGGACCCGTCGAAGTGCGCGCGCGGAACACCGCCGACGCGTATGTGAATCAGCAAGCGGGCACGCAGCTCGTGACCACGCAACCGGCGTATCTCGACGCGGAGTGGACCGCGGCGCTCGCACGGCACGGCCAGGCGACGTGGGTGGCCACCGAACAGGGGGGGGAGCGGCCGCCGGTGACCCACCCGCTGGCGATCGCCTTTCGACTCGGTGACCCTGCCGAGCGGCTGGAGTGTTGCGTCGAGTTCCTCGAGACCGGCCGGACGGCGGCGGCGCTGGTGGCCACCGCCAGCGTGTGTGTCGAGGTCAATGACCTCGACGCGGCAGCGCGCGATTTGGACGAGGCGCTCCGCCTTGCTCCGGAGTGGGCGGCGGCCCACTACGAGCGGGGGAAGCTCCGGCTGCGCGTCGATGACATGGCCGGGGCAGCCGAGTGCTTCCAACGCGCCGCGGATCTGCTGCCCGGATTCGCACCGGCCTGGGCCAATCTTGGCGGGACGCTCGGCGAACTCGCCAGACCGCGGGAGGCGCTGGCCGCCTTCGAGCGGGCACTGGCCCTCGACCCGTCCAGCCCGCAGGCCCTCAACAACGTCGGCGTGGTCCGGCGCGACCTCGGCCGTTTGAGCGAGTCAGAGGCGGCGTTCCGGCAGGTCATCCAGCTCACCCCGGGTATGGCCTTTGGCCATTACAATCTGGGGCATACACTGTTTTTGCAGGGTCGATTTCACGCGGCCCTTTCGGCCTATGCCGAAGGGCAGGCGCGGGACGCGGAAAAGAACCCGGTCCAGGCGTCACGTCTGGCGCTCTGCAAGGTCGCGACCGGCGATGCGGCCGGCGCGCTGCGCGAGTTGCACCGTGCAACGGCGGGGCTGCCGCGGGAGTACAGACAGCAGCTGCTGGGCGACACGAGCGCCATCCTGTGGGCCCTCGTGACGCAACATCCGGGGTTGGCCGGGTGGCAGCCCGTTCACGATTGGCTGGCGAAGGAACTCGAGGCATGAGAAGAGAGTTCTTCTACGACCGTGGAATCCGCCTCGCGGCTGGCCTGGCCATTGTCGTCGCCATCCCGATGGCGGTGTTGTTCTATTTCCAGTTCACGTCGCTCAAGGACATCGAGACCACGTCGGCGGTGGTGCTGCGCCAGATGAGCAGCGAGACGGCCGACTCGATGACGCGCTCGATCGAGGACTACCTGAAGCGGCCGCACATCAGCGTGCTGCTGCGCATCACCCAGGCCCGCAGCGAGCCGATCGACCTCGCGTTCATCGAGCCGGTGTTCAACGACGGACTGACCGAGAGCCCGTTCGTGGCATCGTTCTTCGTGTGGGCGGAGCGCGGCCCGCACTCGAACAAGTGGCTGGTGTTCGACCAGCCCAGCAAGAAGATGCCCGATGGTCCGATCGAGCGACGGTTCCGCGAGGACCAGGCGCTTGGCCAGCGGCTGCTGCCGCGGCTGCGCGAGCTGGTCGAGACCCGGCGCGCCATCGTGGCCTTCACCGAAGAGGTGAACGGGCGTCCGCACTACGTACAGGCGCAGCTGCGTTTCGAAGGTCCGGCCCGCGAGCGCATGACCAGCGTGGTGGCGTTTGCGGTTGACGCCGAGCGGTTGCGGACGCACTTCATCCCGAGCGTGCTGAAGGACTGGCGCCTCAGCCTGCAGCATCCGTCCGGGTTCCCGCGGCTCGAGACCGAAGTGCTGGACGAACAGGGCGCGCACATTTTCACGTCGCGCCACGAGCACGTCGACCGCGACGTGCTGCCGGTCGACGAACGCAGCTTCGCCATCATCTTCTTCGACAAGGAGCTGCTCGAGTTTGCCGCGCCGTACGAGGAGCACCGCGAAATCTGGGGGCTTCGCACCAGCTACGGACCGCAACCGATTGCCGAGATCGTCAGCGCCAGCACGAGACCGCAGCTGGCCTTGATGGTGGTGCTGGCCATTGCGATGGGCGTGGGCGTGTTTCTGGTCGCCCGCGCGGCCGCGCGCGAAGTGCGCGTCGCAGAACTGAAGTCGAATTTCGTGGCGTCGGTGTCACACGACCTGAAGACGCCGCTGGCGCTCATTCAGTTGTTTGCCGAGACGCTCGAGCTGGGGCGCGTCCGGACACCCGAGCGCGCGCTCGAGTACTACCGCATCATCAACGGCGAATCGAAGAAGCTCACTCGGCTGATCGAGAACATTCTCGACTTCTCGAGAATGGAAGCCGGCTTGCGCCCGTATCACCTGGAGCCGGCCGACCTCAGCGCGTTGGTGAAGAAGGTCCTGGCGCGCATGGGCACGCAGTTCGAGCAGGGGCACTTCAGCGTCACCAGCGACATCGAGTCGGATTTGCCGCGTATTCTTGCCGACGAGGGCGCCGCCGAACAGGCCGTCGAAAACCTGCTGGCCAACGCGATGAAATATTCCGGCGAGGCCCGGGAGATTGAGGTCACGGCGGCCCGCGCCAACGGCCATATCGTCGTGAGCGTGACGGACCACGGCATCGGCATTTCGCGCCGCGAGCAGGGCCGCATCTTCCGTAAGTTCTACCGCGTGCAGCGTGAGCTGGGCGGCGGGCCGCAGGGCACCGGCCTGGGCCTGGCGATCGTCGACCACACCATGCGCGGCCACGGCGGCTTCGTGCGCGTCGACAGCGAGCCGTCCAAAGGCAGCACCTTCTCGCTGCATTTCCCGATTCCGAGTGCAAATGCGTTCCAGGGCGCGTTGGCCACCGAAGGCCGATGAAGGCCGGGGCCGCGGCAGGCACAGAAAGCGCGGATAGCTGAGACCGATGAAGAGAATTCTGGTGATTGAAGACGAGCCGCAAATGCGGCTTGGGCTGCGCGACAATCTCGAGCTCGAAGGTTACGAAGTCGAAACCGCCGCGGATGGCGACGAGGGCTTGCAGAAGGCCAACGGCTTCAGCCCCGACCTGGTCATCCTGGACGTCATGCTGCCGAAGAAGAACGGCTTCGACGTCTGCCGCGACTTGCGCAGCCGCTCAATCTTGACGCCGATCGTGATGCTGACGGCGCGCTCGGCGGAAACCGACAAGGTGCTCGGCCTCGAGCTCGGCGCCGATGATTACGTCACCAAGCCGTTCTCGATCACCGAGTTGCTGGCGCGCGTCCGCGCGGTCCTGCGCCGCACCGGCCAGCAGAAGCCGACCGCCGACGCCGTCACGATCGGGGAGATCGAGATCGATTTCAAGCTGCACCAGGCGCGGCGCGGCAAGCAGCGCCTTGAGTTCACGGCGCGCGAGTTCGACCTGCTCCGCTACTTCGTGCAGCACACCGGCCAGGTGGTGACACGCGAACAGATCCTCAACGAGGTCTGGGGCTACGAGGAGTTCCCCACCACCCGCACCATCGACAACTTCGTCGCCAAGCTGCGGCAGAAGATCGAGAAGTCGCCGCACGCCCCCGAGCACATCCTGACGATTCACGGCTCGGGCTACAAGTTTGTCGGATAGCTTGGCGGGTCCCGTCAGCTATCTGTGGCATCTGTGCAATCTGTGGACTAGAATCGCGCTCACATGGAACCCAAAAACATCCTGGTCGCCCTGCTGATCGTGATCGCGATCGCGTTTCACGCCTTCTGGTTCGTGACCGCGAAACAGCGGCGGCACCGCCGGCCGGGCGACACCAAACCCAAGGGCGTCGCGTTGCTCGCGGCGTTCATCGCCAACTTCTTCGACACGCTGGGCATCGGCTCGTACGCGACGACCGCGTCGATGTCGAAGCTGTGGAACATCATGCCGGACGAAAAGATCCCGGGCACCCTGAACGTCGGCTACGTCATGGCCACGGTCGTCCAGGCCGTGATCTTCATGACGATTATCGAAGTGGATTTCCTGACGCTGGTCAGCATCATCGGCGCCGCCGTCTTGGGCGCCTTTCTGGGGGCCGGCGTCGTCTCTGGATTGAATCGGCGTCAAGTCCAGATTGGCATGGGTACGGCCCTGCTGGTCGCGTCGGGCCTGATGGTGCTGTCGATGTCGGGCCAGGGCCCGGCGCCAGGCGTCGCCCTCGGCCTCTCGGGAACCAAGCTTGGCATTGCCGTCGGCATCTCGATGGTGCTGGGCGCGTTGATGATGCTGGGCATCGGCTTCTACGGGCCGTGCCTGATCATGATCAGCCTGCTCGGCATGGACCCGAGGGTGTCGTATCCCATCATGATGGGAGCGTGCGCGTTCCTGATGCCGTCGGGCAGCATCCAGTTCGTTCGCAAGGAAAGCTACGACCTGAGAACCGCGATCGCCTTCCTGATTGCCGGCCCGCTGGCGGTGCTGATCGCCGCGCCGCTAGTCGATCGCATCCCGCTGCTGTACTTGCGCTTCCTGGTGCTGGCCGTGGTGCTCTACACGGCGGTGAGAATGCTGACCTCTGCCGCACAGGAAAAGGCCGCCGCCCGGCAGACGGCGTAGCAATCACCGGCCGCGCCTCCGCTACTTCTTCCTGCCCTTCGCCTTCGCTTCTTCAGCCCGGGCGCCGGCGAGGATGCCTTCCATTCCGTAGTTGCCTTCGTGGCACGCGTACTCGTAGACGTGCTGCCCTTCGGCGGCCTTCTTCAGGCGAATCATGAATGTATAGGGCCTGGTCCACGTCGCGGGGTCTTCGACGGTCACCTGCCAGTTGATGAAGTCGGCGCTGACGCGCGTGTAGCGCTCCGTGATCTTCACGTCCGGCGTCGACCCCTGGAAGCCGTTGAGGTAGTTGGTGGTCTCAACGACCAGCGTGTCGCCGTCCCAGCGGCCGCGCGGATCGCCATGCAGCTGCCGAATCTTCTTGGGCAGGTGGGGCTTGTTGGTGAGCGGCACGACGCGCGCGTCGTGGATCATCTCCTGGAGCAGGACGACCGTGTCGGGCGACTGGATGATCTGCGTGTAGCTGTTGTAGTTGGCGCCCGTCCGGGGCGCCCCATACGAAATGCAGCGCTCCGACAGCGGACGGTCTTCCGGGCCATCGGCGGGCCCACGCGTGCGCGGACGCGCCGTCGCGGCGGCACGGCGAGCCTGGGCTTCGGCGGTGAGCGGCGGGAACTGTCCATCTGGCGGATCGAAGATCAGCGACGTGCGATGATCCCATTCGCGATCGGCCATCCAGAACTGGTTGTAGTTGCCGGTGGTCGGGTCGTACGACTGCTGCTTGTAGCCGTCTTTCTCCATCGCATCCAGCAACTGCTGGACGAAGTTGCCGAAGATCGCGTCGCCACCCTCGTCCACCGACTTCGAGGCAAACTGCTGCAGCGCCGCGAGCTCGGCATCCGAAAGCACCGTCTTGTCTTTCCATTGCCGCGGCCGCGCCATTGGCGTGACGCTGTTGTTGCCCCACACACCCTGCAGATCGGGCTGGCGGTTGGGCAGGCGTGGCACCTTGTAATTCAGATCGGCGCCATAGAGCGCCGGGGACGGAGGCGCCTGTGCGGCGAGCGAGATGACGGCTACTGAACCGGCGAGCGACAGGGCACCGAGCGCAGTCAGAATCCTCATGGCGGGGATTCTAGCAGGCTATCGGGCTATCGGGCTATCGGGCTAGCAGGCGATCGGGCCAACGGTTTTGGAGTAACCTTTCGCCATGTCATACAAGACCTGGATTGCCGGTGGCGGGTTAATCGCAGCGGCGGCCGTCCCGCTGGTGGCCCACCACGCGTTTTCCGCCGAATTCGACGCCAATGCGCCGGTGACCCTCCGCGGGCCGGTGACCCGGGTGGAGTGGATCAACCCGCATGCGTGGATCCACATGGACCACACGCCGGCCAACGGCAAGGTCGAGCAATGGATGGTGGAGGGCGGTACGCCCAACACGCTCCAGCGCAACGGCGTGACGCGCGACTCGGTCAAGGTCGGCACCGTGATCGTCGTCGCCGGCTACCAAGCGAAAGACGGCCGGCTCCGTGCCAACGGCCGCGACATCACGTTTCCCGACGGCCGGACGCTGTTCATGGGATCGTCGGGCACCGGCGCCCCGCGCGACGGCCGGGATCCGAACGAGCGTCCCAAGCCAAAGGGGCATCGGTGATGCGACTCCGTCTTGCGGGCCTGGCGCTTGCGGCCGCGACGCTCGTCGCGTGTGATGTTGGCGGCGGTGCGACGCAGCAGGGCTATCGCGCGCCGCGCACCATGGATGGGACGCCGGATCTGAGCGGCATCTGGCAGGCCAACAACACGGCCAACTGGGACATCGAGCCACACGAGGCGCGCATGGGCCCGGTGGTGTCGCTCGGCGCGGCATTCTCGGTGCCGCCGGGTCCCGGCGTCGTCGTGGGCGACGAGATTCCGTATCTGCCGGCTGCGCTCGAAAAGCGCAACCAGAACCGCGCCGACTGGATGAAGCTCGATCCCGAGGTGAAGTGCTATATGCCCGGCATTCCGCGCGCCACCTACATGCCCTACCCGTTCCAGGTCGTCCAGTCGCAGGACAACATCCTCTTCACCTACGAATACGCCAGCACCAGCCGCGTGGTGCGCATGAACAGCCAGGAGAAGAGCCCGGCGCCGGCGTGGATGGGATGGTCCATCGGCAAGTGGGAGGGCGAGACGCTGGTGATCGAGGTGACCGATCACATGGCCGAGACGTGGTTCGATCGCTCCGGCAACTGGCACAGCGACGCGCTCAAGGTGACGGAACGCTACACCGCCATCGACGCCAACACGCTCGACTACGAAGCGACGATGGAAGATCCGAACGTGTTCTCGAAGCCCTGGACGATCAAGATGCCGCTCTATCGGCGCCGCGATCCGAACATGCAGCTGATGGAATACAAGTGCGTGGCCTTCACCGAAGAGCTGCTCTACGGGCACCTGCGCAAGCAACCGTGATCTTGGTGTGATCAACGTGTGGTAATCACTCGAAGTGATCTTCCCCGGTACGCGGACGGATCGACATTGCGCGCAACGCTGGCATGCCGAACGCCGCCCATCAGCGTAATCACCTCGATGTCCACTCGTCCCGTCCACTCCTGCGCGATACCGAGATACACCGGCACGTCACTCTGCGAGCAATAGCCGCTGCCGGCGTCGACCAGCGCCGACGACAGCAGCTCGCGGGTGCCGGCTCGATAGGCGCGCACTTCGCTGCCGGCGCGCGTGCGGCGCGCGTTGGCGTCGGTCACCTCGACGGCGATCGAGCGGCCACGCATCACCGAGGTATTGCGCAGCAGCGGATGACCGCCGCCTTGCAAGTCGTTGTTGGTCAAGGCCAGATCGAGGCGGCCGTCGCGATCGAAGTCCACGAACTGCACGCCATGCGTGGCGTCGCGCGTGAGCATGATGTCGGGGAGTGATTCGGTGAACGTCGCTCCGTTCACGAACAGCGCATCACGATAGGACGGTTGCCCGGCAATGAAGTTGCCGACGTAGAGATCCGGCAGGCCGTCGTTGTCAATGTCGCCGAAGGCCGACGTGACGCCGTGGCCGTTCAAGTCGATGCCCAGCGCCGTTGACGTTTCGACGAACCGCGCACCGTCGTTGCGATACAACGCACTGCGGCCGTAGTTGGCCACGAACAGATCCAGGTCGCCGTCGCGATCGACGTCAGCCACGCTCGGTCCGACGCCACCATCTGCCTTCGGGCGGGGCAGGCCGCTGACGCCCAGCGCGGCGGCCACATCCTCGAATCGACCGGCGGTCTGCCGGTAGAGACCGTTCGCCTCGCCTTCCTGGTTGGCGGTGAAGAGATCGAGATCGCCGTCGCGATCGAAATCGAACCAGACGGCGCTGACGGTCTTGCGTGGATCGCCGATGCCGGCCTGGTCGGTCACGTCGACGAAGCGGCCGCGATCGTTTCTGAGCAGGCGGTTGGGCACATCGCGAAACGCCGCGAACAGGTCGAGATCGCCGTCACCGTCGTAGTCGATCCATGCCGGCTGCCGTGCCACACCTTTCAGCACGACACCGATCTCGCCCGCGACGTCGGTGAACTTCGCGCCCCGTGCATCGCTGCGGTAGACCTTGACCGGCCTCGAGGGGTCGGCGAAACCAACGAACAGATCGGCGTCGCCGTCGCTGTCGAAGTCACCCCAGGCGGCGGCGCGAGTCTCCTGATCGTCGAACACACCCACCGCCTTCGCGACGTCGTGAAACGTGCCCTGGTCATTGCGATACAGGCGATTCGGCCGGCCGCGAAACGCCACGAAGTAGTCCAGGTCATCGTCGTTATCGATGTCGGCCCACGCGTTCGCCTGGCCGCCGGGCGCGCCGAACAGTGCCGGCTGCACCAGTTCGAACGACGGGCGCCAGGTTGGGGGCTGGAGGTATAGGGATGCGATGACGACGGCGAAGACGCGAACGGCGCTCACGGGCGCCTACAGTAGCACGCGCGCCGACGTCACGGCAGCGGCAGCCGCTGGGCAACTTCCTTGATCAACCCGGCGATCGTCGCGTCCACCGCCTGGAACTCGGCCGCGTCGCTCATGACTTCCCTGGCGTAGAACACGATGCGATCCGTCGGCGTCATGATGGGCGTCGCCGGATCGACCATTCGCGTCGGCGGCAGGTTCTGACCCGCCTGAAGCCGCATCGCGAACATCATCAAGGGCTTCATGGGTTCACCCTGGTTCTATCGGCGCAGGCTGCTGGCATCACCATCGAACTCGGCCCGCGGCGCCTCCTGGTCCAGCCCCACTCGTCCTGGAACGATCGCCGCCTTCGCATAGCTCTCGGGCCGCACCGGCGCGCCCATCATGCCCCGCAGCATCGCCAGCTGGCCGACATGGGTCAGCGCATCGGCGAGCGGTCCCTGGATCAGCTTCTCGATGGAGCCGTTGAATTCGTCGGCGGCCAACTCCGCGTCGAGCGCGGCAAGGCCGGCGAAGAACCGCTCGACCTCGGCCTGCCAGGAGTCGCCGCCGGCGGGCTTCCACTCGTAGCCGCCCTTCGCGATGGACACGCCCCAGAACATCAGGTCGCCCATGTGCCCGACGATCTTCACGGGTTGCCGGGTCGCATCTCCAAACGAGTGGCTGCCGAACTCCGGCGGCGCATCGCGCAGCACCTTGGCGGCGCGATAGGCGAGCGTTGCTGCCAGCTGCCGCAGGGCGGCACGGGAGTGGTCGGTAGCCATTGGGAGCTCCTAGCGTGTGGCGCCGGCATTGGACGCCTGCGGCGCGGTGGTCGGCGCAGACATCCAGCCGAGCGAGTTGAGCAAGGCGATCGCCGTCTGGCGGTATCCCGACAGCGTCAGGTGAATGAGATCGGACGAGGCGAGCGGCGGCTTGTGGAGCGCCCATCGATAGATCGACCCGGTGCCGCCCATGTCGGCCCAGACGAATGCCCGGCCGTCCCAGCGTTGGCGGCACCAACGTCGTCTGCGCCGCCACGCCCTTGCCAAGCGCCACGCGTGCCATTTCTTCCGTCACGATGCCGGCGGCGATGTGGCTGTCGCCCCACACGCCGATTCGTAAGGCGCGGCCGTCGGCGGGAAGCGAAAAGCCCGAGAGCAGCTCTGCCGGAAGCGCCGGCGGCATGGTGGAAGCGTACTCGGGGCTGATGGCATCGCCGCGCAGCACATCCTCGGGGGAATCATGTCGGTTGGTGGCGTGGCGGGACGAGTCGCCGCGGCGGCACAACGGCCAGGACACACCAGGTCCGGCGCGGAGGGGTTCCCCTGAAACGCGAGTTCCTGCCTGAGGTCCTGCGCGAACGCAGCTACGGCGGACAACGACAGTCCGAGCGCGAGGACGAGGTTACTTGGGCGCAAGGTCAATCGAGAGTCCATGCGTCTTCAGATACTGCAGGTGCGCCGTCCACGTGTCAGTGCCGTACACGCCATCGGCCCTCAATCCTAGGATCCGCTGCAAGTCCCTTACGACCGGCCCGGAGTGCCCCCACTCGAACTTCTGCGCCGCGATGGATGACGGAAGGTGCTCGACCAGCGCTGGCGCGCCCGTCACCTTGAGGCATCCCCATCCGCTGAAGCCGACCGGCTCGACGAAGTTGTCCTCGGACTTCTGCCAGCCCTGCGTCGACACCCTGTTCGCGATCTCAATCTGCTGCTCGCGAGACGCTTCGGTCGGATGGCCGGCGAACTCGAGGCCGCCGAACATCCGCCACGTCCCCACGTAAATACCAAGGCCGCCGGCGAACTGTCCAGGGTCCTTCCAGTTACTCCCCGTCTCGCATCTCGCCATCAGGTCCCAGAATGAATCCAGCGCGCGCGGCTTCTTCAACTTGTGCAG
>VFZG01000006.1 GCA_016871275.1 Acidimicrobiia bacterium | reverse complement strand
AGCCTCAGGCCAAGGCCGGGAGCTCACTCCTTGAGCGCCTTCGCCATGAACGCGGCGATGGCGGACGTCACTTGCGGCGAGACCTTCGCGTCCGGGCCGAGCGACGCGTACTCCGACACGTCGCCGGTCTTCGCCGGCACCAGCAGGTGATTGATGCCCGGCACCTTCACGACGGCGACCTCGGCCTTGGCGTTGCGCGCGCGCGCGGACTCCCCGAGCCGGTCGGCGTGATACGGCAGCACCTGCGTGTCCAGCTCACCCTGTACGATCAGCACCGGCTGCCGGGTCTCGCTCATCGCCCGCGCCGGGTCGAACGTCAGGAAACTGTAAAACCACGGCGTGTCGGCCACCGTGCGCGCTACCGGCGGGATGTCTGCCCAGCCCCTGCCCTTCATCACCGCCTCGTTGATCTTTTCCTGCAGCGCCACCCGCTCCGCCCGTTGCGCCTCGTCGATCGGCATCTTCGACAGCAACAGCTTCTGCTGTTCGAGCACCACCGTGTTGCCGTCGGTTGACGGTCCGGCAATCAGTGCCATCGCGTCGATCTTGCCGCGCTCGCGCGCCGCCAGCAGCATCGTCACCAGCGCGCCTTCACTGTGGCCGACCACGCCAATGCGTTCCTTGTCGACGTCCTTGCGCTTCTCGAGCCACAGCAGCACCTGCCGCGCATCCTCGGCGTAGTCGGCAATGGTGACCGACTCCGTTCGTCCACCGCTCTGGCCGACGCCGCGCTTGTCGTAGCGCACCACCACGAAGCCCGCGGCCACCAGGTCGCGCGCAATCTGCCCGAACACCGGAATGCCGGCCACGGTCTGGTCACGATCGGTCGGACCCGAACCGGCGATCAGCAGCAGCGCCGGAAACGGCCCGGTGCCCTTCGGCATGGTGACCGAACCGCCGATGTTGAAGCCCAGGCTGGTTGGAATCGTCGTGCTCTCGTCGCCGTCGATCGAAAAGGTGGAGGTGCGCGACGCCGCCGACGCGATGTCTTCGCGCGCCAGCTCCACGGACTGCGACGGGATGCTGATGCGCAACAGGCCGCCGTCCTCTGCGGTCCACACGTTGATCGGCAGATCGCCGGCCGGCGGAGGGCTGTTGAATGTCATCGCATAGCGCATCGCCTTGATGACGCCCTTCGGCGTCTCGATCGTGGCCGGCGAGGCGCCCGTGATGCGGACGGTGACTTCCGTCTGCGGCGCGATGTAGGCGCGCAGCTCGTCGCCGGCCGCCTTGCCCTGCAGACGGCGCGCCAGCGCGGCATACGAACCAAGGAAGGTGTTGGGCAGAACGATGGTGTCGGCGCTGACCGGGTCGGTCTTCGACTGCGGAGCACCCTGGGTGGTAATGGTCGTGGAGGCCTTTGAGCCGTCGAACGTGCTCTTGAGCGAAACGTCCTGGCCGCGAACGACCGACTCAATCGTCATCGCCTTCGGCCGCCACTCGGCGTCGTAGGTAATCTCCGCAGCGCGCGACGTGATGTCGATTGGCGGCCCCAGCCGGCTGCCGCCGCGCAGCACCCAGCCGTCGGCGGTACGCAGCACGACCACTTCCTCGCGGCCGATCGGCTGCGAGCGGAAGAACACCAGGAAGTGCGTATCGCCGCCGGCCGCCGGCTGTGCCGGCGGCGCCTGGGCCAGGACCTGCGTCGCGGACAGCAGTAGCGCGAGACCAACGCTTGTAAGATTGAAGAGGGTCACAACCCCACAGCTTACATGTTTTCCATCGATGAATACCGGGCCGTCCAGAGCGGCGGCGTGGTCAGGCGCAGCGATCGTGGCGTAATTGCGGTGAGCGGCGCCGATCGCGCGTCGTGGCTCCAGGGCTTGCTAACCAACGACATCGAGTCGCTGACCGTCGGGGAAAGCCGTTACTCGGCCTACCTGACGCCGCAGGGGCGGATGATCACCGACCTGCACGTGTTCGCGTGGGATGACCGCATCCTGCTCGATGTGCCGGCGCCACTCACGGCGGACCTGCGCGACCGACTCGACAGCCTGATCTTCTCCGAGGACGCAGTGGTCAGCGACGACAGCGGCCGCGTGTTCGTGTGGACGGTCATCACCGGCAACGCCTTGACGGAGATCGTGGGTGCCACGTTGCCGGCTGAATATGCGGCGCTGCCGATGATTGACCTCGACACCTTCGAAGTGATTCGAATCGAGCGCGGCGTGCCCAGGTTCCTGGCGGACATGAGCGAGGACACGATCCCGCTCGAGGCCGGCATCGAAGATCGCGCCATCTCCTTCACCAAGGGCTGCTACGTCGGGCAGGAAGTGATCGTGCGCGTCACCACGCGCGGCGGCGGCCGGGTGGCGAAGAAGCTGGTTCGCTGGGTGGCCGATGCATCCGCGGAATCTCTACCCCAGCCGGAGTCGCGGATTGTCTCCATGGACCGAGACCTCGGGCGTGTGACCAGCGCGGCGTTCTCACCGGCACTCGAACGGGTTGTCGGCCTGGGCTACGTGCATCGGGACTTCGCTATGAGCGGTACGGAAGTCACCCTGGTGTGGAATGATGTCCGCATCAAGGCGGTGATCCAGTGATGTCACGTGCTCGCGTCGCCTTGCTCGCGGCGGCCGCATCGATGGCCTCGGCGGTGCTGTCCCTGCCCGCCCTGCCCGCCCAACCGGGCGCGCCGGCCTCCTGGTACAAGGGCAACCTCCACACACACACGCTCAACAGCGACGGCGATTCCACGCCGGACGACGTGGTGCGCTGGTACCGCGAGCACGGCTACCAGTTCGTGACGCTGACCGATCACAACTACCTGACGAGCGTGGACGGCCTGAACGCGCTGCACGGCGCCGACGACAAGTTTCTGGTGATGAAGGGCGAAGAGGTCACCGACGCGTTCGAGAAGAAGCCGATCCACGTGAACGGCTTCAACCCCTCGTCGTTCATCAAGCCCCCGGGCGGCTTCTCGGTGCTCGACATGACGCAGCGGATGGTCGACGCGATTCGTGGCGCCGGCGCCGTGCCGAGCATCAATCACCCGAACTTCGGCTGGGCGATCTCAGCCGACGAGCTGATGCAGCTCCAGCGGACGCGCCTGTTCGAGGTATTCAACGGACATCCGCTCGTCAACAACAACGGCGGCGGCGGCGTACCCGGCCTCGAAGAGGTCTGGGATCGCATCCTGTCGAGCGGCCAGATGATGTACGGCATCGCGGTAGACGATGCGCATTACTTCAAGAGGCCGGAGGACAAGACCGCTCCGCGCCCGGGGTTTGGCTGGGTGTACGTGCGTGCACCACGCCTCGAGGCGCGGGCGCTGGTCGAGTCGCTCGAGCGCGGCGACTTCTACTCGTCAACCGGCGTCGAGCTGCAATCCATCACCGCCACATCGGCTGCGCTGACGGTGGCGATCAAGACCGAGCCGGCCAGCAAGTACCGCATCCAGTTCATCGGCCGGCACGGCCGCGTGTTGAGTGAGGCGTTGGCCAGTCCGGCGACCTATGCCTTCATGGGCGACGAGTCCTACGTCCGCGCCAAGGTGCTCGAGTCGAACGGCAAGGCCGCCTGGATTCAGCCGGTGCCCGTCGGAGCGTCCTCGCCGCGATGACGCCGGTGGTCGTCGTCGCCGCGGTGATTGAGCGCGACGACGCGTTCCTGTTGACGCTTCGGCAGGACGGGGCGCACCTGGCAGGGCACTGGGAGTTTCCCGGCGGCAAGGTGCACGAGGGCGAGACGCATGCCGAAGCGCTGCGCCGCGAGATTTTCGAAGAGCTCGATGCGGTGGCCCGGGTCGGCGACATCGTCCACGAGGTGACGCACGCCTATCCCGGGAAGACCGTGCGGTTGTTCTTCTATCGGTGCGAGCTGGCCGGCGCGCCGAAGCCGATGATGGGGCAGCAGATGCGATGGGTGCCGAGGAGCGAACTGGTTACGCTGCCGTTTCCAGAAGCCGATCGCGAGCTGATCGCGCACCTTACCGGGCGGCCGACCGGCAGAACCTGCTCATAGCGCAGTCATCGCACTTGGGCCTGCGCGCGCTGCAGTGCGTCGCGCCGAAGTCCATCAGCGCCTGGTTGAAATCGAAGACGTGCTTGTGGGGCAGCACCGCCTCCGACACCGCCCACAGGTGTTTCCTCACCGCGTGGCTCTTCGGGTCGCCCTTGCCGACGAAAATCCGGAACAGCACGCGGGCGACGTTGGTGTCGAGTATCGCGGCGCGCTTGCGGAACGCGAAGCTCTGGATCGCCCCGGCCGTATATGCGCCGATACCCTTGAACGACAGCAGCGTCTCGCGATCGCTCGGCAGCCTGCCGCCGTAGTCCGCCACCGCCTGCCGCGCAATCGCCTGCAGGCGCTTCGGCCGGATGTTGTAGCCGAGCGGCCGCCACGTCTTGCTGACGTCGGCCGGCGGCGCTTCGGCGAGCACCGCCAGCGACGGGTACTTGCCCAGCCACTCGTAATACTTCGGCAGCACGCGATCGACCTGCGTCTGCTGCAGCATGATCTCCGACAC
This sequence comes from Acidimicrobiia bacterium, assembly GCA_016871275.1. GTDB lineage: Bacteria > Acidobacteriota > Vicinamibacteria > Vicinamibacterales > UBA2999 > 12-FULL-67-14b. Next base: position 136,937 of record VFZG01000006.1, on the reverse strand, counting down.
GAGGATGTGGTACGGGTCGTCGGTATGGCGCCACGGCAGGTCGCGGCCGTTCCTGCGATACCAGGCGAGCAGGTTGCGCCGGAAGCGTTGCCGAAGCGGCGGCGAAGGCAGGAGGAGGGTGCGTAATCTCCGACGGTCGGCCATCAACGGCAAGCGAAGGCCTCGGCCTGGCCGGCCGCCGCTTTCAACTTGGCCGCCACCTCGTCGTGGATTGTCAACTCAGTGTGATGCTAGCGAACTGAGGCATTGATGTCGAGCGGGCGGAACGCTCGGTTGATCGCTGGGCGCCGTATACTTTGCTCGGTGAAGATTTACACGAAAACCGGCGACGCGGGTGACACCAGTCTGTTCGACGGCACGCGGGTGCGCAAGACCGACCCGCGCGTGGTGGCCTACGGCGAGGTCGATGAGCTGCAAGCATGCGTTGGCGTGGTGCGGGCAGCCAGCCTGCCGCCGGACCTCGACGAGATGTGCGTCACGATCCAGCGCGACCTGTTCGCGCTCGGGGCCCGGCTTGCCGATCCGTCCCGCAAGATCGCCACCCGCGTGGCGAAGATCGTCATCAGCGACGACAGCATCAAGACGCTCGAAGGATGGATCGATCGTCTCGACACCGAGATTCCACCGTTGCGCCATTTCATCCTGTCCGATGGCTGCCCGGCGGGCGCGTCGCTGCACCTGGCACGCACGGTCTGCCGCCGCGCCGAGCGCGCGGTGCTGTCGCTCGGCAAGGACGCCGTGGAGCCGGTCGTGATCGTGTACCTGAACCGGCTGTCGGATCTGTTGTTCACGATGGCACGGGCCGCCAACCATCGTGCCGGGGCATCCGAAACACCATGGTGAGCCTGTCTCGACGAAGCCCTGGCGCAGCCGGATGAGCGCAGTCGACGAGGCGTATCGCGCCTGTCAGGACCTCGCACAGTCGCACTACGAGAACTTTCCCGTCGCCTCCCGGTTGATGCCGGCGCACCTGCGCAAGCACGTGGCGGCGGTTTACGCGTTCGCGCGTACCGCGGACGATGTCGCCGATGAACCGGGCCGCGAGCCTGACGAGCGCCTGCGGCTGCTTGCCGAGTGGCGAAGCCGGCTGCACGGCCTGGCTCCCGGATCCCGGCCTGCCCTGCGCGCAGTCGAAGGGATCCCTGATTCGATCTTCGTGGCGCTCCACGACACCATCGAGCGCTTCGATCTTCCGTTGGCGCTGTTCGACGATCTGCTCGATGCGTTCGCACAAGACGTCACCACGCATCGATACCAGACGTGGCCGGCGGTGCTCGACTACTGTCGCCGGTCAGCCAATCCCGTCGGTCGGCTGGTGCTGCGGTTGAGCGGCTATCGAGACGATCGACTCGATCATGCGTCAGACGCGGTCTGCACGGCCTTGCAGCTCACGAACTTCTGGCAGGACCTGGCGATCGACTGGTCGCGGGGACGACTCTACGTGCCTCAGGACATCTGGAGCGCGCACCGGGCCGATCCAGCCACGCTGAACAGCGGGCGCATGACCGCTGCGTGGACGGCGTCGATAGGCGACTGCGCTCAGCGCACGCGCGAGCTGTTCGCCGACGGCCGGGCGGTGTGCGACGGCGTCAGCGGCCGCCTGAAGTACGAGTTGCGTGCCACGTGGCTCGGCGGCACGCGCATTCTGGCCCGGCTGGATCGCGGCCGCTACGACGTGTTCCGAGCCCGGCCCACGCTCGGCTCAATCGACGCATTAGTGATAGCGTGTGGAACGCTGCTGTGGCGAGAGACACGTCCTTCTCCTACTCGTTCCTAGTCCTGCCGGCCGAGCAGCGCCGCGCCATCGGCGCGGTCTGGGACTTCTGCCGCGCGGTGGACGATGCGGTGGATGAGACACCGGATCGGATGCTGGCCGCGCACCGGGTCGCCGAGTGGCGCGCCGAAGTGGCGAGACTGTTTGGTGGCGAGACCCCGGTCACCGCACAGGGCCTGGCGCTCAAACCATTCGTCGGGACGTTGTCGCTGTCCCGCCAGCCGTTCGACGATCTCGTAGACGGCGTCGAGATGGATCTCGGCACGCCCCGCTATCAGACCTTCGATCAACTGGTTGGCTATTGCCGCAGGGTGGCATCGGCCGTCGGCGGCATGTGCATCGAGGTATTTGGCTGCCGCGATGCCATCGACTACGCATTCAATCTTGGCATCGCGCTGCAGGTGACGAACATCATCCGCGACATCAGCGGCGATCTGCAGAACGGCCGCGTCTATCTTCCGCTCGACGACCTGTCGCGGTTTGGGGTCACCGAAGCCACGCTCGCGGAGCGCCGCGTCACCGAACCGGTCCGGACACTGCTGGCGTTCGAGTGCCAGCGGGCACGCCAGTACTTTGCCGCGGCCCAGCGCGCCATGCCGGCCGGCGACGGACACAAACTGGTCGCCGCCGAGATCATGGGCGGCATCTACTTCGAGATCCTGCAGCGCATCGAACGCCGCGGCTACGACGTGTTCAGTGAGCGCGTGCGCGTGCCGAAACTGGTGCGCGCACGGATCGCGCTGCAGATCTGGGCGAGGTCGCAGTTGTCCGCCTGCGGCCTGACGCGATCCGCCAGAGCATGATCGACCCTCGCCTAGGCTCCCAGCTTCGCCAGGGCTTCGGCGGCCAGCCCGGCGCGACCGGGTCGTTCGACGCCATTGTGATTGGCGGCGGCTGCGCCGGCTTCAGCGCGGCGACGGCGCTGTCCGGCGACGGTGCGCGCGTGCTGGTGCTGGAAGCGCGCCCCGGCCTGGGCGGCCGCGCCACCGCCTTCACCGATCCCGCCAGCGGCGAGCGCGTCGACAACGGGCAGCACATCCTGATGGGGTGCTATGACGATACCTTTGCGTTCCTGCGCCGCATTGGTGCCGCGGACCGGGTGACGTGGCAGACCGGCCTGCAGGTGCCGATGATCGATCGCGCCGGTCATCACAGCGTGCTGTCACTGCCCGCGTTGCCGCCGCCGCTGAACTTTCTTGCGGGTGTGCTGGCGTGGGAGGCGCTGGGTTGGACTGAGAAGTTGTCCGTGCTGCGGATCGGAAAGACCCTGAGCGCGAGTCCGGCTGACCACCTTCGCCAGGGCGATGGCGATCAAGAAGCCGGGCGCCAAGCGAACGGACCTGAAACCGTGCGTGCCTGGCTGCAACGTCGCGGGCAGGCGCCACGATTGTGCGAGTTGTTCTGGGAGCCGCTGGCGCTGGCGGCGCTGAATCAATCGATCGATCAGGCCGAGGCGTCCGCATTCCGGCGTGTGCTGGCGCGGGTGTTTGGCCCCGATCCGGCCGCCGCGGCGCTGGTGTTGCCCGCGGTACCGCTCGACGATATGTACGCCGGGCCGTCGCGCGACTGGCTGCAGCAGCGCGGCAGCGAGGTGCGCGTCAACGCGCCGGCGAAAGTGGTGATCGATGGCGCGCGCGTGACGGGCGTTCGTGTGCGCGACGAGATGATCGACGCGCCGGTCGTCATTTCGACCGTGCCCTGGTTTGGCTTCGGTGCGTTGTTCGACGCCCCGCCGCCTGAACTCGCGGAGACGATTGCGAATGCCGCTGCGCTGGGGAGCCTGCCGATCGTCACGGTGAACCTGTGGTTCGATCGAGCGGTGATGCACGAACCGCTGGTCGGTCTTCCTGGCCGCAATTTTCAGTGGGTGTTCGATCGCCGCTCGCTGGTCGGCGGAGCGGCTTCGCACCTGTCAATGATCTCCAGCGGCGCGGACACCATCGTCTCGCGCCCGAACGCAGAGCTCGCCGCGATGGCGCTGGCGGAGATCCACGAGGCATTGCCGTCCACCAGAACGGCCGAATTGAAGAAGGCGGTTGCGGTGCGAGAGAAGCGATCGACATTCTCCCTGTCGCCCGACGCGCCCCCGCGCCCTGGCACCCGCACCGCCGTCGAGGGGTTCCTGCTGGCGGGCGACTGGACCGACACCGGGTTGCCGGCGACGATTGAATCGGCCGTGCTCTCCGGTCACCGGGCAGCAGCATGCACAAAGGCGCGGAGGACAAAATGAACGCCGTGCCCGGTGTCTCCGTGGCGCATCCTCATGACGTCAGTCCTGGTCCACGACTCGGAAGTTGCGCTGAAGGGGAAGAACCGATCGTGGTCCGTCGGCCGGCTGGTCCGCCACATCCACGGCGCCCTCGCCGGGCTGCATGTGAAGGAAGTGCGCACGCCGATCGGCCGGATCGAGATTGTGCTGGGGCAGGACGCCGCGCTCCCGGCATCGCCTATTGCTTCATCGGCAAGGAGGCCGGAGTCGGTGGCCTGCCCACCGGCACCGGTGGCCGCCTCGTGGCGCTGCTGTCCGGCGGCATTGACTCACCTGCGGCCGCCTGGCGGATGATGCGCGGCGGCTGTTTCGTGACGGTCATGCACTTCCACAGCGCGCCGTTCCTGTCGAATGCGTCCCAGGAGAAAGCGCGCAAGCTGGCGGAAGTCCTGACTACTCATCAACTGCGATCGAAGCTGTAGATGGTGCCGTGTGGCGAGCTGCCGCGGCAGCTTACCGTCAGCGTCGCCGGCGACCTTCGTGTGATCATCTACCGCCGCATGGTGCTGCGCATCGCGCAACGCATTGCCCGCGATGTGTGCGCTGGCGCGCTGGTCACCGGCGATGTCGTTGGACAGGTCGCGCCGCAGACCCTGGACAACATGACCACCATCGATCGGGCGAGTCACATGACGATCCTGCGGCCGCTGGTCGGCATGGATAAGGAAGAGATCATCACGACCGCTCAGAAGATCGGCACATTCGCAGTATCAATCCGGCCGGACGAGGACACCTGCACCCTGTTCACGCCCCGGCACCCCGAAACCCACGCGCACCGCCGCACCAGCGACGACGTCGAGCGGGCACTGCCCGTGGATACCATGGTCGAATCGGCAACATCCGCGGCCATCGTCGAACAGCTGACGCACCCCTCTAAACCGGTTTAGACTAAGGCGTCATGCCCACAGTCGAAGAGCTTCTCGGCTCCGAAGCCGCCGGCCTGCTCCAGCACCAGTGCAAGACGATTGCGAAGGAATCGCTGCACCTGCCCGGTCCTGACTTCGTTGAGCGGATCCACCTGCAGTCCAACCGCCCGAGCCAGGTGCTCGGGCGGTTGCAGTCGATGTTCGATCACGGCCGCCTCGCGGGCACCGGCTACGTGTCCATCCTGCCGGTAGACCAGGGCATCGAGCACTCCGCCGGCGCGTCGTTTGCACCGAACCCGATCTACTTCGATCCCGAGAACATCGTGAGGCTGGCGATCGAGGGCGGCTGCAACGCCGTGGCCTCCACGCTCGGCGTGCTGGGCCTGTGCTCGCGCAAGTACGCGCACCGGATTCCCTTCATCCTGAAGTTCAACCACAACGAGTTCATCTCCTATCCCAACAGCTACGACCAGATTCGCTTCGCCAGCGTCAAGCAGGCGTTCGACATGGGCGCGGCCGGCGTGGGCGCGACGATCTACTTCGGCTCTGAAGAATCGAAGCGGCAGCTGCAGCAGGTGTCGGAGATGTTCCAGCACGCGCACGAGCTCGGTATGTTCACCGTGCTGTGGTGCTACCTGCGGAATTCCGCGTTCAAGATCAAGGACACGGACTTCCACCTGGCCGCCGACCTCACCGGACAGGCCAACCATCTCGGCGTGACCATCGAGGCCGACATCATCAAGCAGAAACTGCCGGAGACCAACGCGGCCGGCTACACCACCATCAACTTCGGCAAGACGCACAAGAAGGTCTACTCGGATCTGTCCAGCGATCATCCGATCGACATGACGCGCTATCAGCTGGCCAACTGCTACATGGGCCGCGCCGGGCTGATCAACTCCGGCGGCGCGTCGTCGGGCGAGAGCGATCTCAAGGACGCGGTCAAGACGTCGGTGATCAACAAGCGCGCCGGCGGCATGGGCCTGATCTCCGGGCGCAAGGCCTTCCAGCGCCCCATGAAGGAGGGCGTGGCGCTGCTCAACGCCATTCAGGACGTCTACTCGAACAACCACATCACCATCGCGTGACGCGCCTGGGCCCGCCGAAGCCGGTCGCGACGGCCGGCGCGATAGCGGCCATCGTCCTCGTCGCGGGGGCATTGTCGTTGTCGCGGCCCGGCTATTCCGTCGACGAAGAGTTCACCGTGTTTGCGGTGCGCGGCATCGACGCGCACGGAATTCCCCTGCTGCCTTCCCGGCTGATTTACGACCGCGGACTCGGCTACTCGTATGCGGGCTGGCTGGCGAAGTCGCTCACCGGCGCGGAGCTGCCGGCGTATCGCGCCATCAGCCTGGTCTGCGCGGCGATGTCGGTGTTCCTGGCGTTCGTGCTGATGCGCCGGGTCGCAAACGAGCTGGCGGCGTTGCTTGGCGCGCTGCTGCTCGCGACGTCGATGCCGTTCTGGGCGACGGCGACCACCGGCAGGTTTTACGCGCCGTTCCTGGTGATCTTCCTCGCCTACCTGATCTGCCTGACACACCGCTCCTACTGGATCCTGATCGTGGTCCTTGGCGCCGCCGCCCGGCTGACCCACGAACTCGGATTCCTGTTGGCCGCGGCGCCGGCGGTATGTGTCCTGGTCGCGTCGGGCAACCGCCGTCACTGGTTCAAGGTGACCGCGGCCACGGTGTTGGGGCTGGTGGTTGGGCAGGCGGTGTTGTTCCTGCTGCACTACTCCGCGCCGTCGAGCGGCGAGACGATGGTGCGGCGATTCTTCCTGTGGCAGGTGTTGAACCTGTTCGAGCGGCCTGGTGGCCGTCAGTTCATGGTTCCGCTGGTGGTGCTGACCGCCGGTGTGCTGATCGCGCCGCGGCGGGCGTGGACGGTGGCGGTCAGCGCCCTGGCGGTCGCGGCAGCGATCGTCTCGTTTTCAATCGCGCAGGCCACCAACAGCGCGGCGCTGTCGTGGCCGCTGGTGCAGTCGGTCCTGGTGGAGGGCTCACGTTATCCGCTCGACATGTTCTGGCACATGTTGCGTCTGACGCCGCTGACGATCGCCATCGCGTTGCTGTGCATCGCCTACCGCGCTCGACACGCGTGGCCGGCGTCGCACCGTGCCGCGCACGCGCTGTGGATGGGATGGGTGCTGTGGTTCGGCTTCATCGAGTCCGGGATCACCACCAACTACCTGTTGCTGCCGACGGCGCTCGTGCTGATGGCGATCGCGGTGGACGTGAGCTCGATCGGCGTGCCGCGGGCGGCGATAGCGGCCATCGTGCTGGCCGTGGGCGTGGAGCAGTGGCGGTCGATGCCGCTGGATGCCGCGCGCCCGACGATCGTGGGTGGCGGCATCGAAGAGATCCGCGCCGAGCTCCAGCCCACCGATCGCATCGCCTGTACCGACGAACTTGGCTGCATGATGCTGGTGGGCCGAATCGATCGCTGGCTGGCGCTGGACGACTACCTGCGCGAGCGCTTCCTGGTGCGACGGGGAGACGGGCCGGCGACCGGCGTCTACACCGGCGTGCCGGCGGCATTTCGCCCGGCGGACCTGTTCTCGCCCTTCGACTCGGGTGACGCGGAACGAAGCCTCGCTCAAGGCAAGCCGGTGGAGGCCGGATCGCTGCCCGATCGAGTGGTGATCGTCGACATCTTCAAGGAATATCCCATCGGTCACTCGCGAACGTGGCTGCCGAAGGCCATTGAAGAGGATGGTCTGCAGGTCGTCCCGCTGCTCGAAACACCGCAGTTGCGCGTCTTGCAGGTGTCGCCTCCGAAACGACTCGTCCGTCGCGCTGACTGACAACCTTCGCACCGGCACGGCGGGCGCAGAAGGCGGGTCCGATCGAACCATCTGTATCAGCAGTGAAATCTGTGGCCTAGATCTCGTCCTGCAACTGGTCGATGTAGTCGCGTAGCGCCTCACGAGTGCTCCGAAACGCGAGGTCGTCCCAGGGGATCTCATCCAGCTCGAACTCCCGGATCTCGAGGCCCTCGTCATCGGTGGACAGGTCACCCGAGAGCATGGTCGCCGCGTAGACGATGATGACTGGCGCTCGGCCGGGATACGAGTAGATGTTGATCAGGCGGTCGAGGCGCACGTCGAGTCCCGCCTCTTCACGCGCTTCCCGGATCGCCGCCAGGGTGATTTCCTCGCCACGGTCGACGTAGCCCCCCGGAAACACCCACTTGCCGTAGCCGGGTTCGATGGCCCGTTTTACCAGGACGACCTTGCCGCTGGGGACCCTGATGATCGTGCCCACCGCGATCTTCGGATCCAGGTAGAACACGAATCCGCAGGCAGCGTTGGTGCAGACCAGCCGCTTGGGCTCCGTGATCTTCAGGACGCGAGGCTCGAGCGGGCTGCCGCAGATCGGGCAGAACTTATACGGCGGGGTCTGGTCGTGTGAGTGCATTTTGGCGGGGCCGGCGACCCCGGATCCAACGCCCAAGTATAAAATCTGAAGATGTCGATTTTGAAGGTCGCCCGCATGGGCCACCCCGTCCTTCGCGCGAAGGCCAGGACGGTGGACAAGTTGGAACTCAAGAGCCAGGCGGTGCAGCAGTTCATCGACAGCATGATCGACACCATGCACGAGTACTCCGGTGTCGGCCTCGCCGCGCCACAGGTGCACGAAAGCCTCCGGGTCTTCGTGGCGATGCTGGACGCAGACGGCCGGGGTGAAGGCGATACGGTGGTCTTCATCAACCCGGAAATCACGCCGATTGGCGACGCCAGGGTCGACGGCTGGGAGGGCTGCCTCAGCATTCCGGACATTCGCGGGCGCGTGCCGCGCGCCCAGCACATCAAGGTGTCGGCGCTCGATCGAACCGGCAAGCGCTTCGAGCTCGAGCTCGAGGATTTTCCCGCCCGGGTCGTCCAGCACGAAACCGACCATCTCGATGGCGTGCTGTTCTTCGACCGCATGAAGTCGTTCGAAACGCTGACCTATCTTGATGAGTACTCGCGCTATCACACCCGGCAGGACGACGACGATGACTAGCCAGTCGACGCCACGCCCCCGGGCGGAGATGGCCGCTAGCGTGCGGGGGCGTGGCGCAGCAGTTCCGCGCTGACGTCGAACGCGATCCGCTGGGCGACACCTCGCACGTCGTCACGCGCGCCGCGGTAGTCCGACACCCAGATCTTCCGATCGCTCGCCGCATCAACGATTCGTGCCACCACCAGAATCTCGCTCGCCTCGTCGTCTATCGAGGCTTCGACGACGTAGTTCGATCGCAAGGCCGTAGAGATCTCGCTGATCGGCCGGCGCTGGCCTTCGAACCGCATCGCGCTGGTGTACGACGCCACGCTGATGGTGCCCAGATGCGCCAACTCGCTGGTGAGCGCTTCGGTGAAGAGCGCGGAGTAGTTGCTGTTGTCGCCGCCAATCATGTTGGCTTCGATTGGCAGCACCGCCGCCGTGGGCCGGAGATCGTCGGCGGGACCGCGGTTGCGGCCGGCGAGCCAGTAGACCATGCCGGCGACCGCCAGTGCCAGCGCCAGTGCCAGCGGGATGCTGACCGCGAAGCCAGGTCGGGCACGCCGGGCTGGTTGGGCGGGTGCGGGCGGCGACGTCCGGTCGAACTGCGCGGCGTAACCACCACGCGGGAGGCTGATGCGGATGAGTGAGGCAACGCCGTTGGCGTTGTAGTACTCGTCCAGCCGGCTGCGCAGCCGCCCAGCCTCGACGCGGACAATGCAGTCCAGGCGCGGATCGTAGTTCTCGTCTCGGTCGAACACTTCGACGCCGACCGCGTACTCCTTCAGCTGGCCGGTTTCACCGGCCAGGGTCTTCTCGACGACGTATCGAAGCAGCCTGCTGAGGCGCCCCGCGCCGGCCAAACTCTTGGCGGCGAGAATTCGGTCGAGCTCGGCTCGAATCTCCTGATCCGGGATCGGTGTCACGGTGTAAGTATCCCGCGAAATTCTTCGCCAGCAGGCGGTTGTAACCGTTACAGCAACGGTAACTTACTTCGAATCCACCACTTACAGGCGCACGCTGGGCGGCATGGTCCCGTCTGATTGGGGCAGGAGGTTACCGTTCATGACCACGTTGATTCGTTCGTTGCACTTGCTGCCGTGGCGTTCTTCGCTATCACCCGCACTGGCCGGCCCGCCGCTCATTTGCCGCCAGTTCCAGACCGACGGTGGCAAGCTGATCGCCTGGGGCACCGGCCCGGCAAGGGCTCGACGCTCGCGCGCAATCTCGCGACGGCTGCGGAGTTCTTCTCACTTCTTCGTTCCCGTTCCATTCATCGTGAACATGCCGCTGTTGATGTCGAACGTGACCGTGCACTTGTCGGTACCCTGCGGCGTCATGGTGATCACCGCGTCGAACGGGTTGCCCTGAAAGTTGCCGGCGAACTTCAGGATCAAATCCTCGCCCTTCTTGCTGACGTCGGTGACCTTCTGCACCTCCGGGGCCATCTGGTTCGAGATTTCGGCGACGACCTTGCCGGCTTCATCCTTGAGCGCGACGGTCTGTTCGAAGCTGCCCTGCGGCGTGTCGAGCGCAATCGTCCACGTGCCCATCAGCGCGCCGGCGTCGGCCGGGGCGAGCTGAGCTTCGGCGGCCGTGGCCAACGGCAGCAGTGCAAACACCAACGCGAGCGTCCTGAGTATGCGGGTCATGTTTCCATTCCTTTGTTGTGAAGGGGCGCCTTTTTTCGGGGCGGTCTCCGAATCGTAGCAGATTCACTGGATGAAACTCGTTTGAAACACCCAGAACCGGGTCCGTGAAACGGCGGGCAGCGGCGTATAATTGCGCCTGTCCTCATGCCGGCCCTGGCACTGGCAACCGCGCCACCGAAAATCACGCTCCGTTCGTCGCCCGCCGTGCCGTACGACGGCGCCATTGCCGCCGCGCGCACCTGCTATTCGCCGCGGGTCATCGAACGCAGCGAAGTCACCGATAGCCAGCGCGATTCGATTGGTCCGCTCACCTTCGACGGCGGGCACCACACCGTCTTCCAGCACGCCCACTTCGAGTTCGGCCTCGAAAACATCTCGCGCCAGCTGGTCTGGAGTGTCCTGCACTCGTATCCGTTCTACAATTCCGAACAGTCCAGCCAGCGCTACGTCAAGCTGAACGAGCCGCGCGCCTTCGTGCCGCCGATCGAGGGCGAGGCGCTCGACGTCTACGAGCAGGCGGTGCTGCGCGCGTGGGATGCCTACTCGCGCCTCTCGGATCTCCTGAAAGACGACGCCTGGGCGATCCTGAAGGAGCTGCGCTACGTTCGGCCGACCAACACGCCGGATCGGCTGAAAGCCGTCGAACGCGAAGCAGTCAAGAAGGCGATCGAGACCGCGCGCTACGTGATTCCCATTGGCGCGTTCACGTCGATGGTGCACACCGTGTCGGGCATCGTGCTGCATCGCCTGCACCGGATGCTCAACGCCGGCGACGTGCCCTACGAAGCGGCGATGGTCATCGGCGCGATGGTCGATCTCGTCAAAGACGTCGATCCGATGTTTTTCGAGAAGGTCGGCTTCAGCAGCTTCGAGCGCGAGGCGCTGCCCGAGCGGTCGTTTCCGAGCGCGCGGTCGAACGGCGATGCGTTTGCCGCGGAGTTCGATCGCCGGCTCGGCGGCAGGGTGTCGCGGCTGCGCGATTGGTCCGCGGGCGCCGAGCGCGTCGTCTCCGACGCGTTGCGCGCCACCTTCGGCCTGACCACCGCCGAAATGGACGATGCAGAAGCGATCGATCGCGTGATGAATCCCGCCAGGAATCCGTATCGCGTCGACATGCTCGACGTGGCGTATCACTCGCCGATGATGCGGGCGCTCAATCACGCCAGCTACGTGTTCGAAAAGCGCCTGAGCCACACCGCCGATTCGCAGGATCAGCGTCACCGCATGGTGCCGGCGTCGCGGCCGTTGATGACGCTGGCCGATACCAGCGCGCCCGATTTCGTCACGCCGCGCCTGATTCGGCAGAATGCCGAGGCCGGCGCGGTCTACCAACAGGCCATGGCCGATGCCTGGGCGGCGAAGAACAAGCTGCTGGCGCTGGGAGTGCCGCTCGAATACGCGCTCTACATCCTGCCGAACGCCAAGTCGTTGCGGCTGGTGGAGTCGGGCTCGTTCATCGCACTGCAGCACAAGTGGACGCTGCGCACCTGCTTCAACGCGCAGGAAGAGATTTATCTGGCATCGATGGATGAGATCAGCCAGGTGCGCGCCATTCATCCGCAGCTCGGCCGCTACCTGGGTCCGCCCTGCGTGCTGCGCAACAAGATCGTGTCGCCGCGCTGCACCGAAGGCTCGCACTTCTGCGGCGTGCCGGTCTGGAACTCCTTCCCCGCCGCCGAGCGCCGACTCTAAACGTGTCGATCCCGATCCTTCCCTGGATCGCGCATCTCTATACCGCGTCCGGCATCGTCCTGGCGCTGCTCGCCACCATGATGACGTTCGCTCAGGAGTTCCGCGCGGCGTTCGCCTATCTCGTGGTCGCGACATTCGTAGACGCGACCGATGGCTGGCTGGCGCGCGCCCTGCGCGTCACAGATCGGCTGCCGCAGTTTGACGGCGCGTTGATGGACAACCTGATCGACTACCTCACCTACGCGTTCGTCCCGGCGTTGATCGTGTGGCAGGCTGAACTGGTGCCGTCGGCGTTGCCGGTGTGCGCGGCGATGCTGGTATCGAGCCTGTACGGCTTCGCGCACGCCGATGCCAAGGTCGAGCGCCACGGCGAGCACTTCTTCACCGGCTTCCCGTCCTACTGGAACATCGTCGTGGCCTACCTCTACATCGCGGGCATGGCCCCGGCGGCGAATGCCGCCGTCCTCATCGTGCTGGTGGTGCTGGTGTTCGTGCCCATCCGTTACGCGTATCCGTCGCGGATGAAGACGCTGCAGCGTCCGACACTGGCGCTGGCTACAATGTGGAGCCTCCTGTTTGCGTGGATGATCTGGAGGCTGCCGGCCAGGGACGGTCCGTGGCTGATGCTCTCGTTGTTCTTCCCGGTCTATTACAGCGCGCTGTCGTTGTGGCTGCAGACCGGCGGGCGCGCCGGCAAAGACTAGATGTCGCCGTTAGTCGTCATTTTCGTCACCGTCTTCATCGACCTGCTCGGCTTCGGCATCATCATTCCGTTGCTGCCGTTCTACGCGGAGTCGTTGGGCGCCTCCGCGTTCATGATCGGCCTGCTCGGCACCAGCTTTTCGCTGATGCAGTTCCTGTTCTCGCCGATCTGGGGGCGCTGGTCGGACCGCGTTGGGCGCAAGCCGATCATCCTGGTCGGCCTGATGGGATCGTGCCTGTCGTACCTCGGCATGGCGCTGGCGACGTCGTTGCCGCTGCTGTTTGCGGCGCGCATTGTCGGCGGCATCGCCGGCGCGAACATCCCGACCGCTCAGGCCTACATTGCCGACGTGACCACGCCGGAGAATCGTGCCCGCGGCATGGGCATGGTCGGCGCGGCGTTTGGCCTCGGGTTCATCTTCGGACCCGCGATCGGCGGCATCCTGAGCCGCGTCAGCCCCGAGACCCCAATGTGGTTCGCGTCTGCGCTGTGCTTGGCCAACTGCATCGCGGCCTGGTTCCTGCTGCCTGAATCGCGCGCGGTCAATCCGTCGACGCGGTCGCTCGGCCGGATGGAGGCGTTCAGGCATGCGATGAGCAGGCCGACGCTGCTGCTGTGCCTTGGCCTGTTCTTCCTCGTCACCCTCGCGTTTTCGGGCTTCGAGGCCACGTTCGCGATCTTCAGCGAAGCGAGGTTCGGTTTCACCGCGTCGACGATCGGCTTTCTGTTCGCGTTCATCGGCGTGGTGCTGGCGCTGGTCCAGGGCGTGCTCGTCCACAAGGCGGTGAAGATGGTCGGCGAACGGCGGCTGATTCCGCTGGCGATTGGCGCGGTGGCGATCGGCCTCGGCCTGGTGCCCTTCGCGTGGAGCGTGCCGACCCTGCTCGTCGCCCTGGGTGTGCTGGCGGCCGGCATGGGCTTCAACAGCCCCTCGATCACGGCCATGGTCTCGAAGCTGGCCGACACCGACGACCAGGGCGGCATCCTCGGCCTGGCGCAGTCTCTCTCCAGCCTTGGCCGCGTGGTTGGCCCGGCATGGGGTGGTTATCTCTACGATACCTACGGCATGTCGATGCCGTACGTGAGCGCGGCGATGCTGATGCTGATCGCCTGCGCGATCTCGGTCGTGGGGCTTCGCCGGACGGCATGAAACCGGTCTTCCTGCACGCCGGCAACCCTGGTCCGATCACCGGCGACGGGAACTGGACCTACCTGATCGGCAATGAGCGGCCGCTGCTGATCGATGCCGGAGTCGGCAATCAGGCCCACCTCGATTCAATCGCAGCGGCGGCGCCCAATGGTCTGGCGCACGTTCTCGTCACGCACGCGCACGCCGATCACATGGCCGGCGTGCCGGCGATACAGGAGCGCTGGCCGGCCGTGAAGTTGTCCAAGCTTTTGTGGCCGGAGCGCGATCCGAGCCTGGCCTGGTACGGACTGGAAGACGGCGCGATTGTGACGACCGACGAGGGCGATCTCACGGTGCTGCACACGCCCGGTCATGCACCGGATCATGTGTCGCTGTGGCATGCCGAGTCGCGAACCCTGTTCGTCGGCGACATGCTGGTGCAGGGCAATACCGTCGTCATCCTGGCCTCGCATGGCGGCAGCCTCGCAGCCTACCTTCAGTCGCTCGACCGGATGCTGCGGCTGAATCCGGCACGCGCGCTTCCCGCACACGGCCCGGTGATCGAGGATCCCGTGGCGTTGATCCATCGCTACATCGCTCATCGGGCCCAGCGCGAGGCGCAGGTCCTGGCGGCGCTCGCCACAGGGCTGTCCACCGTCGAGGCAGTCGCGTCGTCGATGTATCCGGGCCTGGCGATGGAGCTGATTCCGATGGCGCGCGAGAGCGTGCTGGCGCACCTGCAGAAGCTGGAAGAGGAACGACGGGCGGTTCGAGACGCCGATCGCTGGTCGAAGCCGTAATCGCCGCGCGGCGCGCGGCAAGACGATGCTGCACTGGCGAGGCGTCGCCAGCGACGACGCCGGTTGGCGGAGCCTGGCCAGCTATACTTAGCCGCCAAAGGGTGCGCACGGTTGGAATCGCGGCCACGGCATTCCTGCTGGTCTGCGCCGTGCTGTCGGTGGCAACCGGCCAGCAGATCGTGACGAGATCGACAGATAGTACCATTGGCTGAACAGGCCTCCGGGCCTCCAGGCCTCCACGATTCATATGGACAAAGTCATCGACTTCATCAACGTCAACCGCGATCGCTACATCGATGAGATGAAGCGATATCTGGCCATCCCCAGCATCAGCGCGCTCCCCGAACACAAGGGCGACGTCCGCAAGTGTGCGGAGTGGACGCGCAACGAAATGCAGCGGATTGGGCTGCAGAATTGCCGCCTCGAAGAGACGCCCGGCCACCCGGTGGTCTACGGCGAGTGGCTCGGCGCTGCCGGCGCGCCGACGATTCTGTTTTACGGGCACTACGACGTCCAGCCTGTCGATCCTCTCCACCTGTGGACGTCGCCGCCCTTCGAGGCGACGATTCGCGACGGCGAAATCTATGCGCGAGGCTCGGCCGACGACAAAGGCCAAGTGTTCATGCACTTCAAGGCCGTGGAAGCGCACCTGACACAGCACGGCCGCCTGCCCGTCAACATGAAGTTCCTGATCGAGGGTGAAGAGGAAGTCGGCAGTGCCAATCTGGATAACTACATCAAGGGCCACAAGCACCTGCTGACGGCTGACGTGGTCGTGATCTCGGACTCGCCGATGTTCGATCGCGGCATTCCGTCGATCTGCTACGGCCTGCGCGGCCTGACGTACTTCCAGATCGACATGCGCGGCAGCAAGTCGGATCTGCACTCCGGCTCGTTCGGCGGCGCCGTGGCGAATCCCGCGATGGTGCTGGCGCAGGTGTTGGCGCAGATGAAGGACAAGAGCGGCCGCATCAAGATCGATGGTTTCTACGACGATGTGGTGGATCTGCGTCCGGAGGAGCGCGCCGAGTGGGAGAAGCTGCCGTTCAACGAGAAGAAGTACAAGGCGGAACTCGGCGCGCCGAAGCTGTTCGGTGAGACCGGCTACACCACGCTCGAGCGGGTGTGGGCCCGTCCGACCTTCGAAGTGAACGGCCTGTTGTCGGGGTTCACCGGGGAAGGCGCCAAGACGGTGTTGCCGGCCGTGGCGATGGCCAAGGTCAGCATGCGCCTGGTGCCCAATCAGAATCCGCAGAAGATCGGCGACCTGTTCGAGGAGTACGTGAAGAAGGTGACGCCGAAGACCGTGGAACTGCACATCACGCGGATGCACGGCGGCAAGCCGTGGATGACGGCGTTCGACAACCCCTACGTGCAGGCCGCCGGCCGCGCCATCGAACTGGGCTTCGGCCAGCGCCCGGTGTTCAACCGCGAGGGCGGATCGATCCCGGTCGTATCGACGTTCCAGGAAGAACTCGGAGTACCGTGCGTGCTGTTCGGCGTCGGCTTGCCCGACGAGAACGCGCACGCGCCCGACGAGAAGCTCGATCTCGGAAACTTCCACAACGGCGTGATCGCCGCGGCGTATCTCTACAAGGAGATCGGCGAGCTGAAGATTGGTGGCTAGTTCAGCCCTTCCCTCAAGAAGGCGACCATCGGCGGAATGGTCTTCGCCGGGTCTTCCAGGTGCGGCACGTGGCCCAGACCTGGAATCAGGTGCAGCCTGCCGTTCTTGTTGGGCACGGTGTCGGCGAGCACCTTCATCCGGTCCTGGAAGAGTGTGACCGTGCCCGGCAGGATGTCTTCCGCGCCGCCAAACGCCAGCGTCGGCGCCTGAATGTGCGCCCAGTCGTAGACGACCGGGTCCGACTGGATCACGCTGCCGGTGAGCGATTGCACCATCGCCAGCCGCGGCCAGTCCGCGCCCAGTGTCCACGCATAGCGGATGCGCGCGTACTTCTCGAATTCGTCGTTCCACGCCGACGGGTCGTGCGCCACGTAACGCATCAGGCCGGCCTTCACGCTTTGATAGGTCGCCCCCAACGCGGTCTTGTATGCCGCGTCGACGCTGCCAGGCGCGCGCCCGTGGCGGGTATCCGATAACCCAATCGGGTTGTAGATCAGCACCCGCTCAGCGACCTTGGGATAGAGCGACGCGAAGCGCGCCGCCACCATGCCGCCCATCGAATGGCCGATGATCATCGCGCGCTCGATCTTCAGGCTCTGAAGGATGGCGTGTGAGTTTCGCGCCATGTCGTTCAGGTTGTAGGGGATGATCGGCTTCGACGAACGGCCGTAGCCAATCTGATCGACGACCACCACGCGGAAGCCTACCTTGCGCAGCGCATCGATGATGGTCCCGAAGTAGAAACCGGCGAAGTTGTGCCCGTGGAAGATCATCACGGTGTGGCCGTTGGCCGTGCCCTGCGGCGCGACGTCCATGAAAGCCATGCGCACGTCCTGGCCATAGAGCGTCAGCGGCAGGTAGCTTGACGGATACGGATACGGACACTCTTCGCAGGTAATGCTGCCCGGTGTGACATCGGGGGCCGCCGCCTGCGGCTTGGCGGTCTGGGCGTGAAGGGCCGAGGCGACGAAGCCGACCAGGCCGGCCGCCAGGGCGAATGTGCTGAGCATGCTCATCGCAAGGAATCTTATTGCAGGTTGTGGTGCAATTTCTGCCCCAGTCAATCCTCTTCAGGAATGGGAGCCACACCAGGCGCTGATGGACATCGCCGAGATCGTCGAGCGTGCGCGCGAGCGCCTGCTGAACTTCGTGCGCCGGCGGGTGCCGCACGCCGAGGACGTCGAGGACATTGCCCAGGAGGTCTTCTTCGAGCTGGTCGAGGCGAACCGCAAGCTGATGCCGATCGATCACGTCAGCGGCTGGCTGTTCCAGGTCGCGCGCAATCGCCTTGTCGATCTGTTCCGGCTACAGCGACCCTGCCAGGAGTTCAACACGCGACACGGACGGTGACGAGGAACGAGCAAATGGGTCAGGAAATCGCGACGGAGATTGCGCACGGGATTGCGAGGACGATCGCCATCGGCATCGCGCGCCGGCTGAGATCAGTTCAGCTGCGCCACCCGGCGGCGCAGCGTCTTGACGTGTTCCCAGACCTGCTCGGTCTCTTTCCTCTGGTCGTCGTCTTGTTCGGCCAGCCGCGCGACCTTCAGGTATTCCTCGAGGTCGCGGAGGGCGTGCGAGAAGTCGTTCATGTGGTAGGCGAGCAGGCCGCGGTCGCGCAGATCGGCCAGTGAGGCCGGCTGCAGCGCCAGCAACGCGTCGGTGGTGGCGCGCGCCTGCGGGAACGAGTGCATCTTCACGTACAGCTTCTTGAGATTGAGCAGCATCCGCACCAGGATCTGCCGGCGCGAGGCCCGGGCCAGCAGCGACGGCTCGAACGCGGCCTCGTTCATGTGCGGTTGCAGCAGCCGGCGGCACTCCGCTTCATTCAGGATCGCGCCGCCGTGGAAGGGATCCACGATCAGGCCGTCGTTCGGATCGTCGGTGTGGAGATCCTGCAGGCACCGCACCAGGAAGTGTCCAGGGAAATTGATGCCCTGGGCACGCACGCCGGCGCGACGCGACACTTCGATGTATATCAGGGCGATGGTGATCGGAATGCCCTTCTTCCGATCCATCACATTGTTCAGGCAGCTGTTGCGCGGGTCGTCGAACTGCTCGCGGTTGCCGGCAAATCCCAGCTCGCCGAACAAGAAGCGATTGACGGCATCAATGCGGGCGCCGAGCGGCGCATCATGTCCAGGATCCTTCGCGACGAAATGGAACGCCGCATCGCCCATGTGCTCCAGCCGGTTCAGATACGGCGCCGGGTCGAGGCGCGGGTATTCGATGCGCGCCACCAGGAAGGCGGGCGCCGCCAGGTCCGGACCGGGCCGATCCGCGGCGTCGGCGATCTGTTCAGCGAGGGTCTTCGGCACAGCAGCCAGTATGCCGTATCCAGTAGCCGGCTACTGGCTACTGGCGACCATCGTGTCCAGGGCGTCGAGCGTCAGCGCATGGAGGCCCGCCACCACCAGCTCGGCGTCGGCGCGCAGTTCGGCTGCGGGATACGTGTTCGTGACCGCGACGCACCGCAAATCCGCCCCGCGAGCCGACACCAGGCCCCAGTGCGAGTCTTCGATCGCGACCGAGCGCCACGCCACGAGATCGCGCCGGCAGTGCGCGCGCAGACGCGCGAACGCAGTCCGGTACGGGTCGGGATGCGGCTTGCTTCGTTCTGTTTGATCGGCGCCCACGATCACGGGAAAGAGCGCGCGAATGCCGGCCCGCTCGAGCACGTCCTCGATCTCGTGGGTCAGCGCGCCTGAGGCGATCGCGATCGGCACACCGGCGCTGACCGCCGAGCGGATGAAGTCGGCGGCGCCGGGGAACAGCATTTCGCCGGCCGCGGCGAGCGACTCGTAGCGCTCGCCCTTGCGGGCGATGAGATTGGTGACGCGCTGGTCGTCCATCGGCAGGCCGAAGTCCTTGCCCACCGCCTTGAACACACCCACATCGTCATAGCCGAGATACTTCTGGAGATAGTCCTCGGTGGAGATCGTCACGCCCTCGGGCGCCAGGATCTCCTGATACGAACGCAGGTGCAGCCGTTCGCTGTCGGCGATGACGCCGTCGAAGTCGAAGACGATGGCCTGCAGCGCATTCAAGGCGTCGCCGCTTCCGGCTTGTGCAGCTTCTCGCCCGCGCGAATCTGGGTGTCGAGGCGGTTTTCCTTCGGCGGGAACGGGCAGTCGTAGTCCTCGTTGTAGTAGCAGTACGGGTGATAGGCGACGTTGAAGTCGACCAGGTAGATGCCGGTCGCCGTCGGGTCGAGCTCCATGTAACGCCCAGCTGGATACGTTTCTTTCCCGCTGGTGAGATCGGCGAACGGCACGAACAGCCGGCTGGAGCGCGGCTCGGTCACCTCCATGAAGGCAGTCAGCCGCAGCGGCTGGCCCTTGACGGTGAACTTCAGCGTGCCGATGCGCTCGATGTCGCGGATCTTGCCGGTCGACGTCGGCACCTGGATGCGCACGCGATCCGGCGCTGGCTCGAGCGTCGCCGGGACGGCGTAGCTTTCATCGATCGGGTAGTACGCCAACGGCAACAGCACGGCCTTCTTGTCGGCCGGGATTGGGGAATCGGGACCGGTCTTGAACGCCTCGTCCTTGGCCGCGCGGATCCCGGCAATCTTGGCGGGATAGTCCTCTTCCACCGGCTGCGACCCGCAGGCACTCAGCGCCAGAATCGCAAGAAATACACAACCTCGCACGATGTCACTATAGCGCGGCTGCTGTAGACAGGCCACGGAGACACGGAGGCACGGAGCTATTCCAGGAAACGCCAGTGCCGCCAGGCGCACCGTTTTCCAAGAATTGCCCCGCGTCTCCGCGCCTCCGAGGCGTATTAGAACAGCGACTGGACGAAGATCAGCACCGCTGACGCGGCAGCGAGCTGCAGGGCGAGGGCCGTGCGGTCGCGGAGGAACAACACGCCGAGCACCAGGAACACGCCGCCGGCGAACAGGAAGTTCCAGTACAAGTCGCGCATGCCTTCCTGGATGCCGGTGGTGCCGGCGCGGCGGCGGGTCGTGTCAATGATCGCGTTGGCGATCTCGCGATCGGTCTCGCGATCCATCTCGTAGTACCTGCCGCCACCTGCGGTGGCGATGCGGGTCAGCTCGGCGCGGTTCAAGACCGATCGCACCGCGGCCTGGCCCTGCTCGCGCTTGGGATCGGGAATGATCCCGCCCGCCGTCGTGCCGACGCCGACCACCGTCACGGGAATGCCGCGGCCGTTCGCCAACGCCAGCGACTTGGCCACCTCGCCGCTCCATGACTGGCCGTCGGAGATCAGCACGAACGCGCGCGCGTTGTTGGCCTCCGGCAGCTTGGCGGTGAGGGCCGCCGTCTTGCGCAGCTCCTCGTCCTTTTCGATCAACCGCATGCCCCAGTAGATGCCGCGCTCGATGTTCGTGTCCCACGTGCCGTCGTCTTCCAGACGGAACGGCGAGCGGTCCTCGAGATGATCGAGGAAGAAGAAGTAGGTATTCGGATCCTTGGTCAGCCGGATCTGCGGCGTGGCCATGTGCGCAAACAGCGCCAGCGCGACGCGGTCGTTGTCCCAGCGCAGCGCTTCACCGAGGGTGCGCAGGAGGCGCATCGAGCGCTGCCAGCGGTTGCCCTTGACGTCGGTCACGTGCATCGACGCCGACCCGTCCTGGAGCACCACGAGATCGACACCGGCGGTGCGGACCAGCGAGGTGACGGCCTGCGGCTTGGCGAGCGCCAGGATGGCCGTGCCCGAGGCGAGCACCAGGAAGAACCAGAACAGCAGTTCACCGAAGAACGGGATGCGCTCGTTGACCGGCACCTGCCGCCGACGCATGAACGCGCGCGCGTCGGCACGGCGGCGCCAGAGCTGCCAGGACCACAGCAGCATCAGCGCAGCCGGCAGCACCAGCAGCGGAAGAAAGCTTGGAGCGCCGAAACGCATGTCCTGAGCCCTGAACCCCTAAGCCCCTATCCCTTTCTCACCTTCGTCGTGCCCTTGCCGGCCTTCTCGGCTTCGAGACGCTCATCCGGACGCATCGGCACGATCATCTTGAACTTCTTCATGTCCGTCTGCTCGGGCGGCGCGCCTTCGAAGCCGTGCAGGCTCAGGCCCGCGCCCCTGGCGTCGAACGGCGGCACCTGCAGCTTGCGCGCCGCCAGCACCGCGCGCAGGCGAACGACGTACTCGTAGTTGAACACCGCTTCGCTGTTCCCGGGATTCTCGCGGACGATCTCGGCGTACTGTTTCACCACGCCGTCGAGCCGGCCGACCACCGCCTGCCACGAGCCGCCGGCCTCACGCACCTTGCGGAACGCCGCATTCGCCGCCAGCAGCTTGGCATCCGGATTCTCGATGGCGCGATCGTAGTCGCCGCGCCAGTAACCGGCCGTGGACTCGAGCGCCTTGGCGTCCGCTGCCGCCGTCGAGCCCGGCATCAGGTTGGCCAGCCGGCCCCCCGCCTGCGCCGCTGCCGCCAGCGCATCGTCGTATTTGAGCGTGACCAGGTCGCGCTCGGCGGCCGCGATGCGCCGCTCGTATTCGGACGATCGCCACAGGATGGCGCCGCCGGCGAGCAGCAGGATGGCGATGAGAGCTTGTGCTAACCACGAAGAAGATTTCATTGTGCGGTTCCTACGGGAATGTTTGGAACGTCGGAATCGTGAAACGCAACACCAGCGCGGCACACCACAGCAGCGCCGCGGTCATCGCAAACGGCGCGTACCGCGGCCGCTCGGTACTGTATTGCCGCATCTGGATCTGGCCGGCGGCGCGACGATCGATGGCCTGAATCGCCCGGATGATGGTCGGCTCGTCGGCGCCGGAGAAGAACTCGCCGCCGGTCTTCCTGACCGCGCCAATCCACAACTCGTCGGCCACGCTCCGCTTGTTCTGGATGTTGCCGCCGATCTTGATCAGGTACACCGGGATCTTCGCCTTCTGCGCTTCGGCGAGCACATCGTCGACGGTCTTGCCGTTTTCGAGCACGTCGGCGTCGGCGCCGTCGGTGAAGATCACCATCAGGTTGCCGGCCGCGTCGAGATAGTCGAAGGCCTGGAACAACCCCACCGCCTGTTCGACCGCCCGGGCGACCACGGTGCCCTGATCGGGGAACGCCATGAACTCGTTCCAGTCGCCGATCAGCGTCGTGCTGAGCAGGATGTTCTCGTAGTCGGTGGTGAACGGCGTGATGACGTAGGCATCGTCTCCGAACTCGACCAGGCCCATCAGGTCGCGATATTTGCCGCCCATGCGCCGCTCGATGAAGTAGCGCGCCGCGCCGACGGTGGTGAAGAACGCGGCGTTGTTCGGCGCGCCCTTGGCGAGCGTGGTTGAGGGCAACGCCGACAGCATGCTCGACGATGCATCGATCAGCAGCGCAATGCGGCGCCCGGGGAACGTCGTTTCAGAGCGCGTCAGCGCGGTGCGCGGATCGGCGAGCGCCAGGATGAAGAACGGCAGCCCGGCCAGCGCGAGCAACAACGCGCCGTGGCGCGCCATCGAGATGCGGGTCAGGCCCGGGCTCTTGACCAGCGCCGGCAACGCCATCCGGGAATGCCCTGGGTTGCGATTGCCGAACGACCGAATCACCACGAAGATGGCCGCGCCACCCAGCAGCGCCAGCAGGATTTGCCGCGCGGTGGTCCCTTCCGAGAACAGCAGCCGTTCGAGACGCAGATCGGCCCACTCGGCCCACGTGGCCTCGATGATGCCGAACAGGTCGCGAAAGAACTGCATTTACGCCCAGACCTTCTTGCGGAGATCGGCCAGGTTGGCCACGAACGCGCGGCCCCATTCCTTGACAATCGAGTGCTCCGCCTGTTGTTCCTTCGCGACGCGGATCGCGGTGTTCAGCGCTTCGTCCGCCATCGAGTCGAATGCTCCCCCGCGCCCGTATCGTGCAACGGTCAGCGTGCGGAGTGCATCCGCGAGGCCGGGTACGGTGGACGCCGACGCAGCCGTGGCCGCGCCCGACACGAAGACTTCTCCCTTGCCGAAGGCTCGGACGACGAGGATGCCGTCGACCGGCGTCGTGCCGGCCGCGGGCCGCTGCCCGATGTTGCGACCGAGCGCGTACGCCGCGGCGATGCGGGCGGCGGCCAGCGCGCGGCCGGCCAGCTCCTGGGTCCATCCGCCGCAGCTGGCGCTCCGGACCTCGTCGAGTTCCCTGGCGACCGCGCCGAGAATCGTGCGCGGCGGCAGGTCCAGGGCCGTGGTCGCGGTTTTCGGCGCCCTGCGCCGCAGCATGCCGATCAGCATCACGACGCCGATCACCGCGGCCAGGCCAAACAGGATGCCCCCGACGGTCTGCAGCAGGTTGGCGCGCGACTCGCGGTTCTCGATCGTCTCGAACAGCGCCGCCGGCGTCTCGCGAATGTCGGAGGTGTCGTCGGGGACCAGCGAGATCAGCCGGACCGACGCGCGCGGCAGCGAGTACTGCTGTTCGATGCCCTGCGCCGTGCTGCCGCCCGCCACCACGCTCTCGATGCGGTAGGAAATCTCGAGCGGCGGAATGCTGACGTCGTTGCCGAATGCGTCCTCGGCAATCAGCCGCAGGCGGTAGTCGTACTGGAAGAACCGCCGGCCCGGCACGACCAGGTCGCCGGCGTGCGTGCCGCCGAGCACCTCGAACGGCGGCAGCGTCACCACCGTCGGATCGAGCTTCGAGAAGTCGGCCACGACCTTGTTGGCCTCGGTGTCGACCACGGCGCAGGTGAGCGTCAGCGTGAACGCTTCACCGGTGCGAACCGCGCTGGCCGAGGTGCGCCACCAGCACTTGATCGGCTCGACCTCCACCATGTCGGTTCCGGTCTGCGCCACTACCGGCACGACCCCGAAGAACAACAGCGAAACGCCCGTCAGAAGATGCTTGGTCATAACTGTCAATCAGCCACGGTCAGCTCAACTGGCAACCGGCACACTGCCAACTGCCCGCTTACTTGCGGCGCCGCAGGCGCCGCTCTGCCACCCACTCCACCAACGCGAGGTCGACCTTCACTTGATCGATCGACAGCCGGATCACATCGAGATCGTTGTCCTTGGCCTGCCGCGCGATGTCGTCCTGCCACGCCGTGACGCGCTCGCTCTGTCGCGCCAGCTCCCGCCGCGACATCATGCGCGTGCGGCCGGTCTCCACGTCGTAGACCTCAATCCAGCCGGCCGAGACCTTCGGCAGCTCGAACGCGAACGACGCATCGACGATCATGATGAATACGTCGTGCACGTTGTTCGCCTGCGACAGCTCCTTCAGCATGTCCGGCGCCTCGTCGAACAGGAAGTCCGAGATCACCGGGATCATCGCCGTCTTGCGCGAGAACCCGGCCAGCGTGGCGCCCAGGCTGCCGACGTTGCGGATGTCCTGCAGCCCGACGCCGTGCTGGTAGGCGTCGAGGCAGTGAATCACCTGGCCCTTGCCGATGCGCGGCCGCACCGCGCCCAGTTGCCGGAAGCCGTCGTCGAAGGCGATCATTCCGATCGAATCCTGGAAGAACACCGCCGACATGCCGACCGTGGCGATCGCCCGCGCGATCAGCGTGGCAATCTGCAGGCCCTGCCTGTCGTTCGACTTGCCGTGCGCGCCGCACCGCGTCGACGCGGAGCGATCGACCGCCATGATCACGCTCGACGTCGTCGGCTGCTCGAACTCGCGCACGATCAGCGGGCTGAAGTTGTTGAGCGACGACTGCGGCCAGTCGATGTGCTCGAACCGGTCGCCCGCCTGCCAGTCGCGCAGGCCGACGTAGTCGAAGCCCGTGCCGTGAAACATGCTGGCGTGCTCGCCGATCGTGAACTCCCGCATCCGCTTGAGGATCAGCAGCTCGACTTCCGTGATCTCCGAGAGGTTGATCAGCGGCTCGACTTCCTGCTCCCGTGTTCTCACGGCAGCAGCCCTGAGCGAGCGAGCGACCGGCGCAGCCGGCGGCACGCGAGTCGAAGGGTGCTCATGGAATCGGCGTTTTGTCGACGACGTCCTTGATCACCGCTTCCTGCGTGAGCCCATGGCTGGCGGCATGCGGTCCCAGCCACAACCGGTGGCTGAGGACGTACTTCCCGAGTTCCTGGATGTCTTCCGGGTAGACCTCGTCGCGGCGGTGGACGATCAACGCCCACACCTTGGCGAGACGGCCCCAGACGATGATCGCGCGCGGCGAGGCGCCGAGATCGACGCCGGACTCGACCAGCTCCGACGGCGAGTGCTTGAGCCAGTCGGTGTCGGGGTTGTAGGGGCGGGTGTTGGCGACCAGGCGCTGCACGTAGTCGCCAAGGCGCTCGTGCAGGAACACGTGATCGGTGATCGCCGATCGCAGCTGGATGATGCGTTCCTTCTGCATCAGGTTGCCGAGGCGCACCTGCTTGAAGTCGAAGTTCACCAGCTTGCGCTCTTCCTCGGGCGGCAGGTAGCCGATGTTGACCATGATCGCGAAGCGATCGGTCGCGGCTTCCGACAGCGGGAAGGTGCCCTGGCCGAGCTCGACCGGGTTCATGGTCGCAATCGCGAAGTTGAACGCCGGCAGCTCGTAGGTGGTCTTGCCGACGGTGACGGTGCGGTCCTGCAGGCCCTCCAGGAACGCGCTCTGCGATTTGAGCGGGATGCGGTTGATCTCGTCGAGCAGGATCACTTCCGCTTCGGCGAGCGGGCCGATTTCCGTGGTCAGCTCGCCGGTCGCCGGATTGATCATCTGGAAGCCGACGACTTCGGTCGGCTGCAGGTCGGCGCGGCCCTGGATGCGGGCGAACTTGGCGTTGCTGATGGCCGCCAGAATCACGCCGAAGAACGTCTTGCCGACGCCGGGCACGCCCCTCAGCAGGAGATTGCCGGAGTTGACCTGGCGCTGCTCCTTCTTGTCGTAGGTCGTCGGAATTTCCGACAGCAGCACGAGGTTGGCCAGGATCTTGGGCTGGTGGTAACCGACGAGCGCCTTGGCGCCTTCCGCGAGAATGGCTTCGTGAAAATCTATCGCTTCTTGGAGGTCAGGATGCACGTGTCCGCCTTGAATGATTCCCTGGGCCGCGCGCCGCGCGGCAGAAGCGGTAATCGTATCCCGACTCCGTCGCGCGGCGCGCGGCAAAAGAGGCGCTACGGCAAAATTCCAGCGAAAATCCCGCAGGATAGCGTCGCGATTTCCGTGGGGACGCAAGGCGGGACGGAGGCTTCAATCCGGGAACGCGAGACTTACTGCGTCCGTAGGGGTAAACTGGTGGTTCCAAAGTTCGGGATTCCCAAGGAGATCGCGATGGCGATTGGAAAGCATTTCGGCCTGTTTCTCTTGGCCGGAACGGTCATGGTGGGGGCAGCGTCTTTCAACGCGGCGTCGGTCAGCGCCGAGCAATCCACCTCCGCGCAGAGCGCCGCGGTGGACAAGCAGGAGGTGACCTTCACCAAGGACATTGCGCCGATTCTGCAGCGCAGCTGCCAGAACTGCCATCGGCCGGGGCAGGTCGCGCCGATGTCGCTCCTCACCTACGAGGATGCGCGGCCGTGGGCGCGCTCGATGAAGGCGCGGACCGCGATTCGCGACAAGGCCGGCGCCATGCCGCCCTGGTACATCGAGAAGAACATCGGCATTCAGCACTACAAGAACGACCCGTCGCTCAGCGACGAGGAGGTCGCCAAGATCGCCAGGTGGGCCGACACCGGCGCGCCGCGCGGCAACCCGGCCGACATGCCGAAGCCGCTGGTGTTCCCGTCGGGCGCCTCGTGGCACGCCGGCGAGCCGGACCTGATCGTCGAAAGCCCCGAGGTCCTGGTCAAGGCAAACACGCCCGACTGGTGGGGCGAGTTCCCGCCGACCA
The DNA here is from genome assembly GCA_016871275.1 of Acidimicrobiia bacterium. Lineage (GTDB taxonomy): Bacteria > Acidobacteriota > Vicinamibacteria > Vicinamibacterales > UBA2999 > 12-FULL-67-14b. Next base: position 109,717 of record VFZG01000006.1, on the reverse strand, counting down.
GGCTGCCGACCGCCGAAGACCGCTACGTGAAGTCGGTCGAGATTCGCGAAGTCAACAACGTGGCCGGCGGCGACGCCGCGCGCCAGACCGTCGGCCAGCGCTACGTGTGGCACCACCTGATTTGGGCCACCGCGCCGGTGGATGAGCAGGGCGAGCCGCTCGAAGCCTCAGTCACCGATGGCGCCGTCGGCTGGCCGGTGCACGAAGTGGGCCGCAACGCCGACATCTTCGATGACGATGCCGGACGCCTGTTGAAGGCCGGCTCGAGCATCATTTACCAGTCGGCGCACCTGCACGCCGGGGGCCAGGACGTGAAATCGAAGCTGCTGTTCGGCTTCAAGTTCCACCCGGTCGGCTACAAGCCGAAGAAGCGCACCACGCTGCACAACCTCGCCAACGCGCTCGACATCGACATCAAGCCGAACGAAGCCAACCAGCAGCTCCATGCCTACGAAGTGCTGCAGCAGCCGGCGAAGGTCGTCACCTTCGAGCCGCACCTGCACGCGCCGGGTCAGCGCATGTGCCTTGAGGCGATCTGGGGCTTCAACATCCAGACGCTGACCTGTGCCGGCTACGATCACAACTGGGTCCGCCAGTACGAGTATCACGACGATTACGCGCCGATCCTGCCGCGCGGCACCATCCTGCACATCATCGGCTACATGGACAACACGCCGAACAACAAGAACATCCCGGATCCGCGCAACTGGCAGGGCTCGGGCAACCGGTCGATCGCCAACATGTTCATCGACCTCGGGCAGATCATGCCGCTGAGCGATCAGGAGTTCCAGGACGAGATGGCCAGGCGTCGCGAACGTCTCGGCCCGAATCGTCCCGACGTGATTCTCGGCTGTCCGCTGTGCAACGTCATTCCCCCGATGGCCAAGCCGACCGCCGCGGGTCAACAGCAATAGGCTCACCAACGATGCTTCGAGCAGTCACCTTCAAGGTCGTCTTCGGGCTCACGCTGGTGGTGCTCGCCGTGCAGACGGCGAGCACCCAGTCCCTCTCCTACTCATCCGGACAGAACGCCTCGCCGGCCTTCGAGGGCTGGGAGAAGAACGACGACGGGTCGTTCAACATGATGTTCGGCTACATGAACCGGAACTGGGAGGAAGAGCTCAACGTTCCGATTGGCCCGGACAACTGCATGTCGCCGGGTCCCTGCGACCAGGGGCAGCCGACGCGCTTCATGCCGCGCCGCAACCGCTTCGTGTTCACGGTGCGCGTGCCCAAGGACTGGGGCGACAAGGAGCTGATCTGGACGCTGACGACCCGCGGCAAGACGGAACGAGCGTATGCGACCCTGCGGGAAGACTCGATGGTCGACAACATGGTCCAGGCGTCGGAGCAGGGCGCGCTCGGCGCCGGCTTCAGCAGCCCGCAGATTCGCGCCAACGTCGCGCCGGAGATCACCATCGATACCGGTGAGCGGCGCGCGCAGATCGGGCAGCCGTTGACGCTGGTTGCGATCGCGAAAGACGACGGCGTCCCGCGTCCGCGCTTCGGTCCGGACTCGCGTGAGTCGGAGCGCATTGCCGCGGCTCGCGCGCGCGCGACCAACGGCACGCCGGTGACCGTGCCGCGCGGCACGATGGCCTTCGATGCGGCGGCGCAGCGTCCGCCGTCGGCGATTACCGTCGGCAGCCAGACCGGTCTGCGTCATTCGTGCTTTGTCTATCGAGGTGCCGGCCGCGTCTCGTTCACGCCGCGCCAGGCCAAAGTGTGGGAAGACACCCGCGCCGGCGCCAACTCGCCCTGGGCGCCGCGCTGGATGGCGCCCGCCGTGCCGCCAGACGGCCGGTATCAGGTGAACGTCACCTTCGAGGATCCCGGGCAGTACACGATTCGCTGCATGGCCTCGGACGGCGCCCTCAACACCTACAAGGACGTGGTCGTTCAGGTGAAGTGAAGGACTACGGGCTACGGACAGCGCATAGCCGTTAGCCCGCACCCCGTAGCCCGTAGCCCGTGTAGCCCTACCGCGTCATCGATCGTTCGGCGTTGCCCGAATAGTTGATGAAGACGGTCTTGATCTCCGTAAAGAAGTTCAATCCCTCTTCCGCCATCTCGCGCTCGCCGACGCCGGTCGACTTGGTACCGCCGAACGGCAGTTGCGCCTCGCCGCCGATCGTCGGCTCGTTGACGTGCACCATGCCGGTCTCCACGTCCTCGATGAACGTCATCACCGACGAAATGTTCTCGGTGAAGATCGACGTCGTCAAACCGTACTCGACTCCGTTGGCCAAGCGGAGTGCCTCTTCGAGGGTGTTCGCGGTGGCGACCGCCAGGACCGGCCCGAAGATCTCTTCCCTGAAGATGCGCATCGATGGCGTGACGCCGTCGAAAATCGTTGGCTGCACGAAGTAGCCCTGCTTGAGCGTGTCGGGACGGCCCCCGCCCGTCAGCAACTTCGCGCCTTCGGACTTGCCGACGCCGACGTAGTCCATCACCGTCGACCACTGCTTCTCGTCGACCGACGGCCCCATGTCGGAGGCGGCATCAAGTCCCGGCCCGAGCCGGATCTGTTCGGCCATGGCCACGAGACGATCGACCAGCTTCGATTTGACATCCGGGTGTGCAATCACTCGCGAGGTGGCCGTGCAACGCTGACCGGTCGACCCGAACGCGCCGCCGTGAATCGCCACCGCGGCCTTGTCCAGGTCCGCGTCGGGCATCACGATGACCGCGTTCTTGCCGCCCATTTCGCAGGTGACCTTGGCGCCGCGCTGTGCCGCCTTCACGTACAACGCGTTGCCGATCGCGTTCGAGCCGGTGAACGAGATCGCGCGCAATTCCGGCGCCGCCACCATGGCATCGCCGACCACCGAGCCTCGGCCCACCACCATGTTGAAAATGCCGGGCGGGAGTCCGGCCTCCTCGTAGATCTCGGTCAGCAGCGCCGACGTCGCGGGCGTCAATTCAGCGGGTTTGAACACCACGGCATTGCCCGAGACGATCGCCGGCGCGCTCTTCCACACCGGAATCGCCCAGGGGAAATTCCACGGCGCGATCAAGCCCACGCAGCCGAGCGGCTGGCGCAGCGTGTAGGTGAAGGTGTCGCGCGATTCCGACGGCAGCGTCTTGCCGTGCATGCGAAAGCCTTCACCGGCGTAGTACTCGAGCAGCGAAATGCCTTTCAGCACTTCGCCCCTGGCTTCCTTGAGAATCTTGCCCTCTTCGCGCGTCAGCGTGTGCGCGATCTCGTCCACGCGCCTTCTGGCGATGTCCGCCGCCATCCACAGCACGCGCCCCCGCTCGGGGCCGGGCGTCTTCCGCCACGCCGGCTGTGCCGCCATGGCCGCGTCAATCGCCGCTTGGACCTCGCCAGCCGTCGCCAGCGGGAACTCCGCGATCACGTCGGAGGTGTCGGCCGGATTGATGTTGCGGCTGATTTGATTGGACGACGGGTGGAACCACTTGCCGTTGATATAAGAGCCGGTATGCATCCCTGATCCCTGATCCTATTCCTTCCACCGCTCGGTGACCCATCGTCCAGCGTCCCTGAGCGCCTCGACGTAACTGGCCATCTCGAAATGCGTCAGGTCGTCGAGCGCTTCGAAGTGAACGTTCCGTTTCAGCTTCTTCAACTCCTGGGCGAGCTCTTCGGCCGGCTCGAAGGGCACCACTTCGTCCGCGCGGCTGTGAATGACGTAGGTCGGCTGCCTGCCGAGCTCGTCGATGGTCAGCCCGCGCGCCGAGGCCGCCATGGGGATGGCGGCGGTAAAGATGTCCGCATGTCTGGCGGCCATATGCCACGCGCCGCGACCGCCCATGCTGAAACCAACCACCAGCACGCGCTTGCGGTCGATGTGGTAGGCCTTCACCGCCCGATCCATCAGGCTGACGACGGCCTTGTCGCATTCGGGATCGGACCAGGCGCGTGCCGGGCAATCGGGTGCGATCATGATCGCCCGCATCGATTGCAGCGCCGGCCCGACCACCGCGCGCATGAACTGTTGGCCGTAATGGCGCGGCCGCTGGCCGCCAGGATGAAGGACGAGCACGAGTGGGACCGCTGTCGCGGCATCGTACCCGTTGGGGACCGACACGGCGAACAGCACCCGTCCAACATCCGGAACATCGGTCTCCAGCGGATGGATGCCTCTGGCGGTCGGCAGCGGCTGGGCTGAAACCGTGGCGCCGTGCGCGAGCGCGCCCGCCACGATCAATGCAGTCAGGAATCGGGCCGTCATCGCGGCCCATACTACGGGAGTTTCGCCGGTTGCGTCAGCGTTTCGTCGGCGCCTACTGAGCCGGCTTGGCCGGTTTCGGCGCCGGCTTCGGAAAGGTTGCTTCACGCATGGCCGCCTGATACAGCACACCGGCCATCACCGTGGCCGCCTGCTTCAACGCCGCCGGCTCGATGCGCTCCGCGAAGTCGACGTTCGTGTGATGCGTGCGGACGTCGTAGGTGATGTACTCCTGCACGGCCTGGAAGCCGGGCACACCGACGTCGAGGAACGACAGGTGATCGGTGGCGCCAATGTGTCCGGGCGACGGCATGATCGCGCCGAGTGCCGCAAACGGCTTGAGCCACTCGGCCATGATCAGGCGCGCCGGCTCGTTGCCTTCCATGTAGAAGCCGCTGATTGGCGGAAACCCGTTGTCGAGGTTGAAGTAGACGGAGAACTTATCGCGCGCGGCCTTGTTCTTGTCGCCGGCGAGATGGCGGGCGACGTAGGCCCTGGACCCGAGCAGTCCCTGTTCCTCGCCCGCCCAGAGCGCGGCGCGGATCGTCCGCCTCGGCCGGACGTTGAGCGCCTTGAGAATCCGCATCGCCTCGAGCACCGTGGCACTGCCGTCCGCGTTGTCGGTGGCGCCGGTGGCGGTGTGCCACGAATCAAGGTGCGCACCGACCATGACGATTTCGTCCTTCACGGCGTTGTCGGTGCCCTCGATCTCGCCGATCACATTCTGCGTGTTCCGGTCATCGTCATTGAATGTCGACCGCACCTCGACGGCGAGCTTCACCGGGATCTTCTGCTGCAGCATGCGCGCGACGAGGTTGTAGTGCTCCGACGCGAGCACGATCGACGTTACCGCGTTCGGCCCCATGTCGCGCCCGGTGACGAAGACCGTGCCGTGCTCGCCGATGTTGGGTTCGAGCGTGACCGCAACGCCCTCGGCCTTCAGGATCGCCATGCGCTCGGCGTTCAGCTGCGGCGGGCCGGCCGGCCGCGGCGACGGCGGCTTCAGGTCGCCGCTGGCCGCCGGCCGATCCGCGCGAATGGCGTACTGCTGGATCGGGCTCGTGAAGAGCAGGGCGCCCTTCAGCGTGCCCGCCTGTGCCTTCACCGCGGCCTCCTCGAGTCCCGGCAGCCACACCGGCGTCGCCACGATGCGGCCGGGTGTCGACGGCGCCCAGCCCCGCGTGTAGCCGATCAGCGGCATGTAGCGCGGTTCAACCATTTCGATGGTGAGCTTGTTGAGCGTCCAGCCGCGCCCGAACTCGAAGCTTTCGGTTCGGACGCCGGTGAGCCCCATGGCCTTCATCTGGTCCTGCGTCCACGCGACCGCGCGCTTGTGCGCGGGCGAGTTGGTGAGGCGCGGCCCGATCACGGTGGTGAGGTAGTCGAACGTCTCGAGAATCTTCGAGCGCTCCGTCCCCTCCGCCTTGATCTTCTCGATGATGCCGAAGTCGGCGCGATCCTGCCCGCCTTCGCTGCCGGAGGCGGCGTCGGCGCGGGCGATACAGAGCGCAGCCACAGCGAACAGAGCGAGAGAGATCTGCTTCATGGGCCGGATTCTACTCCTGACGTATGCTGCGGCCAATCGACGCGCGCATGGAGGCATATAATCATGCCGTCCTGGAGGCATCCATGAAAAGCAATCGGCGGGCATTTCTTCGTGCGGCCGGCGCAGCCGGCGCGGCCGCGTTCATCGTCAAGGACAGCAGCATCGAGGCGGTGGCCCAGGCGTCGCGCGCCCTCGGCACCCGTTCGCCGGACGATGTCGCGGCGGACGAGGGCTACTGGCGCGACATTCAGAACGCGTTCACGCTCGACCGGTCGTTGATCAACCTCAACAACGGCAACAGCTGCCCCAGCCCGACGGTGGTGCACGACGCCTACAAGCGCTACCTCGATTATTCGAACCAGGCGCCGGTGTATCACCGCGGACTGATCGAGCGGAACATCGAAGTGGCGCGCCGCCGTCTCGCCGACTTCTTCGGCTGCGACGCGGAAGAGATGGCGATCACCCGCAACTCGAGCGAGTCGCTGCAGATCGCGCAGAACGGCATTGACCTCGAGCCCGGCGACGAAGTGGTGACGACCGAGCAGGACTACGGCCGCATGCTCACCACCTGGGATCAGCGCGCGCGGCGCAACAAGATCACCATCAAGAAGGTGAACTTCCCGGTGCCGACCACCGGTGAGAACCTCTACGGCATCCTGGAAGGCGCCATCACCCCGCGCACCAAGGTGCTGCACTTCTGCCACATCACCAACCTGACGGGACAAATCTTCCCGGTGCAGAACCTGGCGCGCATGGCCCGCTCGCGCGGCATCATCACCATCGTCGATGGCGCGCACGCCGCGGCGCACTTCCCGTTCAAGCTGCGCGACCTGGAGATGGACTACTACGGCACCAGCCTTCACAAGTGGCTGCTGGCGCCGACCGGCACCGGCTTCCTGTACGTGCGCAAGGATCGCATCGCCAGAACGTGGCCCATGCAGGCGGCGCCCGAGCGCAGCGACAACGACATCCGCAAGTTCGAGGAGATTGGCACCTCGCCGGCCGCGACCAAGGCGGCGCTCAACGAAGCGCTGGCGTTCCACCAGGCGATTGGCACCGAACGCGTGGCGGCGCGATTGCGCTACCTGACGCTGCGCTGGGCCAACAGGCTCAAGGCCAACCCGCGGGTGCTGATTCACACCGGGCTCGACCAGGTCTATGGGGTGGCATGCGTCGGCATCAAGGACATTCCCGCGGCGCGCATCAATGCCTTCATGTGGGACAAGTACCGAATCATCACCACGGCGATCAACCGGCCGGAGTACAACGGCATCCGCGTGACGCCGAACATCTACACGCCGCTCGAGGAGATCGACACCTTCGTCGCCGCCATGGAAGATCTCCTGCAGAACGGGCTACCCAAGACGGCGTGAGGGAGCAGGGATGACGGCCGATCGGCTGCGCGCCATCGAAGAGTTCAAGCGCGTTCGCGGCGTGGAGCCGTTTGGGCCGTTTCTCGATCTGCTGGTCAGCCCGGAGCTGATGAATCGCGTCAGCGCGCTCGGTGAATACCTTCGTTACCGCAGCGCGCTGCCGCCCCGGCTCAGTGAACTGGCGATTCTCGTCACGGCCGCCTGTTGGCGTCAGCAGTTCGAGTGGGAGGTTCACGCGCCGATCGCCCTGGCGGCCGGTCTCTCACAAGTGAAGATCGACGCGCTGTGGGCACAGGTGCCGCCGCCGAACCTCGAGCACGTTGAGCAGGTCGTCTACGACATCTGCAACGCCCTCCACAAAGACCGGAGCGTGTCGCCAGCCCTCCGCGCCAGGGCGCACGAGGTGATTGGTGAGCAGGGCACGATGGATGCCATGGCGATTTGCGGCTACTATGCGCTGCTGGCGATGGTCCTGAACTCACGGACTCCGAGACCCCTGATCCCTGATCCCTGATCCCCGATCCCTGCGCCCCGGCCCCGCCGCTTGCGCTACGATCGTTTGGTTGACGACATTTCCGGAGTTGGCTCGAGCTGGCAAGGGCCACTTCCAGATGGAATCCGGGCTGCACTGCTCGCCCTGCTACGACCCCGAGACGGCGTTCGTCGATCAAGCCGCACTCGATCCCTTCGTCACTCAGCTGGCTCAGTCACTGCGCCGCTACGACATCACGGCCGTGTGCGGTCCGACGATTGGCGGTGCGTTCCTGGCGCAGTTACCGGCTCGCTTGCTTGGGGCCGAGTTCTACTTCACGCTCGGTCCGAAATCCCTGCTGCCGCCAGGCACCAGCCACCGCTGCTCGGCAAGCGGGTGGCGATTGTCGATGACGTACTGAGTGCTGATTCCTCCTTGCGTGCGACGCTGCGAGAGGTCGAAACCCACGGCGCGATTCCGATCGTCGTCGGAGCGCTCGATGTGCGTGGTTCAACGGGCGCGAACTTCTTTACCGAGCGTGGACTGCGGATCGAGTCGACCGGTCGGGCGGCGTTCGATTCGTGGCGGCCCTCCGAGTGTCCGCGCTGCGCGGCCGCCGCTCCGCTCGAGGACCTCACCGGGCCGCGTCGGTAGATGACGACCATCCACCGCCGGGCCGTCAGTACAATAGTGGTGTATTCATCATGAAGAACGTTCGCGCCTCGGTCCTTGCTATCCTTTGCGGATGGGGATGTTGTTGCGGCCTGGCCGCCGCACTGCTCGCCTTCATCCCCGCTATTTCGTTCGCTCAGACCACCGAACACAAGCACGACACTCCGCCCGCCGTGAAGCCGGCCGCGCCACTCGCATCGCAGGCGGGCCGCGAGCGGCCGACCATCACCGCGCAGCGCGTCACCGAGTCGCCCCGCATCGACGGCGTGCTGGATGAGGCGGCATGGGCGGCGGCCCCGGCGGTCGATCAGTTCGTGCAGCAGGAGCCCCAGGAAGGGCAGCCCGCCACCGACCGGACCGAGGTGCGCGTGCTGTTCGACGCCGGCCACCTCTACATCGGCGTGCGCGCGTATGCGTCGCTGGCGGTGACCGCGACCGAAATGCGCCGCGATGCCGACCGGTTGTTCGACGAGGACAACTTCCAGGTGATCCTCGATACGTTCCACGATTCGCGCAACGGCTACATGTTCGTCACCACGCCGCTCGGCGCGAAGCTCGAGCAGCAGATCTTCGACGAGGGCGAGGGCGGCGGCCGCGGCGGCACCGCCAACATCAACCGCAACTGGGACGGCGTGTGGGATGCGGCGGCACGGATCGTCAGCGACGGCTGGACGGCGGAGATCGAGATCCCGTTCAGCACGGTGCGCTTCGTGCCGAGCACGTCGCTGGTGTGGGGTGTCAACTTCCAGCGCCACATCCGGCGCAAGAACGAAACCGTGCTGTGGTCGCCGATTCCGAAGTCCTACTCGCTGACCCGCGTCAGCCTGGCCGGCGAGCTGCACGGGCTGTCCGATATTTCGCGCGGCCTTGATCTGCGTCTGAAGCCGTTCATGATCGGCGGCGTCCGCAACGTGCACGCCAGCGCTACCAACAAGACCACCGACGTGATTCGCGACCTCGGACTCGACGCTCGCTACGGGCTGACGGCCGGTCTCAACCTGGACGTCACCGTGAACACCGACTTCGCGCAGGTGGAAGTGGACGAGCAGCAGGTCAACCTGACGCGTTTCGGATTGTTCTATCCCGAGAAGCGCGATTTCTTCCTCGAGAACTCGAACTTCTTCACCATGGGCACGGGCACCGCGTTCACCCCGACGCAGGTGCAGACCGACCTGTTCTTCAGCCGCCGCATCGGCCTGTCCGCTTCAGGCACGCCGCTCCCGATCCTCGGCGGCGTGCGCGTGGCCGGCAAGTCGGGGCGCAACAACATCGGCGTGCTCGACATCCAGACCGACGAAGCGTTGGGTGTGCAGGGGGCGAACTTCTTTGTCGGCCGCTACAGCCGCGACGTCCTGAAACGCTCGCGCGTCGGCGCGATCTTCATCAACAAGGATGCCACCGGCAGCGGCAGCTCGCACTTCAACCGCACCATGGGCGTGGACGTCAACCTGATCCCGAGCAACAACCTGCAGGTCCAGGGCTATCTCGCCAAGACCGCGACTCCGGGCAGGGATGGCAACGACATGGCCTACTTCGGACGCATCGCCTACCGCGATCCGAAGTGGAACCTGTACCTGAACTACCTCGACGTGCAGGAGAACTTCAACGCCGAGGCCGGCTTCGTGCAGCGCACCGGCATCCGCACCACCAAGGCGTACTTCGGCCCCACCCCCCGGCCCAAGACCGGCCGGGTCAAGCTCTACGAGCCGATGTACGTGTTGACCTATACGACCGACCAGAGCAACCGGCTGGTCTACCGCAACCACCACCTGATGCTCGGCACGACGCTGCGCGACGACACCTTCATCAACGTGTTCTACCAGAAGGTGCTCGACGTGCTCGACGTCCCGTTCCGCATCCGGCCCAACGTGACGATTCCGTCGGGCATCTATTCAATGCACGAGTGGTACTTCATGCTCAACACCAGCCCGGGCCGCCGCATCTACCAGCGGCTGTCGGTGACGCCCGCGGACTTCTATGGCGGCTCGCGCCTGAACCTGTCGGCCGCCGCCGGCGCGCGTGTCACCAGCCGGTTCTCGACGGAGCTGCAGTACAACCGCAACGAGGTGGACATGCCGTGGGGCAGGTTCGTGGTCAACCTGTCGACGCTGCGAGTCGACTACACGTTCTCGCCACGCATGACGATCCGCAGCCTGACGCAATACAACACGTCGACCCACGAGATTTCGAACAACGTGCGCTTCAACTTCATCTACCGCCCCGGCAGCGACCTCTATGTCGTCTACAACGACCAGTCGCAAACCGGCCTGCCCGCCGACATCTTTGGCAGGAAGGATCGGCAGCTGGTCGTGAAAGCCACCTACCTGCTCCAGCGCTAGAGAGCAGCCCGAAGTTTAGGGTTTCAAGTTCACGCGCCAGACCTTACACTTCGCCCATGAGGTCCTGCACCTTCGCCCTGGCTCTGTTGCTGCTGTCGGCGTCAACGGCCGCTGCGCAATCGGAAAACTACGTCTTCATCCCCGGCGAGTGGTACCGAATGCCGACGCACTTCGGTCCCGCCACCGGTCCCCGCAAGGGCCCCGATCGCAAGGCCTTCGACTGGACCAACGCGCCCAAGTCGACGGTGCTCTCGGTCAGCTTCCTGAGCAAGCGCGAGCAGATGCAGAAGCTGCTGCCGCCCGGCTTCGCGATCAACGGACAACCGGTCGTCACGGTCAACATGACCTACTTCACGGAGATCCCGTGGCTGGCGGGTCGTGGCTACAATACGCTCGGGGTGTCGTTCCCGGTGACGTTCACAGGCAAGCAGGACACGGCCACCGGCACGTTCCTGCTGATCCTGTGGGAGAACCTCACCGATCCGATCATCACCGGCCGCGAAGAGCTCGGCTTCTCGAAGCTGTATGCCGAGCTGCCGCCCGCTCGCATGCTCGGCGACAGCGCGCGGGTTACCGCCAGCTGGCTTGAGTTCCCATTTCTGGAGATGGAGCTGACCGGCTTGGCACAGGTGTCACTCCCCGCCGCTGCCGCACCAGCGGCTGGAGCTGCCGGAACGACCGGAACCAATGGAACGGCGGTGCTGCGTGGCCAGATGCACTACAAATACATGCCTCGTACCGGCGAGTGGGGCAAGGCGGATGCCTCCTACGCCGTCATCACGCCCGCCGGCGGCTCCGCGCAACGTACGCTCGAACTGTGGCGCGGCAAGGGCGGATCGGTGAAGTTCCACCGCGCGCGGTGGGAAGACATGCCCACCCAGTACATGATCGTCAACGCCTTTGCCGAACTCGACGTCGTGGAGTTCCGCGGCGCCACCCTCAGCAAGAGCGTCGGCGGCAAGGATCTCAGCGACCAGCGGATCATCCGATAGGAACCAATGGCATCGGGGAATCCATCCGCCATCGATCGCGATCGCGCGCACCTGATGCACCCGTTGCATCACCCATCCGCCTATGCGGCGACGCGCGTGTGGGTGTCGGGCAAGGGCGCGATCATCAAGGATCACACCGGCCGTGAGTACATCGATGGTCTGGCGGGCTTGTGGAACGTCAACGTCGGCCATGGCCGCACCGAGCTGGCCGAGGCCGCCAGCCGTCAAATGTCGACGCTGGCGTTCCACTCTGCCTATGCCGGCGGCAGCAACGAACCCGCCATCGCGCTGGCCGATCGACTGAGCCGGCTGGTCTACCCGTCGATCAATACCTTCTACTTCACGAGCGGCGGGGCGGAGTCGACCGAGACGTCGATCAAGACGGCGCGGTTCTACTGGAAGGCCGCCGGCAAGCCGGACAAGTTCAAGGTGATCTCCCGCCGCCGCGGCTATCACGGACTGACGCTGGCGGCGATGAGCGCCACAGGATTGCCGGCGTTCTGGCCGATGTTCGAGCCGCGCACGCCGGGCTTTTCACACATCGACGCGCCCGATCCGTACCGGTTCGTCAACACCGATGCTTCGATCAGCATCGGCGTCGCTGCCGCCAATCAGCTCGAAGCCGCGATTTTGTCAGAGGGTCCCGAGACGGTGGCGGCGTTGATCGCCGAACCCGTGCAGGGGGCCGGCGGCGTGATCGTCCCGCCGCGCGACTACTTCACGCGCATACGTGAGATCTGCGACCAGTACGACGTGCTGTTGATTGCCGATGACGTCATCACGGGTTTCGGCCGGACCGGCACGTGGTTCGGGCTCGAGCACTTCGGTGTCGAGCCCGACATCATGCAGTTTGCCAAGGGCATTACCAGCGGCTACGTGCCGCTCGGCGGCATTGGCGTGTCAGACAGATTGCGCGACGCCATCAACAGCGTGCCGGCATCGAAACGATGGATGCACGCCTTCACCTACTCGGGGCATCCGACGTGCTGCGCCGTCGCGCTGCGCAACATCGATATCCTCGAGCAGGAGAACCTCATCCTCCGAGCGGCGACCGCTGGCCAGCGGTTGATGGACGGGCTGCGCGCGCTCGAATCGATGGACGGGATTGGCAACGTCCGCGGGCTCGGCCTGATGGCGGCGGTAGAAGTGGTCGCCGATAAGGCGACCAGGCAATCGTTCCCGCCCGAGGCGGGCATGACGCAGAAGCTCACTGACGCACTACTCGATCGCGGGCTCTATACGAGAGTGGCGCTCGATAGCATCTGCCTGGCGCCACCACTAGTGATCACCGACGCCGAAATCGACCGCATCGTCGAGACCGTCCGAGACGCCGTTCCCGCGGCCATTCGAGCAAGCGGCCAGTAACCGGCAGTTGAATGTCGGGAAACTGCCAACCGCCAACTCAGAACACGTATCCCCCCTTTGCGACCGTCGCGTCAGCCAGGCGTCGGCGCAGTGCAACCGTGTTGACCGGCGTGACCTTGAGCAGGCGGCGCAAGGCCGCCAGCTGCGTCCTCAGCACGTCACCGTCCGCCATTGCGGCCAGGGCGCTCCGCGCCGCCAGCTCGATGCGGCCGGCCGCTTCGTTCACCGCCACGCGCGCGGCATCTTCGTGCAGGCTGGCGTTGGAGAGCTGCCGTCCCGCGGCATCCTGGGCCCGCAGCACCGCGCTGTCCGCTGAATAGGCGTCGATCAGAATGTCGGCGAGGAAGCTGAGGACTTCCTGTTCCTGCTCCAGCTTCTGGCCGTAGCGCTGCATGGCCGTTCCGGCGACCATCAACACCACCTTCTTGCAGGCCGCGACCGCGCGCGCCTCAGCCGCCAGCACGCCATCGCCGTCGTCCGGGACGCCCATTGACGGGCTCATGATTTCGTCCTGGAGCGCCTTGGCGGCGGCCAGCAGCGGCAGCTCGCCCTTGACGGCCTTCTTCATCAGCATGCCGGGGATCAGCAGGCGATTGATCTCGTTGGTGCCTTCGAAAATGCGATTGACGCGCGCATCGCGGTAGTGGCCCTCGGGCGGGTAGTCGTGCACGAAGCCGTTGCCGCCGTGGATCTGCAGGTTCTCGTCGATGGCGAAGTCCAGGGTCTCGCTGCCCAGCACCTTGGCGATCGAGGCCTCCACCGCGAACTCTTCGAGCGCCTGCAGCGTCGGCGTACCGTCGTTGGCCTGCTTAGGGCTGGCGGCAATGCGCCGCTCGATCAGGCCGGCCGTACGGTACAGCATGCTGTCGAGCGCGTAGGCCCGCGCCGTCATCTCGCCAAGCTTGTGCTTGATGGCGCCGAAGCTGGCGATCGGCGTGTTGAACTGCTTGCGTGACGCCGCGTACTTGGCCGCTTCACGGATGTTGATCTTGGTGCCGCCCGAGCACATGGCGCCCAGCTTGAAGCGGCCGAAGTTCAGCACGTTGAACGCGATCTTGTGGCCCTTGCCGACTTCGCCCAGCAGCGCATCGGCCGGCACTCTCACATCCTGCAGGATGATCGGCGTCGTCGACGATCCGTGCAGCCCGAGCTTGTGTTCTTCCTTGCCGCTCGACACGCCGGGCCATTTTCGCTCGACGATGAAGGCGGAGAAGTGCTCGCCGTCGACCTTGGCGAAGATGATGAAGACGTCGGCAAAGCCGCCGTTGCTGATCCACATCTTCTCGCCCGACAGCACGTAACTGCCATCAGGCTGCTTCATCGCCTTGGTCTTGGCTCCCAGCGCATCGGAACCCGATCCGGATTCGCTGAGGCCGTAGGCGCCGGCCAGCTCGCCCGACACCAGGCCGGGCAGGTAGTGCTGCTTCTGCGCCTCGGTGCCGAACATGTAGATCGGCAGGACGGTGAGATTGGCCTGCGCGCCGAAGGTGGTGGCGAACGATGCGTGGCCGGAAATCACCTCGGAGACAATCAGCGTCGAGATCTTGTCGAGATCGACGCCGCCGTATTCCTCCGGGATATTGGTGCCGAACAGACCCAGGCTGCCGCACTTCTTGATTAACTCGCGCTGCAGCGCCCAGTCCTTCTGCTCGAGCCGCCCGGTGGCCGGGATCACCTCGCCGTTGATGAACTCGGTGGCGGTCTGGTGAATCAGCTTGTGCTCGTCGGTGAGCTTCTCGGGCGTCATTACCGTTGACGGATCGGTCGGCTCGATCAGCCACGCGCCGCCCCTGACCGCTGCTTCCTTCGTTGCCGTCGCCATCGTCATATCCTTTCGAAAATTCCGGCAGCGCCCATGCCGCCGCCGACGCACATCGTGACCATTCCGTAGCGTGCCTTGCGCCGATGCATCTCGTTGATGATCGTCGCGGTGAGCTTGGCGCCGGTGCATCCGAGCGGATGGCCGAGCGCGATGGCGCCGCCGTTGACGTTGACTGTCTCCGGGTCGAGATTGAGTTCTTTCATGCAGGCCAGTGCCTGCGCCGCGAACGCCTCGTTGAGCTCGATCAGATCGATTTGATCCAGCGTGAGACCGGTCTGCTTCAGCACCTTGCGAATCGCCGGCACCGGGCCGATGCCGAACAGCTCGGGCGCCACGCCGGCGGTGGCGTAACCGACAAACCGCGCCAGCGGCGTCAGGCCGCGCTCCTGGGCGAGCTCGGCCGAGGTGACGATCACCGCCGCGCCGCCGTCGCTGGTCTGTGACGAATTGCCGGCGGTGACGGTGCCGCTGACGTGAAAGGCCGGCTTCAACTTCGCCAGGACCTCCAACGAGGTGTCACGGCGCGGACCCTCGTCGGTGTCGAAGGTGAATTCCCTGATCGACGGCTTGCCACCAGCCGGCTGCGTGACGCGAACGGTGAGCGGCACGATCTCGTTCTTGAAGTGGCCTTTTTCAATGGCGCTGACGGCCCGCTGATGGCTGCGCAGCGCGAATTCGTCCTGCTGGGCGCGCGAGATGCTCGACTCGCGGGCATGGTTCTCGGCCACCAGGCCGGTGCTGAGATAGACGTCGGGATACGACGCGACCAGTTGCGGGTTCGGTGAAATCTTGTTGCCGCCCATCGGCACCATGCTCATCGACTCGGTGCCGCCGGCCACGGCAGCGCGGCCCCGGCCGAGCATGATGCGCTCGGCGCCGTAGGCAATCGCCTGCAACCCGGAGGAGCAGAACCGGTTGATGGTGACCGCCGAGGCCTCAACCGGAATGCCGGCGCGCAGGCTGGAGATGCGCGCGACGTTCATGCCCTGCTCGCCCTCCGGCATGGCGCAGCCGATGATCACGTCGTCGATCAGGGCCGGGTCGAGCTGCGGCACCCTGTCGAGCGCGCCCTTGATGGCCACGGCGCCGAGCTCGTCGGGCCGCATCACGCTGAGCGTGCCGCGCGGCGCCTTGCCGACCGCCGTTCGTACTGCTGAAACGATGACTGCGTCCTGCATGGGTATCGTCCTTACGTCCTGACGGTGTGAAAATCCGCGAGCAAGTCCTCGACCGCCTCGCCGACCAGCGACGTCTTGCCTTCGAACAAATGGTTGGCGTCCTCGATCGTGACCAGCTCCTTCGGTTCCGGGATCTGCGCGTAGAACCTGCGCACGTCCTTGAGCGAGATCAGTTCGTCCGTCTCGCCGTGAATGATGAATTTGGGCAGGGTGCACGTCTTGAGCGATTCGAAGTCGTAGCGATCGACCGGCGGCGCAATGCCGAGCAGCAGCGAGACGCGCGTGTCGAGCGCGCCAATGGTCATCGCGATCCATGATCCGAACGACATCCCGCCGGCCCAGATCGGCAGGTCGGGAAACCGCTCCGCGGCAAACGTGATGGCGGCGCGAAAATCGTCCTGCTCGCCGGGACCGGCATCGATGGTGCCGGCGCTGCGGCCGACGCCGCGGAAGTTGAATCGCAACGCCGCGACGCCGATGCGCGGCATCGCCTTGGCGGCCTGGTAGAGCGCCTTGGTGTGCATGGTGCCGCCGTGCAGCGGATGCGGATGGCCGAACACCGCCACCGCGCGCGCGTCGCCGTCGGGCGTGTCGAGCAGCGCTTCGAGCGGGCCGGCCGGGCCCGGAATCTCACGCAGAAAGCCGGCCGTCATCCACAAACCTTCCCAGCACCTCGGCAAACGCGTCGGGCCTTGTCACCAGGCCGTTGTGGCCGGTGCGCGGCAGCACGACGTGCCTGGCCGAGGGCAGTTCATCAAGGTATCGCCGCGTCACCTCAACCGGAACGACCCGGTCGAGGTCAGGCTCGCCGGTGACAATCAGTGCCGGTGCGCCAATGCGGCCGGCATCGGCAAAGTGGTGTCGCGACGACCATTCAATCCGGCGCGCCATCTTCGACGGCGATGCCAGCGCCGACATCACGCTCAGGCCGAAGGTGATCTCGAATGTCAGGCGTGTCATCCGGCGCGGAAACGCGGCGACCATTTCCGGCCGCAGCCGCCGCGGGGCGGTGGCCACGAACAGCGGCGACATCAGCCGCGGCGCCTTCAGAAAGCGGCGCTGCATGCGGTCGGGATGCCACGTCTTGTGCAGCGCGTTGGCGAGCACCAGACCCTGCACGCGCGCCGGCCGGCGCGCGGCATACTCGGCGGCGATCAGGCCGCCGTACGACACCCCCGCAATCACCGCCCTCTCGAGGTGCGCCCGATCGAGCGCCATGTCCACCTGTTCGACATAGTTGTCGAACGCCTTGTTCGGATCGCACGGGAACGGGCTGGTTCGCTCGTCGCACAACGAGAAGGTGATCACGCGATAGTGCTTCGCCAGGGCGTCCACGGCCGGACGAATCCACTCCCAGCGCCCCTGCAGGCCGGGAATGAGCACGATCGGCGTCCCGTGTCCCTTGTCGACGATACCTTTGCTCACTGGTCCCTGATCTAGTTCCTAGTTCCTAATTCCTCAGCGGCTTTCCGGTCTTGAGCGTGTGCTGAATGCGTTCGAGCGTATTGCGCTCGCCGAGCAGGCTCATGAACGCTTCGCGCTCGAGATCGAGCAGGTACTGCTCGGTCACGGTGGTGGCGTGCGGCAGGTTGCCGCCGCCGAAAATATGCGCGAGCTTGCTGCCGATCAGCTTGTCGTGATCGCTGGCGCGGCCGGCGCGCCACATCAGATGCACGCCAAGGTTCAATGCCGCCGTCACCGATTCGCCGCCGACCGGAATGGCGGTGCGCGGCGCCGGCACGCGATATCCCTCGCGCACGCGTTCGAGCGCCTTGGCCTTCGCGTCGGCCATCAGGCGTTCGCGGTTCATCGTCACGCCATCGGTGGGCGACAGGTAGCCAAGCCTGAACGCATCGGGACCGCTCGCCGACACCTTGGCCAGGGCCACGGTTTCGAACGCTTTCGACACGCAGGGCAGTGGATCGCTGGTGGGCGTCGGCAACTGCGCCATGGCCCGCACCAGCATTTCCTTGGTGCCGCCGCCGCCGGGAATGAGACCGACGCCGACTTCGACGAGGCCCAGGTAGGTTTCGGCGGCGGCCTGGACGCGATCGCAGTGCAGCGGAATCTCGGTGCCGCCGCCCAGCGACAATCCTGCCGGCGCGGCCACCACCGGCACCGGGCTGGACCGCAGCGACATGTTCGCCTGCTGGAACGCGCGAATCATCAGGTCAATCTCGTCCCAGTTGCCGTCCTGCGCTTCGAGCAGCACCAGCATCAAGTTGGCGCCGGCCGAGAAGTTCGGCGCGTCGTTGCCGATGACCAGCGCCTGGCCGTTCTTGGCCGCTTCCTTTACGCCGGCCTGCAACATCTGGATCGTGTCGCCGCCGATCGCGTTCATCTTCGAGTGGAACTCGACGGCGATCACGCCGTCGCCGAGATCGACCAGGCTGGCGCCGCCGTTGTTCTTGATGACGCGGCCCTGTTCCTTCGCCGGGCGGAGGATCTGCAGGTCGGCCGCGGCCGGCTTCACACGCCCCTCGCGGAATCGCGGCGTTGCCGTCTCCAGCAGCGCGGCCAGCAGCGGCGGCACGCCGGCGGCCATCGCGTGGGAGCCCTCGGCGGCGGCGATGACGTCCTTCACGCCGAGGGCATCGATCAGCTCGAACGGGCCGAGCTCCCATCCAAACCCCCACCGCATGGCGCGATCGACATCGTCTATCGAGTGCGCGATCTGGGGCGTGACGCGTGCGGTGTAGACCAGCATCGGCGCCAGCGTGGCGCGCAGGAACTCGCCGGCCTTGTCGTTGCTGTTGAACAGCATCCTGACGCGATCGCCGACCTCGTCGATCGACTTGCCGGCCTCGATCGAGCCGATGCGCGCGGACTGCTTCTGCCGGTACTCGAGCGTGGCGGGATCGAGCGTCCAGATTTCAGATTCGCCGGTGGCACCCTTGCGTCGCTCGTAGAAGCCCTTGCCGGTCTTCTCGCCTATCGCCCCCCTGGCAATCAGCCGCTCGACCAGCGGCGGCACCGCCATCGCCTTGCGATCCGAATCGGACGGCAATCGCTCCTGCAGATTGCGGAGCACGTGCGCCAGCACATCGATGCCGGCAATGTCCATGGTCCGGAATGTCGCGCTGCCCGGCCGGCCGAGCGCAGGACCGGTGATTGCGTCGATCTCTTCGATGGTGTATGCGCCGCTTTCGAGCTCGTTAATCGACTGCACCACGCCGTAGAGGCCAATGTGGTTGGCGATGAAGTTCGGCGTGTCCTTGGCGATCACTACGCCTTTGCCGAGCGCGTGATCGCCGAAGCGCACCATTGCGGCCACCACCGCCGGATCGGTGTCGGCGGTGGGAATGATCTCGAGCAGGCGCAGGTAGCGCGGCGGGTTGAAGAAGTGCGTGCCCAGCCAGTGCCTGCGGAAGTCGTCGCTGCGGCCTTCGGCGATGGCGGCGATCGGGATGCCCGAGGTGTTCGAG
Source organism: Acidimicrobiia bacterium (assembly GCA_016871275.1). Classification (GTDB taxonomy): domain Bacteria; phylum Acidobacteriota; class Vicinamibacteria; order Vicinamibacterales; family UBA2999; genus 12-FULL-67-14b. Next base: position 90,340 of record VFZG01000006.1, on the reverse strand, counting down.
CTGACGATCGATCCGGGCTTGCGCCGCTCGTCGACCCTGGCCAGCAACTGCTGCTTGAGGTCGAGCCGCTCGACGATCGCCTCGACGATCCAGTCGGACTTGGCGATGTGGTCGAGATGCGTGTCGAAGCCGCCGACGGTCACGAGTCGGTGCGCGTCAGGGGTGAACTGCGGATCCGGCTTCAGCTTGCGGGCCTTCTCGAGCCCGTGCCTGGCGGCATCCGCGGTCAGATCGAGCAGCAGCGCCGGAATGCCGGCGTTGGCGCAGTGCAGCGCGATCTGCGCGCCCATGGTGCCGGCGCCCAGCACGGTCACGGAGTTGATGGCGATTGGGGTCAACGTTTCACTCCGTTGATGAACAGGTCCACGACCGCATCCGCCTCGGCGCGCAGGTCATGCCGGCGCCGGCTGAGCACGAAGTTGGTCGCCATTTCGTCGAGGGCACCGAAGAAAATCTTCGTCGCGGTGGTGGCGCTCACGTCCTTGCGGAACACGCCCTGCTGCTGCGCGTCGACGATTGCCGCGCGGATCAGCGCGAAGTAGTCCTGCAGGAAGGTCTCCGAGAACCGCTCCATGAACTTGACGGTGTGGCGGAGCTCGACCTGGAACACGACGGCGAGATCCTTGTCGCGGCCGAGCCGTTCCAGATGCAGCCGGGCAATCCGGCGCAGCCGCTCGGCGGGACCGTCCACGCCCGCCATGGCGGCGCGGCCCTCGGCCAGCACGTCACGCATCGATCGCTCGAAGATCGACACCAGCAGGTCGTCCTTGCCCTTGAAGTACAGATAGACCGTTCCCGCGGCCACGCCGGCAACGCTGGCCACGTCGGCGACCTGCGACTGGAAGAACCCGTGGCGCGCGAACACCTTGGTCGCGGCCTTCAGGATCAGGTCGCGTTTGTCGCCGACCCCGGCCGGTTGGCGAACGACCGATAACCGCCGGGCAGATGAGGTAGCGCGCATCGCGGATGTGCTGACGCCGGCCATCGCCGGGCGGCTGAATGAATCGTCATTCATTCGCCGCGGCGTGTCAACCTGCTGGGAATGCGCCACGGAGACGCCAAGCCGCGGAGCACCATTGACCCACGGCTCCGTGCCACCGTGTCTCCGTGGCGTCTTACCTACTTCCACCGCGTCAGTATCGACTCCCGCTGGAAGACCCGGACGCCCACCCACAGCAGAAGGCCGTCGACCAGGGCCAGCGCCACCGCCGCCAGCAGCATTGCCGGGGTGCCGATCATCACCACCCCCATCAGCTGCGCGACAAACAGGGCCGTGACGGGAAGGATGCACAGGGATGCGATCTGCTGTGCCGACCGCGGATCGTTCGAGCGCGACGAGACGATCACCGAGACCAGCAGCGTCGCCATCTCGGCCAGTGGCCCGAGTAGCCCGAACATGATGAAGAACCGAGCGCCGGCCACCGCCTGCCAGACGCCCGGTTCGCCGAACGCGACGGCGCCGGCGAGATACAGCGCGGCCGCCGTCCAGCTCAACGTCAGCGCAAGTGTGAAAGGACTCAGCGTCTTCGCGATCAGCAGTTCGAGCGTCGTGATGGGCGTCGCCAGGATCGGCTCCAGCGCCTTCGACTGTTTCTCGCCGATTACGGCATGCGTGGCCAGCGACATCGCGCCGACGATCGGCACCAGCAGCAACAGCAGCGAAAACTGGTAGAACACGAACGCCTGCACGAGCGCGTTGCCTTGCAGGCCCGCCAGGCCGGGAATCACTCCGACGGCAGCGGCCGCCTCCTCAGCGAACGACCCTGACTCCTCCAGCGTCTCGCCCATCAGGCGCGGGGTGATGATGATGACGAGGAACGCAGGGAACAGCGAGGCCAGCACCATCAGCGCGGCTGGCACAATCGCGCCGGGGTTGCGCAGCAGTTCGAACGCGTCCTTGCGCGCGAGCGCCATCACCCGGGTGAGCTTCATGGGCCCCCTTGCACCAGGTCGAGATACACCTGCTCGAGCGAACGTTGCTCGGGCGTGACCCGGACGATCCGCCGGCCCTCCGACACCAGCGCGGCGACAATGTCAGGTATGGCGAGGCCGTTGCCAATCGGTCGTTCGATAAGCTCTCCTCCCTCGAACTCGATGACCACGTGCGTGCCGGCCTTGGCCTTGCGAAGCGCGGCGGGTGTGTCCAGCGCCAGCAGGCTGGTCTGGAGGACGGCAATCCGATCCGACAGCTCCTCCGCCTCGGCGAGGTTGTGCGTCGTGACGAGGATCGCGCGTCCCTGCGAACGCAGCTCGAGGATGAGGTCGCGGATCTGACGGGCGCTCGCAGGATCCAGTCCCGAGGTTGGTTCATCGAGCAGCAGCACCGGCGGCCGGTGCAACAGCGCCCGCGCGATCGCGACCCGCTGCTTCAAGCCCTTCGACAGCCTGCCGGCGGAATCGTCCGCGCGACCGGCGAGGTCCACCTGCGCCAGCGCCTCGTCGACGCGCCCCTCCGGGCGTTCCACGCCCTGCAGCCGCGCGTAGGTCAGCAGGTTGAGCCGGACCGGCAATCGTTCCCAGAGTCCTGGCGCTTCAGTCAGCAGGCCGACGGAACTGCGCGCCTTCCCGGCCGTGGACTCCGACAGCTCGACGTTGTTGATGGTGATACGGCCGGCGGTGGGGAGAATCAGTCCCGCCAGCATCCGCATGGTGGTGGTCTTGCCGGCGCCATTGGGGCCCAGCAGCGCGACAATCTCGCCGGCGCGCACCGACAGCGACAGGTCACGCACCGCCACGCGCTGGTCGAAGACGCGAGTCAGGTGCTCCGCAGTGACCATAGCGTGTCTTGGCGCCGTGGCGAAGCAGGAAGACTATTGCACTTCGTAGGCGTTCTGGATCGCCTGGAAGAAGGCATCGGCAATCTTCGCGTAGCCGGCTTCCGTCGGGTGCAGGCCGTCGATGCCGATGTAGCGGTTGACGTCGGTGACGAGCGCGGCATAGGTGTCGACAATGGTGGCGCTTTGCCGCGAGGCGACAATCTCCAGGCGGCGGTTGAAGTCGTCGATGAAGGCCGGCAGGATGTGCTTGTTGCCGCTGGTTCGCGCCGGCAGCACGGTGCCGATGAACATCCGGATGCCGCGCCCCCGTGCTTCCGCCGCCATCGCCTCGATTTCAGATGCGGCTCCGCTGGCAGCCCCATCCCGTCCGCCGCTAATGTCGTTGTGACCGTGTAGGAACATTACCACCTCGGGACGGACCGTGTTCAGCGACGAGATGAACCGGCTTCGCGCGTAAATGGCCTGTTCGCCGCTCAGCCCGTGGTTGGCAACCGTGAAGCTGTTCGATTGCGAGGAGTAGCGGCCCTGAAGCGTTCGCAACACCACGGCCGGCCACGCCGCCTGCGGCACGACCACCTGCCTGGTGACCGAGCCCGGGCCGATCACGATGGTGCCGACCGGCACCGTGACTTCGCCAGCCGTGATGCTGTCGCCGAACGCCAGGTAGGTCGTTCGCGAAATCGTCGACAGCCTGGATACCGTGACGTTGAAGGAGCACGTGCCGGTCCGGCTCAGCGAATCGGTCGCGGTGCAGTTGACCTGCGTCACGCCGATCGGAAACGTGGCCCCCGATGCCGGCGAGCAGCTGACCGTCACGGATCCCTCGCCGTTGGCCGCGGTCGGCGTATCGAAGTTGATCTCCAGGCCCGTGGCATTGACGGTGGATCGCGACACGCCCTCGGCGCACGACAGCGTCGGCGCCTCGGCGACCGGTGGCGGGGACGGCGGCGGCGGTGGCTCCGGTGGGGTTGGCGCGGTCGGCGAGCCGCAACCAGCGCCAAGAGCAAGAGTGAGCAGGCACAGCTGTGCCGCGCGCAGCGCGCCAGACAGGACGTTTCCCATGGACAGGAACTGGTGATTATAGCTGCCGATCGACGGAAAACTCATAACACCCGGGTGTGACCAGCACCCGGCCGCGATCGTTGAACGACAAGCTCGATGGCGCGATGATCCCCGCGCCGCGGAACTGAACCGTGCGGGTCTTCTCGCCGGAGACGTCGTAGACGTACGAAAACGGAATCACGAACGAGATCCACAGCCGGCCGGATCGATCCACCGCTGCGGTCCTGACCGTGGGAGCGACCAGCGGCAGTTCACCAACCCTGCGTCGCGGCCACCGATCGGGCAAAGCGCGCACCAAGGGGTCTACCTCCCGGCCCTGGACGATCCGCTCATAAACCAGCTCACCCGTGTCGTCGTACTTCCTGAACGCCGGCTGGCCCGCCATGAACACGAAATAGAACCCGCCGTTCGGATCCGCGATCGGCACACCGGCGTTCAGCGCCAGGTGGAGATCACGGTCGCTTTCGTGTCCGGTCTTGCGGAGTTGACCGATTGACCGCAGCGGCGTGCCGTCCAGCGCATACTCCGACATCAGCCAGCCGCTTTCCGGATGGCTCATCAACACCGTGCGCCCGTTGAACGACAACGTGCCGACGCCGTTGAGCGCCAGCGTGCCAAACACCACTCGCGAGGAACCGCGCCCCGGCAAAATGAAACCGCCGGTGCGCACGCCGCCGGCGTCGAACAGCTGCACGCGCTCGCGGCCGTTGGGCGCATCCGACACCGCGAAGCTGCCGTTGAGCGCCACATCGAACGCGCTCGGCTCGATCAGCCGCCCGTCTTCCGCGCCAATCTGCACGAGGCGTTGCGCCGACTGCCCGGCCTCGCCGACCGCGAACACCGTGTGGCCGCGTCGATCGAACACGTAGAACTCGCCGTTGGCGGTTTGCTTGAAACCGACTGGATCGCGGAACAGCCCCACGACATGGGGCGCGAGAGCGTTGACGGCGCTGAGGACTTCGACAGTGCCTGGGGACGGGCGCTCGGCGGTCGCAGTGAGAAGACAGAAGTGAGACGTGAGAAGTGAGACGTGAGCGGTGAGAAGGAACGCGATTCTCACTGCCTACTTCTCGCTTCTCACTGGTCAGTATGCGGCGAGCGTCTTGATGGCGGCGAGCACGTCCGAGGACTGCGGCAGGATTCTCTCCTCGAGTTCGGGGCAGTACGCCACCGGGCAATCGAGCGCGGCGACCCGTCGGACCGGCGCGTCGAGGTCCTCGAACAGCTCTTCGCCAATTCGCGCGGCAATCTCGGCGCCGAAGCCGCAGGTCAAAGTGTCCTCGTGCGCGACGATTGCCTTGCTGGTCCTCCGGACGAGTTCCGCAATGCCGTCCCAGTCGTACGGCATGATGGTGCGCAGGTCGAACACCGCCACGCTGATGCCGTCCTTCTCGGCCTGCTGGGCGGCCAGCAGCGAGCGCTGCACCAGCGCGCCCCACGTCAGCACCACCATGTCGGTGCCGTCGCGGCGCAGCGCGCCCTTGCCGAACGGAATCATGTAGTGGGCGCCGGGATAGGCGCCCTTGTTGTAGGTCTGGCGATACAAATGCTTGTGCTCGAGATACAGCACCGGATCGTCGCATCGAATCGAGGTGCGCAGCAGGCCGGCCGCGTCGATGGCGTTGCTCGGGAACACAATCCGCACGCCTGGGCAGTGCGCGAAGATGCTGACGCCAGACTGACTATGGTAGGGCGCGCCGCCGCGCAGGTAGCCGCCAATCGGCACGCGCACCACCATCGGGCAGGACCAGTTGTTGCCCGAGCGGTAGCGCAGCATCGACATTTCGTCCTTCAGCTGCATCATCGCCGGCCAGATGTAGTCGAAGAACTGGATCTCGACGACCGGCTTGAGTCCGCGGGTGGCCATGCCGACGGCGCGGCCGACAATGTTGGCTTCGGCGAGCGGCGAGTTGAACACCCGATCGCCGCCATAGGCCTTCTGCAAGCCGTGCGTCACTTTGAACACGCCGCCCTTGCCGGGCACGTGCCCCAGCGCTGACGGCTTGCTCGCATCCGCCACGTCCTCGCCGAACACGACGATGCGCGGGTTGCGCGCCATTTCGTCCTTCATCGTGCGATTGATGGCCGCGACCATGGTGTCGGGCTTGCCTTCGGGCTGCGCGGCGGACTCGAACGCGCTCGACGTCGGGTCCACCGTCGGCGAGAACACGAACCAGTCGGCGGTGTCGACGGTCGGCTTGGGCGCCTTCAGCGCGACGTCGGTGGCTTCGGCGATCTCGCGATCGACCGATGCCAGGATCGCGTCGAGGTCCGCTTCAGCCGCGATCTGTTCCTTGATCAGGAAGGCGCGCATCTTCGTCAGCGGATCCCGCAACGCCTCGGCCTTGCGCTCCTCCGGCGTCTTGTAGAGCCGCTCATCGTCCGACAACGAATGTGAGTATGGGCGAATCACCTTGGCGTGGACGAACGCCGGCTTGCGCTCGCGGCGCACGTAGGCGACGGCCTCACCGAGGGTGCGGTAGCTGTCGAGGAAATCGGTGCCGTCGCAGCGCCACAGCTTCAGGTTCGGGAACGATTCGACCAGTCGCGACACGTCGCCGCCGGCGGTCTGCACTTCGACCGGGACGGAGATCGCGTAGCCGTTGTCCTCGACGAGATAGAGCACCGGCACCGGTCGCGTGCAGGCGGTGTTGAGCGACTCCCAGAATTCGCCTTCGCTGGTGGCGCCTTCACCGATCGACAGATAGGTGATTTCGTCGGCGTGGAACCGCTCGGCGCGATCCGGGATGGTGGTGACGCGCTGGTAGATCATGCCGGCTTCGCCGGCGCCGACCGCATGCAGGCACTGCGTGCCGGTGGTGCTGCCCTGCGACGGGATGTTCAGCGCGCGATGTCCCCAGTGCGACGGCATCTGGCGGCCGCCGGAACTTGGATCGTCCTTCGCGCCCGCCGAGGCGAGCAGCATTTCGGTCGAGGTCACGCCGAGCGTGAGGCAGAGCGCGCGATCGCGATAGTAGGGATAGAACCAGTCGTAGCCGGGACGCAGGTGATGGCCCGCGGCCGAGAGCACCGCTTCGTGCCCGGCACCGCTGATCTGGAAGAAGATCAAGCTCTGATTCTTGAGCTGGATCTCCTTGTCGTCGAGCCGCCGCGACAGGAGCATCGTGCGATACGCCCGCCGCAAATCGTCGGATGAGAGGCCTTCCCAACGTGCGCTGGTGACGGGGCGCGCGTCGGTCCCGGAGGCGAGCGTCGATGCCTTCATGCGGGGAAAATTATATCATCCGGGCGGGTGCTATAATCCGCCCCGAATTCACACGCCGTGAGACACTTACCGACATGAGCCATCGACCCGTACGCCTCCATCGCTGGGATGAAATCGCGCTCGAGAAAGTGACCGAGATGATCTCGCGAAAGATCATCACCGGCGAACGCGAAATGGTGACGCAGATTTATCTGAAGCGCGGCGCGATCGTGCCGATGCACTCGCACGAAAGCGAGCAGATGACCTACGTGCTGCAGGGCGGCCTGCGGTTCCTGATCAACGGTGAGGAGATCACGGTTCGCGAAGGGGAAGTGCTGCACATCCCGTCGTGGGTGCCGCACCAGGCCGAAGCGATCGACGACACGTTCGAGATGGATGTCTTCAGCCCGATCCGGCAGGACTGGCTGGACAGGACCGACGGCTACTTCCACGACAAGCCGACGGAGAAGCAGGAAGTGAGAAGTGACAAGTGAGAGGCTGGTCTCTGTTGCCTCCTGCTTCCCACTTCCTACGTCTCACTTCTCAATGGATGTGCTTCTTCCATTCGCGCTTCCACTCGTCATCATCCGGCGATCGGCCGCCTGAGTAGACGTCGAAGCGGTTGCGGGCGCGGCCCATCTTCCAGCGCAGGTAGCGGTACTTGAGCTCGTCCATCGGCCGCGAGCGCAGCGTCTTCAGGTAGAGGTAGCCGACCACCAGTCCGCCGAGGTGCGCGGAGTGCGCGACGCCGCTGCCAGGTCCGCTCATCGCCGAAATGAACGCGATGGCGCCGACGATCATCACGAAGATGCGGGCCGGAATCGGGAAGATGAAGTACAGGTAGATCGGCCGGTTCGGGAAGTACATGCCGTAGGCCAGCAGCAATCCGTAGATGACGCCTGACGCGCCCACCGTCACCGGGTAGTAGATGTCGTCCACGAACATCGCCAGCGCCAGCGTGGTGGCGGCGGCGCCGATGCCGGTGATCAGGTAGTACTTCGTGAAGAACCGCGTGCCCCACATGCGTTCCAGCTCGGTGCCGAACATCCACAGCGACAGCATGTTGATCAGGATGTGGCCGAAGCCGCCGGTGCTGTGGAGGAACAGGTAGGTGAACGGCTGCCACAGCGCCGCCTGTTCGAACACCGCCTGCGGCGACAGGCCGAGCCGCATGGTCATCGGATCGCCGACAATCATGTTCAGCAGGAACGCGACGACGTTCGTGATGATCAGGACCTTGACGGCCGGCGTGATGCCACCGGGCCCGAACGCGTAGCTGACGCCGGAGGGATACGGGGCCACGTGTCAGATCGTAATACGTTTTTCGGCCGGCCCGGAGTCCACGTGATACATGCCGCGCTCGGGCAGCCGCCACGCCAGCGCGGCCGCCAGCAGCGGGACGAGCGCCACCACGCCAAGGGTGGGTTCGATGCCAAAGCGATCGGCGCCCATGCCCACCAACGGGACCGTCAGGCTGCCCATGCCCCACGCAAATCCCATCATCAGCGACGACACCGTTGCCGCGCCGCCCCTCACGAAACTCTGCGCGAAGGTGACGCTGATCGGCAGGGTTGACTGCAGGAGCAGGCCGCCGATGGCCAGCATGACCGTGAAGCCGACGGGCGACAGCCGCGGCGCCATCGCCATGAACGGCACGGCAATGATCAACGACCAGAGGATGACCTTCTTCGATCCCATCCGATCGGCGAGCGGGCCGCCAAGGAATCCCCCGATGCCGCTCGTGAAGAGATACAACCCGACTGCGCCACTGGCCTGGCCGATCGTGAACCCCTGCTGCGTGAGCAGTGTCGGTGTGAACGTCATGAAGCCATACGTGGTCGCGGTGCGCAGCACGATCGTGAAGTAGAGCAGCGCCAGCGGTACCGCGGCCGGGCGCAGCGATGCCCAGGTCGACCGCTCGTGCTGGTGCGGCGCGTCCATCCGCGGCATGTGCTGCAGCGTCCACGCCAGCGCGAGCAGGCCGGGAATCATGATGATCGGCGAATAGCCCAGGCCGACGTAGGCCATGAACGGCGCGAAGACCGGCGCCGCCGCGAACCCCAACGATCCTCCAGACAGGTGCGCCGACATGGCCAGGCCCTTGCGGTGATCGGCCAGCTTATAGACGAGCGCGGCCGCCGGCGGATGGAATGCCGCTCCGCCGAGACCGCCAATGACCAGCACCACGCCGAGCCAGAACGGCGATTGCGCCAGTCCAATCAAGCTCAACGCCACCACCGTCACCACCGGGCCGGCAACCAGCAGCACGCGCGGCTTCCAGCGGTCCGCCATGGCGCCGAAGCCGAGTTGCGACACCGAGCCCGCCATCTGAAAACACATTGCGAGTACGCCGGCCGTCGCCAGTTTCAGATTGAGCGCCGGGATGAGCAGCGGCAACATCGGCGCATAGATGTTGTTGTACATATCCACGACGACGTGCGTGGACGCGACTTTCCAGATCGAAGGGTTCAGTCCGAGCCAGCCGGAGTCGCGGTCATTCACCGTGCCAACCTCTTGAAGCGGCCGATCACCAGGTCCCGGGCCTCACCGTACTCGCGAATGCGCAGGATCTGCGCCATCGCCGCGAGCGTCATCAGCGCCATGAAGATGGTGATGGCGAGCCGGAGCATCTGGGTCGTCAGGGCATCGCCCGGCATGATGCTCAGCAGCTGCCAGTGGCCGGCGGCCGTGACCAATCCCATCGCGGCTGTTGCGACGAGGATGCGCGCGAACGACGCGGCGAGCCGGGCCCCATTCAATCCCTGGACCTCGCGGCGCAACAGCAGCAACTGGATCGAGGCGTTGAGGATGGCCGTGATGGAGGTGCCGAGCGCCAGGCCCCGATAGCCCATGGTGTTCACCAGCGCCACGTTGAGCGCCACGTTGACAATGACCGATCCCGCCGACACCGCGACCGGAATGCGGCTGCGGCCGAGCGCGTAGAAGGCCGGCGAGATGATGCGGACGATCGAGTAGCCGACCAGCCCCAGGGCGTAGAGCTGCAGTGCGGCGGCGGTGGCCTGCGTGTCGGCGGCCGTGAATTCGCCGTGCTCGAAGATCACGGCGACGATCGGCTGCGCCAGCAGGATCAGTCCCACGGTGGCCGGCAGGTTGAGAAACATCATCAACCCCAGCGCGTTGGCCAGCGTCGCTCGGATGCGGCCGAAGTCCTGCTCGGCCACCATGCGCGAGATCGCCGGCGTCGCGGCGGCCGCAATCGACACGCCGAACAGTCCGATCGGCAGGTACATCAGCCGGAACGCGAAATCGAGCCACGACACCGCGCCGGTACCCTGGCCGGTGGCCAGGACGCTGTTGACCAGCACATTGATCTGCGTTGCCGCCAGGCCGATCGTGCCCGGCCCCATCAGCAGCAGCACCTTGTGCAGCGCCTCGTCCCGCAGGTTCAGCACCGGCCGGTACCGAAAACCTTCCTTGACGAGCGGCGGCCACTGAATGACCAGCTGGCCGATGCCGCCGACCACGGTCGCCAGCGCGACGATGGTGATGGGCTCCAGGCCAATCGACGGCGCGAGCGGAATCAGCGCCAGCGACATCACGATCACCGCGACGTTGAACATCGCCGGCGACAACGCCGGCACGAAGAAGTGGCCGAGCGAGTTCAGCATCCCCATCAACACCGCCGCGACCGCGACGAGTGTCAGGAACGGGAACACGATCCGCGTCAGGGACACCGTGAGCTCGAACTTGCCTGGCACGGCCGTGAACTCGGATGCAAACAGGCGCACCAGGGGCTCGGCGAACACCATGCCGCCCACCACCAGCAGTCCCGTCACGATCAACAGGGCATTGATCACCGAGCTGGCCAGCTCCCACGAGCGCTCCCGGCCGTGCAAGGTCAGCGTCCTTGCGAACGTCGGCACAAACGCCGCGCTCAGGGCACCTTCGGCGAACAAGTCCCGGACGAGGCTGGGAATGCGGCTGGCGATGCGGAAGGCGTCGTTGGCATCTCCGGCGCCGAAGTAGAAGGCCAGCACCTGGTCGCGAACCAGGCCGAGCACGCGGCTCGTGATGGTCGCCAGCCCGAATACCCCGGCCGAGCGGGCCAGCCGTGGGTGTCCAGGACTATCGGAATCGGCCATCAGTCAACAGAAGCGTAGCATGCGACCCTGTGTCCGCCCGTGCACAGCTGTCCCGCAGCCGGACACGCCTTCGCCGAGGCTGCGGCGCTGCAGGCTGCTCGTCCCACGGCTTTTCACAATCTTGACAGGTGAACGCCAAACATTTTTTCAGGACGAACCGTCTATACGTTTGCAAGGCCCAGTCAGCCTCTCACCATCCTCCTTGGGGCTCTTACTGAACAGCAGGAGCCCCAGTTTTTTGGCCCACCCTCCGGGCGGGCGGCTTCGCCACACCCCGGCTGGACCTTCATTACTGCTATGCAAGCTTCGACTTGACGGCTTCGCTGACCTTCTTGCCGTCGACCGTCTTGCCGGCCAGGCCGGCCATCACCGCCTTGATCACCTTGCCCATGTCCCTGGCGCTGGTGGCGCCGGTTTCAGCCACGGCTGCCGCCACCGCAGCGGCAATCTCTTCATCCGACGCCGACGCCGGCAGGTAGCCGCTGAGGATCACGATCTCCGCCTGTTCCTTGTCGGCCAGATCCTGGCGGCCGCCTTTCGTGAACTGCTCGATCGAATCGCGACGCTGCTTCACCAGCATCGACACGACCTGCAGCTCCTCGGCGCTCTCCAGCGCGCGGCCCTTCTCGATGCTCCTGTTGGTGAGCGCGGTCTTCAACAGGCGCAGCGCCGTCAGCCGGTTCTGATCCTTGGCCTTCATCGCCGTGACGATGTCGGCTCCGAGCGTGTGTTCGAGAGACATGTCAGTGATCCAGTTCTCCATCGCCAAGCGTGAAGTGCCAGTCGTCGGCGGACGCGTAGAAACCACTCGTCACCGGCACCGCGTTGACCTTCACGGTCAGGTCGATGCCGGACTTCACGACAAAATAGCCGGAGCGCCGCAGGATGCGCCGGAACGCCGCGTGGGTGACATGACAGCGGATCTTGTCCGAGTCGGCCATGCGCGCCTCGCGGTCCACCCAGCGCGCCAGCGTCTTGATGCCGCGCTCGTCAGCGGGATCGGCAATCAGGTCGACGATTTGCGTGACGCGTCCCTGCGGTTCTCGCAAGTGCCGGTAGACCACGTAGCCTTCCACGCTGTCGTTGCGGCGCAGCACGGCGATGGCATACCGCACGTGAGGCGGCTCGACGTACTTCCAGTTGAGATAGCGCGCATCGCGCCGCACCGACAGGGCGAAGCGGCCCGCCAGCTTCTCCCACAGGCGATCCGCGCTGGTATCGAAGCGGCGCACGACCTCGACCTCTTCCCTGAGCGGCTGGGTCCGCGAGACGACCCGCACGACCGGCAGGGTAATCGCCGAGACCAGCCGGTTGATCGCCACCGGCCAGATCGGAATCCGGAAGGCGCGCCGGCTGATTGGCTTGACGAGACACGGCAAGGGTTGCGACTTCGGCCAGCGCAGTTCATCGAGCTTGCTGCGCGTCGCGCCCGACAGCGCGGCGCCAAGCGCCACGCCGGTACCGCGATCCCACGCGCGCAGCAACGAGCCGCCCAGCCCCTGCCGCTGCCGCTCGGCGACGACCAGCGGATCCGAGCTCCACGTCCCGCCCACTTCCTGCCCGGCCACCATCACCCGGACGGGAGTCAGCGGTGTGGCGGCAATCAGCGTCGGGCCTTCACGCACCACCCAATAGGGCGGCTCAACACCGTTGACGGGATTGCGGCGCGCCCAGTCCCAATGCAGGCGCAGTCGCTCGGCCGCTTCGTTGCCGAGCGTACGACGATGGAGCTGTTCGACGCCTTTGCGATCGTCGGGTGTGAATCGTTCGATTTCCGCCATCGAAGAAGTAGCCAGTAGCCAGTATCCAGTATTCAGAACGAAATTTCTCCTGGTTACGGGCTACGGGTTGCGGGCTACGGGCTGCGGGCTACGGGCTTACCGGCTACTGGCGGCCACCTCCCGGCGGCCTGATCATCGAGCCGGGTTGATTCTGCGGCGGTTGCGGTTGCGGCGGGTTCACCATCATGCCTGGCGTCGAAACGCCGATTGGACGACCAGGTGTCGACGGAGCGATGGTGATGTTGCCCTGGTTCTGGTTCGGCACGTTCTGGCCCGGCTGGTTCACGCCGTTGCCGATGAACTGACCCGGCTGGTTGGCCGGCGCGCCCGGCTGCGGGAACGTGAACACCGGCGCGTTCGGCGGGTTCTGGTCGGGTTCTTCATCCGGCTCCTGGTCGTCGGCTTCGTCGAGTTGCGGCGGACGCGGCGGCATGAATTGCTGCGGGCTGTTTATCGCATTGTTGTTGCCCGGTGCCGGACGCGCCGCGGCTGGCGGTGCGGGCGCAGACGAGGTGGCCATCACCAGGATGCGGTCGTACATTGACGGCCCGGCGTTGTCGGCCTGGCGCGGGGCTGCCATGTAGCCCGCCACGCTACGAAGAATGGTCTCGAGCGCCCTGGCTTCGGAGACGTCCACCAGCTTCAATGTCAGCGGCGCGCCTGAAATACGCTCAGCGCCGACCACCTTCGTGCCGCCGATCCGCTCCCACTCAGCGAGGATCGTTCGAATTGGCACCGCCGTGGCCTCAACGGTGACCAGGCCATCGTGGAAATCGATCTTCAGCTGGCGCGCGAAGGCGGGCGCAGCAAGGCTGACGGTCAGTGCCACGGTGAGAAGGGTGGTGCGCATACCGGTTGCCGGCCTCAGTATACAGACGACGTTCAGGGCCGGAAAGTCGCCGCCGCTGCCGCGACGGTGCCGGCAGCCTCGTCGGACAGGCCCGGATACATCGGCAACGAAACGACTTCCGTGCACACCCGGTCGGCAACCGGGCAGACGGCCGGGCTGGATGCCTGCAGCGCGGGCTGGCGCGGAATCGGGATCGGGTAGTGAATCAGCGTCTCCACGCCGGCTGCCCTCATGTGCGACTGGAAGCGGTCCCGTTGCCCGGTGAGCACCGGGAACAGGTGGTAGACGTGGCCCGCGTCGAGTTCCTTCGGCACGCGGACCGCGGCGTTGGCCAGCGCGGCGCGATAGCGCGCGCCAATCGCGCGCCGGCGCCTGGTCCAGGCCGGCAGATACCGCAGTCGCGCGCGCAGGATCGCGGCCTGTAGCTCATCGAGGCGTGTGTTCACGCCGGCGTCGTCGTGGTGAAAGCGCGTGCTTTGCCCGCCGTTGCGCAGCCGCGCGACGCGCACCGCGAGGTTGGCGTCCGTCGTCAACACCGCGCCGCCATCGCCGAGCGCGCCGAGGTTCTTGGTCGGATAGAAGCTGGTCGCCGCGGCCACGCCGAACGTGCCAATCGCGCGGCCGTTCGCGGTTGCCAGCTGCGATTGCGCGGCATCCTCAACCAGCGCGAGGTTGTGCCGCGCCGCCATCGCCTCGAACGCCGGCATGTCCGCCGCCTGGCCGTAGAGGTGCACCGGCATGATTGCCCTGGTGCGCGGCGTGATCGCGGCTTCGGCCGCGCGCGGATCGAGTGTCAGGCGCTCGGGATCGACATCCGCGAACACTGGCCGCGCGCCGGCCATCAGGATGCCGAGCGCGGAAAACGCCGCCGACAGCGGCGGCGTGATCACTTCATCGCCAATACCAATGCCGAGGGCGCGGAGGATCAGGAAGATCGCGTCGGTCCCGTTGCCGACGCCCACCACGTGCGGCACGCGGCTCGCCGCCGCGAATTCGCGCTCGAAGGCCTCGACCTCAGGGCCGAGCACGAACCACCCGCTGGCGACGACGCGATCGATCGCAGCGGTGATGTCAGCGGCGTCCTCACCGAGCGTGAGCGCGTTAAACGGAACCTTCACCGACATACTCTTTGAGGTGCTGGCGGTAGTAGTCGAAGGTGCGGCTGAAGCCGTCGCGCAGGTTGACCGACGGTATCCACCCGGTGCGCGCTCGGAACAGCGACGAGTCGGCATAGAAACTGCCGATGTCGATCGCCTTCTTGTCGGCCGGCCACTCGACGAACCGGTAGCGGCCGCGGCCGGCGATCGCGACCAGCATCTGCACGAGATCGCGGTGCGAGAGATGTTCTTCCCCGCAGATGTTGAACGCCTCGCCGTTGACGGTGTCGGTGGCCCCGGCCGCCAGGAACGCCTCGACGGCGTCATCGACGAACACGAAGTCACGCACTTGTGACCCGTCGCCGAACACCTGGATTTCCTTGTCCTCCAGCGCGAGCCGGATGAACCAGCCGATGAAGCCCTGCCGGTCGTGCCGCAGCAGCTGGCGCGGGCCGTACACGTTGGTGAGCCGCAATGCGCACGCGCGCACGCCGAACACGTTGTTGTAGACCAGGTGGTAGTACTCGCCGGCCGCCTTGTTGATGCCGTTCACGTCCGTCGGCCGCACCAGGTGCCGCTCGGTCACGGGCAGCGCGTCGGGTTTGCCGTAGATCTGGCGCGTGCTGGCGTAGATCACCTTGGCGGCGGGATTGTGATGCCGGCACGCCTCGAGCAGCGTCAGCTGGCTGCGGCAGTTGATCTCGAGGTCGGTATGGGGATCCCGCATGCTGTCGATGTGGCTGACCTGGCCGGCGAGGTTGAAAATCACGTCGCGGCCCTGCACCAGGTGATTCATGGTGCTGGCCTGACGCACGTCGGCGACGTTCACCGTCACGCGGTCCTCGATGCCGGCGATGTTGAACAGGTTGCCGCCGTAGTCTTGAATCAGCGAGTCGACCAGCAGCACGTCGGCGCCCAGCGCGACCAGGCGGTGCGCGAGGTTGCTGCCAATGAAGCCGAGTCCGCCGGTGATCATCACGCGGCGCCGGTGGTAGAACGCGGCGTCGGTCATCGGCGTTTCCCGGCGGGGGCCGCCGCCGCGGCGTTCTTCCGGTGCGTGCGCCGCACCACCAGCGCCCACCACAGCTTGAGGACGTCGATCGCCGTCCGGAACACGCGGCGGAAATTGAAGAACTGCGAGTGGCCGTGGGCGCGGTGAAAGTGGTGAACCGGCGTCTCGGCGACGCGGAAGCCGGCGTCCTGGAACTTCTTCATCATCTCCAGGCAAATCACGCCGCTGTCCTTTTCGAGGCGCACCACGTCGAAGATGCGCCGGCGCATCAGCCGGAAGTCGCAGTCAACGTCGCGCACCTTCAATCCGAACAGCAGCTTCACCATGTGGTGATAGACGCGGCCGATGATGATGCGGTGCAGCGGATCGGCGCGGCTGATCTTCCAGCCGTTCACCCAGTCGACGTCGTCCGTCATCTGCTCCCAGAGCACCGTCATCTCCTCCGGATTGTACTGGCCGTCGCCGTCGGTGTAGAAAATCAGGTCCTTGGTGGCGGACGAGAACCCGGTGCGCAGCACGCCGCCGTAGCCGCGGTTCACCGGGTGATGCACGGCGCGCACGTGATGGGGATAGAGGCGGACCAGCTCCGCGAGAATCTGCGGCGTGTCGTCCTTGCTGCCGTCGTTGACGACAATGACTTCGTAGTCGTCCGTCAACGTCGACGCCGTCTTGACGGCCGTGATCACCAGGCTGGCGATGGTGCCGGCGTCGTTGTAGGCGGGGAAGAACACGCTCAGGCCTGGCATGGTCGGCACTTTACTGCGATTTGATACGGCCGTGCCGCAGGATCAGCTTCCACGGCGCGATCAGCGACTCGAGCAGGACGCCGCTCGACAGTTTCGATGCGCCTTGCCGCCGCTCGATGAAGATGATCGGCGACTCCTCAATGCGCAGCCCCGTATCCGCGGCCATGAACGTGACGTCGAGCAGGAACGCATAACCATCGGACACGATGCGATCGAGCGGCAGTCTCGCCAGCGACGCGCGCCGCCAGCAGCGGTAGCCGGTGGTGATGTCGCGCAATCCCAGGCCGGTCACCGTGCGGATGTAGAAGTTGGCACATTGGCTGAGGATGATTCGCCGCAGCGGCCAGTTCACGACGCTGATGCCGTTCAGGTAGCGTGAGCCAATCACCAGGTCGGCGCCCTTCGCCGCCGCCGCGATCATCGCCGGCAGGTAGCGCGGATCGTGCGACAGGTCGGCATCCATCTGCACCACGAAATCGAAGTCGGTGGCGATGGCCCGACGGAAGCCGTCGAGATACGAGACCCCCAGGCCGCGCGGCCCGCGACGATGCAGCGCCTGCACGCGCCCGGGATACTCCACCGCCAGCGCGTCGGCGATCGCGCCGGTGCCGTCAGGTGACTGATCGTCGAGCACCATCACGTGCACGCCGGACAGCTGCATCAGCTCCCTGATCAGGATCGGGATGTTCTCCCTCTCGTTGTAGGTCGGGATCAGGGCCAGGGTCTTCAACGGCGGCCCTCGAAGCGCAGACTCGAGATCTGCTCGGAGACCAGTCCGACCAGGAACACGATCACGCCGAACATCAGCAGCACCACCGCGCCGTTTGGAATCCGGGCGTGGGACACGAAGTTCCAGGCGCCGTAGGCCGCGCCGATCGACAGCGCCACGGCGCTGAGCGGCGCGAAGATTCGCAACGGGCTGAAGATGGTGATGACTTTCAGCAAGATCAGAAAAAACCTGGCGCCGTCACTGGCCACCCGGACCTTCGAGTGACCGACTCGCGGCAGAGCGCCGATTGGCTCGAACGCGACATTGTATCCCGCCTTGATGAACGCCAGCGTCGTCGTGGTCGGCGTCGAGAACCCGTTCGGCAGCAGATGAATGAACTCCTGGAGGCAGGCGCGGCGCGCCGCGCGCATGCCGGACGTGAGGTCGGGAATGTGGCGTTCGGTCAGGTAGGACGCCAGCCAGTTGAGCACCGCGTTGCCGGCACGCCGCACCAGCCCGGCCTGTGTTCCTGGATCGCGGGCGCCGATCACCAGGTCGAAATCGCCGAGGCGCTCGACCAGCCGCAGCGCGTCGGCGGCGCGGTGCTGGCCGTCGGCGTCCACGATGATGAGCCAGTCACTGGTGGCGGAGCGGATGCCGGTTTTCACGGCGGCGCCGTTGCCCTTGTTGTAGGGATGGCGCACGACCCGTGCGCCCGCCCGCTCCGCCTCGGCGCCGGTCGCGTCCGTCGATCCATCGTCGATGACCAGCACCTCGTGCCAGCGCGCGCTCGAACGCAGCGCGGTCACGGCGGGGCCGATGCTCGCACCTTCGTTGAAGGCCGGCAACACGACGGTGACCGAGCCGGGATCGATCACGTGGCGTGACGGAAGTTGATGATGTCCCCGTCCTGCACGAGGTAGTCCTTGCCTTCGAGACGCAGCTCGCCGCTGTCGCGGCAGGCGGCCATCGAGCCGCGCGCCATGAAGGCGTCGTAGCCGACGACCTCGGCGCGAATGAAGCCGCGCTGAATGTCGCTGTGAATCTCGCCGGCGGCATCCAGCGCCGAGGTGCCGCGGCGGATCGACCAGGCACGGCACTCGTCTTCGCCGACGGTGAGGAACGACATGTAGCCGAGCAGGTCATAGCTGGCGGCGATCACGCGATCGAGGCCCGACTCACTGAGTCCCATGTCCCTCAGGAACGCCTCGGCGTCGGCGGGTTCGAGCGCCGCAATCTCGAGCTCGATCTTCGCGCACAGCGCCACGGCGCGCATGCCTTCGCGCGCCAGGAACGCCTTCATGCCGGTGCGCTCGGCGGCCGCGTCCACGCTCCCCGCCGCGTCGGCATTGCCCTCGTCGAGGTTGATCACCACCAGCAGCGGCTTGGCCGACAGCAACTGGAAACCGCGCAGGCGCCGGAGATCGTCGCCCGCCAGGCCCATCGCGCGCAGCGGCTGCCCGTTCTCGAGCGCCGTCCTGCACGTGCCGAGCAGACCGTTCTCCTTCTCGAGCTCCGGAGACTTGCCGCGCTTGAGGTCCTTCTCCATGCGCTCGAGGCGCCGCTCGACGACACCGAGATCGGCGAGGATCAGTTCGTCGTCCATCGCCTGCGCGTCGCGCGCCGGATCGACCGATCCCGACGGATGCGGCACGGCCGGATCGCGAAACGCGCGCACGACGTGCACCAGCGCATCAGCATTCTTGTAGCCGGCAACGTCAACCAGCGCGGCGGCGCCGGTGCGGCCCGGTGCGACGATGTCGGTGAACTCGATCGTCGCGGGCACGCGCTTTTTCGGATTGAAGATCGCGGTCAGCTGATCGAGGCGCAGGTCTGGTACTTTCGAAATTCCGATCGCGGTGTCGCCCTTGCCGCGCGGCGCGTCTTTCGCGCTCGTCATCAGCTGAAACAGCGTGGATTTGCCGGTCGACGGGAACCCGATCAGGGCGGCGTGCAGCATGCGGAAAAAGTCCTCGGACTCAAAACGGCAATCGTAGCACGGTGGCTAGTAGCCAAAATTTTGACGCTCACTAGGCGTTGCGGAGAGGGCGAACAAATAGCGTAACGCCCATCCAGTCAATCGTTTATGGTCAATTTGAGCGTTGACTTTGGCATAGCCTCACTCTACTATTTCCGTGGAAATTTGTGGAGCTTGGTGGAAGTGTCGGCGTGCTCAGAGGCAATTCGCCGGCAAAAATCGATGATAAGGGCCGTCTGAAGGTTCCGAACGCCTTTCGCGCCGTCATTGAGAAAGATCACGGCACGAAGCTGTTCGTGACGAGCCTCTCGGGGCTGTCCGTACGCATCTACCCCATGCCGGTGTGGCTCGACCTCGAGCGTCGACTGCACCAGGTGCCCTCCACAAACCCCTCGCGGCAGCGCTATTTGGACCGCGTGAACTTTTACGGCCAGGAAGGCGAGCTCGATACGCAGGGCCGCGTGGTGATCCACGCGCGCGTGCGTGACAGCGCCCAGATCACGGGCGAGGTCGACGTCCTGGGCCAGGTGAGTTTTCTCGAGGTCTGGAACCACGAGCGTCTCGTCGCCAAGCTGCTCTCCGAGCCGTTCACGGACGACGACGCCCGGGCGCTGTCCGACTTCGGGATCTGAGCGTTGTCGGAACTGCATGTTCCGGTGTTGGTCGACGAAGTGCGCGCGCTCCTGCAGCCGGAGCGTGGCGGCGTGTTCGTCGATTGCACGGTCGGTCTCGGCGGTCACGCGCGCATGTTGCTCGAACACGGCGCGTCGCGGCTCATCGGGATCGATCGCGACACCGACGCGCTGGCGCTGGCGCGCGACACGCTGGCGCCATTCGGCGATCGCGTCGCGCTGGTCCACGCCGACTATCGCGAGATCGCGGCGGTGCTCGCGGCGCAGGGTGTCGGAGAGGTGGCCGGGCTGCTGGCGGATCTTGGCGTCTCGTCTCTGCAACTCGACGCCGAGGGCCGCGGCTTCAGCTTTCGCCGCGACGAGCCCCTCGATATGCGGATGGACCGCAGCAGGGGCGAGACCGCGGCCGAGTGGATCGGTCGCGTCGACGAGCGGGAGCTCGCCGACGTGATTTACCGGTTCGGCGAAGAGCGGCGATCGCGGCAGGTGGCGCGGGCCATCGTGGCGGCGCGGCAGCACGGGCGCATCGAGACGACCGGACGCCTGGGCGAGATCGTGCGGCGAGCGGTGGCCGCGCGGACGCGGCAGCGGATCGATCCCGCGACGCGCACCTTCCAGGCGCTTCGCATCTGGGTCAACCGCGAGCTGGACGGGCTCGATTCGTTTATCGGTTCGGCGGTCGCGAGCCTGCAGGGGGAGGGGCCCGCCGCGCGGACTGTGCGCAAAGGGGTGGAGGGCCGGGGGCGGATCGCCGTGATCGCGTTTCACTCACTTGAAGACCGGGTGGTGAAACACACGTTCCGCGCGTTGTCGAAGGGTGACGACGCGCAGTTGACGGTGCTGACCAAGCACCCGGTGATCGCCTCGGACGCCGAGGCGGCCGCCAATCCGCGGGCGCGCAGCGCCAAGCTGCGCGCTGCCGTTCGAGTGTGAATCCGCCGTCGCTCGAGTGAGCTTCGGCGGGCAGGCAAGGGGGGGCATATGAACAAGGCAGGAACCTTCGAATACGAGATTCGCAGGGACTTCCGCAACAACCAGATCGTCCGCGAAGTCGATGAGCGCCGGTTGCGGGGCCTGTGGCAGTCGCTCGGCGTTGGTGTGGTGCTGGTGCTGGCGTTGCTGTTCTCCGCGTGGCAGCACTTCGAGCTGTTGCGGCACGGTTACCGGCTGGAGCAGATGCAGCGCGATCGCGCTGCCGAGAGCGACATCAACCGCCACCTGCGCCTGGAGATGGAAACGCTGCGCTCGCCGCAGCGCATCGAGAAGCTCGCCACCGAGCGGCTCGGCATGGTCACGCCCGGCGACGGCGAGACGGTGATTCTCGAGCGGGTGACGCCGCCGGCGCCGCCGGCCACGTCCGTCGTCGCATCGCGGTAATCCGAACGCGTCGAGCAACCGGTGGCGGTGCAATCAGATCCTTCGTGGCGCCCGATGCTGAGGCGCCGCCTGATGGTGGCGACGGTGGTGCTGGGCCTGTGGGCGCTGGCGATTGTCGCCCGCCTCGTGGTGCTGCAGGTGATCCAGCATGCCGAGCTGGTGGCGCGCGCCGAGCGGCAGCAGCTGAGCACCATCGATGCGCCGGCCAAGCGAGGCGAGATCTTCGATCGCGGCGGCCGCCTGCTCGCCTACAGCGTCGATGCCGACACCATCTACGCGGTGCCGACCGAGATCGCCGATCCGGTCAAGACCGCCACCGCGTTGTGCGACGCCCTCGACGACTGCACCAGCAAGAACCGCGAGGAGCTGATCGAACGCCTGTCGCCGAAGCGCTCGTTTGCCTACGTGCGACGCCGCGCCACACCGCTGCAGGCCACGCGCGTTGCCGCGCTGCAGCTCGATGGCGTGGCCTTCCGCAAGGAAAGCAAGCGCTACTATCCGAACCGCGAGCTGGCCGCGCACGTACTCGGCTACGTCGGCCTTGACAACGTCGGCCTGGCCGGCCTCGAAGCCACCTACGACAAGGCCGTCCGTGGTCGTGAGGGCAAGCTGTTGGTGCAGACCGACGCGCGCCGTCACGTGTTCAGCCGGCTGGAGCGATCGCCCACCGCCGGTGGCTCGCTCGAACTGACCATTGACGAACACCTGCAGTACATCGCCGAGCGCGAAGTGCGCGCCGGCGTGGAGGCGGCGCGCGCCGACGGCGGTAGCGCGGTGGTGATGGATCCGCTGACCGGCGAGATTCTCGCGCTGGCGAGCTATCCGACGTTCAACCCGAACGACTACGCCGACGCGCCGGAGAGCGCTCGGCGGAACCGCGCGGTGCAGGACCTTTATGAGCCGGGCTCGACGTTCAAGCTCGTGACGGCATCGGCCGCCCTGCAGGAGCGTGTCATCACCACCGACGAAATCGTCGACACCCAGGGCGGCGTGATCACCTTCCCCGGCCGCAAGCCGATCACCGACATGGGCCACGACTATGGGCCGCTGTCGTTCACCGATGTGATCGTCAAGTCGAGCAACGTCGGCGCGATCAAGGTCGGCTTGAAGCTCGGCGCGGAGCGGATGGGCCTGTACATCCGCCGTTTCGGCTTTGGCCGACCGTCATCCCCCGACTTTCCCGGCGAGAGCGCTGGCATCGTGTGGGATCCGTCGCGGCTCGATGACAGCGCGCTGGCGTCGGTGTCGATGGGCTACCAGGTCGGCGTGACGCCGCTGCAAATGGCCGCGGCCGCCAGCGTGATTGCCAACGGCGGAACGTTGTACGAGCCACGCATCGTGCGCGCGATCATCAAGGGATCGCAGCGCACCGTGGTGCCGCCCAAGGCCGTGCGGCGCGCCATCCTGCCCGAGACGGCGGCCACGCTCACCGACATCATGGAACGGGTCGTCACCGACGGCACGGGCAAGAGGTCACAGCTGGTCAGCCATGCGGTGGCCGGCAAAACCGGCACCGCCGACAAACTCGTGAACGGGCGCTACTCGCAGGCCCAGCAGAACGTCTCGTTCGTCGGGTTCGTGCCCTCGCGCAACCCGACGCTGACCATCATCGTGATGGTGGATTCGCCGCGCGTCGGCGGTGACACGGGCGGCGTCATTGCCGCCCCGATCTTCAAGCGGATCGCGGATGCCAGCCTGCGCCATCTCGGCACCACGCCGACCATCAATCCCGCTCCGCCGGTGCTGGTGGCGCGCCACCAGGAGGCGCCGGTGGCGCCCGCCGCCGTCGTCAATACTCCAGCCATCGTGGCGATGCCCGCCAGCATGGCCGACGGCGGCCTGCCCGATCTGCGCGGCATGAGCGCGCGCGAAGCGCTGCGCGAGCTCGCGCGGCTCGGACTCATGGCCCGCATGCACGGCGTCGGCGTTGTCGTCGATCAGGATCCGCCGGCGGGATCGCCGTACGACGCCGGCGCCACCGCCACGCTCGTGCTCGATCGCCGTTTCAAGCTGCGTCCGACTGGAGCCCTTGGAGACCAGGCCACCGTGGCGCGCACCCTGCGCAATGGAGTGGAGCGGTGATCCTCGGCGACGCGATCGACACTCTGCGCCACCTGGCGACCAGCCCGCCGGCCGGGGTCACGGGTGATGTCCCGGTTACGGCCATCGCCTATGACTCCCGCCACGTCGTGGCCGGCGCCATCTTCGTGGCGCTCAAAGGCCAACGCGCCGACGGCGGTGCGTTCGTCCAGCAGGCGGCATCGCGGGGTGCGGCGGCGGTCGTATCTGAATCGCCCCGCCCCGACGCCGTGGCCATTCCGTGGATCACCGTTCGCGATGCGCGGCTGGCGCTGGCCCTGCTCGCGGATCGCCTGTTCGATCATCCAAGCCGGCGCATGCCGGTCATCGGCGTCACCGGAACGAACGGCAAGACCACGACATCGTATCTGCTGGCCGCCATCCTCGACGCCGCGGGCCGTCGTGCCGGAATGCTGGGCACCGTGACCTACCGGATTGGCGGTGAGGATCGCGAGGCCTCGCACACCACGCCCGAGTCGCCGGACGTGCAGCAGTTGTTGAGCGAGATGCTGCAGCACGGATGCCGGTCTGTGGTCATGGAAGTGTCGTCGCACGCGCTGGCGCTGAAGCGCGTCGACGGCATGCGATTCGCCGCCGGCGTGTTCAGCAACCTGACGCGCGACCACCTCGACTTCCACGAAGACATGGAGGCGTACTTCGCCGCCAAGCGCCGGTTGTTCGAAATGCTGCCCGACGGCGCTCCCGGGGTGATCAACGTCGACGATCCGCGCGGCGTGGCGCTGGTGGAAACCGCCACGGCGCCGGTCACCTACGGCATCACCGCCCCGGCCGATTTCATGCCTGGTCCGATCGAGATGACGCTCTCCGGCCTGCGGTTCGCGGTGAAGACCCCGAACGCGTCCATCCAGATCTCGTCGCGGCTCGTCGGCAAGCCGAACGTCTACAACATCCTCGCCGCCGCCGCGACCGCCGCGGCGCTCGGCCTGCCGATCGACGCGATCGAGCATGGCATCGCCGGACTGTCCGGGGTCCCCGGCCGTTTCGAAGTGGTGTCGCAAGTGAGCGACGACGTCACCGTGGTGGTCGACTACGCGCACACCGACGATGCACTCCGCAACCTGCTCGAGACGGCGAGGCCACTGTCGGCGAAACGGCTGATCACGGTGTTCGGCTGCGGCGGCGACCGCGATCGATCGAAACGGCCGCTGATGGGCATGGTCGCCGCCCGGCTCAGCGACGTGGTGGTGATCACCTCCGATAACCCGCGCTCCGAAGAGCCGGCCCGCATCATCGAGGAGATCGAACGCGGCATTCCCGCCGGCAGCCAGGCGTCGTCGCGAACGCCGGCGATGGAGTCGGTGGTCGATCGCGCGGCGGCCATCGAGCGCGCGGTGGCGATCGCCGCGCCCGGTGACGTCGTGCTGATCGCCGGCAAGGGGCACGAGAAGTACCAGCAGATCGGCGATCGAGTGCTGCCGTTCGACGACGGCGAGGTGGCGAGAGCGGCGCTGCGCCACAGGAGGCACACGTAGCGGAGATGGGGCCAGAACAGGCACTGAGGGCTCAGCGACGGGAACGACCGTGAGTGCGCCAATACCGCTGGCGGCGGGAACGATTGCGGCGGCTGTGAACGGCCGGCTGGCGACCGGCGATGGCGATCGGTACGTGACCGGGTTCTCGATCGACACGAGGACCATGGCGTCGGGCGACCTGTTCTTCGCGATCGTCGCGCGGCGTGACGGTCACGACTTTGTGGGCGCGGCCTCGAAGCGTCGCGCCGCGGGCATCGTGGTCAGCCGGGCGGTTGCGCTGGGTGAGAACAACGACGCGTTCGTGATCGAGGTGGCCGACACCACGCGGGCGCTGCAGGACCTGGCGCGTTACGTGCGCCGTGAGTCGGGAGCGAAGGTCGTGGCGATCACCGGCAGCGCCGGCAAGACCACCACGAAAGACACCATCGCGGAGCTGGTGGGCACGCGATACCGCGTCGTGAAGAACGCAGGGAACTTGAACAACCACCTCGGGCTGCCACTGTCGATGCTGGAACTGCGGCACGGGGCCGACGTGGCGGTGATGGAACTGGGCATGAACCACGCGGGAGAAATCCGGACACTGGTCGGCGTCGCGACGCCCGAGGTCCGCGTGTGGACGAACGTCGGCGAGGCGCACATCGGCAACTTCGGATCGGCGGACGCGATCGCGGACGCGAAGGGCGAAATCCTGGAAGGCGCGGCCGCCGACACGCTGCTGGTGGCCAATGCCGATGATCCGCGCGTCATGGCCCGGGTGCCGGCGTTTGCGGGCCGCACCGTGACGTTCGGCATCTCCCCGTCCGCCGACGTTCGCGCTGTCGACGTGGAGGATCTCGGCCTCGATGGCACGCGCGCGTCGCTGCAGACCAAGGCCGGCCGCCGCGATCTGCAGGTGCCGCTGCTCGGACGCGGTCACCTGATGAACGTGCTCGCCAGCGCGGCCGTGGCTCTCGAGACGGGGATCGATCTCGACACCATCATCGAGAAGGCGTCTCAGCTGAAGCCGTCGTCGCGCCGGGGCGCGGTGCTGCGCCTGCCCAACGGCGTCATCGTCATAGACGACTCCTACAACTCGAGCCCGTCGGCGCTGCTCAAGTCGCTCGACGTGGTGTCGCGGGCCTGGGCGGCGAGACGCATCGCGGTGCTCGGCGAGATGCTCGAGCTGGGCGATCTGTCGGAGGCCCTGCATCGCGAATGCGGACGGGCGGCTGCCGCCAGCCGGCTCGCGAAACTGTTCACCATCGGCGGAGCGCCGGCGCGTGCGATGGGCGAGGCGGCCATCGACGCCGGGATGCCGCACGCGGCAGTCACCCATTTCGACACCAGCGCCGACGCGGCGCCGATCATCGGCAGCCAGACCGCGCCGGGCGACGTCGTGCTGGTCAAGGGTTCACGGGGCTCACGCACCGATCTGGTGGTGGAGCACCTCACGGCGGTGTTCGGCTGATGCTGTATCACCTGCTGATCTCGTTCTACCCGGAGATTTCGGTCCTCAACGTGACGCGCTACATCACGTTCCGGACCGCGGTCGCCAGCATGACCGCGCTGGTCATCGGCCTGGTGATGGGGCCGTGGCTGATTCGCCGGCTGCGCGATTTCCAGATCGGCCAGGTGATCCGGCAGGAAGGGCCCGAATCACATCGCGCCAAGGCGGGCACGCCGACGATGGGCGGACTGCTGATCCTCGTGGCGGCACTCGTGCCGACGCTGCTGTGGGCCGACCTGACGAACCCGTTCGTGTGGATCGCGGTCGTGTCGACCGCCGCGTTCGGCGGCATTGGCTTCCTCGACGACTACCTGAAGATCACGCGCCGCTCTTCGGGTGGCTTGCGGCCGCGCTACAAGATGGGCCTGCAGATCCTCGCCAGCCTGCTGGTCAGCCTGGTGCTGATGTGGCTCGCCGCCGAGAACCTGTACAACACCCGGCTGATCTTCCCGTTCTTCAAGCAGCTGATTCCCGATCTCGGCTGGCTCTACGCGCCGTTCGCGGTGTTCTTCCTGGTGGCGTGGAGCAACGCCGTCAACCTGACCGACGGGCTCGACGGCCTGGCGATCAGCACCTTCGCGGTGGCGGCCGCGGCGTTCACCGCGCTGGCCTACGTCACCGGCCACCGCGTGTTCGCCGAATACCTGCTGCTGGTGCGCTTCGAGCCGGCGGCCGAGCTGACGATCTTCTGCGGCGCGCTGGTCGGCGCCAGCCTCGGCTTCCTCTGGTACAACGCGCACCCCGCCGAGATCTTCATGGGCGACGTCGGTTCGCTGGCACTGGGCGGCGCGCTGGCCACGGTGGCGCTGTTGATCAAGCAGGAACTGCTGCTGGTGATCGTCGGCGGTGTCTTCGTGCTCGAGGCCGCCTCGGTCGTCATTCAGGTGACGTCGTTCAAGATGCGCGGCAAGCGCGTCTTCAAGATGGCGCCGCTGCACCACCACTTCGAGTTGAGCGGCTGGGAAGAGCCCAAGGTCATTACCCGTTTCCTGATCATTGCGATCCTGTTCGCGCTGTTCAGCCTGACGACATTGAAGCTGCGATGACGGCGGCCACCTTCTCCGTGTCGGGTCAAGCGGTGCTCGTGGTGGGAGCGGCCAGAAGCGGTGTCGCCGCCGCGCATCTGCTTGCGCGCCGCGGCGCGGCCGTGACGCTGACCGATCGCAAGGCGCACATTCCCGGCGCAGCGGCATTGCGAGCGGCCGCAGTGTCGCTGGAACTGGGCGGACACAACGCCAGGACGTTCGAGTCCGCGCACCTGATCGTGATGAGTCCGGGCGTGCCGCTCGATTTGCCGGAGGTGCTGCGCGCCAAGGCGAGCGGCGTGCCGATCATCGGTGAGCTGGAATTGGCGTCCCGATGGCTGCAGGGGCCGATTGTCGCGATCACCGGCACCAAGGGCAAGTCCACCACCACCACGCTGGTGGGCCGGATGCTCGAGGCGTCAGGCCGCCGCGTCATGGTCGGCGGGAACATCGGCTACCCGGTGAGCGCGCAGGTCGACGACTCGACCAGCGACACCGTGCACGTCATCGAGGCCAGCAGCTTCCAGCTGGAGACCACCGACACGTTCCGTCCGTGGATTGCGGCGCTGCTCAACTTCTCACCCGATCACCTGGACCGTTATCCGGACGAAGCGCCGTACGCGGCGGCGAAACGGCGCATTTTCGCCAACCAGCGCGCTGACGACTGGGCGGTCGTCAACGCAGACAGCGCGGAGGCCACTGGCATGGCAACCAACGTTCGAGCCCGCGTCGTGAGCTACGGCGTGGATCACAGCGCCGCCGACGTCCATGTCGGCAACGGCTTCGTGTGGCAGCGCACGTCGGAAGGCGACATCCCGCTGCTGCCGCTGGCGGCGGTGCAACTACCGGGCCGGCACATGCTGAGCAACGTCGTGGCAGCGACCGCGATCAGTCACCTCGCGGGTGCGACCGGATCGGCGCTCGCCAGAGCGCTCACCGGCTTTCACGGCCTCGAGCACGTGATGGAGCTGGTGGCCACCAAGGATGGCGTGCGCTTCGTCAACGACTCCAAGGCGACCAACGTCGATGCCGCCGCGAAGTCGATCGACAGCTTCGAGCACGTCGTGGCGATCATCGGCGGCAAGTACAAGGGCGGCGATTTCGGCGATCTCGCCGGACCGCTGCGCGCCCATGGCCGCGGCGTGGTGGCCATCGGCGAGACGCGCCGGATGGTCCGCGATGCGCTGCAGGGCGTGGTGCCGGTGGTGGAAGCGGCGTCGCTGAAGGAAGCGGTGCGGCGCGCCTTCGATCTCGCGGCGCCCGGCGGCGTGGTGCTGCTCGCGCCGGCCTGTTCGAGCTTCGACATGTTCGCCGACTACGCGGATCGCGGACGGCAATTCAAAGAGGAGGTCCGGAAACTCGTCAGCGAAACGTGAGGCGTGCGTCCGACGGCGCGCAGGCCCGTCGGAGAGCAGTGAGTAGTCGTCAGCCGGTTGGCGGCAATTAGGAGCTGGTCGCTGGGAGCGCAGGCTGCCCCGGTCTGCGAGGCTGGTGTCCCAATTCCCTGATCGACTGGCGACTACTGACTGCTTGAACGCGCACCCGTTGTATCGAGCGCTGGCGTTCGGACTTTAGTGCCCGGCCGACAGCCGGGGGTCGGAATAGTAGCGCCGCTGGAGGCGGCGCAACAGAGAAATATGGCGAGAAAGCTGCAGTCCGACAAATGGCTGTTCCTGGCGACGTTAGCGCTGATTTGCATCAGCGTCGTCATGGTCTATAGCGCCTCGGCGCTGGTGGCGCTGGAGCGCTTTCAGCAGCCGTATCTGTTCGTGACCCGCCAGACGATGTGGGCCGCGGTGGGCATTGCCGTCCTGTCGATCGTGATGCACATCGACTACCGGTCTTATCGCAACGACCGCATGGTCTGGTTCCTGGTTGGCGTAGTCGGTCTGATGCTGATCGCGGTGCTGTTCTCGCGCCCGATCAACGGCACGCGCCGCTGGTTCGGCATCGGCGGCTTCGGCATCCAGCCGTCAGAGCTGGCCAAGCTCGCCGCGATCATCTTCACGGCGATCATCCTCGAGCGCCGGCGTCAGCGCATCAACGAGCTGGGATACTCGCTGCTGCCGATCGGCCTGATCGTCGGCGGCCTCGTCGGCTTGATCCTGCTGCAGCCCGACTTCGGCACCGCGGTGTCGCTCTTGGCCGTCGTCTCGGTGATGGTGTTCGCCGCGGGCATCAGTTACCGCTACCTGCTCGGGGCCGCGCTGCTGGCGCTGCCCGCGCTGTACGTGATCCTGATGCAGGCCGACTACCGGCGCCGCCGCCTGCTGACGTTCATGGACCCGTGGGCCGATCCGCTCGGCGACGGTTTCCAGATCATCCAGTCGCTGATTGCGGTCGGCACCGGCGGCGTGTTCGGCAAGGGCCTGATGAGCGGCGTGCAGAAGCTGTTCTACCTGCCCGAGCCGTTCACCGACTTCATCTTCGCGGTGATCTCCGAGGAGACCGGCCTGATCGGCGCCACGCTGGTGGTGCTCTGCTTCTGCGTGATCGCGTGGCGCGGCCTGCGCACGGCGATGCGCGCGCCCGACAGCTTCGGCGCCTACCTCGCGCTCGGCATCACCATGATGCTGGTGCTGCAGGCGTTCGTGAACATGAGCGTGGTGCTGGGACTGGTGCCCACCAAGGGCATCCCGCTGCCGCTGGTCAGCAACGGCGGCTCGTCGATGTTGATCAACCTGCTCGCGATTGGCGTGCTGCTTAACATCTCGCAGCACGCGCACGTGGAAACCGTGTCGGTGGAGCCTGGAGCGGCGTGACCGGTGCGCGTCCTGATCGCGGGGGGAGGGACCGGCGGGCACGTGTACCCGGGAATCGCGCTGGCGCGCGAGTTGAAGCGCCGCGATCCGGCGACGCAGGTGTCGTTCGTCGGCACGGCGAAGGGGATCGAAGCGCGGGTCGTCCCGCGCGAGGGCTTCGAGCTCGATCTGATTCACGTGATGGGTGTGAAGGGCAAGTCATACGTCAAACGGTCGATTGCCATGGGGTTGCTGCCGCTGTCGGTGATCGACGCCTGGCGGGTGATCGCCAGGCGCCGCCCCGATGTGGTGGTCGGCGTCGGCGGCTTTGTGTCGGGACCGGTGCTCGCGCTGGCCGCGGTGTTTCGCTATCCGACGCTGCTGCTCGAGCAGAATGCGGTGCCGGGCGTGACCAATCGCCTGCTGGCGCCGCTGGTGCGCGCGGCAGCGGTGAATTTCGAGGCGGCGTTGGCCTACTTCCCGCGCACGGGATTCGTGGCCGGCAATCCCGTGCGACCGGAGTTCTTCCCGGCGCAGAACGAGGAGGCGAATGATCGAACCAACCGGCTGCGGGACGCAGCCCAGGTACTAGCCTTTGGCGGTTCTCAGGGGTCGCACGCGATCAACCTGGCCATGGTGGAGGCAGCGCCGCGGCTGGCAGCCTCCGGCATTCGCCTTGCGATCACCCACCAGACCGGCGAGCGCGATCTGGATTTGGTGCGCGACGCGTACCGCAGCGCCGGCCTCGAGGCCCGCGCTGAGGCTTTCATCTTCCAAATCGACCGGGAGATGAAGCACGCCGACCTGGTCATCTGCCGCGCGGGTGCCACCACCCTCGCGGAGCTGGCCGCGTCCGGCACGCCGGCGGTGCTCGTGCCGCTGCCGAATGCGACCGACGACCATCAGCGCAGGAACGCGGCGGTCGTGGCGGCGGCCGGCGCGGCGGTGGTGATCGAGGAACGTGAACTGCGCACCTCGCTTGCCGAGGTGTTGGCGCCGTTGATTGGCGACCCCGATCGACGGCAACGAATGAGCGCGGCGGCGCGGGCGCTGGCTCGGCCAGATGCGGCGGAACGGATCGCCGACCGGGTGGAGCAGCTGGCCCTTCGACCGGGTTCAGGGCAGACGGGAGAGAGCGGGCGCGATGCTCGGTAAGACGCGGCGGATTCACTTGGTCGGCATCGGCGGCATTGGCATGAGCGGCATCGCGGAGCTGCTCGCCAATCTTGGCTACGCCGTATCGGGGTCCGACGCCAGGCGATCGCCGGTGACCGATCGGCTTGAGTCGTTCGGCGTGGCGGTGCAGGCCGGGCACGCCGCGGTGAATGTCGGGAGTGCCGACGTGGTCGTGTATTCGTCGGCAGTGCGGCCGGACAACCCGGAGGTGGCGGAAGCCACCGCGCGGCACATCCCGGTGATTCCACGGGCGGAGATGCTCGCCGAACTGATGCGGCTGCGATTCGGCATCGCGATTGCGGGCGCGCACGGCAAGACCAGCACGACCTCGATGGTGGCGCTGGTGCTGGAGCGGGCCGGGCTCGATCCGACCGCGGTGATCGGCGGACGGCTGAGCGCGTTCGGCAGCAATGCGCGGCTGGGGCGCGGGGAATACATGGTGGCGGAAGCGGACGAGAGCGATCGCTCGTTCCTGAAACTGTCGCCGTCGGTTGCGGTGATTACCAACATCGATCGCGAACACATGGACGCGTACGGGAGCTTCGCCGACTTGCAGCAGGCCTTCATCGACTTCGCCAACAAGGTGCCGTTCTACGGCGCGGTGGTGGTCTGCGCCGATGACGCGGAGCTGTGCACGGTGATGCCGAAGTTCAAGCGCCGGATGATCACCTACGGGATTGCCGGCCCTCACGGTCACGATGGCAATCCGGGCAGAGCCGGCCTCCACTTGTCCGCCCGGGGTGTCAGCCTCGCCGGCTTCGGCTCGCACTCGGTGATTGAGAAGCTCGAAGGCGGCGTGTTGGAAACGCTCGGAGAGCTGGTGCTGTCGGTGCCCGGCCGCCATTCAGTGCTGAACGCGCTCGCGGCGGTGGCCGTCGGCCTCGAACTCGACGTGCCGTTTTCGAAGGTGGCGTCGGCGCTGGCAGAGTTCCGCGGCGCGGAGCGCCGCTTCGAGCATCGCGGCACCGTCAACGGCATCTGCGTGGTGGACGACTACGGCCACCATCCGACCGAAATTGCCGCGGTGCTGGCTGCGGCGAGGGCCGCGCAGCCGCCGCGCATCGTGGTCGCGTTCCAGCCGCATCGCTACACCCGCACCCGCGACTTGATGCACGAGTTCGGCGTGGCGCTGGCCGGCGCCGACGAAGTGGTGCTGACCGGCATTTATGCGGCGAGCGAAGACCCGATTCCCGGCGTGACGATCGAGGCGCTGGCCGCCGCGATCAACGACGCCCGGCCGGCGCCGGTGCATCTGGTGAGGAAGCTCGACGCGCTGCCGTCGAAAGTCGCCGACCTCGCCCGGCCCGGTGACCTCGTCATCACGCTTGGTGCCGGCTCGATCGCGTCGCTGGCGGGCAATCTCGTCGCGGAACTGCAGCGGCGGCATGGAGGGACGTGCTGATGGCCCCTCTGCGCCAGGGCTCCCACCTCCGCCAAGGCTACGGCGGGCAAGCCGGAGGCCAGGCGGGCGTGCCGCGCCAGACGCCGGCCACCCCGCTGGCCACCGACAAGCGCTTCCGCCGAGCGCAGGTCAAGCCGGCGCGCAAGCGCAGTCTCGCGTCGCGGCACGCCTGGCTGGCGGCCCGCCTGACGCTGCTGGCGCTGGTGCTCGGCTACGCGGGGTATCGCGGCGTCTCGCTCGTGGCCGCATCGTCTTCGCTGCAGATCGGCCACCTGGTGGTGCGCGGCCACGAACGGCTGTCGGCCGGCGAGGTGCTGGTGCTGGTCGAGGGCTTGCGCGGCCAGAACATCCTCGGCATCGAACTCGACCAGTGGCAGGACAAGCTGCTGTCGTCGCCGTGGGTCGAGCGCGCCACCATTCGACGCGTGCTGCCGTCGACGGTCGAGATCATCCTCCACGAGCGGCGGCCGCTCGGCATCGGACGCCTTGGCACGTCGCTCTACCTGATCGACGCGCGCGGCGTGATCGTCGACGAGTACGGCCCCGCATACGCCGACATCGATCTGCCGATCATCGACGGCCTGGCAGCGTCGCCGCAGGACGGCGCCTCGATCATCGACGTCACGCGGGCGGAGTTTGCGGCGCGAGTCATGGCCGCGCTGTCGGTCCGGCCGGATCTGGCCGCGCAGGTGTCGCAAATCGACGTCAGCGACCTGCGCGACGCGGTGGTGATTCTCGACGGCGATCCGGCGCTGCTGCGCCTCGGCGACACCGCATTCGTGGCGCGGCTGCAGCAGTACATCGACCTGGCGCCGGCGCTGCGCGAGCGGCTGACGGCGATTGACTACGTCGACTTGCGGTTCGATGAACGGTTGTACGTGAGGCCGCCCAAGGCGGCCCAGGCCAGAAAGTAACGGAGCGGAGGACTCGTGGCGCGACAGGAACGATACGTGGTGGGGCTCGACATCGGCACCACCAAAGTCTGCACCGTGGTGGGGGAGCTGCTCGACGAGGGCGGCGTCGATGTGATCGGCATCGGCGTCACCGACTCGAAAGGCCTCAAGCGCGGGGTGGTCGTCAATCTGGAGGCGGCGGTCGATTCGATCAAGAAGTCGATCGAAGAGGCCGAACTGATGGCCGGCGTCGAAGTCGGGTCGGTGCAGCTGGCCATCAGCGGCCCGCACATCAAGGGCTTCAACAGCCGCGGGGTGGTGGCGGTCGCCGGCAAGAACCGCGAGGTGACGCGCGACGATGTGCGACGCGCGATCGATGCGGCGCGCGCCGTGTCGCTGCCGGCGGGACGCGAAATCCTGCACGTGCTGCCGCAGGACTTCGTCGTCGACGAACAGGAAGGCATCGGCGCCCCGGTCGGCCTGACCGGAGCGCGGCTCGAAGTGAACGTGCACATCATCACCGGCAGCCAGACGGCCACGCAGAACCTGGTCGCCTGCGTCAATCGCGCCGGCGTGGAAGTGCAGGACACCGTCATCGGCCAGCTGGCCGCGTCGGAAACCGTGCTGACCTCGGACGAGAAAGAGCTCGGTGTCGCAATAGTCGACATCGGCGGCGGCACCGCCAACCTGGCGATCTTCGAGCGGGGCAGCCTGTGGCACACCGCGGTGATCGCGGTTGGCGGCGATCACTTCACCAATGACATCGCCGTCGGACTGCGGACGCCGATTCCCGACGCGGAAAAGGTGAAGCGCCGCGCCGGCTGCGCGCTGTCGTCGATGGTCGAAGAAGACGAGACCATCGAGGTGGCGAGCGTGGGTGGGCGGCGGCCGCGCGTCATGGCGCGCCGCATCCTGTCCGACATCCTGCAACCGCGCGCCGAGGAAACGTTCCACCTGATCTGGGACGAGATCAGCAAGGCCGGCTACGAGAAGTCACTGAACTCGGGCCTGGTGCTGACCGGCGGCGGCGCGCAGCTCGAAGGCATGTCCGAGATTGCCGAACAGATTTTCGACCTGCCGATCAGGCGCGGGTCGCCGGTCGGTGTCGGCGGGCTGGCGGATCACGTCAGCCACCCATCGTTCGCCACCGCGGTCGGCCTGGTGCTCTACGCCGCGCGGCATCGCCACCCCGCGGCGTCGACGGCGGGCGGCAGCGGCTTTGCGAAGGTGATGGGCAAGTTGAGGACGGTGTTCAAGGAGTTCTTCTAGGACAGGGATCAGGGATCAGGGAAGTTTCGGATCAGGAGGCATGATGGCGGATCAAGACGGCTTCGAATCGCTGCGGCTTACGCTCGATGAAGAGGCGCGGATAGGCGCGCGAATCAAGGTGGTTGGCATCGGCGGCGGCGGCAGCAATGCCGTGTCGCGGATGGTGCAGGCCGGGATCTCGGGCGTCGAGTTCATGGTCGCCAACACCGACGCACAGGCGCTCAAGGCCAACCCGGCGCCGGTGAAGATCCAGATCGGCGGCAAGCTGACCAAGGGGCTGGGCGCCGGCGCGGATCCGAACATCGGACGCCAGGCGGCGCTCGAAGACACCGACAACCTGATCCAGGCGTTGTCGGGCGCCGACATGGTGTTTGTCACCACCGGTCTCGGCGGCGGCACCGGCACCGGCGCCGCGCCGGTGATCGCCAGCCTCGCCACCGAGCTCGGCGCATTGACCATCGCGGTCGTCACCAAGCCGTTCAAGTTCGAAGGCAAGAAACGCTCCCGCCAGGCCGAGTTCGGACTCGAGTCGCTCCGGGAAGCGGTCGACACGGTGATCACCATCCCGAACGAGCGGCTGCTCAGCGTCATCGACCGCAATACCTCGATGCTCGACGCGTTCGTCACCGCGGACGACGTGCTGCGCCAGGCGATCCAGGGCATCTCCGACCTGATCCTGGTGCCCGGCCTCATCAACCTCGACTTCGCCGACGTGAAGACGATCATGTCGGGCATGGGCGTGGCGATGATGGGCACCGCCATCGCCGAGGGCACGACGCGCTCGGTCGATGCCGCCAATCGCGCCATCTCGAGCCCGCTGCTCGAGGACGCCTCGGTCAAGGGCGCGCGCGGCGTGATCATCAACGTCACCGGCGGCCCCGACATGTCGCTGCTCGAAGTCAACGAAGCGCTGACCATCATCCAGGAGTCGGCGCACGAAGACGCCAACATCATCTTCGGCGCGGTCGTCGATCCGAAGCTCGCCAGCAAGGTGAAGATCACGGTGATCGCCACCGGCTTCGATCACGTCAAGACCGACCGCTCGACCCCGGCAATGGCGCCGTCAAATACGCCCGTGGACATGACCCCCTACATGTCACAGTTGCGCGCCAGCGAACCGGCTGCGCCGCTGGCGCCGCGGGCCGGCATCCTGCCGTCGATCACGCGCCGTCCGCCGATTGAAATGCCGCTCCACCCCAACGCGCACGGTCCGCGCGTCGGGGACCCCACGGCCGCCCCCAGAGCGATCGCCGTCGGACACAACCCCGGGGACCCGCCGATGGGCGATGCGGCCGCGCCGGGCGACTTCGACCTCAATCTCGACCTGGACGTGCCGGCGTTCCTGCGCCGCAACGAGGGCTGATACAGTAGGAAAATCCAGGGGAGCCGCGAGCGCCGCCGGCGTAAACACAGCTCGATGCCCCCTGGGACCTGAAGAAAGTCCCGGCACCAGCAAGAAGCCGCACAGCACATCCTTTCGCGTGAGGTCGGTTACGTGCGCCAGAAGCACGCCAATCGCCTCCGCGTCGATCTTTCGCAGTAGCTATTTCGTCGGGATGTCGAACCTCGGCTGCCAGACGATCTATCGCCTCTTCAACGATCAGCCCGACATCGTCTGCGAGCGCGCGTTCCTGCCTCCGAAACAGGAGCTCGCCGCGCTGCGCCAGTCAGGCGCCCGCATCGTCACCATCGAATCGCAGACGCCGGTGGCTGACTTCCAGACGATAGGCCGTATTAGCGGCCTCCCAGTTAACGGAAGGCCTGTTCTCGGACCCAGCGCACAGGGCCAGACATCTGCCGCATCGACACCCGCTGCCGAATGGAACGCGCCCAGGGTCGGGTGTCCTTGTAGATGATGAGCAACATGGGCGCAATCGAGCCAGGCTCATGGCAGGACTGACACTCGGAGACCTCGGCACCTTGGCCTGCTGCTCGCACTGTCCGGCACTACACGGTGCCTGGCGCCGCCAGCCCCATGGCTCTTCGCCATGCGGCCAGCTGGCCCAGGTGATCCGTCTCGTGCGACGTCATCATGAACACGGCCATGTCGCCCAACGTCGGGAAGTACTTGCGCATCGACTCGCTGGGATTCGGCGCGGCGAACGTGGCGGCGTCGGCTGCGGCAACGGCCGCAGCCACGCGGCCGTGCAGCGATTCCAGCGTGTCGAGGAGTTCGGCCTTGGACGGGAACAGCGACGGATCGCCGACCGGTATTCCCCCCGTCTTGAAGACGTCTCCCCACGCCGGTGGCAGCGAGGCGTCGTGGCCCAGAGTCCTCAGCAGCATGGCAGACGCTGCGGCGAGGTGCCCCAGGCTCCACGCCGGGTGATTGACGACACCGTGCGGCTGCTGGCACATCTGATCGGCCGCGAGATCGCCGACCAGGCGCTTCGCCATGTGCAAATTGAATCCGTAGGCGAAGATGACGTGCTGCAGCATGCGGTTCTCCTCGTGCGAGTAAGGGCTGGTCGAGCCATTCACCCAGCCGTGATCGGGACGGCCGCGTCAACGCCGACGCAGGAACGGATCATCGAGGTCGAGCGTATCATCGCACGCGACGGCGGGAGGCGTGTCAGAACGGGAAGCCGCCGCCTGGTCCGCCGCCGAAGCGCGGGTTGACGACGTTGTTGTTGATCGAGCCGAAGCGATAGGTCAGGCCGATCGAGACCAAATATCGATACGAGGTCTGCAGTTGGCGCTGCCGCGCGATGATTTCTTCGTCGGTCGATGTGCCACGGCGTAAGTACAGCTGATCGTGCAGCACCTGGTAGTTGCCATCCAGCCGGAGCGTCAGCCCGCGGGAAACACGAAACTCGGTATCGGCATTGAACACGAACCGGTAGTGGTCCGGGTGGTCGAGATAGCTGGCGATCTCGGTCGCCAACCCGACCGTCCCGAACGGCTGCCGCAGGTTCAGCTGCGCCAGCGCTGTCTGTTCCCAGCGACTCTCGTCCAGCTTGCCGTAGATCGTGGGCTCGTCATAGACGAACCGGTTGGGGCCGACGGTCCATTGCAGGATGAGCGTGCGGGAGGTTGACTGCGCGTACGGGAACACGTTGAATTCGACACCAGGAGCGAAGCGGGCCGCGAGTTTCTGATTCAGGAAGGTCGAGCGTGACGCCCCGCCTTTCAGCGCCACGGACCAGTGATCGTTGAGGCTCTTGACGGTCAGGCCGTTGACGTTCCAGCCGCGCCGGGTGGTGACGAAGTTGCCGCTCGACAGCTCGTATGCATTGGTGCTGCGGTTGACGCCGGCGTTGAAATTGACCTTCCATTCGGCGGTCGTGCGGGTGGCCGACTGATTGACGTTGAAGCTTCTGGAGCTGTTGCTCTGTTCCCCGTTCAGGTTGAGATTGAGATTGGTCCTGAACACCCAGAAGTTCCACCCGTCGGCCTTGGCGACTGTCTGGAGCGGAGCGGTGATCGCGGCCGGCGAGGCAATGCGCAGTTGCAGACCGACAGGCGTGACCGCCGCAAATCGCGCCAGCCCGAGACCAAAGGCTTGGACCAGTGCGCGCCGCCGGTCGTCGTCGGTGCCACCGGCCTCGGTCGCGCGTGTGAAGGTGTCCTCTTGTCCCTGCCAGCCGCTTTGACCGATGAAGCGAAGCGTATATTCCGTGCCCCCGCCGCCCGTCCCCTGGGCGGTGACCAGCACGTGCACGTCAGCGTCCATCTGGTCGCGCACGTGGTCAATCCACGCCAGCTCGGTACGGAAGAATGCCTGATCGCAGCCTGGCCCGCGACAATCGATGAACACGCGCAACGGCCGATCGAGTGACGTGGTGTTGGGCGCTTGGGCGAATGCGGTGAACGTCGCCAGACCGATCATCACGGCGGCGACGAGCGTCACTCGCCAGATCTGGGCCAGTCGAAGCACGTTGTGTTCAGCAGAACACACGACGGGATTCGGCGCAATCCGAAACCGCAGACAACGCCGATACGGAAGATGCGCGGCGCCACAATCGCGGTCGGCCGGAGGAAGCCCTGGACCTGGACGCGACTGCCGTCTTTTGAAAGCGCCGGCAAGGCGCCGGCGGCCCCTATCAGTTGACGATGGCGATGAGTCCGATCGATGCGTCTCAGTACGCGGTGACCGAGTACATGAAGCAGCAGCGGGCCACGGCCGCCGCCGGACAGACAAGCGCGTCGCTGATCGCGTCGCTTCGCCCGGAGACCGGTCGACCGTCTGACGGTTTCATCGAGCAGTCGCGCGAGCGCCGTCGACCTCACCATCGCCGGCCTCGACCCGAAGGTCCTCTGAGCGGCGTCAGCGGAACATCTGAGCCGCGAGCGTGAGCGTGCGGAAGACGCCCCACGCGAGCGGAACGCCGGCGAGCGTCCAGGCGATCGCGACGGTGGCCCAGTGCCCTTGCGGCGCATCGACCGCAACGGCGGCCGCTGACGCTCCATCTCGCCGCACGACAGTTGCCGTGAGGGTGAAGAGGTCGCGCGACACTGGTGTCACCGCCATGTTGCAGACCAGTCCGACGCCGAGCAGTCCCACCAGCACGTACATCGTGAACGTGTAGGCGTCGGATGCGGCGATGCCGCGCGAGATCTGGAATTCGCGGAGGTAGTTGATGAGGACCGGTCCGAGAATGCCGGCGGTGGACCAGGCCGTCAGCAGACGTCCGTGAATCGCGCTCACGTGCTGCACGCCAAACAGATCGGCGAGATACGCAGGAATCGTCGCGAACCCGCCGCCGTACATCGTCAGGATGATTGAAAAGATCGCGACGAAGAGCAGGAGACTGCCGGTTGATCCAGCCGTCGGCACCGAGGCATACAGCAACATGCCGAGGATGAAGAAGACGGTGTAGGTCGGTTTGCGGCCGATGCGATCCGAGAGCGACGCCCAGAAAATTCTTCCGCCGATGTTGAAGAGGCTGAGGAGACCGGCGAAGCCGGCCGCGGCCGACGCGTCGACGCGGCCTTTGAACACTTCCTGAATCATCGGCGAGGCCATGCCGAGAATGCCGATGCCGGCGCTGACATTCAGGCACAACACGCCCCACAGCAGCCAGAACTGTTTCGTTTGCCACGCCACCTGCACGGGAACGGAGCGCGCGGTGCCGTCCGACGTCGGTTCGGCGGGCGGTGTCCAGCCGGCAGGTTTCCACGCCGGCGCCGGAAGACGATATGCGAACGCGCCGGCCAGCATCGCGACGGCGTAGAGCAGTCCCATGACGAGAAAGGTCTGCCACACGCCGACGGACGTCGGCGTCGCAAAGCGCTTCATCAGCACGTCGGCGAGCGGCGTGCCGATCATCGCGCCGCCGCCGAACCCCATGATCGCGAGTCCGGTCGCCATCCCGCGTCGGTCCGGGAACCACTTGATGAGCGTGGACACCGGTGAGATGTAGCCGAGCCCGAGTCCGCATCCGCCGATGACGCCGGCGCCCACCCACAGCAGCCACACCTGATGGAGATACACGCCGAGCGCCGCCAGCATGAATCCGCCGCCCCAGCAGGCCGCGGCCACGACGCCCGCTTTTCGCGGTCCTTCGCGCTCGACCCACGGGCCGAACATGGCCGCCGAGGAGCCGAGCATCACGAAGAACAGCGTATACATCCAACCGAGCGTGCTGATCTTCCAGTCATCGGGCGCCGACTGCGTGATCCCAATCGCGCGGCTGAGCGGCAGCCAGAACACGCTGAAGCCGTACGCCATGCCAATCGAGAGATGAATGGCGAGCGCCGCGGGTGGAACGAGCCAGCGATTGAATCCGGGCGGCGCGATGATGCGCTCGCGGGAGAGGAGGTCGGGCATGGCTAATATCCCTTCGCCACCAGCACATCGCGCAGATGTCGGTTCGCGATGGTGAGACCTTCCAGATTCACGCGCTCCTCACGGCGAAGTGTGTCTGATGGTTCCAGCTCGTACAGTCCGACATCGAAAAAGGATCTCATGTTTCGATCGATCCTGCGAAAACGCTGGCGACGCTCCTCGCCGCTCGGGCCGCGGCAGGCCCGGAAGGCACAAAGGGCTGATACAGTAGGGCTATCCAGGGGAGCCGCGAGCGCCGCCGGCGTAAACACAGCTCGATTTCCCCCTGGGACCTGAATGAAGTCCCGGCACCTGCAAGAAGCCGCACAGCACATCCTTTCGGGTGAGGTCGGTTACGTGCGCCAGCCCTGCGCCAACCGCCTTCGTGTCGCACTGATCTTCCCAATAGCTATTTCGTCGGGATATAGAACCTCGGCTTCCAGACGATCTACCGCCTCTTCAACGAGCAAGCCGGGGCACGCGCATCGTCACGCTCGAGTCGCAGACGCCGGTGGCTGATTTCGAGACGATAGGCCGTGTCAGCGGCCTCGCTGCGGATCCGCCGAGTCTGCGCCAGCCGCCGCTACCGGGCATCATGCGGACGGTCGTCGTACCCGCCACGCTGTATCTGGCGCTGTTCTTCGCGCTCAATCCGCACTTGCTGGCGGCATTCTCCACCGCGTTCTATTTCGGCGGAGCCGACGGCTATCAGAACATCTGGAACCTCTGGTGGGTCAACAAGGCCGTGCGCGAGCTGCACGAGCTGCCGTGGTACACCACCTACCTGCATCACCCCGGTGGGACGACGCTGGTCGGGCACACGCTGAACCCGTTCAATGGGCTGATCGCCATCGTGTTGCTGCCGGTGCTGACGACGGTGCAGACCTACAACGCGATCGTCGTGTTCTCGTTCGTCGCCGCGGGCGTGACCGCATTCGCGCTCTGCCGCCACCTGACAGCATCGTACGGCGGCAGCCTGCTCGGCGGCGCGCTGTTCACGTTCTCGAGTTTCCATTTCATGCACGCCGACGGACACCTGCAGTTGACGGCCCTGCAATGGATCCCACTGTTCGTGCTGTGCTGGATCCGGTTCTGCGACCAGCGGACCACCGGCCGGGCCGCCGCCTCGGCATTCGTCCTGCTGCTCGTGTTGCTGTGCGATCTCTACTACTTTGCCTACTGCGTCATCGGCGGCGTGTTGTTGGTCGTGTGGCGCGCGTGGTCGGCACGCGATCCATGGTTCCTGCTGACGCCGTCGCCCGCACCGATGCTGGGCGGCTTCGTCCTGCCGACGCTGGCCACATCCGGCGTCCTGCTCGGCACGCTGGTCTACTCGCACGCCACCGACCCGTTCTTCGGCACGCACTCGCCGCGTGACCTGTCGATGGACGTGCTGTCGCCGTTCGTGTGGGGCTACTACTGGCGATTCCGCGACTGGGTGCCACTGTGGCAGTCGCTCGCGCGGTACGTGACTGAAGCCAGCGTGCACATTGGCTGGTCGGTGATCGCGCTGGCCGTCTACGGATGGCGCCGCCGATCCCAGGTGGCGCTGAAGGACGGCGGCTACTGGCTGATCGTGATTCTGTTCTTCGGCGTGATGGCGCTCGGCCCCAATCTCAAGATCGCGGGCCACGAAGTCTCAGCCGGCACCATTGCGATGTTCGGCCGGGACGATGTCAACCCGCTGGTGCTGCCGTACGCCATCTTGTGGCTGATCTTTCCGCCGTGGCGGCTGGCCGGTGTTCCGGTCCGCATGATGGTGATGGTGCAACTGGCTGCCGCGGTGCTGGCCGCCGCCGGTTGGGTGGCGCTCAACGCGAAGCGGCGAATGGCCGTCGCCACGATCGCGCTCGCGGCGATCGCCTTCGAGTACCTCCCCTACCCGCAGCGGGTGACCGACGTCGCCGTGCCGGCCTACGCCCGCGCGCTGAAAAACCTGCCGCCCGGGGCGGTGCTCGACCTGGCGTCCAACGGCCCTCAGGCGCTCTACTATCAGACCGTGCACCAGCAGCCGATCGGCTTCGGCTACATCTCAAGAACGCCGACGTCGGTCGATCAGGCGGACCTC
Organism: Acidimicrobiia bacterium; assembly: GCA_016871275.1. Classification (GTDB taxonomy): domain Bacteria; phylum Acidobacteriota; class Vicinamibacteria; order Vicinamibacterales; family UBA2999; genus 12-FULL-67-14b. Next base: position 47,612 of record VFZG01000006.1, on the reverse strand, counting down.
GAACTGAGGCGCCTCATCCTCGACGGGTCCTGGGAGGAAGCGGCCCGCCGCTATGGGTTCCGCTATGTCGTCAAGCGGGATCGAGCCGCAGAGGTCATGATGCGCGGACTCGACCACGCGCCGTTGGTCCCGATCGACGCATCGCGCGAAGTGTTCCGCGACGGCGAGGTCGGCATTTATCGGTTCTAGACGAAGCGGGCGGACCGGATTCTCACCGCCGTGGCCTCGTGCACCTGGTCGTTCACCGCGGCGCAGACGATAGGCCGTATCAGCGGCCTCCCAGTTATCGGAAGGCCCGTTCTCGGACCCAGCGCACAGGGCCAGCGCAGGTCAGCTCACAGTGCAGGCTCCGGCCTGGCTCCGGCATGCAACAGGGCGATGTCAGTAGTCGTCTCCAGCCACGCAATCGTCGCCGGCCTCGAACGGCAGGGGTGGTTGACCCGCGGCCGCAGCGCCTAGCGGCTCAGCCGGCCTGGACGTGCCGGCGTTCCTGCGCCGCAATGAGGGCTGATAGAGTAGGGATATCCAGGGGAGCCGCGAGCGCCGCCGGCGTAAACACAGCTCGATGACCCCCTGGGACCTGAATGAAGTCCCGGCACCTGCAAGAAGCCGCACAGCACATCCTTTCGCGTGAGGTCGGTTACGTGCGCAAGCCGCACGCCAATCGCCTCCGCGTCGCATTGATCTTTCCCAATACCTATTTCGTCGGGATGTCGAACCTCGGCTTCCAGACGATCTATCGCCTCTTCAACGATCAGCCCGACATCGTCTGCGAGCGCGCGTTCCTGCCTCCGAAACAGGAGCTCGCCGCGCTGCGCGAGTCAGGCGCCCGCATCGTCACCATCGAGTCGCAGACGCCGGTCGCCGACTTCGACGTCATCGCCTGCTCGGTGTCGTTCGAGTGGGACTACACCAACGTCCTGACGATGTTGCGACTGGCCGGCGTGCCGTTACGGGCCGCGGATCGTGACTACACGGATCCGCTGGTCGTAATCGGCGGCGCCGTCACCTTCGTCAATCCAGAGCCGCTCGCTCCGTTTGCCGACGTCATTGCCGCCGGCGAAGGGGAGGCGTTGGTGCCCGCCTTGCTCGAGGCGTTTCAGACGCCGTCTCGAAGCGAACAACTCCGCAGGCTCGCGCAGCATCGCGGCTACTACATCCCGTCGTTCTACGACGTGGAGTACGACACCCATGGCGCGATCGCGCGGTTCGTGCCGCGCGAGGGCACCGGCGCACCGCCAGTGGTTCGTAAGGCCGCGCTCAGGACCACCGACGCCATCGATCCACCGTCCACGAGCATCTTCACCCCCGACACCGAGTTCGGCTCACGCTTCCTCGTTGAAGTCGTGCGCGGATGCGCCAACCTCTGCCGCTTCTGCTGGGCCGGCTACAACTACCTGCCGGTGCGGGCGTTTCCCACCCAACGGATTCTCGACCTTGCCCAAGCCGCCCGCGCGCACTCGTCGCGCGCCGGCCTGGTGTCGATCGCGTTGTGCGATCACCCCGACATCGAACAGATCCTCCGCAGTTTGAAGGACATGGGCTATTCGATCAGCCCCGCTTCGCTGCGTCTCGACGACCTCACCCCGACCATCGTGTCGCTGCTGCGGGAGAGCGGTGAGCGCACGCTGACGATTGCCCCCGAGACCGGGTCGGATCGACTCCGCCGGGTGATCAACAAGACCATCACCAACGAGGAGATCCTCAACCGCGCCGAGCTGATCTTCGCGACCGGCATCGAAAGCTTGAAGCTCTACTACATGATCGGCCTGCCGACGGAAGAGGATGCCGATCTCGTTGCGATTCGCGACCTCACCCTGCAGCTGCACGCCATCATGCTCAAGCATGCCCGCGCCCGCGGCCGCATTGGCCGCATCGTCGCCAGCGTCAACCCGCTGGTGCCCAAGCCCGGCACCGCCTACCAGTGGCTGCCGATGACGCCATCCGGCGACATCGAACGCCGGATGAAGCGCATGCGCACGCTGGTGGCCGGCATCGACAACGTCTACTTCAACATCAAGAGCGAGCGGCACTCCTATTACCAGGCGCTGCTGTCGCTTGGCGATCGCCGCATCGCGCCGGCCATCGAACACGCCGAAGCCAATGGCGGCCAGTGGCGCCGCGCCGTCGCCGACGCCGGCGTGGACGGCGACTTCTACATCTACCGCGACCGATCCAACGACACGGTGCTGCCGTGGAACGTGATCGACGGCGGCATGAAGGAGCCGTTCTTCCGCGCCGAGTTCGAGAAGAGCACGCGCGCCGAGTGGACACTACCCCCGAAGCGCGCCCAGGAGAACGCCCGGCTCCTGCCGGTGCTGAACTAGCTGGCCAGCGCCGCCTGCGACTCGAAGTCGGCGTAGGCCTGGAGCACCAGGTCCCGGATTCGGTCCTGCGCCTTCGGGTCGGTCACCGGCCGAAGCAGCGAGAAATTGCGCCGCTCCCCGTTCACCGAATACGGGCGCGACGGCAACGTGACGCTTCGGCCCGTGCCGTTCTTCTTCTCCCATACCGCGAAGCCGAGCAGCCGCAGCCCTGCCATGGCGCCGTCTGTGAAGTGCATTTCGACATCGGCGAGCTTGCCCTGCGGCGAATTGTTCTTGTCGTTCGGCATGATCTTGACCACCATGTGTGTGCTCCAGTCTTGTTGGGACGTGCGCCAGACGGAATATCAAGAGTGATGCCAGCGCCAACGCAGCCAGAATCCGCCGTGAACGCCGTCGCCTGTGGTGAGCAGGACAACCGTGGTTGCCACTGCGGGTGCGGTGGGCAATGACGTTGCCGATCCCGGATCCCGCATTTCATTGGAACCATGAGGCTTGGGGCAGCGGCCTGCGTTGTCGATCGCTGTCGGCGCAGGCGCAACATCTGTTTACGTCGAAGCAACTGCCATTACCCGATCCGTCCGCGTGGCACGCCGCGCTGGCCTCTGTTGGAACGTCGGTCAATTCGCTGAGGCGAGTCACGCAGGTGCACGGCCACGTGGTGCGCGTGTTGAAGCGAGGCCAGGTGCCGCACCACGCGGCGGAGGACCGGCCGGACGGCGATGCGGTCGTGTCCGACCAGCCGGGGCTGTCACTGGCGGTGATGGTTGCCGACTGCGTCCCCATCCTGATCGCCGACGCGCGGGTCGGCGCCGCCGCCGCGGTGCATGCCGGCTGGCGGGGCACGTGTTTGCGCCTTGCGGCGGTGGCGGTGGAAACAATGCGGCGGGAGTGCGGCAGCAGGCCGGCGGATCTGACGGCCGCGATCGGCCCGAGCGCAGGGCCGGCGGACTACGAAGTCAGCGAGTCGCTCATCGAGGCGTTCCGCGCCGCCGGCCACGAGGCGGCGGACATCGACGCCTGGTTCATCCGCACTCGTCCAAAGCCGCACCTGGATCTGTGGACGGCGAATCGCGATCAGCTCGTGAAGAGCGGCCTGTCACGCGATCGCATATATATCTGCGGCTTGAGCACGGTCTCGCATCCGGCCGTGTTCGACTCGTATCGCGTGGACGGCGAGCGCGCCGGCCGCATGGCCGGAATCATCGTCGTGCCCGCCCCCGCCGAGGCGTCCGCCTTCGTTGAGGCTACGGCGGACAAGACGGCGGACTAGACAGCCGGCAGGCCGACGCCCTGAAGGTCAAAACGCTCCACAGCGATTGGTGCTACTATTTCCCGCAAATACAGGAGGCGGTATGGCGTTTTCACGTCGTGAATTTGTTCGAAGGCTCGGTGGTGGCGGAGCAGGCGTTGCCGCCGCCTCCCAGTTGATCAGGGCGTATGGCACCGACGATCTGCTGGCGTTGGAGCAGGGCCGGGGCGGTGGCGGACAGCGTCCGGCCGCGACCGGCGACATCATCAAGCTCAGCAGCAACGAAAACCTCAGAGGACCTGGTCCGAAGGTGATCGAAGCGCTGAAAAACTACAACTTCAGCAACCTCGGGCTCGGCTACGCGCCGCCCAGTCTCAACGGGTTCGTCGAGGCCTGCGCCGCGATGGATGGCGCCAAGCCGAACAACGTCATCCTGGGCACCGGCTCAGGCGACATCCTCACCGCCGCCGTGATGGCCTACTGCAACGGCGACAAGGCGCTGGTCACCGGTGATCCGTCGTACGGCTCGCCCGCGCAGACCGCTCAGCGCATCAAGGCGCCGGTGCGGTTCATCGCCGTCCACCCGAAGACGCTGGCGCTCGATCTCGAAGGCATGATCAAGGCGTCGATCGGCGCCGGCCTGGTGTTCCTCTGCAACCCGAACAACCCGACGTCGACGGTACAGACCTCGGCCGACATCGAACAGACGGTTCGCACCATCAAGCAGCGCTCGCCCGAGACCGGCATCCTGATCGACGAGGCCTATCTCGAATACGCCACCAAGCCGGGTGCGTTCACCATGGCGAAGTTGGCGCTCGAGTTGCCGGGCGTGTTCATTTCGCGCACCTTCTCCAAAGCCTACGGCATGGCCGGCATGCGCATCGGCTACGCGGTTGGCCAGCCCGACACCATGCGGAAGGTCGGCAACGCGTGGGGCCTCGGCAGCATCGGCGAATTGCAGGCGGTCGCCGCTACCGCGGCCCTGAGCGACAAGGCGCACATGCAGTGGGAGAAGATGGAGAACAAGCGCGTCCGCGACTGGACGCAGAACCAGTTCCGGGCGATGGGCTTCGAAACGCCCGAGTCGGAGACCAACTTCATCTTCGTGAACATCCAGCGCCCGGCCGTCGAGTTTCGCGACGGTTGCCGCGCGCTCGGCGTGGCCGTCGGCCGTGACTTCCCGCCGATGGAGAAGACCTACGCGCGCATCTCGCTCGGCCGCATGGAAGACATGGAGAAGGCCCTGCCCATTTTCAGGAAGGTGCTGGGTCGAGGCTGACGTGGTCCCGTGGTCGGTCGCCGCGTGATCAGCGGCGACCGATCGCAAACAGCGTCGAGACGCCCCGGACGTACATCACGCCATCGGACAGCGCCGGCGTGGCCATCAGCATCTCGCCCATTGCGTTCGCCGAGATTTGCCTGAACGTGGCGCCCGCCTCCACGACCACCATTTCGCCGTCTTCGTTAGACAGGTAAATCTTCCCGTCAGCCGCCACCGGCGATGCGCTGTAGCCGCTGCCGACGAGTTGCAGGCGCTGTCGATAGATCTCCTTGCCGGTCGTGATGTCGTAGGCGTCGAACACGCCGTTGTTCGCCAGGACGTACAACTGGCCGCGATAGGCGAGCGGCGTCGGCATGTACGAGCCGCGGCCGGTCTTGCTCCACGCGATGTGGGCGCTGTCGGTGGCGTCCTTGGCGAGTGTCAGGTCGCCGCGCGCGCCCGGCTTCACGGCAAACACCGGGCGTTCGGGTGCGCGTCCGCTGGCGATGATGTGCAGGCCGTTCGCAAAGATCGGCGTCGGCGCGGTGATCTTCGAGCTGCCACCGAGTTTCCACAACTCCTGGCCGGTCCTGGGATCGTAACCGCGCACGAAGTTCGACGCGTTGGTGATCAGCTCCGGACCGGCGGGTGTCGTGACGATGGTCGGCGTGCCCCACGACGGCAGCTCGGTGCGATCGGTCTTCCACACGGTCTCGCCGGTGGCCGCATCGAGCGCCAGCAGGAACGAATCCGCCTGCGTGTCGCACTGCACGATGACCAGTCCGTTCCAGATGATCGGCGAGCTGGCCGGTCCCCACTCGTAGGCGGGTATGTCATACGCGCCCATGTCGACGCGGCCGATGTCGACAGACCAACGCAAGCCGCCGTCGAGATCGTAGGCGTCGATGCCCTGCGACCCGAACCAGGTGACGACGATGCGCCCATCGGTGGCGGGTGAGGCACTCGCATAGGTGGACTTGATATGGCGCTTGTTGCGCGGTTCACCCTGCGCGGCGGTGCGCTCCCAGCGAATCCTGCCGGTTCGCTTGTCGATCGCGTAGAGCATCCAGCGATGCGGCGAACGATCCTCCGACGCGTCGCCGTCGCCATAGAGGCCGGGCTTGAAGGTCGCGCGGCCGCGTCCACTAATGGCGCTGGTGACGAACACGGTGTCGCCCCAGACGATCGGGCTCGAGTGCGCGAGTCCAGGAATGGGGGTCTTCCAGAGGATGTGTTCGCCGGTGGCGGGATTCCACGTGTCGGGAAGATTCTGCTGTTCGGCGATGCCTGATGCTTCGCGGCCGCGGAACGACGGCCAGTCGCCCGTCTTTGCCGAGGCTTCGGCGGGCACGCCGGTGGTGCGAGCCGGTGGCAGCGGGCCCTTTGCCGGACCGGGGGTTCGGACCAAGCTGCGGGCGGACGGAGCCGCCTCGGCGCCCGGGGGCATCCACCGGCTGCGATCGAGAATCATCCGGCGCGGCTGGCAGTCATCGGCGATCAGATCGAGTCCGACGCGGGCGCCGTCAACGCTGATCGTGTATCGGGCCGCGTTGAGACAGTCTTTCGGCCCCGCCTGGTTCTGCAGTGTGATCTCGGCGCCCCTCAACGTCCACGTGCCGGCCATGGATGGCCAGCCGGCACCGCCCAGCGTGAACGTGCCGGCTGGGTCGAACTGCAGCCGGAAGTCGCGCATCGCCAGCGGCGAGGCCGGGACGACCGTTTGTGAGAGCGCCATCAGCAGCAGGGGCAGCAGGCGAATCATCATCAGGGATTATCGTCCATGCCGACATTCGAGAGCCGATCGGCATCCTTGTTCTGTTCACGCGGGACGTGCTGAAAGGCGACATTGCCGATCTGCATCACCAGCAGGCGCGCCTTCATGTGCAGCGGCTTCAAGCCTTCGTTCTTGACCTTGTAGTTGCCGCGCATCTGCTCGATGATCAGCAGCGAGTCACCCTTGACGGTGAGCGCGGTGACGTCGTGATCGATCGCCCACTGCAGCGCGGCGATCAAGCCGCTGTATTCGGCGACGTTGTTGGTGGCGATGCCAAGCGAGCCGTGCAGCTCGGCGAGGACGTTGCCCAGGTCGTCCACGATGTAGACGCCGTAGCCGGCTGGGCCCGGATTGCTCCGCGCGCCGCCGTCGAAATACGCGGTAATCACGCCGAGGCCGTGTTGGCCGGCTTGGGAGGCACGAAGAACAGGATCCGGTTGCAGCTGTCGCACTGCACGATCTGATCGTTCTTGCGGACCGCGGCGAATACCGCCGGCCGCAGCCGGACCTGGCAGACCGTGCAGCGCTCGCCTTCAGCGCGCGCCACCGCGGTGCCGCGGACCTTGGCAATCCGCTGGAACGTGTCCACCGCGCCCTGGTTGTCCATCGCCGCCACCAGCGTGCGGCGCGATTCGGCGCACTCGGCGACCGTTGCCTGGTGCGCGGTGGTCTCGGTCTCGATGGCGGCCTTTTCGGACGCCATCCTCGCCTGCGCCGCTGTGAGCGCGGCTTCCGCCCGCTTGATGGCGGCGTTGATCTCGTCGGCCTCCATCATGTTGATCAGGACCTTCTCCTCGCGCTGCCCGATCTCCGCCTCGACCGCCTTCATCTGGTGCTGCATGGCGTGCAGCTGCTCGTTGGTCTTCACCGCCATCACCTGCTCCTGGTATTTCTCGAGGCGCTGCTGGTCGGCGAGCAGGTCCTTGTCAATGGAGCGGCGGGCGGTCTTGTTGTGTTCGAAGGATTGTTTCGCGTCGGCGAGGGCGGCGGTGGCGGACTGCAGCAGCGCATCCAGCGCCGCAATCCGCCCGGGAGCATCCGCGATGGCTTTGCTGGCCACCGCGGCCCTGCTCTCAATGTCCTGCAGTTGGATTAATCGTTGAAGATCCGGGAGCATCAGCGGGAAGTGAGAAGTGAGATGTACGAAGTGAGCAGCAGATCCGAGATGCGGTTCTTATGACTTCTCACTGCCAACTTCTCACTTCCTTTGGGTGTGGGCCCACCTGGATTCGAACCAGGGACCAACCAGTTATGAGCCGGCCGCTCTAACCAACTGAGCTATGGGCCCGTGCGTTACGAGCGCCCTTCGAGGAACGCGCGGAGTTTACGCGATCGCGACGGGTGGCGCAGCTTGCGCAGCGCCTTCGCTTCGATCTGGCGGATGCGTTCGCGGGTCACCGCGAAGTTCTGGCCCACCTCTTCCAGCGTGTGCTCGCTGCCGTCGCCCACGCCGAACCGCATCTTGATGACTTTTTCTTCCCGCGGCGTCAGCGTCTTCAGCACCGATTCGGTCTGTTCCTTCAGGTCGAGGTTGATCACCGCTTCCGACGGCGACACCGCGGTGCGGTCCTCGATGAAGTCGCCGAGATGCGAATCTTCCTCTTCGCCGATCGGCGTCTCGAGCGAGATCGGCTCCTGTGCGATCTTCAGGACCTTGCGGACCTTGGAGACCGGGATGTCCATGCGCCGCGCGATCTCTTCCGACGTGGGCTCGCGGCCCAGCTCCTGCACCAGTGCGCGCGAGGTGCGAATCAGCTTGTTGATGGTCTCGATCATGTGGACCGGGATGCGGATGGTCCGCGCCTGGTCGGCAATCGCGCGGGTGATGGCCTGGCGGATCCACCACGTCGCGTAGGTCGAGAACTTGTAGCCGCGGCGGTACTCGAACTTATCGACCGCCTTCATCAGGCCGATGTTGCCTTCCTGGATCAGGTCAAGGAACTGCAGGCCGCGGTTGGTGTACTTCTTGGCGATCGACACCACCAGGCGGAGGTTGGCTTCGACCAGCTCCTTCTTCGCCTGCTCGGCCTGCGCCTCGCCGCGCATGATCACTTCCAGCGTGTGGCGGAGGTGATCGACGCTCTCCTCGAGATCCTCGGTGCGCTGCCGGATCTCGGCCTTCAGCGTCGCCATGCGCTGCGTCATGGTCTTGCGCTCTTCCTCTTTGAGCTTCGGCTTGCGGTTCCTGAGGTTGAGCTCCTTCTTGATCTTGTCGTGCTCGCGCTGCTGCTTCGAGACGCGCTCGACAATGGCCTTGACCTCTTCGACGAGGCGGCGCTTGACCGGCTCGGTGAAGTCGATCTTGCGGATCAGGCGCGAGGTCTCGACCTGCGCGCGCATCACCTTCCAGAGGGCGCGGCGGTACTTGCGCTTGTCGGCGCGCGGAATCGCGTCGAGCTTCTCGTCGAGCTTCTCGACGTTGAGCCGCGCCTTGCGGACGTGGTTCACCTGCTTCAGAAACTGCTCGGCGCGCTCCTCGATCTTGTCCTCGGTGATCTCCTCGTCGTTGAAAATCACCAGCTCGCGAATGGTGCGCTCGCCGGCGCGCAGCTGATCGCCCATGCGGATGACCGCCTTGGTGATCGCCGGCATGCGGGAGATCGACTTGATGACCGACAGCTTGCCGCGCTCGATGCGGCGGGCGATCTCGACTTCGCCTTCGCGGGTGAGCAGCGGCACCGTGCCCATCTCGCGGAGGTACATGCGGACGGGATCGTTGGTCTTGTCGAGCGCGCCGGGCGTGAGGTCGAGCTCGGGGCCTTCGCCCTCATGCCCTTCCTGGCGCTCGATGCCTTCACGCTCGAGCTTGTAGCCCTTTTCCGAATCGACCAGCTCGATGCCGGCGGCCGAAAACACCGCCAGCAGCTCTTCGAGATCTTCCGGGTTCGCCGTCAGGTCGACGGGCAGCAGATCGTTGACTTCGTCGTAGAGGAGGTAGCCCTTCTCCTTGCCGATGACGATCAGTTGACGGACTTCATCAAACTTTTCTTCGAGCGCGACGGCCATAGTCGGGTTGTTCCTTGGAGTCTTCACAGAGGTAGAGCCCTTCATTGTAGCTCTTTTGGCGGTTTCATCGCCTCTAAGGCGCGGATCATCTGCTGCTTCCGGTGCAGCAAATCCATCAGCGCGGGTCCGGTATCTCCAACATTCTGCAGGCGGATGAGTTCGCGCTGGACATCAGCCAACTCCCGCTCCAGCCGCACATACTTCAGCGCCACCACACACAGGTCCGGGAGCACAGCCGGGGGAAATGGTTCGGCCGCGACCGAGGCGAGGAGTTCCGCCTCCTGCCGAGTTAGACGCTCCATGAGAATTATCGGCACATTCTCCGGATCGACCTCGAGGTCGCGGGCCGTCGACAGCAGGCGCTCAGTACTAAGTCCCCTCAAATCAGATGGTTCCAGCTGCCTGAGGGCGGCCATGGCCTCGGCCGGATGGTGCACCAGCGTCCAAATCAGCGCCTTTTCGGCTTTCCGGACACTCCCCTGGAGCACCGGTACCCGCTCGGTCGAAATCTCTGACTTGCCCGCGACCGCCGCTTTTCTGATTTCGTCCTGAACGGCCCGTTCGTGGACCCGCGCTTTCTGCGCGATGCGATCGCCGAACAGGCTGCGCATGTGAACGTTGGGCATTCGCCTGGCCACATCGAGCATGCGCTGCACGAAATTGCGCTTGCCCTCGTCGCGCGTGAGGTCGTGCTCGGCGGCGGCGCGGTCCAGCAGGAACTCGAGGTACGGCCGTGACGCCGTCAACTGGGCCATGAAGGCGTCGCGGCCGCGCTTCTGGATAAAAGTGTCCGGATCCTCGCCGCCCGGCAGTTGCATCACGTTGACATCGAAGCCTTCCGCCACCAGCAACTCGCAGCTGCGTTCGGCCGCGCTCTGGCCGGCGCGGTCGGCGTCGTAGCACAGCACGGCCTTGGCGGCGAAGCGGCGCAGCATCTGTGCCTGTTGAGACGTCAGCGCGGTGCCGCAGGTCGCAATCACCGGAAAGCCGCCGGCCTGGTGCACCTGCGCGAAGTCGAAGTAGCCCTCGACGATCAGCGCGAAGTTGCCCTTCCGCAGATGGCCCTTGGTGAGGTTGAGCCCGTAGAGCGTCCGGCTCTTCGTGTAGATCGGTGTTTCGGGCGAATTGAGGTACTTCGGCTGCTGGTCCGCCTCGAGCGCGCGGCCGCCGAACGCGATCACCGTGCCGGTGTCGCGCATGATCGGAATCATCAACCGATTGCGGAAGCGATCGACTTCGCTGCCGTCCTCGCGCCGCGTCACCAGGCCGCTGGTCACGGCCTGCGCGGCGCTGAAGCCGGCCTTGAGAATGCGTTGCCGCAGCGCATCGCGCGTCTGCGGAGCGAAGCCGATCTGCAGCTGGTCGATCGTGTCAGACGTCAGCCCGCGGTCTTTGAGCAGGTAGTCGCGCCACCGCGCTCCAGCGGGGGAGGCGAGCTGTTCGCGAAAGTAGGCCAGCGCGATCTCATGGATCTTGACGAGCGCCTCGCGCTCGGCCGCGGTTTCGCGCTGCTCGCCGCCGCTCTCGAGTTCCGGCACGGCAATGCCGAAGCGGCCGGCCAGCATGCGCAGGGCTTCTCCAAAGCCCACCTTTTCCTGCAGCTCGACGAACTTGAAGACGTCGCCGCCGACGCCACAGCCGAAGCAGTAGAAGAAGCCCTTGTCCTTGTCGACGCTGAACGACGGCGTCTTCTCGCCGTGGAACGGGCACAGCCCCTTGTATTTCGCCCCCGCCTTCTTCAACGTCACGGAGTCCGAGATGACCGTGACAATATCGGCCGCGGCGCGTACCTCGTCGACGAAGGATTGTGGGAACTTCAAGCGGGTCCTGACGCTCCCATTTTATGCCGTGCGCGGCGTCAGCGTTTGAGCCGCGGGATGAACTTCGTCAGGCCTTGGACAGGGCCGACCTCGCCGCCGTACACGTTGCCGGCGGCATCCACCGCCACGCCTTCGCCCATCGCGCCGATGCCGCCCATGCCGGTGGGCTGCTTCGAGATGTGCTCCGGCACGAAGTACCAGACTTCGCCGGTGCGCGCGCTGCCGACGCGCAGGCCCTTGCGCCAGCCCGGGTTGTAGTTGTCGTCAGACTCTGAATCGATCGCGTAGAGCGTGTCGTTGCGATCGATATAGAGGCCGCTGATGCGGCTGAACTGGTACCAGGTGTCGAGGTGCTTGCCCTCCTGGTCGAAGATCTGGATGCGGCGGTTGCCGCGATCGGCGACGAACAGCCGGCCGCGCGAGTCCATCGCCAGCGAATGCGGTCCCCGGAACTCGCTGCTACCGTAACCGTACTGGCCGAATATCTTGATCAGCTTGCCGTCCGGCGACCACTTGGTGATGCGGCCCACGCCGTTCGGTGGATTCTGATCGAGGAACTGCGCCTGGTGCGCCTCGGCGATGAAGATGCTGCCGTCCGGCGCGACCAGCACGTCGTTCGGTTCAGTCAGCTTCTCCGGCGGATTGCCGGCCTGCCCGCCGGTGCCGATGGTCAGCAGCAGCTTGCCCTGCGGGCTGAACTTCATCACCGTGTGGCCCTTGTCCTTCCACTCGGGGAACTTGGCCAGTTCGGCGGGCGTCGCCGCGCGCGCGTCGGCCACCCAGATGTTGCCCTGGCGGTCGACGTCTATGCCATGCGGCCACAGAATCTGCCCCTTGCCGAAGCTGGCGACCACCTTGCCGTTCGGATCGAGCTTCACCATGGGATCGACGGTCGAGCCGACGCAGGCATTGGCGCCGCAGCGATCGCCGGCCCAGATGTGCTTGCCGTCGATGTCGACGTGCACCGCGCTCACCGAGCCCCAGCGGCGTCCATCGGGCAGGGTGCCCCAGTTGCGAATCGTCTCGTAGGGATTGGGCAGGTTGTTGATCGGCGTCACCGTGGCGTGCTCGGGCGGGCCGGACGAGCCGCGCGGCGGCTGTGCGGGCTGGGCCGGCGCGGCGGGCGCCTGTTCGCTGTTGCGGCCGACGGCCGCTTCGGCGCGATAGACGAAAGCGCCGGTCACGATCACGGCAAGTACCAGGGGCACACAGTAGCGCGATGTCATACGCATCCTCCGAGGGGGATTCTACACGCTGTGTTGCCGTCGCCAAGCCGTTACGCGTAAACTTGGCGCCAAGTCACGTGCCCAACTTGAAGCTCGTTCTTGCACTCGCGTTGATATTGGCCGGCGCTTGCCGCGCCGAAGCTGCCCCAGGCAGCGAAGGCGAGCAGCCTCCGCCGCCCGCCGAGGCGCCATCGCCGTTCCCACAGGCCTCGGCCGTCCTCGAGGGGCTGAGTGAGATCGAGGTCGCGTTCGTGCGCCTGCCGCTGGCCGCGCTGTTCGGCACGGCGCTGGCGTTTCGCCCCCGGCGACGCGCGCAGGGTGCACGCAAGGTGGTCGTCGTGCAGACGCAGATCATGCTGGCGGTGGTCGGCGCGGTGATCATGCTGGTGGTCGGCAATAGTCTCTCCCGCGCTTTTGGCATTGTCGGGGCCGCTGGACTGATCCGGTATCGATCGAACGTCGCCGATCCCAAGGATGCGGTGGTGATGCTGTGCGCGCTGGCGTCGGGTCTCGCGGTCGGCGTCGGCCTCTACCAGATTGGCGCGGTCGCCACCGCGTTCATGATGCTGCTGCTGTGGCTGATCGAGTTCCTCGCGCCGGCCGCCCGCAAGCACTTCGAACTCCGCATCCAGACGACCGATCCCGACTTTCGCGGCAAGGCCGAAGACGTGCTGAAGGGCCTCGGCATCGAGTTCGATCTGCTGCTCGAAGACGATGAGGAGATTCGGTACGCCATTTCGGCGCCGGTGGACGTCCGTACGCGCGACGTGTCCGATACACTTCGCCTGGTGAGCGGCTACAAGATCGTCGTTCGCTGGGAAGAGAAGCGGGCCCCCTCCTAGTCCAGGCCGGCAATGCGTGATGGGTAATGGTCCGGCTACCAGTGCACCGAATAGGTGGCCTTCAGGACCAGCGACCGGATCGCGGCGGCATCGCTGTCGGTCAGCTCCGCCCCAATATACAGGTTGGCGTCGTCATACAGGACACGCACCGAGGTTGCCTCGCTGGCGTCCAAGCGTTCGTCCGGCTCGCGCTGCTTGAACCCCTCGATCACCTTCGCGGTCGTCCACCCGGCATCATCGAGCCGGCCGTCGATCCTACGCGGCGCCGCGGTCCTTCCGGCAGCCCCCTGCGGGGTCGGTGGCGCCTGCGCCAGCAGGGCGGCGGGGCGACACAACCACCGGAGTCCGATGATGACCTTCAGGCAGCGAGGCGATAACCCTCGACCGTATCACGACGGCTGAGCCGGTTTAGTCCTTGAGCTCGGCGATGGTGGCGCCGCCGCCGCCTTGATTGTCAGGAGCGGCCGCATACCTCACCACCAGCGGATGTCCTTTGAGAAACCGATGCAGGCCCTTGCGCAGCTGTCCGGTTCCGTGGCCGTGCACGATGCGGACTTCGTGAATGTCGGTGACGAGGGTGTCGTCGAGAAAACGTGACACCCGATCGATCGCCTGATCGACGGTCATGCCGATCACGTTCACCTCGCTGAGCATGCCTTCGCGCGGCCGGAGGTCGACGTTGACCCGGACGCGGCCGTGTCCCGCCGCCGGTGACGACGGCGGACCGATGACCCGCAGCTCCTTGACCCTGGCCTGAACCCGTTTGCCGCGCACGTCAATCTCGGCGCGGTTGCCGTCGGTCGACATCACGACCCCCTCGAGTCCGAGCCCCCCAACAGTGACCCTGGATCCCACTTCCGGCTCGGATGGGTGGAGAGCGGGCGCTTTACCGCCCGCTGAGCCCGGAGCCGCTGGATGACGCAGCTCCTCGACGATGCGATCGATCGCGGCGCGTGCGTCGGCGCGCGCCGATCCCGTCTCTCCGGTATTGATCGCCGCTCTGATCGACGCTGTTTCGGCGATCGCTTCCGCTTTCTCCTTCAGTTGCGCGATTACCGCATCGACATCGCGGCGCGCCTGCCGCAGGCGTTCATCGAGGCGCTCGTTCAATCGCTTCTTGAACACGTCTTCACGCTCGGCAAGCGACTTCTCGCGCCTGGTCAGTTCCGCGTTGGTCTCGTTGAACGCCCGCCGCTCCCGCTCAAGCTTCACGCGATCGCTCTCGAGGGCTCGCGCCTGGGCATCGAGGCGTGACAGGTGCGCCTGCAGGCGCTTCTGATCGTCGCTGAGATATCCGCGCGCGGCGGCGATCAGCGGTTGCGGCATCCCCAGGCGCTGCGCCATCTCGATCGCCAAACTGCGGCCCGGTGCGCCGTAGAGCAGGCGATAGGTGGGCGCGAAGTTCTGCGGATCGAACGCGAACGCCGCCACCGCCACGCCGGCGGTGCCGATGCCCCACGTCTTGACCGCATCGAAGTGCGTCGTCGCGATCAGCAGCGCGCCGCGCTGGCGGAAGTGCTGCACGATTGCCGTCGCCAGCGCGCCACCTTCGTTGGGATCGGTGCCGGTGCCGACCTCGTCCAGCAGGACGAGCGCCGGCAGCTGCAGCTCGCGGTCCATCGACACCAGGTGGGTGATGTGCGACGAGAAGGTGCTGAGGCTGGCTGCAATCGATTGCTGATCGCCGATGTCGGCGAACACCGAACGGAACACCGGCAGGCGCGCGACGGTGGCGGGGAGGTGCAGCCCCGACTGCGCCATCAGCGCAAACAACCCCGCAGTCTTCAAGGCGACGGTCTTGCCGCCGGTGTTCGGACCGCTGATCAGCAACACGCGATTGGGCGGATCGAGCCGCACGTCCACCGGCACCGCGCGCTCGAGCATCGGGTGCCGCGCCCCCTTCAGCTGCAGGCTGGTATCGATCGTGAATTCCGGCTCGATGCCATTCACCTTCGCGCTGTAGCGCGCCTTGGCCTGCAGCACATCGAGCTCACGCGCGACATCCCGGCTGACCTGCATGTCGCCGGGCCGCGCCCGGAAGCGATCGGCCAGCTCCAGCAGAATGCGGAAGATCTCCTCGCGCTCGCGATCCTCGAGCTCGACGATGTCATTGTTGATCTCGACGGTGGCCGATGGCTCGAGGAACAGCGTCGCGCCTGTCGTCGACGAGCCGTGGACGATGCCGGGGACGTTGCCGCGATGTTCGGCGCGGACCATCAGCACGAACCGGCCGTTCCGCTCGGTGATGACTTCGTCCTGCAGGTACTTCGCCGACGCTCCGCGGGTGAACCCTTCGAGGGTGCCTCGCAGCTTCGATCGTTTGTGCTTCAGCTCGGTGCGAATGCGCTTCAGTTCCGGGCTGGCACTGTCGAGCACGTCGCCGCCCGGGTCGATCGCATCGCGCACCGCGCCGACTTCGTTCTTGAACGAGGCGACCCTCGAGACCAGCTCGCGAAGAATGGGGAAGTCGCCACTGGCGCGGCCGATGCTGGTGCGTGTCTGATCGACCGAATCGACGAAATCGGCGACCAGCCGCAGCTGCTGCGGATCGAGCGGGCGTCCCACGACCTCCAGCGCATCGAGCGCGTCCGGCAACGCCTCGCCGGCTCGCAGCGGGAACAGTGGGTGACGCTCGATGAACTTCACCGTCTCGCTCGTGGACGCCTGTAGCGCGACCACGACGTGCGGATCGTCGGAGGGTTCGAGCGCACGCAGGGCCGCGGCGCCAAGCGGCGCCAGCGCCAGCGCTGCGACCTGGTCGACGATCCGGTCGAATTCGAGTGGGGGGGCGGCCAGCATGGCGGTGTCGGGGGGCTGCCTGCCATTCTAGCGGGTGACGCGCGCCGACGGCTGGCCACCGGCGTTGAAGTAAGATCACCATAGCAGGATTGAAATCGCCGAAATGAAACGCGTCCTCGCTGCCGCGGCCGGTTTGCTCACGCTGTTCCACGTGTGGGTGTTCGCCAATCAGCTCTTGGCCGGCCATCTGGTTGAGCCGGGGCTGATCCTGCGCTGGCTGATAGCGGCTGGCCTGGTGGGCGGCATGGTGGCCCTGCGCCGCAGCGGCGCCGCGATGTTCTGGGGCCGGAAGGCCGTGTCCATCTGGCTGCTTGCCGCCCTGCTGCATGGCCCGGCCATGGCCGCCGACGCCGGCCTGGCGCCCCTCAACCAGCCGTCGCTTCCCGAAGCGGTCACCACCCTGCTGCAGGTGGTCACCACCACAGGCCTGATCGGCCTGGGCTTCGTACTCGCGGCAGCCTGGCTGCGACGGATTGCCTCGCCCGGCACCAGCCGCGCCTACGCCACGCTTGCCGTTGGAACGGCGCGGCGTGCGCATCATTCCCCGCGTTTCGGCCCTCGCCCTCCGCCTCGACACCGCTAAGCCGCTCGATTGGTTCGCCGTCCGCCTGGCGGAAGGCGAAACAGCTGTCGTCTTGAAGAAGATGCGCGACCCGTGTCTCGGTGCATAGCCGCACCGGGCTCCGGTCCGCGCCCTGGAGGGATCTGTGAGGAAGCAAACGTTGCTGTTGATGTTGGCCGCGCTGTGTCTGGCCGGCGTCGCCGAAGCCGCGACCATTCGAGGAGTGGTCACCGACGGCACTGGCGCCGCTGTCGCCGGCAGCCGGGTCGTGATCCGTGACCTGGCCACTCGCCAGGAAGTGATGGTCGATACCGGTGTCGACGGGAGGTTCGAAACTGTGGTGCCGTCAACGGGCACGTATCTCGTGACGGCGACCCGCCACGGATTCTCCGAAGCGACACAAACCGTGGTCGTCGATGACGGTCAGCGAACCATCGATGTGTCGCTGAGGCTGGACGTCGGCAGCGTGGTGGCCGCGGTGGTGGTGACAGCGGCGCGCGCCGAGCGCGAGGTGCGACAGATTCCCCTGCACGTCGACACCATCACCCGCGCGGCGATCGAGCAGAGCAACCCGCTGTCGACCGGAGATGCGCTGAACCTGACCGCGAACGTCACCCCCGTTGGCGGCGGACCCTTCGGTGTGCGGCCCAGGTTGCGCGGACTCGATTCGACGCGGCTGTTGGTGCTGGTCGACGGTGAACGTTTGAACACCGCGCGTCAGGCCACCGAGCGAACTGGCGCCGAAGTGGGGCTGATCTCGCCGGACGCGGTCGCCAGTCTCGAGGTGGTCAACGGCGCCGGCACCTTGATGTACGGTTCGGATGCGCTGGCCGGCACCATCAACATCATCACCAACCAGTCGAACTTCACCGCTGCCCGCCAGTGGCTCTACGGATTCAACGGTTTCTTCAGCTCGAACGAGAACGGCGTGCGCGGCACGGCTACGCTGGGCTACACGTCACCCCGGTTCGTGTTCAGGGTGCAGGCCGGCGCCGAATCCTTCGACAACTACCGTGCCGGCCGCCTCGAGCAGCCCGAAGACACCAGCCGCCTGCACGCGGACGGCACGCTGCGGCAAGCCGACACCATTGACGC
Source organism: Acidimicrobiia bacterium (assembly GCA_016871275.1). GTDB lineage: Bacteria > Acidobacteriota > Vicinamibacteria > Vicinamibacterales > UBA2999 > 12-FULL-67-14b. The sequence continues at coordinate 29,651 of VFZG01000006.1, read as the reverse complement.
CGCGTTCGGATTCAACTTGAAGGCGTTCCCGGATCCCTTCAACGCGATCTACCGCCGTACCGATCGCGAGTCCCCGAACTCGCAGGCGCGCGGCAACTTCGTCAACGCGTCGAGTGCCCTGGCCGTCGGCGACCGCCAGTCATTGCGCGTCCGCTATCAGCGGCGACGGATGGAGAACATCGGGTTCCCGGATTTCGCGCGTCCCTATTTCTTCAACGACACGTCGCTGCCCTACAGCAATCTCGATCGTGTGTCGGCACGTTACGAGGCCCAGGCGATCGCGCCGTGGCTGGCCAATGTGTCGGCGACGGCCTACTTCCAGCGGACCGAGCGGATGCTGCGCAATCGCCTGCCGGTGCAGTTTCCGGCGCCGACGCCAACGCTGTTCTTTCCGATCAGCGTGATGCGGCTCGATGTGTTGTCGGACACCGAGCAGCGCGTCGATTCGCCCGGACTGGATGTGCAGGCGGTGCTCGTGCCGGCAGAGCATCACCTGCTCACGGCCGGCCTCACCATCTATCAGGACAACAGCCGCGATACGCGATCCACGCTGACCCAGACCAGCCTGGTCGGCCAGGTCGTCATGGGGGCACGCGGTCCGCAAGCCGTCGTGCTGCCATCGCCGGTTGCGCTCGGCGCGCCGGTGTCCGCCAACCCGGTGCGCGTGCCCGACGCCAGCCTCCGCAACACTGCGTTCTTCGTCCAGGACGAGTGGCGGCTGCGCCCGAACGTGTCGGTGATCGCCGGACTGCGCGGCGACCTGTGGCAGGTGACCTCGCGCCTCACGCCCGGCTACGACGTCACGTCCATCGTGGCCGGCGCGCGGCCGGCGATTGATGGCATGACGCTGCCGAATCCTGCCGGTGACACCTACTCCCGGCAATCGCTGACCGGCGACATCGGCCTCTTGGCCAATGCCGGCGGCACGGTCAGTCCGTTCGTGCGCTACGGCCGCAGTTATCGGCATCCCAATCTCGAGGAGTTGTTCTTCGCCGGCCCGGCAACCGTCGGCACCATCGTGCCCAACGTGGGCGTGAAGCCCGAGACGGGCAACAACTTCGACACCGGCGCGAAGTTTTCCATTGGCCGGGTGACCGGCGGCGCCTACCTGTTCGTGAACCAGTACTCGGACTTCATTGCGCAGGATCTCGTGGTGGCCACCGCGCCCGGCGGGCCACTGACGCAGACCACGAACTATGCGGACGTTCGCATTGCCGGTATCGAGTTCAACCTGGATGCGCCGGTTGTGCTGGGCCGCCGCGTGCTGACGCTGAGCGCGTCCGGCGCGCTCACGCGCGGCACCGTGACCGACGGCATCAATCCGGTCAACCGAGCCGAGTTGGACGGCACGCCGGCCGACAACATCACGCCGTCGAAGATCGTCGCCGCCGCCCGCTATACAGCGCCCACCGGCCGATGGTGGGTGGAGTACGGCATTCGCGCCCAGGGCGGGGTCGAGCGGGTGGCGGAAACCGTCCTTGACTCGCCGTTTCTGATTGCGCAGGACATCTATTCGCTCGACGGCTTTTCGGTCCAGCGCGTCGGAGCGGGCGTGAACCTGTCAGGACGTCGCGATCGTCTGGCCCTGACTGTTGCGGTTGAGAACCTGACGGATCGCTACTATCGGGAGCACTTCCAGTTCGCGCCGACGCGCGGCCGGAGCGTCACCGTCGGATTGAGCGTCGGCGCCTTCTAGCGCGAATAACGCGGACCTGCGCCAGCTGAAACCTCGAGGTCAGTTTGCATGTCAAATTGACCTCGATGTTGCCGAACTACGAGCGCGTGCTGACGCCGACGGCTGGCAGCTTCTTTCTGCTGTGTCTACGAGCGGAGAAACGCCAGCACCGCCAGCACGCGACGATGGTCCGACTCGTCGGGCTCGAGTGCCAGCTTTGAAAAGATATGCGTGACGTGTTTTTCAACGGCACCGTCACCGATCTGGAGGCGTTCGGCGATGGCCGTGTTGCTGCGCCCCTCGGCCATCAGCGACAGCACCTCACGCTCGCGCGGCGTCAGCGATGTCAACAAATCGGCTCGGTGCCGGCGAGCCATGACCTGCGCCACGACTTCCGGGTCCAGCGCGGTGCCACCCCGCGCGACCCGGCTGACGGCGTCGATGAACTCCGACACGTCGGCCACACGATCCTTCAGCAGGTAGCCCACGCCGCGGGCACCCTCGGCCAGTAGATCCCGCGCGGCCGGTTCCTCGACGTATTGGGACAACACCAATACCCCGACGTCCGGATGGCTGCGTCGCAGCGCCACGGCCGCGCGCAGCCCCTCGTCGGAATACCCCGGCGGCATTCGCACGTCCACGATGGCCAGCTGCGGTTGGTGTGTCACGACCGCAGCCAGCAGCGCCGCCCCATCGCCCACCGAGGCCGCCACCTCGTACCCGGCATCGGCGAGCAGGCGCTCGAGGCCTGCTCGCAGCAACACCGAGTCGTCTGCGATCACGATCCGCACGGCAGTTCGACTCTCAGGACGGTCGGCCCTCCAGGGGGGCTCGAGATGGAGAGGCGGCCACCAAGCGCCTCGACCCGATCGCTCAAACCCGCCAGGCCGCCATCCGGCTCGGAACGTGCACCGCCGACGCCATCATCATTCACCTCGATCACCAGCAGGTGCTCGAGGCGTTGCGCGGTTACCAGCACCTGGTTCGCCTGCGAGTGGCGGGCGACATTGGTCAGCGCCTCGGCCACCGCAAAGTACGCCGCCGATTCGACGGCCGCCTCGGGCCGCGGGCGTACGGCCACATCCACGCGGGTGGCGATCGGACACCGCGCCGCCAGCGCCGGCAGCGCGGCGTCGAGTCCGTGGTCGGTCAACACCGCCGGGTGCAGGCCACGCGCCAGGTCTCGCAGATCCTGCAGCGCGCGTTTCGCCTCCTCGTGCGCCTCCTTGACCAGGCGCGCGCCCTGCTCGGGATTGCTGGCCAGCTTCTGTTGCGCCAATCCCAGGGTCATCGCGAGTGAAACCAGCCGCTGCTGCGCGCCGTCATGGAGGTCACGTTCGAGTCGGCGACGTTCCCGATCGGCGACGCTGATCGTGCGACTGCGGCTGCGAGCCATGTCATCGACGCGTCTCTGCAGTTCTTCGGGCGAGGCCGCCAGCAATGCCGCGGCCAATACGCTCTCGAGTTTGGCCAATCCGTGCGTGACCCCAATGGCCACCACGAGCAGCAGCGCGCCAACGCCGGTCGACACGAGCATCGCCCCGGGACCATCGAACACCCAGTAACCAACATTGATTTGAAACAGCCCGAGCGAATAGAACACGGGAGACAACAGCAGGCTGACGCTCACCGACCAAACCGTCACCATGGCCGTAAAGGTGAACAGGCCGATTGGCAGTCGCAGCAGCAGGAACAGCAGGTCGCGCCACGTCGCGGCATCCTTCGCGATGGTCGACAGACGGCTGAGCCAGCCAGCTTCGATCGGCACCGGGTAAGTGGAGGGCTGGAGGCTGGTGCCGAGAAACGCGTTCAGCCGCGCCCGTTCGAAGTTGCTCATGCCTCGGGTGACAGCCGCCACGCCGATCAGAATGGGCACACCCGTGACGGTCATCAGCAGCCCGATCCCCAGCGACAGACCGACGGCCAAGGCGGCAAAGTAGAAGACGCCGAGCGGCAGGTTGAGCAGCAGATGCACGAGGGCGAACCAGGTGGATGCGACAAACTTGCCGCTGGCCCAGGGCCCGCTCTGCGACGCTGGCTGAACGATCGAGGTGGCGGTGGACGAAGTCATCGAGAGCCTTTCGTTTCTATCACGCCCCGTCATGGGTGTGATGGCTCACGATACTGGTCGGGTGGGCCGCGACAAACCCGGCCCACCCTACATGCCATGGTGGGGTTATCCCCCTCTACGTGCCCGCCCCGGCCGATCGCCAGGGCGGTTCTGGCCACGCTGATCCGGCGCCTTAGGCGAGCGCCTTGCCGTAGAGCGCCAGCAGGCGGCTCCAGGCACGCTCGGCCGCCGGCTCGTTGTAGACCAGCGTATCCGGCGGGCACCAGCCGTGCGCGGCCTGGTAGACCTCGATCTCCGCGGCCAGCCTGGCCTTGTCGAACGTGTCCTTCAGCACCGTCTTGTCGTTCGGCCGCTGCTTGTCGTCGTTCTCGGCGATGGCGACGAGAAACGACGCTTTCGTGGCGGCCGCCAGCAAGTGCGGGCTGTTGGCGCCGGCGTTATCGTTGACCAGCCCGCCGCCGTGAAACGACGCGACGGCACCAATCCGGTCGGGGACGGCCGATGCGGTGTGGAACGACATCGGACCGCCCATGCAGTAGCCGTGTACGCCCACCTTGCGGTTCTTGTTGACCTGCGGCTGGGCATCGAGCCACGCCACGAACGTCTTGGCATCGCTCATGTCTGTCGCGGGGCTCATCCCCTTGCGGAACGCCATCATCTCTTTGATCGGCGTTGCGCCCGTGGCCGTGGGTTTGCCGGTGCGATAGAACGGATTGACCACCAGCACCGAGTAGCCGGAGCCCGCCAGTCGCTTGCCCATGGTGCGCATGGCCGGTCGCAGTCCGAAGATGTCCGGCCACACCAGCACCGCGGCGGCGGCGCCGGTCGTCGGATGCACGAAGTAGGCGTCGCACGTGCCATCCGGCGTCTTGATCTCGACCTCTCGTTCGGTGGTGGCCTGCGCATCGGCCGATGCGGGCAGCAGCATGGCGGCCCCGGCCGCGAGCAGCACGCCAAACTGTCGTCGAGTCACCAGCCCTCTGGCCTCGTACTCCGTCACGCTTTCCGCAAAATGGTCCTTATCGCACATCGAGGCTCCTCACGTCCCGCCCAACGCGGTGGAACATGCTAATACATACACCAAAACCGCTCGTTCCTGGGCGCAGTCTGAGCGGCATCGCGCCGGGGGGGGCGGCAACAGCCCGCGCACTATTGGTGATTGATCATCGATGCGATGCAGCCGGCGCCGTATCCGTTGTCGATGTTGACGACCGACACACCATTGGCGCACGAGTTCAGCATGCCCAACAGTGCGGCGATGCCCCCGAAGCTGGCGCCGTAGCCAATGCTGGTCGGCACGCCGATCACGGGCACGCTCACCATCCCGGCAACCACGCTTGGCAGCGCGCCTTCCATCCCCGCGACGACGATCACGACGCGAGCGGCGTCGAGCCGGGCCCGCTGGGCGAGCAGGCGATGGATGCCCGCCACGCCAACGTCATACAGTCGGTCGACGGTGTTGCCGAGCAATTCCGCGGTCACTGCCGCTTCTTCCGCGACCGGGATATCCGATGTGCCGGCAGAGCAGAGCACGATGGTCCCCGTACCCGGAGGGCAGTCGCCTTTGAGCGTGATGCAGCGCGCGGCGGCATGAAATTCGGCCTCCGGGATCTGGGCGCGTACGGCGACCCACGCCTCTTCACTCGCCCTCGTCACCAGCAGCGGGTGACCCCGCCCCGCGATCTGTCTGGAAATCGCCGCCACCTGATCCGGCGTCTTTCCCAGGCCCAGCACGACCTCGGGGAATCCCTGCCGGATGGACCGGTGGTGGTCGATCTTGGCAAACCCGAGATCCTCAAAGGGTTGTTCCCGAAGGGCCGCAGCAATCGTTTCAAACGCGTCAGCGGGTTTCGTTGTGCCTTCGCGCACGGCGTCCAGTAAAGCCCGTAGTTCGTTGACTTTAAGAGGCATCAGTTCGTATTATTATGGTTTGGATCCGGGGTGGAAACCCCAACAGAGATGACCGCAGTCGAAACCCTCATCCTCGCCTCGTATTTCTTCGTGCTCCTGATTCTGGCTGTCTATGGATGGCACCGGTACTACCTGGTGTACATCTACATGAAGCACAAGCACCAGCACCCGCAGCCGAAGGCAACCTTCGAGAAGCTCCCGGTCGTCACGATCCAGTTGCCGCTCTACAACGAGATGTATGTCGTCGACCGGCTGGTCGACGCGGTCTGCAAGATTGACTATCCGCGCGAGCTCCTTGAAATCCAGGTGCTGGACGATTCGACGGATGAAACGCAGGAGATCGCCCAGCTCGCGGTCCGCCGCCATGCCATGCAGGGCGTGGACATCAAGTACCTGCATCGCACCGATCGCACCGGCTACAAGGCGGGCGCACTCGACCAAGGCCTGAAGGTCGCGCGCGGCAACTTCGTGGCCATCTTTGACGCCGACTTCATTCCGAAGCCGGACTTTCTGACCCGCACCATCAACTACTTCACCGACGAGAAGGTGGCGCTGGTGCAGGCGCGCTGGGGCCACGTCAACGAAGACTACTCGCTGCTGACGAAGATCCAGGCGGTGCTGCTCGACGCGCACTTCGTGCTCGAGCACGGCAGCCGCAATCGCGCCGGCTGCTTCTTCAACTTCAACGGCACCGCGGGCATCTGGCGCCGCGAGGCGATTGCCGACGGCGGCGGCTGGCAGCACGACACGCTGACCGAGGATCTCGATCTCAGCTACCGCACGCAGCTCGAGGGCTGGCAGTTCGTGTTCGTGCAGGACCACGTGTCACCGGCGGAACTCCCCGTCGAGATGAACTCGTTCAAGACGCAGCAGTTCCGCTGGGCGAAGGGATCGATCCAGACGTTCCTGAAGCTGATGCCGCGCATCCTGCAGTCGAAGCAGCCGTTCCACGTCAAGGCCGAGGCGTTCTTCCACCTGTCGGCGAACTTCAACTACCCGCTGATGTGCGTGCTGTCGGTGCTGATGGCGCCGTCGATGATCATCCGCTACAACATGGGCTGGTACGAGATGCTGCTGATCGACATCCCGTTGTTCCTGGCGGCGACTGCATCGGTGGCGAACTTCTACATGGTCTGCCAGCGCGAGTTGTACCCGATGACGTGGACGGAGCGGCTGCGCTACCTGCCGTTGCTGATGTCGATCGGCATTGGCCTCGCCGTCAACAACACCAGGGCGGTGTTCGAGGCGCTGTTCCACAAGCCCAGCGAGTTCGTGCGCACGCCCAAGTACGCGGTGGAACACACCTCCGACGAATGGACGCAGAAGCGCTATCGCCACTCGGCCGCGGTGCAGCCGATGATCGAGCTGGCGCTGGGCATCTACTTCACCGGCACGCTGTTCTACGCGCTGACCAACGGCATCTACGGCACCGTGCCGTTCCTGATGCTGTTCCAGGTCGGTTTCCTCTACACCGGCCTGCTGTCGCTGCTTCAGCAGTACGGTCCGGACACCGTCGACGTCGTCCAGGGCAAAGAAGCCTAGAAACTGGCAACTGAATTACGATGCGGTGATGAGATTCATAGCCGCACTCCCGGCGCTGCTGCTGTTCGTCACAGCGTCCGTCCCCGCACAGACCTTCACCGTTGCCGTCGATTACTTCAAGCTGGATAACGGCCTCAAGGTCGTGGTCAGCACCGATCGCTCCGCCCCGGTGGTGCTGGTCGAGGTCATCTACAACATCGGCTTCCGCGTCGAGCCGAAGGGCCGCACCGGCTTTGCGCATCTGTTCGAGCACATGATGTTCCAGGGCTCGGCCAACGTGAAGAAGATGCAGCACGTGGCCCTGATCCAGGAGGCCGGCGGCATCGTCAATGGCTCCACCCGCTTCGACTACACCAACTATTTCCAGTCGCTGCCGTCCAACGGGCTCGAGCGCGCGCTGTTCCTCGAGGCCGATCGCATGCGATCGCTCGATGTCACCGCCGAGAACCTGAAGAACCAGCAGAACGTGGTCAGCGAAGAAGTGCGCGTCAACGTGCTCAACCAGCCGCACGGCGCGTTCGACTGGATTGAAATCTGGGAAAAGGCCAACACCAACTGGCACAACGCGCACGATTTCTACGGCGCGCTGCAGGAGCTCGAGGCCGCGACCATCGAGGACGTCCGCGCGTTCTTCAAGACCTACTACGCGCCGAACAATGCGGTGCTGGTGGTGTCCGGAGACACCACCGCGGCCGAGGTCAGGCGGCTCGCCGAGAAGCACTTCGGATCGATCCCGATGCAGCCGCAGCCGGCGCCCGCCGATTTGTCCGAGCCGCCGCAGACGGCGCCAAAGAGTTTCACGCGCACCGACAAGCTGGCCCGGACCCCGGCCATCGCCGTGGCCTGGCACCTGCCGCCGCGTATGACCAGGGACTTCTTCGCCTTGAGCGTGCTCGATCCGCTCCTCAACAGCGACGACAGCGCCCGCATGTACCGCAAGCTGGTCCGCGAAGATCGGCTCGCCATGTCGAGCCAGGGCGGGTTCAACTTCCTCGGCCCCAACTGGGACATGAAGGGCCCGATGCTCTACACGATGCGCGTCGACTACTTCAACGACAAGACCGCCGAACAGGTGGTGGCCGCCATCGAATCGGTGTTGGACGACGTGCGCAAGAACGGCATCACGGCCGCGGAGCTCGCCCAGGCCAAGACCACCATGCGATCGTCGTTCCTCGACGACATGGAGGCCGGCGGCATGCCGCTGTTCGGCCGCTCCAACCTGCTCGGCGTATTCGCGTTGTTCGACGACGATCCCGGACGGATCACCACCATTCTCCCCGAGCTCGAGAAGGTGACGCTTGAAGATGTGAAGGCCGCGGCCAACCGGTGGTTCGTCCCGGCCAATCGCACCTCGCTCGACAGCCGTCCGGCAGCGAAGCCTACAGGCCCGCCCGCCGACTTGTCGGCCGTAGTCTCGACGAAGGCGGAAGCCTTGGCGAAGGTGGGGGGTGCGCAGTGAACCGCAGTGCTTTCCTGCTCGCGGCCGTTCTGACCGCCGCGAGCGCATCGGCCCAGACCACGCTACCAGCAGTTGGCGCCGAACGACCGTTTGCGCCCGCTCCCCGAAGCGAGCGCACGCTGCCCAATGGGCTGCAGATCATCACGCTAGGCCACGCCACCGTGCCGAAGGTCAGTGCCATTCTCGGCATCAAGTCAGGACTGGCCGCCGAACCGGTTGAGAGGGCCGGGCTGGCCCAGTTCGTCGTCGATCTGGCGCAGGAAGGCACGACCACCAAGTCGAGCGAACAGATCAAGCGCGACGTGTTCGCGATGGGGGCCAGCCTGAACGGCTCGGCCGGCCAGGATGCATCCACGTTCCAGCTTCGCGGACTCAACACCACATTGCCACAGATGCTGGCCGTCGCCGCCGATGTGGTGCGTAATCCCAGCTTTCCCCAGGCGGAACTCGACCTCTTGAAGGCTCGCACCGGCCAGCAGTTACAGGCGCAGACGGCGTCACCGCAGTACCTGAACCACAAGATGTTCCGTCAGACGCTGTTCGGGAGCCATCCCTACTCGCGCATTGGCGCGTCGCCGGAAACGCTGCCCGCGATCGATCGCGCATCGATCGTCAGCTACCACGATGCGTTCTACCGCCCGAACAACGCCTTCCTGATCGTCGTCGGAGACGTCGCAGCCGACGCGGTATTCGCCGCCGCGGAGAAGGCCTTTGGCAGCTGGGAGCGGCGCGCGCTGCCCGAGGCGAAGACCGTGCCTCTTCCCGAGCTCAAGGGACGCAACCTGGTGTTCGTGCAGCGTCCCAACAGCGTGCAGTCGTCGATCTCGGTGGGGAACTTCACGCCCAAGCGTGACGACCCGCGCTGGTACACGCTGCAGCTGGCGAACCAGATCTTCGGCGCGGCGTTCGACTCACGGCTGGTGCGGAACATCCGCGAAGAGAAGGGCTACACCTACTCGCCGCAGTCGGTGTTCCAGTCGATGGCGCAGGGCGGCCTGTATCGCGCCGTGGCCGACGTCAGGAACGAAGTGACCGGGGCAACATTGAAGGAGATCTACGCCGAGATCGACAAGTTGCGCGACGGCGGACCTGAGGCTGAAGAGCTGAGCGACGCCAAGCAGTATTCGCGCGGCCTGTTCGTGATCCAGAACGCGTCGCAGACCGGCCTGGCCACCACGCTCACTACCATGACCACGTTCAACCTGCCGAAGGATTATCCCGAAACCTTCCAGCGGCAGATTTCGCAGCCATCCGGCGAAGCGGTCAAGACCGGCGCGCAGATGTTGCTCGGCTCAATGGATTCGGTCGTCGCTATTGTCGGCGACTACACCAAGGTCAAGGATCAGCTGACCGGCTTCTCCAGCATCAGGTTCTTCGACCTGACCGGCAAGTCGATTCCCGAGCCGAAGTAGCGGCCGCGAGCCAGGAGTTCCGCAAACGGTGTAGGATGCACCCCGCTGAGGTGCATCCTATGCTTCGCCGATCCTGGTTCGCGTCGTTTGTCTCTCTCGCCATTCTGCTGAGCGCGGCCGCGGCGGCTGCCGAACCCATCAAGCTCGCGCGTCATCCGGACTATCACGCCGGTACGGTCGTCTTCAGCTATCTCGGAGACATCTGGCTCGCGAGTGACGACGGCAGCGGCGCGCGGCGAGTGACCGATCACATCGCCCGCGACATCTATCCGCGCTTCTCGCCCGACGGCAGGTGGATCGCGTTTTCGTCGAACCGCTACGGCAACAACGACGTGTTCGTGATACCGGCCGCCGGCGGCCCCGCCAGGCAGTTGACGTTCCATAGCGGCAACGACGAAGTGGTGGGCTGGACGCGCGATGGGCGAAGCGTCGTCTTCAGGGCGCCGCGCGGCGTCGGAGCGTTTCCCAACGTCGCGACGCTGCACACCATTGCGCTGAGCGGTGGACAGGAACAGGCGCTGCCGACCGACTGGGGCTGGTCGGGCAGCTTCTCGCCCGACGGCAGGTCGCTGGCCTTCAATCGTCATCCCTCAACGTGGTCGCGCCGTCACTATCGCGGCAGCTTCGCCGCCGATCTTTGGGTCACCAACCTGGCGACCAAGACCTACACCAAGCTGCTCGGCGACGAGCAGTACAACCGCTACTGGCCGATGTGGGGCGCAGACGAGGCGATCTACTTCGTCGGCGATCCGTTACCGAACGAGAAGAACGTCAAGCCGGGCAGCCCGGAGGTGCGCGCCAGCGTCAACAACATCTACAAGATGCCGGCGAAGGGCGGGCCGCCGGTGCAGGTGACGAAGCACGCCGACGGCAGCCTGTTCTGGCCGTCGATGTCGAGCGACGGCAAGACGATCGTCTACGAGGGTGACTTCGGCATCTGGAAGCTCGATGTCGCGTCTGGCCGGAGCACCGAAATCAAGATCGAGGTTGGCACCGACGACAAGGAGAACGAGATCGAGTTCCGCGCGGTGAGTGACGAGGTCGACTCGTTCGACATCTCGCCGTCCGGCCGGCGCGCCGCCATTTCGGCGCGCGGGCAGATCCTGACGATCGCCACCGATCGCGGCGACATCACCCGCGTCAATCCCGACCGCATGGCGTCGCGGAGCCAGTTCCCGAAGTGGTCGGCCGACGGCAAGTTCATTGCCTTCGTATCGGACCGCTCCGGCCGGGATGAAATCTGGATCTCCGATCCCGAAGGCCGCGCCCCGAAGAAGATCACCGACCTGGATAACGAGAAGAGCGCGCCGATCTGGTCGCCCGATTCGAAATCGTTGCTCTACATCGCCGGCGGCAAGCGGCTCTACAACTATTCAGTGGAAGACGGCAAGACCGCCACGGTGACGGGCAACGACATCGGCCGGATCGGTTCGGTGGCCGTCTCACCTGACAGCAAGTGGCTGGTGGTCACCAAGCAGGATCGCACCCTGCGCTCGCACGGCTACATCATGCCGATCGCCGGCGGTGACGAGCGCCACATCTCGGACGATGCGCTGATGTACGCGGAGAACGAGGCCGTCTGGACGGCCGACGGACAGTACATCCTGTTCACGTCCACCGAAGGGTTCAGCAGCGGCATTGCCTCTCAGGGCGGCTTTGTGCCGTCGACCGAATTGTGGGCGCTGGCGCTGCGCGATCGCGACCGCGATCCGGCCAACCGCGACATCGACAACGAAGCGCAGGGGCTGGCGGCACAGGCCGAGGGGCGCCGCGGCAATGCCGGCGGCAATGCCGTGCCGGTGGTGCAGATCGACTGGAGCGGGCTGGCGCGCCGCGCGAAGCAGTTGACCGTGCCGGGCAACGCGATCGGATCGCTGGCGCCTGCGCCGGAGGGTGCGTTTGTGGCGCTGACGATCGGCCAGCGCGCCGCCGCCGGAGGCGGCCCGGGCAATAGCGGTGACATGTACATCGTCAACGCCGAAAGCGGCCAGCTGACGCGGGTGCCGCGGGCGCCGCAGAACGCCGACGGCGGCAACCAGGGTGGCGGCGGGGGCGGCGGATTCGGCGGCGGCCCGGGTTTCGTGTTCGCTCGCGACGGACGCACGTTGTACTTCCGATCGGGCAACGGCCTGTTTGCCGGGACGATCAACCTGCAGGCCGATCGGCCGGCCGCCGGCAGTGGCCGGGGTGCGGGCCGCGGTGGCGCGCCGGAAGAATTGACCGGTCCGAACGCGACCGCCAGGCGCGTGACCTACACGGCCAACCTCGAGATCGATCACAAGGCGTTGCGTGCCCAGGTCTTCAACGAAGGCTGGCGCATCATGAAGAACCGCTTTTACGACGCCAGCATGCACGGCACGCCGTGGCGCGAAATGAAGTCGTTGTACGAGCCGCTGCTCAATCACATTGTCGATGACGAGGAGCTGCACGTCATGATGATGATGATGATCGGGCGGCTCAACGCGTCGCACACCGGTGTGAACGCGGCCCCCGGCAACAACCGCGGCGCGGCGCAGACGCGCTATCCAGGCTTCGACCTCGTCGCCGATGCGTCGGGGTATTACAAGGTGGGGCGCATCTACAAGGACGGGCCCGCCGACAAGGACTACCTGAAGATCAAGGAAGGGCAGTTCATTGTCGCGCTGGACGACCGCGACCTGAAGACCACCGACAACTACTGGCAGCGCTTCACCTATCCGCTCGGCCAGAAGTTCCACTTCCTCGTGAACGACCAGCCAACCCGCACCGGCGCGTGGCCGGTGACCATCACGCCGGTGGCAAACCAGGAGTTCGGCAACCTGCAGTACGAACGTTGGGTCGCTGATCGCGGCGAGATGGTGGCCAAGGCCAGCAACGGCGAGATCGGCTACCTCCATATTCGGGCAATGGACGCGCCGTCATTGCGGCGGTTCCAGCTCGATCTCGCCGCCAATCGCACTAAGCGCGCGTTGATCATCGATCAGCGCTTCAACGGTGGCGGCGGCATTGACCAGGAGCTGCTGGCGATTCTGGGCGGCAAGCGTTACCAGTACACCGAGGGCCGCGACGCCGGCTTTCAGCAACCACGGCCGCAGAACTTCTACGGACCAATGGTGGTGATGCAGAACCAGCGCTCAGCGTCCGACGCCGAAATGTTCCCGGCCGGCTTCAAGGCGCTGGGTCTCGGCAAGACGGTCGGCATGGCGACGATGGGCGCGGTGATCGGCACCGGCTCGTACACGCTGATGGACGGCTCGACGATTCGCACGCCCGGCAGCGGCGTGTGGACCGCCGAAGGCATCAACATGGAGAACTACGGCGTGCCGCCGGACGTCGTCATCGACAACACCCCGACGGATTTCTTCAACGGCACCGACGCGCAGTTGATGAAGGCGGTCGACGTGTTGAAGGAGCAGCTGGGCAGCCGCCGCACGACGGCCCAGCAGCAATGAGGAAGTGAGAAGTAAGAAGTGAGAGCTGAGAAGGGCTTCTCACTTCCTGCTTCTCCCTTCTCACTTCCCGATTCTATACAGCCTCGTCTGCGTTCGCAGGAAGATCGTGTCCGGCGCGAGCGCCGGCGAGGCCAGGCTCATTTCGTCGAGGCTGTTCTTCGACAGCTCCTTGTACGCATCACCGGCCTCGATCACGAACGTGTGGCCGTCCTCGCTCAACAGATAGATCTTGCCGTCGGCAGCCCAGGGCGATGCCGAGAAGGTATTGCCAGCTCCGCCGGCGCGCGCCTTGTAGATTTCCTTGCCGGTCTTCGAATCGAACACGGTGAGGATGCCGTTGTCGTTCACCACGTACATCCGGCCGCGGTAAACGAGCGGTGAGGAGGTGTAGGCCGACGCGCGCGGATGGAACCAGGCCACGAAGGCGATGCTCTCTTCGCCCCTGGCCAGGGAGATGTCGCCGTCGGCGCCGGGTTTCACCGCGAACACCGGACGGTTGCTCTCGCCCTGCGAACCGGTGGCCAGGTAGAGCAGTCCGTCCGCGGACACCGGGCTTGGCGTGGACTGACCGGTCAGTCCACGCAGGCGCCACAACTCGCTGCCCGTCTGCGGATCGTACGAAATCGCGTGCTGCCTGCCGATGACGATCAATTCGGTACGCCGATCGTTCTGCCAGACAAACGGCGACGACCATCCTGACTTTACGCCGCCCGCCGGCAGGTCGCGCTCGACGCGCCACAGCGGCGTGCCGGTCCTGGCGTCAAACGCGGCCGCGAACGACTGGCCGTCGTTGTCGTGGACGATGAAGACGCGGCCGTCGTGCACGACCGGCGACGCCGCGGTGCCGAAGTCCAGGTAGACCGGCTGAGGATCGCTCTTCACGCTCCACGACAGCTTGCCGTCCAGCGAGTAGGCAAACAGCCCGACGTTGCCGAAGTAGGCGTAGAGCCGCTCGCCGTCGGTGGCCGGCGTCTCGGATGCAAACGTGTTCTTGCGGTGGCGTCCGCCGAACGGCGCGCCCTGGTGCGCTTCGCGTTCCCACTTCAACTGCCCGTTGCGCGCATCGAACGCGTAGACCATATAGCGGATCTCGCCGCTCTCGCTGGTCAGTTCGATGTCCCGCGACACCACTCTCTTGGTGACCTCGTCATCCGACAGCCCCTGCTTGGCAAGTGCGGCGGCGTAGTCGTTGCCGAAGATGCCGGCAGATGGCGCCTTGAACGCGCCGGGGCTGATCGCAGACGTCACGAAGACGGTGCCTTCCCACGCGACCGGCGACGACCAGCCACGGCCTTTCACCTCGACGCTCCACGCCACGTTCCGCTTCGTGTCCCACGAGCTGGGCAGCGTGCCGTCGGCGAGGATGCCTCCGCCCTGCGGACCGCGGAACTGTGGCCAGGCCAGCGGTGGCTCAGCACCGACCACCAAGGCCGCAGGCACAGCAAGCACGGACACCAGGCACAACAGGGTCAGTCGGCGCATCTGTAGAACGCTAGCACACAGTCCGGTGGTGTGACGGACGGTGTGACGCCCGCTACGAGCCCATCGTCGATCGCGCCTGGACTCGCCAGCTACCGTTGCGATCGATGCAGAGAAACAGGCCTTCATCGCTCGACAGCACGCGACCGTCGCGGGCAAGGCGGCTGAATGCGACCACGATGTTGACGCCGGTCGCAGTGGCCTGCACCACCTTCGACGAATCGAGCCGGGTGCGATACCACGTGCGCTGTCGTCCGGGTTCCGGTCCGGTGAGGTAGTCCCGCGCGGCGCGCCAGGTCTCGACAGCGCCATCGGCAAGGCGCACGTGTGGATAGTGAATGGCAGCGGCGAGGCGCTCCTGATCGTGGGAATTCCACGCATCGAAGAACGCGGCCACGGCGTTCATGGCTGCCGTGCTGTTGCTGGCGCGAATCGCTTCGGAGGCGCCATTGACGCCGGCCGCGAAGCGCGCCTGCACGCCCCAGCGATTGCCCTGACGTGTAATGACATAGGTGATGTCGCTGCCGGCCAGCGGCTTGTCATCAGCGGTGTAACGCTGCCAGGTGCCCGATGCGTGGATCTTCGCCGCGCTGACCTGAAGCACATCGCGCGTCACCCACTCGCTGTGGTGCCAGCCGGTCTTGAGCGTCTGTTCGAAATTCACGCCCTTCACGTACTCGTCGGGCGATCGCGTCATCTCGAACGCGCCGGGGCCCGGCCGCACGTGCGGAAAGTGCAGCGAGGTCGCCCAGATCGCCGCATCCCGAGAATTCCATGTTTCCAGGTAGCGATCGAGCGCCATCAACGCCTCCTTCCCCAGGTCCGCGGCCGGCGCCTGCGCCCTCACGAATGGAGCCGAAGCGAGCAGCACGAGCAGCGCGAGGGACAGCTTCATGGCGATAGAATTATCCCGATATGTCCACAGTTGAAAAGCCGAAAGGCGGTCTGGAAGATGTCGTCGCGACGTCTTCACGCATTTGCTTCCTGGACGGCGATCGCGGCGTGCTGGCGTACTGCGGGCACGACATCCACGACCTGGCGAGGAACGCGACCTTCGAGGAGACGTGCTACCTGCTGTGGCACGGCCGGCTGCCGAACCGCGCCGAGCTCGGTGACCTGCAGACACAGCTCGCGGTTGCGCGCCCGCTGCCCGAGCCGATTCTCCGGCTGATGAAGATGCTGCCGCCGTCCGATGGCATGGACGCGCTGCGCACGCTCACCTCGGCGCTCGGCCACTACGATCCCGACGCGCACGACAACTCCGCGCCGGCGTCGTATCGCAAGGCCGTTCGGCTGACCGGACAAATCGCCAGCCTGGTCGCGACCTGGGGCCGCATGCAGGAGGGTGGGGGACCGATTGCGCCCGATCCGGTGCTTGGGCACGCAGCGAATTTCCTCTACATGCTGTTCGGCCGGCGCCCGAACCCCACCGAAATCCGTGCCATGGACATTGCGCTGACGCTGCACGCCGACCACGAGCTGAACGCGTCCACCTTCGCCGCGCGCGTCGCGGCGGCGACGCTGACCGACATGCACTCGGCAATTGTCGCGGGCATCGGCACGTTGAAGGGCCCGCTGCACGGCGGCGCCAACGCCGAAGTGATGAAGATGCTGATTGAAATCGGACAGGATGCGCCGGCCGAGCGCATCGACGCGTTGGTCAAGGGCAAGTTCGCCCGCAAAGAGAAGATCTCCGGCTTCGGGCATCGCGTCTACAACACCGAGGACCCGCGCGCCACGCACCTGCGCAGGATGTCCAAGGAGCTTGGCCAGAAGGCCGGCAATACCAGGTGGTTCGAGATGAGCGAGCGAATCGAGGCGTTGGTGAAGGGCGAAAAGAAGCTCTTTCCGAACGTCGACTTCTACTCGGCGTCCACCTACTACACGATGGGCATCGCCATCGACCTGTACACGCCGATTTTCGCGGTCAGCCGGGTCAGCGGCTGGACGGCGCATGTACTCGAACAATTGGCCAATAATCGCCTGATTCGGCCCCGGGCGGACTATACCGGGCCGGCCTATCCGCAAACCTGGATTCCCCTGGATCAGCGGTAGAATCTACCGATAGCCGCAACGGGTACGACCCACCCGTCGTCTGAGGACCTTATGAGACTTGGGATGAAGAGGTACATCGCTTTTGCGGCCGTCGCGCTCGTGGCGGCCGTGGTGTGGTCGGGCAGCACGGTTCAGGCCGAACAGGCAGGCGCGTCCGCCGCGCCGACGTTCAACAAGGACGTCGCGCCGATCTTTTTCGCCAACTGCACGTCGTGCCACCGCCCTGGTGACATTGCGCCGATGTCGCTGCTGACCTACAAAGAGTCGCGGCCGTGGGCGAAGTCGATCGCCGGCAAGGTGGCCGATGGGACCATGCCACCGTGGCACGCTGATCCCAAGCACGGCACGTTCGTGGGCGCGCGTAGGCTGAGCGACGCCGACAAACAGACGATTGCCAAGTGGGTCGCGGCTGGTGCGCCAGAGGGCAAGGCCGCGGATTTGCCGGCTGCGCCCGTCTACACCGACGAGTGGAACATCGGCACGCCCGACGCGGTGCTGTCGATGCAGGAGGACTATCCCATTCCTGCCACCGGCGAGATTCCCTACCAGTACCTGGTCGTCCCGGCTAACTTCGCCGAGGACCGCTACATCACCGACTGGGAGATTCGGCCTGGCGATCGCCAGGCCGTGCACCACCTGCTGCTCTACTTGCTGGCGCCGAAGGACGTGGCTGAGGCGCAGTCGAAGCGGCAGCAGCAGATGATGCTCCAGCGGATGCTCGGTGGCGCGCCCGCCAGCGCTGCGAACGCGGCGCCGCGGCCGGTGCCGCCGTTCGAGTTTGCGTGCTGCACCCAGATTCCCGCCGGCGAAGAGGGCGGACGTCCGTTGCCGCCGGATCAGCGCAAGGATCCGGGTCCCAACTATCGGCCGCGCCCGCAGGGCATGGCGCAGGGCATGGGCGGCTTCTCGCCGGGCGGATCGATCCGTCACTTCCCCGAGGGGATGGGCATGCGCATTCCGAAGGGCTACTCGCTCATTTTCCAGATGCACTACACCACCTACGGCAAGGCGAGCACGGATCGTTCGAAGATCGGTCTGAAGTTCGCGAAGACCACGCCCAAGACGATCCTCAACACCATGGCGTTGATCAACGCGTCGCTCTCGATTCCGCCGGGCGCGACCAACCACCTGGTCGAGAACACCATGACGTTCAATCGCGACACCGTGATTTACAGCATGATCCCGCACACTCACGTCCGCGGCATCGGCTGGCACTACGAGGCGACCTATCCTGACGGCCGTACGGAAGTCATCCTGTCGGTGCCCAAGTACGACTTCAACTGGCAGCACGAATACGTGTTCGAGCAGCCGTGGAAGGTGCCGGCCGGGACCAAGCTCCTCGCCAAGGCGTGGTACGACAACTCCGCGGCGAACAAGTCGAACCCGGATGCCACCAAGCAGGTGACGTGGGGCGACCAGACGTGGGAGGAGATGATGTACACCAGCATCACCTTCTACCTGCCGCCGCCCCCCAGCACGTCCGCGCAACAGCAGCAGTAACCGTACAGCAGTGAGCGCGGTTCTCGCGTTACTGATGGCAGGGCAGGCCGTAGCCGGCCTGCCCGCGCCTGCTGAGTGCGCCGCACTGAAGGCGCTGCAACTTCCCGACATCACGATTACCGACGCGACCGCCGTCGCGGCCGCCCAGACCGGCGCGGTGCGCGCGCCGCACTGCAAAGTGAGCGGCACCGTCGGCCGCGAGATCCGGTTCATCCTGCTGCTGCCCGAGCAGTGGAACCGCAAGTTCATGCTGGGTGGCGGCGGCGGGTTCGTCGCAGGCATCGACAATCAGGCGATCTCCTCCGTGAATGTTGGTTACGCCACCGCCGGCACCGATACGGGCCACGACGGCCGCACCGTCGACGCCTCGTGGGCCCTCAACAACATCGAGCGCCAGCTCAACTTCGGTCACGCCGCGGTGCATCGCGTCGCGGAAGCGTCGAAGGCGATTATTCGCGCGCACTACCATGCGCCGCCGTCGCGGTCGTATTTCAACGGCTGTTCCAACGGCGGCCGCCAGGCGTTGATGGCGGCGCAGCGCTATCCGGCGGACTTCGATGGCATTGTCGCCGGCGCGCCGGCCTACGACTTCACCGGGATCGCGGCCCAATTCGTCATGGACATCAAGGCGGCGTTCCCCGACGCGGCCAGCGTGTCGAAGCCGGTGTTCCCAGCGGAGACGCTGAAGAGCGTGGAATCCCAGATCGTCGCGGCGTGCGACGCGCTGGACGGCGTCACCGACGGACTGATGGAAGACCCGCGCGCCTGCAAGCTGGCTGTGTCATCGCTGACCGGCCTGTCGGATCAACAACGGAAGGCGCTGTCGGTCATCTATGGCGAAAAACGACTGCCCGACGGCTCGGTGGTCTATCCGTCGCAGCCGTTTGGCGGCGAGGGCGACGTTGCCGGCGGCTGGCCGTTGTGGATCAACGGCGTCAATTCGATGTTGATGGTCGCCTACCAGGCGCCCAGCCTGCGATTCGGCTTCGGCACGCAGCTCTTCAAGAACTTCATCTTCAACGATCCGTCGTGGGACTACCTCAAGTACGACTTTGCGAACTTCCAGCGCGACTCCGCGCAAGCGGCAGCCATCCTTAACGCCACCGACCCGAACCTGGATGCGTTCAAGGCCCGCGGCGGCAAGCTCGTGCTGTATCACGGCTGGTCAGATGCGGCGTTGAGTGCCAATGCCACGACGCAGTATTTCGAAGCGGTGATGGCGCGCGATCCCAAGGCCGCCGACTTCACGCGCCTGTTCATGATGCCGGGCGTGGCGCACTGCGCCGGGGGACCGGGGCCCGATCGCGTTGACTGGTACTCCGTGCTCGATACGTGGGTGGAGAACGGCGCCGCGCCGGATCGCGTCGTGGCCAGCAAGCTGCAGGCTGGCAAAACGATTCGCACCCGGCCGCTGTGCGCGTATCCGAGGCGCGCGGTTTACAAGGGCAGCGGCTCGATAGACGACGAAGCGAACTTCGTCTGCAGGCCTTGACCACGCCGGCCGCCGCTGGCGACCGCTTGGTCCCGCGATGCTATTGCGGCCAGCCGGCGGTCGGCATTCCCTTGAACACCCGTAGCGCGTTCTTGTAATACACCTTCTTCAGCACCTCGTCCGGCAGTGCCATGCCGTACATCTTCCAGGTGGCGTGGTAGTCGCGGTAGTAGTCGAAGTACTCGTCCGCGGTTTCGAACACGCGCCAGTAGAGCGGATACTCATCGGGCTGGAAGGAATCCTTGCCGAACATGATCCGGTCCTGGTACTTGACGAAGAACTCGCGCGCGGCGCGCGGCTGGCGTCCGAGGTCGTAGAGGATCGCGCCGGCTTCCACCGTGACGTTCGGGAACTCATCGAGCATCTTCCCGAGCCGCGCCAGATCGTTGGCGTGCCACCCGAAATGTGCCGCAACGAACCGCGTTTTGGGATGCTTGCGGAACAGGTGATTACGTTCCGTCATCAACTGCTCAAACGTCACCTGCCCGGGCTGGTTAACGCGGCGATCCGGGAACAACGCCAGCTCGAGCCAGCGCTCGTTCTTGTAGTCGAGCGGCTGGAAGAACTCCTGCGGCTCTGCCGTGTGGATGAACGCCGGCACATCGAGGCGCGCAAACGCGGCCCACAGCGGATCGAGCTCGGGATCGTCGACCTGCAGCCGCGAGCCATCTGGCTTGGTGGTGCGAAGGCCGAACGACTTGGGCACTTCGCCCACGCCAATCGCGCCGGCCTTGAGGTCCGCTTCGAGCTGCTGCGCCGCCTTGGCGCCCCAGCCGGGTCCGACGCCGCTGAAGCTCACCCCGGCCAGCACCCGGAAGCGATCTTTGTGCGGCGAAGCGTTGATGGCGCCAAGCGTCCGGGTCAGCCGATCGCCAGACACGTTTTCGGCGACCAGCATCACCTTGAGATTGAGCGAATCCATGATCGAGACCATGCGGTTGATCTGATCCGGTGTGGTCAGCGCACCCGGGTGGCCGTGCACGTCCACTGCAGGGAACTTGGCCTTCGGCACCGGATGTTCGGCGGTGACCAGCGTGCTGCGCGGGCGGTAGTCGAGAATGCTTGGCGGCGCCTCACCGGGCGCCTGGCAATTCCCCGGCCGCACCTCGGTGGTACCCGGCGGGCACTCCTGCCCTGGGGCGCTGCCAGTGCCCCCGCCGCGCTGCCCGCCTTCGCTGCCATAGGCAGCTCCGGCGACGTCACGCCGTAGCTCGGCTTGATTACTGCGAGCGGAGGCGGCGAGCCCGGCGCCCAGACCGGCGACGAAGATGAGTGCTACGGCCTTGCGATTGAGGTGCATCCCTCAATTAGAGCGTACGCCGAACCTTGGCAGGAACCCTCTTGGGAACCTTCGTTGGGAGCCTTCGGTTAGCGAACCGCGCCCGAATAGCGCAACTGTTCGATTTCGTCGCTGCTGTACCCGGCCGCGTGCAGCACATCGTCGGTGTGCTCGCCAAGCATTGGCGCCCGCCGGCGGGGATTGAGCGGCGTGGCCGACATCTTGATCGGCGTGCCGAGCGTTCGGAGGCGTCCGAGGATCGGGTGCTCCACGTCGACCGTCATCTCGCGCGCCGTGGCTTGCGGCGTGGTCAGCGCGTCCCCATAGTCGAGGATCGGACCGCACGGCACGCCGGCTTTCTCCAGGTCGCGCATCCAGAACGCCATTGGCTCTCGCACGGTTTCCGCTTCGATCAGCGCCGCCAGCTCGCTGCGATGCGCCACGCGCTGGTCGTCGGTGGAGAATCGCGCATCCATGATCCATTCCGGATGGCCGACAATGCGTGCGAGCCTGGCGAAGTTGCGATCGTTGGCCGCGCCAATCGTGATGTAGCTGTCGGCGCACTTGAAGGCCTGATACGGCGCCGTCATGCGGTGGGCCGAGCCGAGCGGCCCAGGCACCTGCCCCGAGGAGAAGTAGTCAGTGACTTCCCAGACCGACAGGGCCAGCCCGGCGTCGACCAGCGACGTGTCGACGTGCTGGCCTTCACCGGTCCTGGCGCGATAGTGCAGCGCGGCCAGGATCCCGGTCAGGGCAAACAAGCCGGCACCAAGATCTGTCAGTGGAACGCCGGCCTTGACGGGTGCCTCGCCGGCGCTGCCGGTGACGGACATGATGCCCGAGAGACCCTGCGCGATCAGATCGAATCCGCCCTTCGATGACCACGGACCGCTCTGGCCGTGGCCGGAGATCGACGCGTAGATCAGGCGGGGGTTCTCGCCGCACAGCGTCTGATAGTCGAGCCCCAGCCTGGCCATCACGCCCGGCCGGTAGTTCTCGACGAGAATGTCGGAAGTCCGAGCCAGCCGCTTGAAGACGTCGCGGCCGCGCGGGTCGTTGAGATCGAGGACCAGGCCCTGCTTGCCGCGGTTGACGGCGTTGAACGCCGGGCTGTCGCTGCCGCGGGCGCCGGCCATGCTCCGTGTCGAGTCGCCGGCTGGCGGCTCCACTTTGATGACGCGCGCGCCCATGTCAGCCAGTAACATCGCGCAATACGGCCCGGCCATCACCTGGGTCGTATCGAGAACCACTATGCCATCAAGCAACGCAGGCAGTGTCGACTGGGGCATCAACGAATCCGTCGCAACTGTGACCTTGAACCGTCCCGGAGCGCGCAACGCGCTTACCTGGGAGATGTACCAAGCGCTCGTCGACGCGTGCGGCAAGGCCGAAGCCGACCCGACGGTGCGCGTCCTGATCATACGCGGATCCGGCGGCGCGTTCTCGGCCGGCACCGATATTTCGCAATTCGCGGACTTCGTGGACGGCCATGATGGTACGGCCTACGAGCGCCGCCTCGATGCGGTGATCGATCGCATCGAAGGGCTGACGGTCGCGACCATTGCCGAAGTAGACGGCGTGGCGGCGGGCGGTGGGTGCGCCATGGCGATGGCCTGCGACCTGCGAATCTGTTCCGATCGCGCGCGGTTTGGCGTGCCGATCGCCAAGACGCTCGGCAATTGCCTGTCGATGGCAAACACCGCCCGGATGGTCGATCTGATCGGCCCGGCGCGCACCAGGGAGCTGCTGTTGACCGGACGCCTGGTGGATGCGCGTGAAGCGCTCGCGGCCGGGCTGGCAACCGCGGTCGTGCCATCGAACGAACTGCTGCAGGAGACGGCCAAGATGGCCGCCGAGCTGTCGACCCGCGCACGAAGCACGATTATCGCGACCAAGAAACTGCTGGCGAGACTGCGCGATCATCGTCGTCCGCCGCCAGGCATCGCCGACGACATCATCAGCGAGTGCTACGGATCCCCCGACTTCAAGGAAGGGGTTAAAGCTTTCCTGGATGGCAGAAAGCCCACATTTCCCTGACGGCCCGACGGCCCGACGGCCTAGAAGAGCACCCAGCAGATCGCGCCGCCCACGACCGTCATCGACAAGCCCCACCACAACAGCTGGTTGAACAGCTTCTTGGCGTCGGCCTCGTTGTGCAGAGCGGCGATACAGAGCGCGCCGATCGTCGACAGCGGCGAGAGATCCACCAGGTGGCCGCCGACGTACATCGACGCGGCAATCGCGTGCGGATCGACGGCCAGCCGTTCGGCAAGGCCTGGCACCGTTGGCAAAAACGCGGGCAGCACCGCGCCGGACGTGCTGCTGTAGACCGACACCGCGCCGGTGACGAGCGCGATCGTGAACGTCACCGTCGCCGGCGTGGCGATTCTGGCCAGCAGGTCGGTGAACAAATCCATGCCGCGCTGCGCCGACAGCACGCCAATCAACACCGTCACGCCGCAGACCATCAGGATCACGCTCCACGGCATCTTCTTGATGGCTTCTTTCTCGTCAGCCGCCCGCAGGATCGACAGCAGCGCCGCGCCTGTCAGCGCCGCTAATCCGACATGCGCGTTGAATTCGATCACCGCGACCACCAGCGTGACGAGGACCGCGAGCGTCAGCCAGTGCTTCGTTTCGAACGGCTCGATCTCGACGATCTCCGCATCGGCGCGCGCACCGGCCTGGTCGGATGGCGACATCTCCGCCGCCCCGGCCCGGCGGCGCATGAACAGCTTCCATCCGCCAAGGATGAAGTACGCCACGAACGTCACCGCGACGTGGGCGAGCAGGTTGTTGAGGAACGTGCTGGTCTCGTGTCCGCCGAGACCAATCTTCTCCATGTTGCTGTTGACGATGATGCCGGTCGGCGCGAAGCGCGACAGCGCGCCGGCCTGGGCGCCGTTGCCGACCATCAGCGCCATCAGGAACGGTGGAATCGACGCGCGCACGGCCACCGCCATTGCCATCGGCGCCATGATCGCGGTCGTCGCGATGTTGCCGGGTCCGATGCTGGAGAGGGTCACGGCAATGACGAACAGCATGATTGGGATCACGCCGGCGTTGCCCTTGCAGGCCCGCACCGCCCGCGATGCCAGCCGCCCGAGCGTGCCGTTGTTGTTCGCCATGCCGAATAGCAGCGTGACGCCGACCAGGTTGATCAGCAGGTCGACCGGGAACGCGGCCAGCACCTTGGCGACCGGCATGCCTGCCAGGTAGACGCCGACCACCCAGGCCATGGCCATGGACACCACGCCGACGTTCAGGCTCGTGGCCATGCTGAGCGTGATCGCGACAATCAGCGCGGCGAACGAGATCCAGGCCAGGTTCATCGACTCTCCTCCTGCGGACCCCGGCCGCGCGGACTCGGCGCGTCTGGGCGTAGCAGCGAGCGTAAGAGTATCGCGGGATGGACCGCCGCGGTGCCGGCAAGATCCTGCACCTGGTGCCGGCACGAGGTGCCGGATGCGACCAGCACCGACCCCGGCTTCATCGATCGCGCCGCCGGCAGCAGCTTCCGTTCGGCGATCGCACACGAGACGTCGTAGTGATCGCGGGTGTAGCCGAACGATCCGGCCATGCCGCAGCACCCCGCATCGAGGTCGATCACGGTTGCCGACGGGATGCGCGACAACAGCGCTTTGGCCGGCGCCGCCAGCCCCATCGATCGCTGGTGACAGTGTGGGTGGAGCAGCACTTCGGTCGGGCCACCCGTGACAGGCAGCACCGCACGACCGTCGGCACACTCGCGCTCCAGGAATTCCTCGAACAGCATCGAGTGATGCGCCACCACTCGCGCGCGCCGCTGCAGCTCGCCGCGCAGCAGGTCGGGCGCGTCCTCGCGCACCGCCGACAGGCAGCTCGGCTCCACGAACACCAGCGTGTGGCCGCGATGGGCGGCATCGTAGAGTGCGTGAACGTTGGCGGCCGCCAACCGGCGGGCCTCCTGCAAGCGTCCCCGCGAAATCAGCGGCCGGCCGCAGCACACGTTCGGTGCCACGCGCGTCGGGATGCCGGAAGCCATCAGCACGCCGATCGCGGCGA
Organism: Acidimicrobiia bacterium; assembly: GCA_016871275.1. Taxonomy (GTDB): domain Bacteria; phylum Acidobacteriota; class Vicinamibacteria; order Vicinamibacterales; family UBA2999; genus 12-FULL-67-14b. Next base: position 4,301 of record VFZG01000006.1, on the reverse strand, counting down.
TGCCAATCTCCGGGTCGGCGTGATTCGTAAAGGTGTCGGCGAACAGCAGCGCCTGCACGCCGTCCAGGTCACCGCCGGGTTCCCGTTTCCGGAGCGTGTGTCGCGTCCATTCCGGCAGCGAGCGTCGGCGATCGAGCCCGACCGTCTTCTCGGCCGCCCACCGCGCCAGCCTGGTGTTGGCGATCGCGTTCGATATCGGCGCCAAGCGGCTGCCCCAGACGGCGGCGGTGTGAGCGCCGCCGAATACCCGCGCCGCCACCGACGTGCCATGGCGGTCCCAATAGCCGGCCAGGAACTCGCTCTTGAATCGCGCCACGTCCACGCCCACCGGGCACTCGCTCTTGCAGGCGCGGCACTCGAGACACAAGTCGAGCACCTCGTGGACGCCCTGGTCCGACAGGTGCTGGTCACCCAGCTTGCCGCTCATCGCCAGGCGCAGCGTGTTCGCGCGGCCGCGCGTCGAGTCGGCCTCGTCGCGGGTCACCATATATGACGGACACATCGTCCCGTCTCGCTGCCTGCGGCAGAGGCCGACACCGCTGCACATCTCGACCGCCCGGCCCATGCCGTCATGCTCGGAAAAATCGAAGAAGGTGACGGGCGACGGCGTGTCGTATCCGGCGCCGAACCGCAGGTGCGACGTGATGGACGGCGTGTCGACGATCCGGCCCGGATTGAAGAGGCCGTTGGGATCGAAGGTGTTCTTGACCTCCCGAAACGCGCCGTACAGCTCGGAGCCGAACATCTTCTCGTTGAAGGCGCCTCGTACCAGGCCGTCGCCATGTTCGCCGGACAGTGCGCCGCCGAATTCGAGCACCAGGTCCGCAACCTCGTTGGCAATCGACTCGAACGCCGCCACGCCGTCGGCCGTCTTCAGGTTCACCACCGGCCGCACGTGCAGGCATCCCACCGACGCATGCGCGTACACGCCCGCTGTCGTCCGATGACGCCTGACGATGGCGATGAAGCGCTCGATGTAGTCGCGCAGCTTCTCCGGCGCCACCGCGGTGTCTTCCACGAACGACACCGCCTTGCCGTCACCCTTCATCGCCGTCGACAGACCCAGCGCCGCCTCCCGGAAGCTCCAGATGCGCGCCTGCGCGGCGGGATCGAGCACGCGGCGGACCTGGCGCGGCGACCGCGAAGCCACATCGCGTTCCAGGGCGTCCATGTGGAGCATCAGCTCGTCGAGCGTCTCGCCGTAGAACTCCACGCACAGCAGCGCCGAGCCGTCGGCGCTCAGCATTGCGCGGCGCTGCGCGTCGAGCGCAGGACGGCTCCTGGCGTGCGACAGGATGAAGTCGTCCATCACCTCGACGGCCGACGGCCGGTGCGCGAGGATCAGCGGCGTCGCGCCCAGCGCGTCGAGCAGGTGATCGAATTCGATCGTCATCACCGACTTCCGCGCCGGCAGCGGCACCAGGTTGAGCCGGGCATCGACAATGAAGCCAAGCGTGCCCTCGGAGCCGACCATGATGCGCGTCAGGTCGACAGTGCGCGACGGATCCACGAACGCATCGAGGTTGTAGCCGCCGACGCGCCGCAGCACCTTGGGAAAGCGTCGATCGATCTCCGCGGCGTGGCGGCGTCCCAGCTCGGGAACCGCGCGGTAGGCGCGCGCTTCGATGCTGTCACCGGTAGACGCGCGCTCGAGGGCCGCCGGCGTCAACGGGCGGAAGTGCGCCAGCCGGCCGTCCGACAACACCACCCGCTGTTCGAGCACATGATCGATCGTCTTGCCGTACAGCACCGATCGCGCGCCGCTGGAGTTGTTGGCCATCATGCCGCCCACGGTGGCGCGGCTGGCGGACGACACATCGGGTGCGAACCGCAGGTTGTATGGCCGCAGCGAGGCGTTCAGTTCGTCGAGCACGACGCCAGGCTCAACGCGAGCCCACCGTTCATCCGGGTTCACTGCGATGATGCGGTTCAGGTGCTTCGAGGTGTCGAGCACCAGGCCGGCGCCGATCGACTGTCCGGCCTGCGAGGTGCCGCCGCCCCGCGGCGTAATCGGCACGCCGTGCCGGCCCGCGATCTCCACCGCCCGCACCACCGCTTCCGCGGATTTCGGGATGACCACGCCCAGCGGCTCGATCTGGTAGACGCTCGCATCGGTGGAGTAGAGCGCGCGAGACACCTTGTCGAAGCGGACCTCGCCGTCGATGGCCGCCTCGAGCTCGTGTTGCAGGGATTGGTTCATTGCGACTTGCCGCGGGCGGCGATTGGCCAGATGTCTTCGACGCGATCGCCACGCAACACGTAGATCGAATCGTACAGGTTCACCGTCGGGTCGATGTGCGGCGGGAGGAACTCAATGCGGTCGCCGAGCCGCACGTCCCGCGAGGCGTTCGTGACATCGAGCCGGCCGTGTTCGTCGCCGGCCCAATGGAACACCACGCCATCTATGCCGACCGCTCTCGGCGTGAACGGGCGATCGGTGGAAAACGCCTTGTAGCCGCCGTCAACGATCGCCATGCCGGGCGAGCGCGACACCACCGTCGTCACCACCGTCAGTGAGTTCTGGAAGTCGCGATATTCGTTCCCGTCCGGACCGCCGATTGTGCCGTATTCCATGTCCATGAACACGAAGCTGCCGGGCTGCAGCTCGGTGATGCCGGGATTGTCGGAGTCGAATCGATAGGTGCCGGTTGAACCGCCGGTGACGAGCGGACACGCCAGTCCGGCACGCTCCAGCAGCTGCTTCGTCTCCACCGCCTTACCCATCGTCATCGCGGTCCGCGCGGCGCGGGCATCGAACGGTGTGGTGTGCGCGGCGGCGCCGTCGTACGACTGCAGGCCGCGGAAGGTGACGTTCGGCAACGAGTCGATCAGCTGCGCGAGCTCGACGGCGGGTTGCCCGGGCGTGATGCCGGTCCGGCCAAAGTTGAGGTCGACGAGCAGGTTGAGTGGTTCGCGATTGGCATTCGCCGCTGCGGCCTCATTGAGGTCGCGCACGTTCTGGCGATCGTCGACGACGAACATCGTGTCGGGGGCACTGGCCGCCAGCGCGACCGCGCGCGCGATCTTTCCTTTGCTTATGACCGCGGTCGTGATCAGGAGTCCAGGAATGCCGGATGCAGCAAAGACCTCGGCCTCACTGAGGCGTGCCGCGCAACACCCGATAGCGCCGGCGCGCAGCAGCGCCTTTGCGACCTCGGGGCACTTGTGCGTCTTGCCATGCGGACGAAACGCCTTATTCCGCGCCTTGAGGTGCCCGGCCATGACGGCGATGTTGTCTTCGAAGGCGTGGAGATCGAGGAGCAGGGCAGGTGTTGGAAGGTCGGCGCGCAGCCGGGGACCGTTCGAATGCATCGGCACGCCGATGCTAACACTTAGCTACGATCCCGGCTATCGCTCCCAGTCGAAATCGAGCCGGTTGGTGCGCAACACACCGCGAATCGTGCCCGGCGGCACGTGTCGACGCTCCGCGGCACCCGCCCCCGCACGACGGACAGACCCTGCTGAAGCCCGCCTGGCCTGCCCCGAGCGGAGTCGAAGGGTCTGGCATGAGTCATAATAAAGGCTTGAACCGCCGGTGAAGCAGCCTCACATTCGTAACTTCTCCATCATTGCGCACATCGATCACGGGAAATCGACCCTGGCCGATCGCTTCCTCGAGTGCACCGGCGCGCTGCAGGCGCGCGAAATGACCGCGCAAGTACTCGATGCCATGGATCTCGAGCGCGAGCGCGGCATCACCATCAAGGCCCACCCCGTTCGGCTCAGCTACCGGGCAGACGATGGCAAGGACTACGTTCTCAACCTGATCGACACGCCGGGCCACGTGGACTTCAGCTACGAAGTGACCCGCTCGCTGGCGGCGTGCGAAGGCGCGCTGTTGCTCGTCGACGCTTCGCAGGGCGTCGAGGCGCAGACGCTGGCCAATGCGTATCTGGCCGTCGACAACAACCTCGAGATCATCCCGGTGGTCAACAAGGTCGATCTGCCGTCGGCGCAGCCAGAGGAGGCGCGGCGTCAGCTCGAGGAGATCATCGGCCTCGACGGCGCGGGAGCCATTCTTGCCAGCGGCAAGTCCGGTGCCGGCGTGAAGGAGATTCTCGAAGCGGTCGTGCATCGGCTGCCGCCGCCGGACGGCGATCCCGCCGCGCCGCTCAAGGCGCTGATCTTCGATTCCTGGTACGACTCTTATCGCGGCGTGGTGATCGTGGCGCGCGTGCTCGAGGGCACCATCCGGCAAGGCATGAAGGTCACGCTGATGAACACCCGGCAGGACCACGAGATCGAGTCGCTGGGGGTGTTCTCACCCAAGGCGGTGCCGGTCGACCAGCTGGGGCCAGGAG
>VFZG01000005.1 GCA_016871275.1 Acidimicrobiia bacterium | reverse complement strand
TCGGCCATGATCTTGGCGGTCTTGTCCTTGCCCGCCTTTTTCATGGCCGCGCCGATGACCCCGGCCATTTCAGGATTGAGAGCCTCATGGATGAGCAGATCGGCGCCACGGGCGGCGGCAATGACTGTGGGGGAGGGCGCGGTGTCACCGCTCAACACGACCGACCGCCCCTTGTAGTCAAAGCGGTAGCCAACGGCACCGGTCACCGGCCGGTGATCGACGGCAAAGGCGGTGATGGTGACCCCGTCCTTCTCGTAAACCGTCCCCGGCTCGATGGTGTTGGGAAAGCCGCCGGCTCCGTCCGGCGGTGCGACGTCGGGCCCGTGATGGGCGACCCTGTAGCTCGCATCCGGGGCATAGGCGGCGTTGAACCCGGCCACAACCACGGCGACGCCAGTCGGCCCATAGACCGGCAGCGGGGTCTTGTGATTAGCGCTGACCCAGCGCTGCAGCATGAATTCGCCAAGCCCGTCAATATGATCGGAATGAAGGTGGGTGAGAAACAGCGCCTCCGCCCTGCCAGCTGCAATCCCCATGGGCGCGAGCTTGCGCGTGGCCCCCGACCCCATGTCGACGATGAAGAGGTGCTTGCCGGCAATAACGGCCGTGCAGGGCCCGGCGCGGCCTGGGTCTGGCAAGGGTGAGCCACTGCCGCACAGCGCGACATGCAGGCCATCGGGAAGGGTGGCAAGGGTGTCACGGCTGACCGTGCGCTCGACCGCCGTCTTGAACACGGCGCGGCCGATCTCGACCTGGAAGATGTTGGCGGCGATCCCAAGCACGACAATCAGCGCAATCAGCCCGAGAAAGAAGCGTTTCATGGCGATATCAGCCCTTCGCAGATGCGCCACCCACTATGCGGTCAACCGCCGCTTTCCTCAAGCACCCACCTTCATGGTCGTGAAGAACGGCATGAAGGTCTCCGGAATCGCAGCGCTCAGTACGGCGGCTTGTGGGTATGCCCCTTGGCGGGCGCGTCTCCAACCTGCACGGTGCCCATCAGCCCGCCGTCGGCGTGATCGAGGATGTGGCAGTGAAACATCCACTCACCTGGGCGCTCATCGAAATCGATCAGCAACCGGATGGTGGACTTCATCGGCACGTTGACCGTGTCCTTCAACGCCAGCGGCCGCACCGGCTGGCCCCGCTCGTCGATGACATGGAAGAAGAAGCCATGGAGGTGAAATGGGTGATCCCAGTCGGAATCGTTTTTCACAATCCATAGTTGCTTCTCTCCCAGCTTGGCGGCGTAGGGCTTGGCCTTCCAGAACGGCACGCCGTTCACCTGGAACTCCGATTTGTTGTTCTTCATCGCCGGCAGCGCCAGAACCACGTCCACGGGAGTGGCGCCGACCACGGATGGCGCCGCCATCGCTCGCGTCGTGGCAATCGGCGCGGCCTTCACTTCCGGTTCGCTGCTGAATTCGATCAGCGCGACTTCTTCAACCGCGCGGTACTCCACACTGCCGTAGCCGCGGTTATAGAGCATCGCGCGTAGCGGCAGCGGCGTGCCTGCCGTGCCGCGCGGCGTCACGATCACGTCGATGCGTTCGCCCGGCGTCACCAGCAGGATGTCGGTCCTCGTGGCCGTCTCCTGGAAGCCGCCGTCCGTGCCGATGACCGTGAACGGCTGGCCGTCGAGATCCAGATAGAAGAAACGGCTCTTGGCGGCGTTGACGATGCGCCAGCGCTGTGGGGCTCCGGAACGTGCGCGCAGCGTTGGACGCCGCCGGCCGTTGGCCAGCACGAACTCGCCTTCACGGCCGAACACCATGCCGGCGGAACCGCCGCTGTCGGCGGGCTCGAGCACGCCCCTGGCATCGAAACCGATGTCGCTGAGTACCAGTGTCAGTTGATCATCGACGCTGACACCGTCTGCGGGATCCTCGACGAGCAGCGCACCATAGAGGCCAAAACCCACTTGCGCTGCCGACATCACGTGCGGGTGATACCAGTACAGGCCCGCGTCATGCACCACGAAGTCGTAGGTGAATGACTCGCCTTTCCTGACCTCGGGCTGCGAAATGTCGGGCACGCCGTCCATGTCGATCGGCACCCGCACCCCGTGCCAATGCACCGTCGTCGGTTGATCGAGCTGGTTCGTGAAGTGGACGATCAAGCGATCGCCAACGCGGGTCCTGACCAGTGGACCGGGCAGCGAGCCGTTGTAGGTCCAGGCGCGCACGGTCTTGCCGTCCACCTGCACGTCGGCCAGCTTCGCGACCAGATCGATTTCCACGATCCCGGGATCGGGGTGTTGATCGACGGCTTCGTTGAGCTTCAGTTCGTCCGCCCACCCAGCCGGTGCGAATGATTGGGCGGCGGCAAGGCAGGGAACAAGCAGAGCGGCGACGAGCGTAAGGCGTGGCAGCATGATCGTGTTAGTGGGTATTGTCCTCGATTCGCCTCGCCGCGGACGATAAGCCGTATTAGTGGCCTCTGGTGTACCAAACGGCGGTTCGCAGACCCAGAGCCCACCATGCCCGCTGCGCCGCGTGGGATATGCGCGCTCGCCGAGGCGTTCAGAGGGCGGAAAAAATTGGCCACTTGTTTGAGGGGAGGACCCCCACCCCCTCGGGGCAAGGGGTGGGGGCCGTCTCCACAGCGATGATCCGGTCACGCAGGGACGGATCCGGATCCGGCCGGGGACGTACCGCAGGGCCGAGGCGCTCATGCGCACCACCTCGCGCCGAGCTGGTGCGGTCACCACTGTTGTCGCAGAGCACCTCACGGGTCACCTCGTTTTCGAGGAGCGACTCCGCGAGCAACTTCTTGAGCCGGGTGTTTTCGATCTCGAGCTCCTTCAGCCGCTTCGCGTCCGAGACGCTCATGCCGCCGAACTTGCTCCGCCAGAGGTAGTAACTCGCGTCCGAGAACCCGTGCTTGCGGCACAGGTCCTTCACCGGTACGCCGGCATCCGCCTCGCGCAAGAAGCCCACGATCTGGGTCTCCGTGAACCGCTTCTTCATCGTCCGATCCCTTTCTCTCAGGGCCGAACTCTAAACCGAAACGCTACTCAGATGTGGGGGGACGTCAGTTCGCCACCGACCAACACTTATGAAGAAGCTCCTGCTGATCGTCTGCACCTTCAGCCTCACGGCAACCACCGTCTCAACCCGCCAGAACGCGTCGAAGCCGTTTCCGCTCACGGTGGACAGCATCATGCGCGGGCCCGAACTGGTGGGGAACCCGCCGAACAACCTGCGCTGGTCCGGCGACTCGAAGGAGTTGTACTTCGAATGGCTGATGCCGAGGGAGGACCAGGCGGCGACCTGGGTCGTATCGAGAGACGGCGGCGCGCCGAGGCCTATCGGAAGAGCTCGCCGATCTATGTCGCCGAAGGGCTCAAGTTGCCGCTGCTGCTCGCGCACGGCATGGTGGACGTCAACGTGCACTTCCGGGATTCGGTGCGGCTGGCGCCGCGGCTGATAGAATTGCGGAAGGAGCACTGGGAACTGGCCGTGTATCACGTGGAAGATGACGGCTTCGTCGAGGCCACCGGCTGGGCCGACCAGTACAAGCGAATCCTCAAACTGTTCGAAACGAACCTGAAGACATAGATGCCGACAGCAGCGACGTGTCCTGGCCTGACTGAATTAGTCTCCCGCCTCAATCGATCGGTTGGGGCCGGGACGGCCGAGGCGATCACCGCCTCGGTCAAGCGGGATCTCGAATACGTCCTTGGCGGTCGCCGTTTGACGTTGCCCGACAGTTTCACGGCGCCCAGACCCGATGCCTACGCCCGGCGGCTGCTGCATCGCGATCCGGCCGGCCGCTACACGGCGATCGTCATGACCTGGGGACCGGGGCAGGGCACCGCCGTTCACGATCACGGCGGCCTGTGGTGCGTCGAGGGCGTGGTCGATGGCGAGATCGCGGTGACGCAGTATCTGGTGCAGCAGGAGCCGGACGGCTACTACCGGGTGACCCCGATTGGGTCGCTGCTGGCCGGCACAGGTTCGGCCGGGTGTTTGATTCCTCCCACCGATCATCACGTGCTTGCCAACGCCCGTCCGGAGCGTGCCTCGGTGACCCTGCACATCTACGGCGGCGATCTCGACGACTGCAAGGTGTTCCTGCCGGCGACGCCTGATGGCCGCTACGCCGGGAGCAGCAAGATGCTGTCGTTCCACCCATGACCGATTCATTCATCGACCTTCACTTCCGCGGCAGCCCCCGCGTGATTGCCACCGCGGTTCTGGCCGGCGCCGATGGCGTGACGCTGGTTGACCCAGGCCCGACCTCGTGCCTGCCGGTTCTCGAAGCCGGCCTGCGAGAACGCGGCCTGTCGCTGCGCGACGTGCGCAACCTGCTGATCACGCACATTCACCTCGATCACGCCGGCGCCACCGGCACGATCGTCGAGCGCGTGCCGTCGGTGCGCGTCTACGTGCACGAGCGCGGTGCGCCGCACATGATCGATCCGGCCAGGCTGCTGGCGAGCGCGACGCGCTTGTATGGCGACCAGATGGACACGCTGTGGGGCGCGTTCCAGCCGGTGCCCGAATCGCAAGCCACCGTACTGACGGGCGGCGAGCGCCTCGAGTTGTCGGGCACCACGATCCAGGTGGCCTACACTCCCGGCCACGCCAAACACCACGTCAGTTATCTTGATGAGCACACCGGCATGGCGTATGTCGGCGATACCGGCGGCGTGCGCGTCGCCGGCGACTACCTGATCGCGCCGACGCCGCCGCCCGACATCGATATTGAAGCCTGGCGGGCGAGCCTCGACACGATCGAGGCCTGGCAGCCGGTCTCGTTGTTTCTCACGCACTTCGGGCCGGTTACGCCGGCGCGGGCACACCTCGGGCGGTTCCGGACCGCGCTGGCGACAGCGGCGGAGACGTCGCGGCAGATGTTGGAGCAGGGCGGCACCGAAGCCGACCTGGCGCACCGCTTCGCGGAACAGATGCGCCAGGATGTGCGGCGCGAGTTACCAGAACACGACGCCCGCGCGGCGGAGCTCGCCGCGCCGTTCGATCAGCTCTGGCAGGGACTGGCGAGGTATTGGAGTAAAAAGATCGAGAAGTGAGAAGTGAGAAGTCAGAAGTAGGTCTCACTTGTCTTCTCACTTCTCACTTCAGACCGCCACCGCCTCCAGGTCCGAAGTGGCCGACAGCACGCCTCCCTCGCGCCGGCGCCGGCGGCTTCCGACGCGACGCGCGTGGGTGGCCGCCTTCGTTCAGTTCGTGCAATACGAACTGCTCAGCCAACTTGCTTGCCGGGGCTCTGCCCAGGGGTTGACCAGGGACATCGAATGACGCAATTGGTGATACAGCTCACTTGATAGGACTTTGGGCCTAATGTGACGGGTACGGTGGTGATTAGTAGGTATCCAGTGTTGCTCGCACATGACTACTGAGTAGCCACGTGAGGACTGTTCTCCAGTCCGAGCCGCCGCAACTTCAAGTAGAGGCCGCGGCGCGTGAGACCGAGTGCGCGGGCGGTTTCTGAGACGTTGCCCCGATGTCGAGAGATCATGTCGCGGATCAAGTCGTGTTCTATTTCATCGACCACCGACGCCAATGTCTGTCCGCCACGCAGCGCGATGCGGCTCGGGCCGCCGGTCGAAGCCGCCGGGACGGTGACTGTCAGGTCGGCAGACAAGTGTTCGGGCCCGATCGTGCCCCCCGCCGGGGCCATCGCGACGGCCCGCTGCAGTGTGTTGCGCAGTTGGCGCACGTTGCCAGGCCACCAGTACTGCGCGAACAAGTCGAGCACATCGGAGCTGAGCTGCAAATCCGGCTTGGCCAGGCGGTCGGAGGCTTCGCGCAGGAAGAAGGTGGCCAGGTGCGGAATCTCTTCACGCCGCTGGCGCAAGGGCGGCACGTGGATCCTGATCACGCTCAAGCGGTAGTAGAGGTCTTCGCGGAACTTGCCTTCCGCGACGCGTGGCTCGAGGTCGGCATTGGTAGCGGCCAGCACGCGCACGTCCACCGGCTGCGGGCGGTTCTCGCCGACCGGCATGATCTCCCCCTGCTCCAGGAAGCGCAGCAGCTTTGGCTGCACGTCGAGCGGCAGGTCGCCGACTTCGTCGAGGAACAGCGTGCCGCCGGTCGCGGTTCTGATCAAGCCAGGCTGGTCCGACACCGCGTCCGTAAACGACCCGCGCCGATGACCAAACAGCTGGCTGTCCGCCAGCTCGCGCGTCGTCGTAGTGCAGTTGTACGGCAGAAAAGTCGCCGCGTTGCGCGCCGAGCCCATATGAATCGCGCGCGCGATCAGTTCCTTGCCAGTGCCGCTCTCTCCGGTGATCAGCACCGTGAGGTCGTTGCCCTGCAGGCGTTGAATCTGATCGACGACGCGCGTCATGGCGGCGCTGGTGCACAGCAACCCGGGCAACAGTGGCTCGAGCGGAGGTTCGATCGTGGAGTCGACGATGGGCGTCGGGCGATGGCGAACGCCGCACAGATCGAAGCCCTGTCGCGCCACGGCCGCCATCATCCTGACGCGGCGCAACTGGAGATACCCCAGCGGCCGTGGGGTGGCGATCACCACGTAGCGCGGGCCGTCGGGCTCGCGGCCGATCGGCTCGATGATGAGGGTGCCCGCACCGTACGGCGCGCCTTGCACCGCAAGCCGCGCGACGGTGCGGGCGCTGTCGGCGTCGGTGCCGGCAAACGAGATCAACCGCACGCCGCCGGCCGGCAGTTCGGCGAAGACCGCGGTCACGTCGGCGTTGACCGCTTCCAGGAGGGTGGCCGATAGCTCAGGCGCGAGCAGATCTGGCAGCACGGCGGCATCGACCAGCCGGCGCACGAGCGCATCATCCGCATCGGCGGGAGAGCCGACGTACTCGCCGGTGCCCGGAGGCTGCGCGGCGGCCTGCGCGGCGCGCACCTGCTCGAGATCGCGCGTGGCGCCCAGCGCCTGGAAGACGTGCGCGGCGTATTGATAGTGGCGATCCGCGGTCGACTTGGCGCCGGCCTGCGCGGCCAGCCGGGCAAGCGCGAACTGGCTGACCGCCGCCTGATAGCGTTCGCCCACCAGCTCGAAGACGCTCGAACTCTGCGCGATGTCGTGATAGGCCTCGGTGGTTCGGGTCTGGCGCGCGCGCAGGTCGCCGCGCAGGCGCAGGAACTGGCCCCACGCCTCGGGACCCTGGCGTGGATCGAGCCGCGACTCCATCTGCGTCAGCCGATGTTCGGCCTCGTCCATCCGCCCGGTGAGCAGCAGCGCCTCGGCGGCGATCAACGCAGCTTCGATGGTCTCGGCGGGCGGCGCGTTCGTGGAGCGCGCAATCTCGTCGGCGATGGCCAACGCCTCATCGGGCCTGCCGCGGCGCGTTGCCAGGCGCGCGGTGATGACGCGCAACGGCCACTGGTACCACCGGCTCGTGTTACGGCCAATGCCGCCGTACGCTTCGGCGGCCTGTCGCAGATACTCGGCGGCGTTCTCGGAGTCGCCGCGCATCAGCGACATCTGCGCCAGGGTGTTGTAGACCGCGCCGGACGTTTCGTGGAACTGCAAGGGGGTGCGGACTTCCAGCGCGCGGTGCAGCACGGCATCGGCACGGTCGAGATTGCCGACGCGCACGCAGATCTGTCCGAGCGTGGCGAGCGCGATCGACAGGCCGGGCCCCTGGCCGAGGCCTTCCTGCAGCGCGACGGCGCGATCGCCGAGCGTCAACGCCTGCTCGTAGCGGCGCCGGTAGAGGGCGACGTTGGCCTGGTTGCCGCACACCGTCGCGAGCACGTCATCGGCCTGCAGCATCGACGCCATGCGTTCGGCCTGGCGCAGCGCCGAGCTGGCCTCGTCGTAGCGGCCGGTCTGTGCGAGCATGACGCCCGAGAGCGACTGCACCATGGCCAAGTGCCGCTTGTCACCCGCGGCATGGAGGGCGGCGGCGGCTTCGGCGATGTGCTCGCGCACGATGGCCATGTCGCCGACCTGGCGGTAGCAGAGCCCGAGAAAGTAGTGCGCAAGACCAATCGCCCGGGAATCGTGGGCGATCTCGGCCTGCTTCAGCGCCCGATTGAGCAGCGCCATGGCGCGGGACTGCTCGCCGCGCGCGAAGGCCACCCGGCCGTGCAACCGCCACAAGCACGAGTGCAGTACCCGAGGGAGTGAGTCGCGCAGCGTATCCGGCGATCGGCCGAGAACCGTTTCGGCCTGTGCAAGATCCCCCTGCAAGAGGTACGATTCAACGAGCATGGCCCGGACGCTGAGCTCGTCTTCCTTGTTGAAGGACGATGGCTCGTGGAGGAGCGGGGCCAGCAGTTCGATCGTGGTGCCGGCTTGTCCTCGCTCCAGGGCAGCGGTCGCACGAGCGATAACGGGTTGAAGCGCGGCGTTAGCCACGGCGAAAGCATACCAAGTACCCAGCGGAGATCATTCTCTCAGCGCTATGGAATTGACGGTGGGAAGCCGGACCGATATGGGACCGCGCAAGATGAACCAGGACCATCACGGCTGGTGGCCGGACCTGGGGCTGTTTGTCGTCGCCGACGGCATGGGCGGGCACAATGCCGGCGAGGTGGCATCCCACATGGCCGTTGAGGCGATCCATGGCTTCATCAAGGAAAGTGCGGCGTCCGGTGCCGACATCACGTGGCCGTTTGGTCTCGAGATCAGGAACTCGGTAGACACCAATCGGCTGACGACCGCAGTCCGGCTTGCAAACCGGAAGATCTACAACGAGGGATCAAAACGCGCCGCGCTGAGCGGCATGGGCACGACCGTGGTGGCGGCGCTCATCGCCGGAGCGCGCATCAGCCTGGTCAGCATCGGCGACAGCCGCATCTACCGGATGCGGCAGGGCGCGCTCGAACAGCTGACGCGAGACGACACCTGGCTGGCGTCGGTGCTCGGCGGGCAGAACGCGGACGACGCGGATCCGCATCATCCCTTGCGCCACGTGCTGACCAACGTCGTCGGCACCAAGGACGATGTGCGACCCGAGTCGAGGGAAGAGGACGTGAAGCCGGGTGATCGATTCGTGCTGTGCACGGACGGCGTGCACGGCAGACTCGGCAGCGCGGCGATTGCGACGCTGCTCGCCGGATCGCAGTCGGCGGCCGACGGCGCGGCGACGATCGTGAACGAAGCCATGACGGCCGGCACGACCGACAACGCGACGGCGATCGTCATCAACGTGGCCTGATGAGATACGGCGTTCTCCTTGCCGTCGCCCTGACAGCGGCGTGTGGCGGGCAGCAGCCGGAGGGCACCCAGCCAGCCGCAGCGCCGCGGCCTGAGGCGCCTGCTGCGGCTGAGTCACCGAAGGCACCCCGCATCGTGTTCCTGGGCGACAGCCTGACGGCCGGCCTCGGGCTGCCCGCTGAACTCAGCTATCCCTCGTTGATCGGCAGTCGATTGAACGAGCGCGGTCTCGACTTCGAGGTCGTCAACGCCGGCGTGTCTGGCGATACTTCCGCCGGTGGCGTCCGACGGCTCGACTGGTCGCTCGAGGGCGACGTGAAGGTGCTGATCGTGGCGCTTGGCGGCAACGATGGACTGCGCGGGCTGCCGACGGCCGACATGCAGAAGAACCTCGCGGCGATCCTCGATCGCGCGAAGGCCCGCAACCTTGTCGTCATCCTGGCCGGCATGGAAGCGCCACCGAACAACGGCGCCGAGTACGCCGAGGCCTTCCGCCAGGTGTACGTGGATTTGGCCAGGTCCTACGACGTGCGACTCATCCCATTCCTGTTGCAGGGCGTGGCAGGGGAGGCGTCGCTCAATCAGGCCGACGGCATTCATCCAAACGCTCGCGGCGCGGCCACCGTGGCGGATCTCGTTTGGAAGGAACTCGAACCGGTTCTGCCGCGTCCCACCACTCCCAGTCAATGATTCAACTTCGCGGCGTCTCCAAGACTGTCCAGAGCGGCAGCCAGCCGCTGACCATCCTGCATCCGCTCGACCTCGACGTGGCCGACGGCAGTTGCCTGGCGATCATCGGCCCGTCCGGCAGCGGCAAGTCGACGCTGCTGGGGCTGATTGCGGGCCTCGATTCGCCGTCGACCGGCTCGATCGTGATCGGTGGGCAGGACATTACCACGCTCGACGAGGACGCGCTGGCGCGCCTGCGGGGCGAGAAGATCGGCTTCGTGTTCCAGTTCTTCCATCTGGTACCGTCGCTGACGGCGATCGAGAACATTCAGGTGCCGATGGAAATCGCGGGGCGGCGTGATGCGGCCGCCAGGGCGCAGGCGCTGCTGGATGAGGTTGGACTCCATGAGCGCGGCCATCACTATCCGTCGCAGTTGTCGGGCGGCGAACAGCAGCGCATTGCGATTGCGCGCGCGCTGGCGAACGATCCGCCGTTGATTCTCGCGGACGAGCCGACCGGTAATCTCGACAGCTCCAACGGACGCCACATTCTCGATTTACTGTTGCAGGTGCGGCGGAATCGTGGCGTCACGCTGGTGCTGGTCACGCACGACCACCAGGTCGCCGCGGTGGCGGACGAACGGCTGGTGCTGCGAGACGGCCGGCCGGTGCGGGGCGCCTCGACGGCGGTCGAGGTGCCCCTTGCCCTGAGCGCGCGAAAGCGAGTCGACGGGGAATGAGGTTCGTCGTCCTCATGGCCGCGCGTGAAATGCGCGCGTCCTGGAAGCGGCTGCTGTTCTTCTTCATCTGCATCGCCATCGGCGTCGGCGCCATCGTCGCCTTGCGATCCGTCATCCAGAACGTGCGGCAGACGTTCGCGGGCGAAGCTCGATCGCTGATTGCGGCGGATGCCACCATCAACAGCAACCAGGCGATCACGCCTGAAGTGGCTGCCACACTCGAGCGGCGGTTGAGGGAGGCCGGGGCCGAGAGCCACCGCGCTGCCGAGTTGCCAACGATGACGCGGGTCGCCGACCGGCCGGGCGGCCGGGCTCGGATGGTCGAGTTGCGCGCGGTGGAGCGTGGTTTCCCGTACTACGGTCAGCTGAAGCTCGCGGACGGGCAGGCCTACGATCACGAACTGCTGCGCAACTTCGGTGTGCTGGTGCGTCCCGAGCTGCTGGTGCAACTGGAGGTCAAGGTCGGCGACGTGCTGTCGATCGGTTCGCAGCGGTTCACCATTCGCGGGGTCATACAGTCGGAGCCCGGCCGTCAGATGGGCGCCTTCACCATTGGGCCGCGCGTCTTCGTGGACCTGGCCGATCTCGAAAAGACCGGCCTGTTGACGTTTGGCAGCCGGGCGGCACGGCAGCGGCTGCTGAAGGTGCCTGCGGACCGGCTGGACACGCTGGTCGCGGACCTGAGGGCGGACTTCGCCAACGAGTTCGTGCGGGTGCGTTCCTACAAGAACGCCGAAGATGCCATTGGCGAGGACTTCGAACGGTCCGAAAACTACCTGGCGCTGGTCGGCCTGGTGATCGTGATTCTCGGCGGTATTGGCGTGTCGAGCGTGACGCGCGTGTTCGTGCAGCAGAAGATGAAGAGCATCGCGGTCCTGAAGTGTGTCGGGGCGCGGTCGGCGCAGCTGCTGGCGATCTACGTCGCGCAAGTCGTCGTGCTCGGCTTCGCCGGGAGCCTGCTGGGACTGCTGCTGGCGCTGGCGGCCACGCAGGCTATCCCGCTCTACGTCCCCAACAGCACCGGTGTGGAGATCGCCTACGCGGTGACGATGCCGGCGGTCGTGCAGGGCCTCGGCATCGGCATGCTGGTGTCGCTGCTGTTCTCGCTGGTGCCGCTGCTCGATGTCAGGCACGTCAAGCCGTCCCTGTTGCTGCGCGACGAAGCGCGGACGCGGCGGCCAGACGCCGTACAGATCGTCGTGACACTGGCGGTGGTCGGCGGTCTCGTCGGCCTGACAATCTGGCAGGCGGGCTCGCTGCGCATCGGCGGCATCGTGGCCGGAGGATTCGCGGCGACGGCGATCGTGCTGCACGTCGCCGGCTCGCTGCTGATCCGCGCGATCCGGCCGCTGTCGCGATCGACGTCGTTCGCGCTTCGCCACGCGGTGCTGCAGCTGAGCCGCCCGGGCAGCCAGATGCGCATCGTGCTGCTGGCCGTCGGCCTGGGGAGTTTCTTCATCATCGGCGTGCGATCCCTGCAGGAGAACCTGATCGGCCAGTTCGGCGACCGCATGACCGCCGACTCGCCTGACATGTTCCTGCTCGATGTGCAGCGCGACCAGGTGGAGCCGGTGCGCGGCGTCATGGCCCAGTACCTGCCGCCGGGTGCGGTGACGCCGCCGCTGATTCCCGTGCTGCGCGCGAGGGTGGTGGGTGTCGAGGGCCGGGAGGTCAGCCTCGACAATTATGAAGACGTGCGCGGCCGCGGTTCGCTTGGCCGCGAGTACACCATTACCTACCGATCGACGCTGGCAGCCAACGAGCGGATACTCCAGGGGCAGATGTGGGACGACACGCCCTCAAAGACCGCAGAAGTCTCGATCGAGCAGTCCATCAGCGAGCGGTTCAAGATCAACATCGGCGACACCATGCGCTTCGACGTGCTGGGCCGGGCCGTCGCCGCCACAGTCACCAGTGTCCGGTTCGTGGAGTGGTCCGAGAGCCGCGCCGGCGGCTTCATGTTCGTGTTCCGTCCCGGCGCGCTGGAGCAGGCGCCCCACGCATTCATCGGCTTCCTCAAGGGGCCGGCGGATGTCGAAACGCGGGCCCGCATGCAGTCGGCACTGGTCGCCGTAGCGCCGAACGTGTCGGTGATTGACGGGCGGGAGATCATTGATGCGATCAAGACCGTGATCGACAACGTGACCCTCGCCGTCACCGTCGTCGGCACGCTGGTCGTGTTCAGCGGCTTGATGATCCTGATTGGCGCTGTCGCGATGACGAAATTCCGCCGTGTCTACGAGGCGGCGATCTTCAAGACCCTCGGCGCCACGCGCGGGCTGATTGCCTCGGTGCTGGTGCTCGAGTACGGACTGCTGGGTGTGCTGGCCGGCACGATTGGCGCCGGCGGCGCGATTGGCCTGACATGGGCGGTGAGCCGCTACGCGCTCGACATTCCCTTCACGCCGCTGATTGGCCTCAGCACGGCCGGCGTGGTCATCACCACGGTGATCGTCGCCATTATCGGAGTGGTCTCGAGCTGGGAAGTGCTGCAGCGCAAGCCCCTGGCGACCCTCCGTGCCGAATGATGCTACGATGGGGAGTTACTAGATGGCCCGTGGTGGAAACCACGGGGCAGCAGGGAGCACTCACGAAATGAACGTCGCCGTCCACAAGGACGCCTTGCTCAAGAAGCGGGCAGAGCTCGAGGAGACCGCTGGTCTGAAACCGCTCTCCGACTCGATGGAGCACAACAACGGCCGACAGGGCGACATGGCCGACCAGGCTTCGGGCAACAACGAGGTGCACATCCATCTCCGGCTGAAGCAGACCGACGCCAAGATTCTGCAGGCGATTGACGAGGCGCTGATGCGGATCGAGAAGGGCACTTTCGGCATTTGCCGCGACTGCGGCGAACCGATCGCAGGAGCCCGGTTGAACGCGATTCCATGGACGCGCGTCTGCATCACGTGCAAGGAAAAGCAAAAGGCATGAGCACCCAGCCGCTGGCCGAGCTGATTCGCGACTGCTACCTCGACCGCGTCACCCTGCTGATGCGGCACGAGCAGGTGGCGCAGGTGATCACCGACTACGACGTGAACAACGCCTACCAGTACATCATCGCGCGCGAAGAGACGCATCTGTCATGGCTCCAGCACGCGCTGCTCGACCTCGGCGCGCCGCTGGCCGGCGATCCGCCGCGCGGACCGGTGCTGTCGGCCAAGGGCGATTCCTGGAAGGGCTTGGCGTCCGAAGATGCGCGCGGCAACACCCAGTTTGTCGAGAAGTGGCGGCCGAAAGTCGAGGGCGTGACCCACGCACGGCACAAGGGCATGCTGAAGGTGATACTCGGCGAGACCCTCGAGCACAAGCGCCTGTTCGACCAGGCGGCCGAGGGCCGCAAGGATTTGATCGGCACGTCGCTGGCCATCAACGATCACAGCGGCGACGTCATGCCCGTCCGCTTTGTCGGAGACATTTAGGCAGGCCGACCGGCCACCAGGCCTCCGGGCCTCCAGCAGGGGCAGGGGGGCCAGGGTGGCCATCGCGCTGGGCAGCAACCTGGGCGACCGCGAGGCCAACCTGGCGTTCGGCCTATCCGCGCTGCCCGGCTTCATGACCAACCTCAAACACTCTCGCTGGCACGACACAACTCCGGTCGGGGTGTCGCCCGAACAGCCGCGCTACCTGAACGGGGTGGTGATTGGCGAGACCGAGCTGTCTGCCCGTGACGTGCTCGATCGGCTGCTCGAGATTGAGCGCGAGGCGGGGCGCACGCGCCCGTCGCTGGGGGCGCCGCGCACGCTCGACCTCGACCTGATCCTGTTCGGGGACGAAACCATCGAGGAGCCGGGGTTGGCGGTTCCTCATCCGAGATTTCGCGAGCGGCTGTTCGTGCTGGAGCCGCTCGCTGAAGTGGCGCCTGACTGGATTGACCCGGCGACCGGCCTTACGGTCAGTGCGCTGCTTCGGCAGGCGCGGCAGCCGATGCCGGGCCCTGCCTGACAAGGCCGCGCCAGCCCTCTTCGAACAGCGTCTACATCGCTGTGCGCCGCGCTGGTTCCTGTACGGCGCCGGCGAAACCTAGTGGCAGTCGGAGTGGTCGTTGTCCTGCCGACCGCGAGGACCCTTGCTGCGCTTCTCACGCTCTTCGTGGTCACGCTTGAACATCGCGTTGATCTTGACGTTCTGCTCTTCGGTGAGCACGCGGCGAATCCGGAACAGGAACAGGGTGCGCGTGCGTGACACCTCGGCGCGTGACGACTCCAACCGGTCAACGGCCTGAAGCACCGCGACTTCATCCGACGTCGGATCCCCGATCAGCTTTGAGAGTCTTTCGTCGTTCTTGTCGACGGCCTTGCGCTGCGCCCGCAAGAGCGGGTCCGTCGAGGTGTAGATGCCTTCGATACGGGTGATCTGTTCCTGGGTGAGACCCAGTTCCTTCTGAAAGCGCTCGGTCTGCCACCACTTGAACCCCTGCGCCGCCGCGGGCGTGGCGGCGGCTTGCACGAGTAGTGACAAAACCAGATAAATAAGGGACTTACGCAGGGTGTTCATACTCTGAATGCCTTACGACCATTCGAAAGCCGGCGTTTACGGGGCGGACGGTCGGGCTGACGGGCCGTCGGACCCGCGGGCGCGTCAGTGCTGGTCTTCGAGCGTGAACTCGGCCAGGGCGCGGAGTTCGCTGGTGGTCCGGGCCTGCATGACCAGCTCGATTTCGCCCAGCAAACCGTCGTCCACCTGCACCGTCGCGGGAACGTTCGAAGGAGCGGACGAGTCCGCCTGGGGCATGGGAGTGGCGACGGGCGCCAGGCGGACGAGCTGTCCGCCGACCAGGCCAACGATCAAGCCGGCCGCGGCGGCAACGCTGATCCACTTGCGATTGACACCGGAGGTCTGCAGGTCGCCGGTGGGCGTCTTGGGGAACCTGATGACCCTTGCGGGATGTCCGAGATGCGCGAGGCGGTCGAGGATCCGGTGCCGCTGGGTTTCGAGCGCGCGGTCATCGAATTGTGCGTCGGCGTCGGCGCAGGCAGCCACGCGGTACGCCTCGAGGGCGTTCCGTTCGTCGTGGTCGCTGAATTCGCGTCGGCTCATGCCTGACCCCCTAACACGGCTCGCAACTTGCGCAGCGCGCGAAACAGGTGCACACGCACCGTCGCCTGGCTCATTCCAGTCGCCGCGCTGATTTCCGCCGGCGTCCGCTCGTCCAGTTGACAGAGCGTGAATACCAGCCGCTGGCGGTCGGGCAGGCCGGCCACCGCTTCGGTGACCTGGGCCCAGCGTTCCTTCGCCAGCAGGCGCCGTTCGTGCGACGCCTCGTGTGACGGCACCTGCTCGACGGGCCGGCCGTTGTCCCCGTCCGACGAGTGGCTGATTCCCCGTTGCTGGCGGCCGCGCGCCTTCAACCGATCGAGCGCCGCGTTCACCAGGATCCGTGTGAACCAGACATCGAAGGGTAAGTCGCTTCGATACTGATCGATGTGCAGGAACACCTTGATGAACGCATCCTGCACCGCTTCGTCAGCGTCTGAAGCATCGCGCAAGTACTGGAACGCAATCCGAACCGCCCGCCGCTGTAACAGCGCCACCAGCGACCCGAAGCGCTCGCGCGCCTCGTCTCGCTGACCCGCCTCGACCAGGTCCTTGATCTTGGTCGCAAGCACCGACGCCGGCGACGGGTGCGAGGCGTCCGGGCGCGACCGGCGAGCAATGACCTTGTTCGCGGCACGAACGGCGTTGGGCTGTCCTGCCATTGCCATTGTCTACAGTTGTCTCTGCCGAGGTGTTTACCGGTCCTGACCTTTGCGGCTTCGTGTCACGATCGGAGAAATCGCCACGGTATCCAGGCCGGTAGTGTAGCAGCCACCCGCACAAGTGGCTTATGGATATTGACTTCAGCGGATAGCCATCTGTACCATCGATGGTTTCGATGCGTGAACTACGCTGACAGTTCGCAGAAATAACATGTTTGGAGTCATATTTTTATGAGTACCGCCCAGGTGGGGCAAGGTCTCGAGGCGCACGGCGTGCAAACCTCTAAGCCGGTCCACTTCAACCTCTCCGCCGCATCGCTTTACGAGCATGCCATTCGCCGGCGGGAAGGCCAGCTGGCCATTGACGGCCCCCTGGTGTGCCGCACCGGCGCGCATACCGGTCGATCGCCGAACGACAAGTTCGTGGTCAAGGAGCCGACCAGCGACGCGAAGGTCTGGTGGGGCAAGGTCAACAAGCCGATTGACCTGCAGCAATTCGACGCGCTGCGCCGCGACATCATTGCGCACCTCAAGGGGCAGGAACTGTTCGTCCAGGATCTGTATGCCGGTGCCGATCCCGAATACCGCCTGCCGGTCCGCTTCATCCAGGAGTTCGCCTGGCACAACCTGTTCGTGCGCAACCTGTTCATCGTGCCGCCGGCCGCCGACCTCGAGAACTTCCAGCCGCGGTTCACGGTGATGACGGCGCCGACCTTCAAGGCCGACCCCGCGCGCCACGGCACGCGGTCGGAGGTGGCGATTGCCGTCAACCTCGGGTCGAGCGAAATCCTGATCTGCGGCACCAGCTACGCGGGCGAGAACAAGAAGTCGATCTTCACCGTGCTCAATTACCTGCTGCCGCTGCAGGGCGTGCTCTCCATGCACTGCGCGGCGAACATTGGCGCGGCCGGCGATACCGCGCTGTTCTTCGGCTTGTCGGGTACCGGCAAGACCACGTTGTCGAGCGATCCGGATCGCCAGTTGATCGGCGACGACGAGCACGGCTGGAGCGATCGCGGCGTGTTCAACTTCGAGGGCGGCTGCTACGCCAAGACGATCCGCCTCTCCGCTGAGGCCGAGCCGCAGATCTACGCGACGACCAAGCGTTTCGGCACGGTGCTCGAGAACGTGGTGATGGACCCGGCCACGCGAATGCTGAACCTCGACGATGCGTCGCTGACCGAAAACACGCGGGCCGCCTACCCGATCGAGTTCATCGACAACGCCGTGCCGTCCGGCTCCGGCGGTCATCCGAAAAACATCGTGATGCTGACCGCGGACGCCTACGGTGTGCTGCCGCCAATCGCAAAGCTGTCCGCCGAAGGCGCGATGTATCACTACCTGTCGGGCTACACCGCCAAGGTGGCCGGCACCGAGAAGGGCGTCACCGAACCGAGCGCCACGTTCAGCACCTGCTTCGGCGCCCCGTTCCTGCCGCTCAATCCGAACGTCTACGCCCGGCAGTTGGGCGAGCGGATTGCGAGGTACGGCTCGCGCGTGTGGCTGGTGAATACCGGTTGGACCGGCGGCCCGCACGGCGTGGGCAGCCGCATGAAGATCGCCCACACGCGCGCCATGATCAAGGCGGCGCTGTCTGGCGCGCTCGACGACGTCACCTTCGAGCGTCACCCCGTGTTCAACGTCGAAGTGCCGACCAGCTGCCCGGGTGTGTTGTCTGAGGTCCTGGATCCGCGCGGCACCTGGGCCGACAAGGCCGCCTACGACGCGCAGGCCGCCAAGCTGGCCAGGATGTTCGTCGACAACTTCAAGACGAACTTCTCCGATGCCGATCCAAAGGTCGCCGCGGCCGGCCCGACAATCTAGCAAGGGTTGCCAGGGTTGCAACGGTTACAACGGTTACAACGGTTGTTACCTTTGTTACTCTTGTAGCCCTTGGAACCTTCGGCATACGAGGCCGTCATCGGCCTCGAGATTCATGCACAGCTGCTGACAGCCACAAAGATCTTCTGTGGCTGTTCGACCGGCTTTGGCGCCCCGGCGAATGCGCATGCCTGCCCGGTGTGCGTAGGCCTGCCTGGGGCGCTGCCGGTGCTCAACCGCAAAGCCGTGGATCTCGCCGTGACGGCGGCCGTGGCGCTCGGGTGCGACGTGCACGAACGGTCGGTGTTCGCCAGGAAGAACTACTTCTATCCGGACCTGCCGAAGGGGTATCAGATCTCGCAGTACGAATTGCCGCTCGCGACGGGCGGGGGAGTGGCGCTGCCACGGTCGCTCGGCGGGAAGTGTGTGCGGCTGACGCGCATTCACATGGAAGAGGACGCCGGCAAGTCCCTGCATGACGGCTTTGCCGATTCCGATCGCAAGACGTATCTGGACTATAACCGCAGCGGCGTGCCGTTGATCGAGATTGTCAGCGAGCCGGACATGCGCTCGGCGGCGGAGGCCGCGGCGTTCTTCGAGACGTTGCGCCAGATTCTCGTCTGGCTGGCCGTCAACGACGGCAACATGGACGAGGGCAGCCTGCGCTGCGATGCCAACGTGTCCATCCGCCGCCGCGGCGAGACGACACTCGGCACCAAGGCGGAGGTGAAGAACCTGAACTCGTTCCGCTATCTCGAGAAGGCCATCGAGTACGAGATCGGCCGTCAGATCGACGTCGTTGAGCATGGCGGGCGCGTCATCCAGGAAACGCGGCTGTTCGATGCTGCGCAGGGCAAGACCAACTCCATGCGCAGCAAGGAAGAGGCGCACGACTACCGCTACTTCCCGGATCCCGATCTCCCGGCCCTGGTGGTGGACGCGGGGCGCAAGGCGCAGATTGTGGCCGCCATCCCGGAGTTGCCGGATACCCGCCGTCGCCGGTTCATCGAGCAGTACGCGCTGCCGGAATACGATGCGGCGCTGCTCACGCAGACCCGTGGCGTCGCCGACTACTTCGAGGAGGCGGCGAAGTGTTCCGGCAACGCCAAGGCGACCAGTAACTGGGTCATGGGCGAAGTGCTCCGCAACATGAAGGAGCGCGACATCGAGATCGATGCCATTGCGGTCAGGCCCGCGGCGCTCGGCGGCCTCGTCGCCATCGTCGAGAAGGGGACCATCAGTTCGACGGTCGCCAAGGACGTCTTCGCGAAAATGTATGACACCGGACGCGCCGCCGCCGACATCGTGGCGGCCGACGGCCTGGCGCAGATTACCGACACCTCGAGCCTGGAGCCAATCGTCCGGCGGGTGATCGACGCCTACCCCGACATCATCGCGGAGATCAAGGCCGGCAAGGATCGCAAGTTCCAGTTCCTGGTCGGCCAGGTGATGAAGGAGACCAGGGGCAAGGGCGACCCCAAGATCGTCACCGACCTGGTCAAGTCGGCGATCGGCTAGGGCGCGGAAGGCGCATCCGACACGGACTTCCCTTACAATCGCTGCGTGATTGAGACGCAGTCGCTGGCGAAGACGTACGGCCTCGGCATGTACGCGCTTCGCGATCTCAAGCTGAAGATCGACAAAGGGGAATTCGCGTTTCTGACCGGCCCCAGCGGCGCCGGCAAGAGCACGCTGCTGCGCCTGTTGCTGCTGCAAGAGCGCCCGTCTGGCGGCGAAGCGATCGTTGGCGGCCGGAATCCCTCGAAGCTGACGCGCGACGAAGTGCAGGCCTACCGGATCTGTCGCTCGAAATCATGAACCCGGGGATGCCGCCGCCGATGCGCTGTCGCACGCCGTCGCCGGGAGCCCGGGCGTGTCGGACACTCGCTACGACCGCGGCTGGCTCGCCCGGCTGGTCGGCATTGTCACGACGGCTCGGGTGGCCGGCGGCCTCGTCGCCGCACTCCTGATGCTGGGCGCTGCCTTGACGGCAGCGGCAGTCGTGAAGTTGTCCCTGCACGCGCGTCGCGACGAGCTCGAGATCATGCAACTGGTTGGCGCGCCATTCAGTTACGTTCGCGGCCCCGCGATCGTCGAGGGACTGCTGCTGGGAGGCCTGGGCGCCGGGATTGTGGCCTGGTTGCCATCGCCGTGCTGTCTTTCACGATGGCCCAGAGCCTGGGTCCTGACCTCGCCGGGCTGATCGGCACCGGCCAGGTCCGATTCCTCGGGTTCGTCGAGGTGGCCTTCATGCTCCTGAGCGGGGTGGTGGTGGTGGGCGCCGCCGCCGGAACCGTGGCTTCCCGGGCCATTTCCAAGCTTCGCCGGAGTCTAGGGGCGAAGGCCGATCGAACGACGGTTCGGTTGACACTTCGTTACAACCTTATTTACACTGCGGTTAATCCGATATGCCGAGGGCAAGAACCCGCATCCCAGGCTTCGTGTTGGATCAAGCCGCTCCACCGGGCGTCACCACTCTCACCGAGTTCTACCGGGAAGAGTTTCTCAAGCATCACCAATGCCTGCAGGCCCAGCGTGAGTATTTCAGCGCACAGGCCATTCAGAACGCCGAGTACGCCCTCCTCAAGATCATCGCCGACCTCGATCGGCTCTCCGAACAAACCAACGCAGAACACGTCGTCGCGAGACTCCTCAAGGAGTTCGATTCAGTGACGGGTCTGTCCGGGCGGTCGGATCCGAATAAGATTCACTAATCGCATCCGTTTCTCGACCCACACAGCATCTCCTCAGCATCGTCGGCGCCGCCATCGACGCGGTGAGCGCTCGCCGTGTCGTTGAGCGCGCGTTTCAAGACCAGCAACTCGCGCCGGCGCTGACGGGCCGTCCCACGCACGTCATTGCGGTGGGCAAAGCCGCCGCGGCGATGGCCGCCGCCATCTACCACGTCTCGCCGACGCGGGCCGAGACCCTGTTGGCGATTGGCACGCACGGCAGCGAGCAGTTGCCGCCGGAGGTCGAGTGGATCGAGGCGAGTCACCCGTTCCCAGATGCGCGTAGCCAGGCCGCCGGTGATCGTGCCGTGGCGGTCGCGCAGAAGGTACATTCCGACGAAGCCCTGGTCATCCTCTTGTCGGGCGGAGCCTCCGCCCTCATGGCGGCCCCGATCGAGGGCGTGACGCTGCAGGAGAAGATCGCGACGACGCGCCTGATGATGAACGCCGGCGCGGACATCCACGCGCTCAATACCGTGCGCCGGCACCTGTCGAAAGTGAAGGGCGGACGGCTGGCGGCGGCATGCGTCGGCACGACGGTGACCATCGCGCTCTCCGATGTGGTTGGCAACGATCTCAACGCGATTGGGTCGGGCCCCGGCGTTCCCGATCCGACCACCTGGGCCGATGCGGCAGCCGCGCTCGAGCGGTTCGGCGGCAGGGCGCACGCGGCGTCGGTGCGTGCCGCGATAGCGCAGGGTCAGGCGGGCGCGCTCCCGGATACGCCCAAGCCTGGCGATGCGTCCATGCGGCGGGCCCGGGCCAAGGTGGTTGGCAGCCGGACGGACGCCATGCACGCCGCGCGCGATGCCGCGCAGGCGCTGGGCTATGACGCCATCGTGATGGCCGACGCCGTGACCGGCGAGGCGCGCGATGTGGCGCCGGGATGGCTCGAATTGGTGAAGGCCGTTGCCGTTGGCGCGAGGCGGCCGCTGTGCGTGATTTCGAGCGGCGAGACGACGGTCACGGTGAACGGCCCGGGACTCGGCGGACGCAATCTCGAATTCGCGCTGGCGCTGGCTGAACCGCTCGCCGCGGCCGGTTCATACACGGTGGCCAGCGTCGGCACCGACGGCATCGACGGCACGTCCGGCGTGGCCGGAGCCGTCGTCGACTCCACTACGCTGCAACGGGCAGAGAGGCAGGGCCTCGGTGCGCCGGGCGGCTATCTTGCAAACAACGATTCGTTTGCGTACTTCGCCCCGCTGGACGACGTCGTCCGGCTGGGACGGACCGACACCAATGTCGGAGACTTACAGGTAGTACTGATTGACTAAGGACGATTTGCTTCGGCAGATGCAGCAACGCGTGCCGCATCCGGCGACCCCGCGCGAACTGCAGCGGGCATTGAGAATTCCGCGCGATGAGCGGACGAGCTTCGAGCGCAACCTGCGCGCGCTCGTGACTGACGGTGCACTGATTCAGATCACAGGCAACCGTTACGGGTTACCCGCCCGCATGGATCTGGTGGTCGGCAAGGTTGACGGACATCCCTCAGGGTTCGGATTCGTCAGGCCCGAACGGCCGGTTGAAGGCCTGACCCGCGACATCTACGTCGCCCAGCACAATCTGAAGGAAGCCATGCACGGCGACAAGGTCGTCGTGCGCATCGAGCGGTACCGTGAAGACGGCCGCGCGGAAGGCAAGGTCGTGCAGCTCCTCGAGCGCGCCGCCACGACCGTGGTCGGCCGTTATGAGATCGACAGCTCGGGCCTGGGTGTCGTGACGCCATTCGACAAGCGCGTGACTGCGGACATCGTGATCCCGCGCGGCGAGGCGCAGCCCCTGGGCGGCGCTCAGGGCAGGCCGGCGCAGGCCGGCGAGATGGTCACCGTCGAGATCACCCGTTGGCCCACGCCCGCGCGAGGACCGGCCGGCCGTGTGATTGAAGTGCTTGGCGACATCAACGATCCCGGGGTCGACACCGAAGTCATCCTGCGCCAGTACGGCATTCCCGACGCGCACAGTGCCGAGTCCATCGCCGAGGCCAGGCGGCTGGGCGGCGCGGTCCATGCCAGGGACATCGCCGGACGGACCGAGTTCCGCGACCGTCCGGTGGTGACGATTGACGGCGAGCAGGCGCGCGATTTCGACGATGCGATTTCGATCGAGAAGCTGAAGAACGGCCACTACTGGCTCGGCGTGCATATCGCCGACGTTGCGCACTACGTGCCGGAGGGCGGCGCGCTCGACCAGGAAGCGTACGAACGCGGCACGTCGGTGTATTTTCCGGAGCGCGCGGTGCACATGTTTCCGGAGGAGCTGGCGACAGGGCTGTGCAGCCTGCGCCCGCACGTCGATCGGCTGGTGCAGTCGTGCCTGATGGAAGTGACGGCGCGCGGCGACGTCGTGCGCTACGAGATCCATGACGGCGTGATTCACAGCGACGCGCGCATGACCTACACGGCCGTCAACGCCATTCTGACCGACAAGGATCCGCGCGTCATCGCCGAGTATCGCGACCTGGTGCCGATGTTCGAGCTGATGGGCGAGCTGTTCGAGATATTGAACGCGCGCCGGCAGCGCCGCGGATCGGTGGACTTCGATTTACCCGAGGCGCACGTCGTCCTGAATGAGGAGGGCTTCATCGAGGACATCGTGGCGTCGGAGCGCAACATCGCCCATCGGCTGATCGAAGAGTTCATGCTGCTGGCGAACGAGACGGTGGCCGCGCACCTGGAAAACGCGGGCATGCCGGCGCTGTATCGCATCCACGAGCCGCCCGATCCACTGAAGGTGCTGCAGTTTGAAGAGTTCGTCAGCGGGTTTGGCTGCTCGCTCGGGGCGACCGAGAAGCACGTCACGCCGAAGCACTTCCAGCAGCTGGTGGAGAAGATTCGCGGCAATCCCGCGGAGCGGCCGATCGCGTTCCTGATGCTGCGCACCATGCAGAAAGCGCGCTACGACGCGATCAACGTCGGCCACTTCGGGCTGGCGGCGCCGACCTACACCCACTTCACGTCGCCCATCCGCCGGTATCCCGACCTGGTGGTGCACCGGCTGCTGCGTGAGTGCCGGCAGGCCGGGGAGACCACGGTGACCGACGAGCGAAAGGCGGAACTCGATGAGGATCTGCCGGAGGTCGGCCGGCACACCTCGGAAATGGAGCGCCGCGCCGCCGACGCCGAGCGCGAGATCCTGCAGTGGAAGAAGGTCCGCTTCATGGCCGACAAAGTCGGGGACGTGTTCGACGGCTACATCACCGGCGTGGCGCCGTTTGGCATGTTCGTCGAGTTGACCGAGCACTACGTCGAAGGCCTGGTGCACGTCAGTACGATGGCGGACGATTACTATCGCTATCGCGAGCAGCAGCACGCGCTGTTCGGCGAGAACACCAGGAAGACGTATCGGCTGGGCGATCAGGTCCGCGTGCAGATCATCACAGTCGCTATGGACCGGCGGCAGATTGACCTCGGCCTCGAGGACGTGCTCGAGAAGGTGCGGCGTGACGCACGCTCGCGCGGTCGCAGGCGCAGTTCCGCGCGGCCGAAGACAGAGCAGCGAAAGGGCACGCCCGAGCAGCGCCGGCAGCGCAAGAGGCAACGCCCGGGCAAGAACGAGCGCAAGATGAAGAAGAATCGCCGCTAGCCCGTAGCTCGAAAATGCACAACCTCGTCGTTGGAACCGCCGGCCACATCGATCACGGCAAGAGCTCGCTGGTCCGGGCGCTGACCGGCATCGATCCCGATCGCCTCAAGGAGGAGAAAGCGCGCGGCATTACCATCGAGCTTGGCTTCGCGCACGCCACGATCGGCGACGCGCGGGTCGGGTTCGTGGATGTGCCCGGCCACGAGCGCTTTGTCCGCACCATGCTGGCCGGCGTCGGCGGCATTGACTGCGTGATGCTGATCGTCGCCTCCGATGAGTCGGTGATGCCGCAGACGCGAGAACACTTCGACATCTGCCGCCTGCTGGGCATCCCGCGCGGCATTGTCGTGCTGACCAAAGCCGACCTGGCGGATGCCGAGACGCGCGCGATGGTGCGGCAGGATGTCGCGGAGCTGGTGAAGGGCTCCTTCCTGGCGAACGCGCCGGTGGTTGACGTGTCATCGACGACCGGCGAAGGCCTCGATCGGTTGAGGGCGGCAATCGCGACCGAAGGGTCGCATGTCGGCAGGCGGCCGGCCGAAGCTGCCGCGCGACTGCCGATCGATCGCGCGTTCTCCATGAGGGGATTTGGCACGGTCATCACCGGCACGCTGGTGGCAGGCACCATTGCGGTGGACGACGAGCTGGTGGTGGAGCCGGGCGCGCGCGCCGTGAAGGTGCGAGGCGTGCAAGTGCACGGCAAGGCATCGCGCGAGGCGGTGGCCGGGCAGCGCGCGGCACTCAATCTTGGTGGCGTTGACGTGGGCGACGTCTCGCGCGGCGGAACCGTGATGACCCCAGGCACGCTGAGCGTGACCCGCCGCATCGACGCGCAGATCGATCTGCTGCCGGCCGCGAAGGCACTGAAGCACGGCGCGCGCGTCCGCGTGCACAACGGCACCGCCGAAGTGTTGGGCCGCGTGTCGATCGCCGGGGGCGCGCCGCAGATCGCGGCGGGGGAGCAGGCGCTGGCGCGCGTGCGCCTCGAGGAGCCGGCGGTGCTGACCCGCGGCGATCGGTTCATTGTTCGCGCCTATTCCCCTCCAATCACGATTGGCGGCGGCGTGGTCGTCGACCCGGCGCCGACGCGCCCGGGCGTCAGGAGCGCCGACGGACTGGCGAGCCTCGAGCGCGTGCGCATCGCGCCCGACGGCGGCATCGAGGCGGTGACGGCGATGATTGACGCGCTTGGTGTCGCGGGTCTCCCGCGCGCGGCGCTGGGGCCTCGCGCCGGTGTGCCCGCGAGCCAGGTCGACGCGCTACTGCGATCGTTGCAGGACCGCGCGATCGTGAGTGCCGGCGATCGTCTGGTGGCCGGCGCTCCCTTGAAGCAGGCGTCGGACGCGCTGCTGGCGCTGGTGGCCGCGTCGCACGAGGCAAATCCGATGAGCGACGGTCTCCCGCGCGAGGAAGCGCGCGAGAAGATCTTTGCGCGCGTGCCTGTCGCGGTATTCGAATCCGTGCTCGATACGCTGAAGCGTCAGAAGGCCCTGGTTGGCTCGGAACGGCTGGCGCTGCCGACTCATAAGGCCACGGTGGCCGGCAGCGATGATCGCGTCCGGCAGGGCATCGTGGATGCCTATCGCGCGGGAGGCCTCAAACCGCCAGACGCGGCGACCGTTGCCGCGACGGCCCAGGCGCCGGCGGCGGTCATCGAAAAGGTGACGGCGTTGCTGCTGCGGGAGAAGGTGCTGGTGCGGCTCGATACGGTGGTCTTTCACGCCGAGGCGCTGCAGCGATTGAAAGACGATGTGCGGGGCCTGAAGGCAGCGGCGCCGGGCGGACGCGCCACGGTCGACGTGGGCGCCTTCAAGGATCGCTATGGGATATCGAGGAAGTTTGCGATCCCGCTGTTGGAGTTTCTCGATCGGGAACGCGTGACGAGGCGAACCGGCGACGTTCGCCTCGTGCTGTAGGAAGCGAGAGGAGAGTAGTGAGAAGTGAGAGGTGAGAGGTGAGAGGTAAGCAGTTCTCCCTTCCGACTTCTCACTTTTCTTCGGCGCTGTCCTTCATGGAGGCTTTGAAATTCTTGATGCCGGAGCCGATGCCCTTGCCGAGCTCGGGGAGGCGGTTGGCGCCGAAAATCAGGATGACAATCGCCAGGATGATGAGCATCTCCGGCAAGCCGATTGGCCCGAATAGGGAAAACATGATGGCTCCTTGAAACTTGATTGTAGCCCAGGTCATGTCAGGAGGCCTTTGGTCCTCTATTGGCGTCAAAATAGACATGGCGCTGGCTTTGCGCTTGTCAGGCCAGAACCCCCTCGGTCAGAATAATCATGGGTCCCTAACCGTCTACTGATGGCAAAGTTCACCGGAAACACCCAGCCGGCGTTGATACGGGGATCAGCGCTGGGACTTGACGATCGACCCGCAGAGTACACCTTCGGCTTTGAGAGCGCGAAGTCCAGGGTGGGAGCCGGCACGTCGGTCGCGACACATCTGGCGATGGTGGGGCTGTTGTTGCTGATCGCCCGGCTGGCCCCTCAGGCGCTGCCGCCCGAGATTGCCGAGCAACTCAACGTGAACATGGCGGTGTTCCTCCCCACGCCGGGGCCTGGCGGCGGTGGCGGCGGCGGTGGGGATCCGAAGCCCGAACCGCCCCGCAAGGCCCAGGTTGAAAAGAAGCAGGATCCGATCTCGGTTCCGGCCCCTGTCGAGCCGGTGCCGAAAGCCGAGGAGCCTCCGCCAGTCGTGCTCGAGCTTCCGGTCAAGCCGATGGCGGCATCCGACGTGACGCTGCCCGGGATCATCTCCCCGGCTGCGCCGACAACGGGCGGAGCGGGTTCGGGGCCGGGCACTGGCGCCGGTTCAGGGCAGGGTTCGGGTCTTGGACCAGGATTTGGCGGCGGCACCGGTGGTGGGGCGTATCGGCCAGGAGCGGGCATCACGCTGCCCACCGTGCTTCGCGAAATGAAGCCGGCCTACACGGCCGACGCCATGCGCGCCAAGGTGCAGGGCTCCGTCTGGCTCGAATGCATCGTCATGCCCGACGGCTCGATCGGCGACGTGAAGCTGACCCGGTCGCTCGATCCGATTTTCGGCCTCGACCAGGAAGCCATCAAGGCGGCCAAGATGTGGCGCTTCCGCCCCGGCATGCGCCAGGGCGAGCCGGTGCCCGTCATCATCACGATCGAGCTGACGTTCACGCTTCGATAGGCAAATAGGCTAACAGGCCAATGGGAACCTGCTATTGGCCTATTGGCCTATTCTTCTATTGGCCTGTTAGCATGTCGCACATGTCGCACATGCTCGCTCTCGTCCTCACTCTTGCCGCCGCCACCGCCTCCGCCCAGCCCGCGGCGTATCCAGCCGCCGTCGAGGGCGACTTTGTCGCGCGTGACTTCATGTTCTCGAGCGGTGAGCGGATGGCGCAGGTCAAGATTCACTACCGCACCATTGGCACGCCGCGGAAGGATGCGGACGGCGTAGTCCGCAACGGTGTGTTGATTCTTCATGGCACCGGTGGCAGCGGCGGCGGCTTCCTGAACAACGGCTACGCCGGCCGATTGTTCGGCAAGGGGCAGCCGCTTGATGCGGGGCGCTATTTCATCATCCTCCCGGACAACGTCGGCCACGGCCAGTCGAGCAAGCCGAGCGACGGGCTGCGCATGAAGTTCCCGAAGTATCGCTACGCCGACATGGTGAAGCTCCAGCACGAGCTGGTGACCAGGGGTCTCGGCCTCACCAGCCTGAAGCTCGTGATGGGCACGTCCATGGGCGCGATGCATGCGTGGAACTGGGGCTACATGTATCCGCAATTCGCGGCGGGTCTGGTGCCGCTGGCGAGCAATCCGGTCGAGATTGGCGGCCGCAATCGGGTCTGGCGCAAGTTCCTGATCGACGCGATCGAACAGGATCCCACGTGGATGAACGGTGAGTACACGGAGCAGCCGCGCGGGCTGGCCAGCGCCATTGGCTTCCTGATGATGGCCACCAGCGTGCCGCTGCAGTGGCAGAAGCAGTTCCCGACGACGGCGGCGTCGGACAAGTATGTCGCCGACCAGGTCGCGTCGCGCACCCGGAGCACCGACGCCAACGACATGCTCTATCACTTTCACGCCATCGAGGATTACAACCCCGCACCGCACCTGGCGAAAATCACCGCGCCGCTGCTGGCCATCAACTCGGCCGACGACTTCGTAAATCCGCCCGAGCTGCCGATGATGCAGGAGCTGATCAAGCGGGTGAAGCGCGGCCGTTTTGTCCTGCTGCCGATCACCGACGAGACGCGCGGCCACGGCACACATTCAATCCCTGCGATCTGGGGCGGGGAACTGATAACATTCCTGAAGGAGATTGAGCAGCCTCGCTGACGAAGTCGAACGTCGCCGGACGTTCGCGATCATTTCCCACCCAGACGCCGGTAAGACCACGCTGACCGAGAAGCTCCTGCTCTACGCGGGAGCGATCGAGCTGGCGGGCGCGGTGCGCGGCAGAAAGACCGATCGCCACGTCGTCTCAGACTGGATGGACATCGAGCGCGAGCGCGGTATCTCGGTGACGTCGGCGGCGGTGGAGTTCGACCTCGGGCCGCATCACCTGACGCTGCTCGATACGCCCGGCCACAAGGACTTCAGCGAAGACACCTATCGCACGCTGTTCGCTGTGGACGGCGTCGTGATGGTGATCGACGCGGCGAAGGGCATTGAGTCGCAGACCCGCAAGCTGTTCGAGGTCTGCAAGCTGCGCCGGCTGCCGGTGCTGACGTTCATCAACAAGCTCGACCTGCCGAGCCGCGATCCGTTCGACCTGCTCGATGAGATCGAGCGGGTGCTCGGCATTCACGCCGTGCCGATGAACTGGCCGATTGGCAGCGGCGATCGCTTCCGCGGCGTCTACGATCTGCAGCGGGGGCTCGTGCACCTCTACGACCGCAAGGCGCGCGCGCATCCGGCGCCGGTGAATGTCGGCTCGGTCGATGATCCCAGGTTGCAGCAGCTCATCGGCGACGATGCGTGGAAGGCGCTGGTGGACGAGAGTGCGCTGGTCACTGGCGCCGGCACGACGTTCTCGCATCAGGCGTATCTCGATTTCCAGATGACGCCGGTATTCTTCGGCAGCGCGC
Source organism: Acidimicrobiia bacterium (assembly GCA_016871275.1). Lineage (GTDB taxonomy): Bacteria > Acidobacteriota > Vicinamibacteria > Vicinamibacterales > UBA2999 > 12-FULL-67-14b. Next base: position 115,414 of record VFZG01000005.1, on the reverse strand, counting down.
TCTCGAACTTTGGCCTGGAGCCGTTCCTGTACGCACTCACGGAGCTGGCGCCGCCGCCAAGAGGCCGCGAGAGCGACCGGGGAATCATTTTGCCGGAGTCACCGGAATTCAGCGCCTTCGTGTTCAAGATCCAGGCGAACATGAACAAGCGCCACCGCGATCGCGTGGCGTTCCTGCGGGTGTGCTCTGGGGTGTTCGAGCGCGACATGGTGATCGTCAACGCCCGCGAGGGGCAGGAAATCCGCGCGGCGCGGCCGTATCGCTTCTTCGGCGGCAAGCGCGAGACGATCGATCGGGCGTTTCCGGGTGACGTGGTGGGGCTGGTCAACCCCGGTCAGTTCGGCATTGGCGACACGCTGTACACGGGCACGCCGCTGACGTATCCGCCGATCCCGCGGTTCCCGGCGGAGCACTTCGGGGTGGCGCGGCTGCGCGATGTGCGCTTCAAGCAGTTCGACGAGGCGATCAAGCAGCTCGAAGAAGAGGGCCTGATGCAGGTGCTGTTTCCGATCATCGGCCGCCGCGAACCGATTCTTGGCACGGTGGGACCGTTGCAACTCGAAGTCCTCGCCGTGCGGCTCAAGGACGAATACAACGTCGACGCCGACGTCGAGTCATTGCCCTACAAGGCGGCGCGCTGGCTGACGGGTCCGGCCGACAAGATTGCGGCGACAGCCGGCACCACCGGCACGCGCAGCGTCAAGGATCGCCACGACCGCCCGGTGATGCTGTTCGATTCCGAATGGTCACTCGATTACGCCCAACGCACGCATCCCGACGTCCAGTTCCTCGCGGTTCACGAGGGGTGAAGGGGTCGGGACCATTTAACGGGCCCGCGGCTTCCTGCCCCTTGGTTTCATCGTCAATCCCGCAAACGGCGCTACGGCGCGCTGCCAGTCCGGATCGCCAATCGGCCAATTCTTGCGGATACAGATTCGAACGTGATCCAGCTCACTCGGGACATCTTCGCTATTGACAATCGTGAGCCAGTTCTCGGGTCTCGGAATTGGCCACTCGACCAGCGGAACGAGATGGCAGTTATTGCGTTCGGCACCGAGGCTGGACCAGGGCCAGTCCTCCGCGCGGGACACCAGTCCTTTGCGCAAAGCGTTACGTTCGACGTAACGACAGACCCGTACCAGCGACAGGCCGTGTTGAATCGGGACAGCCTTGAACCGCCCTTGATACACCGCTCCCGTGCCTCGGAGTCCGTGGGCACCGTTCCATCTGTTGGCGTGCGTTCCGGCAAGCCAGTGCTGCCACCTGGAAATTTCTGCGATCCAATCGCAAAGAACGACAAAGTGCCAGTGGTTCGGCATCAATTCAAATGACACCGTCCCAATCCTGAATCGCTTGAGGGATTCAAGGGTGACCTGAATGAACGCATCGTAATCGCGGTCATCCTGAAAGAGTACGGTCCGTCGAACCGCACGGTTCATGACATGAAACGCAGCTCCGTCGAGGCTGCGGCGAAGTCGTCGCGGCATTGATCCTCCTGCTGTTTGCACGAAGACCGACGCAAACGGCATTCCAGCAGGTTACAAATGGCAGAATACAAATGGTCCCGACCCCGGACGGACGCAGCAATCAGGAAAAGAAAACGCCCGGAAGTGTCTCCACTCCCGGGCGTGTGAGTTTAAACGTGAAAGTGTAAGGTTTAAACTTCAGGCTCCAGTCATCAGTACATTCCGCCCATGCCGCCGCCCGGCATGCCGTGGCCGCCGCCGGCCGCTTCCTTCTTCTCCTCCGGAATCTCGGAGACGAGCGCTTCGGTGGTCAGCAGCAGGGAAGCGATCGACGAGGCGTTCTGCAGCGCGTTGCGAACCACCTTCGCCGGATCGATGACGCCGGCCGCGACGAGATCTTCGAACTTCTCGGTCGCCGCGTTGAAGCCGTGGTCGCCCTTGCCGTCCTTGAGCTGCGCCACGATGATCGAGCCTTCAAGGCCCGCGTTGGTCGCGATCCAGCGCGACGGCTCTTCGATGGCGCGCTTGATCAGCTGCACGCCAATCGCCTGGTCGCCGCCGAGCTTCAGGCCGTCGAGCGCCTTGCTGGCGCGAATCAGCGCCACGCCGCCGCCGGGGACGATGCCCTCTTCGACCGCCGCCTTGGTGGCGTGCATGGCGTCTTCGACGCGCGCCTTCTTCTCCTTCATCTCGGTCTCGGTGGCCGCACCGACCTTGATGACCGCCACGCCGCCGACCAGCTTCGCCAGGCGCTCCTGGAGCTTCTCGCGGTCGTAGTCCGAGGTGGTCTCATCGACCTGGACGCGAATCTGCTTGACGCGGCCCTCGATCTTCGCCGCCTGGCCGCCGCCCTCGACGATGGTCGTATTGTCCTTGTCGATGGTGACCTTCTTCGCCTTGCCGAGGTCCTCGAGCTTGATGTTCTCGAGCTTGACGCCGAGGTCCTCGGTGATGGCGTTGCCACCGGTGAGGATCGCGATGTCCTCCAGCATCGCCTTGCGGCGATCGCCGAAGCCCGGCGCCTTCACGGCCGCCACCTGCAGGGTACCGCGCAGCTTGTTGACGACCAGGGTCGCCAGCGCCTCACCCTCGATGTCTTCCGCGATGATCAGCAGCGGACGGCCGAGGCGCGCCACCTGCTCGAGCACCGGCAGCAGATCCTTCATCGAGCTGATCTTCTTCTCGTGGATCAGGATGACCGGGTTCTCGAGCACCACTTCCATGCGCTCCGGATCCGTCACGAAATAGGGCGACAGGTAGCCGCGATCGAACTGCATGCCCTCGACGACGTCCAGCGTGGTCTCGAGCGTGCGGGCCTCTTCGACGGTGATGACGCCGTCCTTGCCGACCTTCTCCATCGCTTCCGCGATGATCTTGCCGATGGTCTCGTCGCTGTTGGCCGAAATGGTGCCGACCTGGGCGATCATGTTGCCCTTGACGGGCTTGGCCATCTTCTTGATCTCGGCCGTCATCGCTTCGACGGCCTTCTCGATGCCGCGCTTGAGCTCCATCGGGTTGGCGCCGGCCACGACGTTACGCGCGCCTTCGCGATAGATCGCCTGCGCCAGCACCGTCGCCGTGGTCGTGCCGTCACCGGCCGTGTCCGAGGTCTTGCTGGCGACTTCGCGCACCATCTGGGCGCCCATGTTCTCGAGCGGATCCTTCAGGTCGATCTCCTTGGCCACCGTCACGCCATCCTTGGTGATGGTGGGGGAGCCGAACTTCTTGTCGAGCACGACGTTGCGGCCCTTCGGGCCGAGCGTCACCTTGACCGCGTCTGCCAGAGCATTCACGCCGCGGAGGATTGCCTGGCGGGACTGCTCGCCGTAAATAATCTGCTTAGCCATGTTGATTGAATCTCCGTCAGCTGGTTACTTCTTCTTGCCGCCCTCGATCACCGCGAGCACTTCGTCTTCGCGCATGATCAGGTAATCCTCGCCATCGACCCGCACTTCCTGTCCCGAATACTTGCCGAACAGGATCGTGTCGCCGTCTTTCACATCGAGGGGCGTGCGCTTGCCATCCTTCTCCACCTTGCCGTTGCCGACGGCAACAACCTTGCCCTGCTGGGGCTTCTCCTTGGCGGAGTCGGGGATGATGATGCCGCCGACTTTCTGTTCCTGTTCCTCGATGCGCTGCACGAGGATGCGGTCGTGGAGCGGTCTCAAAGCCATATGTGGTGATCTCCCGAACTGATGAACTATTGAACCCGTGAACCTGTTACCGAACCAGAGCTGGCAGTCGAGCTGCCTGTGAGCTAGCAGTCGACATGCACAACTGCTAATGATAGCGGGCCGCACGGGTGGCGTCAAGGGCAGGGGGGACTGGACTATTGACGAGTGGGGTGATGGCTTGATTTCTTGAGGGTTGGGCGGTTGGGCCATCTGCAATCGCCGAAGTATTTGGCGATTGGCAATTGGCAATCACCCAACAGTCAAGGAATCAGGGAATTACCCAATCACCCAATGTTCACTTGATCTTCAGATCCTTGATCTTGCGCGACAGCGTATTCCTGTGAACCCCAAGCGTTCCGGCGGCACGCGACAGGTTGCCGTCGGTCTTGCGCATCACCTCGGCAATGAAGCGGCGATCGAACTCGCGGACGGCATCGTGGTAGTCGATGCCTTTCTCGACCATCTGCGCGACGAGCTGTTCGAGCAGCTTATGCAACGACGAGCTCACGACCGGTCAGCCGGCGATAGGCGTCCACGTACTTGGCGCGGGTGTTCTGGACGACGTCATCGGGCAGGGACGGCACGGGCGGCTGCTTGTTCCACTGAATCGACTCGAGGTAATCACGCACGTACTGCTTGTCGAAGCTGGGTTGCGGCCCACCTGGTGCGTAGGCGTCGATGGGCCAGTAGCGCGAGGAGTCTGGCGTCATCATCTCGTCGATTAAGAGCAGCTCGCCGCTGTCGGTCAGGCCAAACTCGAACTTTGTGTCCGCGAGGATGATGCCCCTGGTCTCGGCGTGCGCCACGCCATGGGTATACAACTCGAGCGTGAGTGTCTTGAGGCGCGCCAGCAGTTCGGCGCCGACCACCGCCGCGGCCGCCGCTTCGCTGATGTTCTGGTCGTGCCCGGAGTCAGCCTTCGTGGCGGGCGTGAAGATCGGCCCAGGCAGCCGATCGGATTCGCGCAGGCCGTTCGGGAGCGGAATGCCGCACACCTCGCCGGTCGCCTGGTAGTCCTTCCAGCCGGAGCCAGAGAGGTAGCCGCGCGCGACGCACTCGACGGGCAGGGGCGTCGTCCTGCGCGCCAGCATCGATCGCCCCTCGAGCTGATCGGCGTAGACCCGGGCGCTGTCCGGATAGTCGGCGACCTCGGTCGAGATCACGTGGTTGGTGATGATGTGACCGGTGCGCGCGAACCAGAACGCGGAGAGCTGGTTGAGGACGCGGCCCTTGTCGGGGATGCCCGATCCGAGGACGTAATCGAACGCGGAAATACGATCGGTCGCGACCAGGAGCAGGTGGTCGCCGGCCGCATAGACATCGCGAACCTTGCCGCGGCGGACCAGGGACAGACCGTCTAGTGTCGTGTCTAAGAGAACGTGTGAAGGCACGGGCGCTCGCGTGAAAGCCTGCCTCGCCGCAGCCTGTGCGACGGCGGGCGTCCACATGGTAAACGCGGCACGAATCACGCGCAAGGCGAAGTCTCGCCGCAGCTCGAGGGCCGCAGACGAGCGAAGGTGGAACGCCTATCGGTTGGGTGTGTCTCGAATGCGCCACATCCGGTAGTATGGAAAGGACTTGCGCAACATCCTCAGGACGGTCATCGTCATCGGCCTGGCCGTCGGCCTCATTGCCGTTTTCCTTCGCGAAGCGGACTTGAGCCGGGTGTGGGCGTCGATGCTGTCGGCGAGGATGGATTACCTTCTGCTGTCGCTGCTGTTGACAAACGCCACCTTCATCGTGCGGGCGGAACGCTGGCACTACTTGCTGGCGCCGCTGGGGAAGACGCGGTTCTGGACGGTGTTTCGAACGACGGTGATTGGGTTTGGCGCGTCGGCGCTGCTGCCGGCGCGCGCCGGCGAAGTCATCCGGCCGTATCTGCTCGCGCGGCGCGAGGGGCTCAGCGTCACAGCGGCGTTGGCGACGATTCTGCTCGAGCGCATTCTCGATCTCGCCGCGGTGCTGGTGCTGCTGGCGGCGTTCCTGATCTGGTTCGACCCGGGTCTCGAGGCCCGCGACTTGGCGGTGTTCAGTGCGATTCGGTTCGGCGGACTGGTGATGGCGCCGGTGGCGCTGGTGGCCATGGGGGTGATGTTCTTCATGGCCGGGCACCCGGACCAGCTGCACACCTGGGTGTTGAAGGCGCAGGCGATTCTGCCGGCGAGGTTTGCGACGATCGTCGCGGGTCTCGCGCAGACATTCGCGGAGGGTTTCGGCGTTGTCCGGCAATGGCCGCGCCTGGTGGCGGCGATGGCCTGGTCGGTGGTGGTGTGGCTGATGATCGCGGGCGGCATCTGGTCCGCGTCGCGGGCGTTTGGCATCGACATGCCGTTGACGGGCTCGTGGCTGATGTTGGCCCCGCTGGTCGTCGGTGTCGCGGTGCCGACCCCCGGCGGCGTCGGCGGGTTTCATGAAGCCTACCGGATTGGCGCCACGGCGTTCTTCGCCGCCGACAACGACACCGCGATCGGCGCGGCGATTGTGCTGCACGCCTTCTCGGTGGTGCCGGCCATCGCGGTTGGCCTGCTCTTCATGGTGCAAGAGGGATTGAGGCTGGACGGCGTGGCAAGGGGAGAACTGGGGTGAAATGTCCGTTCTGCGGTGACATCGGCGATAAGGTTGTCGACTCGCGCGAGAGCCGAGAGGGCGATGTGATCCGCCGCCGGCGCCAGTGCCTCAACGACCAGTGCAAGAAGCGCTTCACGAGCTACGAGCGGATCGAAGAGATCCCGTATATGGTCGTGAAGAAGGACGGCACGCGCGAACGGTTCGAGCGATCGAAGCTGGTCGCCGGTGTGCTCAAGGCGTGCGAGAAGCGGCCGATCAAGCCCGCCAACATCGACGAGATCGCCGATCGCGCCGAACAGATTCTCAACGATCGTCCCGAGCGCGAGATCACCGGCCGGGAGCTCGGCGCGCACGTCATGTCGGAGCTGAAGAAGCTCGACCAGGTGGCCTACGTCCGCTTCGCGTCGGTCTACCGCGACTTCCGCGACGTAGACGACTTCGCGCACGAAGTGCGGGCGTTGAAAGGGCACAAGGAGTAAGCCGGGGTGGCAGCCGCCAAGCCGCCGAGCTCAGCGTCGCGTCCGGAAGCCAAGTCGGCGGCGCCTGCGGCCCTCGACCCGGCTCGCGGCAGGCGGCGGCCGTTTCGCGACAACCCACCGCTGATCCTCGCCGGCATCGTCGTGCTGGCGGCGATGCTCGGCGTCATCGTGTGGCTCGCCGATCGCACGTCGACGTTGTCGCCGGACTTCCTCACGGAAGTGGTGTTGATCGCGCTGTCGGCGACGAACATCACCATGCTGGTGGCGCTGGCGTTCGTGCTGGCGCGCAACGTCATCAAGTCGATGATGGAGAGCCGGCGTGGGCTGCCGTTCGGCCGGTTCCGCGCCAAGCTGGTGCTGGCGCTGCTGGGCATGACGATCATTCCCGCGGTGCTGGTGCTGATCGTTGGCAGTCGCGTGGTGATGACGGCGGTGGATCGCTGGTTCAACGCGCCGATGGAAGAGATTCTCCAGGGCGCCAACAGCATTGCCGGCGATTACTACCGGGAGCGCGAACGCATCATCGCCGACCAGGCGACGCGACTGGCGCGCTCGTTGAGCCGTGTGGACCTGACGGCCGGCGACGCAGCCAACGCGCAGGCGACGGTCACGCCCGAGGTCACCGGCCAGCGCATCGGCATGGTGCAGGTCTATCGGATCGTGCGCACGGCCGAGTCGGCCGACGTGGTGTCGATGGTCGTGGTCGCCGCCCCCTCGATGCCCCAGGGATGGGCGCGAGGTTCGGCGGATCGCCTGGCGGCGCGCGCCGTCAGCGGCCAGGAACCGACCCCGAGCATCGAGGAGCCGATGGCCGCCGGCGGCGTGCTGAAACACGTCGCGACCGCGGTTCGCACTTCGTCGGGGCAAATCACCGGCGCCGTCGTGGCCAGCGACTATTTGTCCGGAGAATTGGCGGAACGTGCCCGGCGCATGTCGCAGGCCTACGAAGACTACACGCAGCTGCGCGTGCTCAAGCAGCCGCTGGCCGGCGTGTACGTGTCGTTCTTCGTCATGGTCACGCTGCTGATCCTGGTCGGCTCCACCTGGATGGGGCTCTACCTCGCCAAGCGCATTACCCGGCCGGTGCAGATGCTCTCGGAAGCGGCGCGCGAAATCGGCGCCGGTCACTACGATCACCGCATCGAGCACGAGGGCACCGACGAGTTCGGCTCGATGGTGGACGCCTTCAATGCGATGGCCGCCGAAGTGGCGCAGAGCCGTCGCCGCCTCGAGCGCGCCACGCTCGATCTCGAACGCAAGCATGACGAAGGCGAGGGGCGCCGCCGCTACATCGAGGCGATCCTCGAACGGATCGCCACCGGCGTCGTCTCGATCGACCGCGGCGGCCGGATCGGCACCATCAATCCGTCGGCGATGCGCCTGCTGGAGTTGACGGACGACGTCATTGGGCAGCCGGCCGTCGATGTCTTCGCACGTCCGGATCTCGGCCCGGTGAACGACGTGCTCGATCAGGCGGCGCGCGCCCGCGTGGATTCGTTCGCGCAGGAAGTGGCAGTGGTGCGCGACGGCCGTGAGCGGCATGTGGTCGCCGCCGCCACCCGCGTCGGCCGCGACGGCGGCTTCGACGGCACGGTGCTGGTGGTCGACGATGTCACGCCGCTGATTCGGGCGCAGAAGGTGGCGGCCTGGCGCGAAGTGGCGCGCCGGCTGGCGCACGAGATCAAGAATCCGCTGACGCCGATTCAGTTGTCGGCCGAGCGGCTGCGCCGCAAGCTGGGTGGCGTCGCGCCGCCGCTGCAGGAGCTGGTGCAGGAGTGCACCTCGACGATCATCGGCGAAGTCGAATCGCTGAAGGGATTGGTCGATGAGTTCTCGCAGTTCGCGCGCATGCCGGCGCCGCGCGCCGTAGCGACCGGGCTGCCCGCGTTCCTGAACGACACGCTCGCGCTGTACGATGGGCTGTTTGCCGCGGTCGACTTCCAGAAGCACTACGACGCGGACGTCACGTCGGCGCGGCTGGATCCGGAGCAGATGAAGCGCGTGATGATCAACCTGATCGACAACGCCATCGAGGCGATGGGCCGGCAGGGGACGATTGTCATCGAGACCGGCCGCGACGTGTCGAACAGTCTCGTGCGGATCGTGGTCGCCGACACCGGTCCTGGCATTCCAAAGGCCGAGCGCGACAAGCTGTTCTTGCCGTACTACTCGACCAAAGGCCGCGGCAGCGGTCTCGGGCTGGCGATTGTGCGGCGCATCGTCGCCGAGCATGGCGGCAGCATCGATGTGACCGACAACGTGCCGAACGGCACCAGATTCATCATTGAGTTACCCTGTTGATGGAGCGTATCAACCGGTGGGCCTGAACGCGGTGTCCTCTCATGCCGAGCCTTCGGGCGGTTCCTTCGGGACGGCCACGTGTGGTCGCGGGCGTGTGAGCCATTAGATGGCTTCGATTCTTGTCGTGGACGATGAGCCCGGCGTCCGGTCGTCGATCAGCGGCGTGCTCCGCGACGAAGGCTTCGACGTCGATACCGCCGAGACCGGCGAAGAGTGTCTCGAGAAGGCCAATGGCGCGGCGTATGACGTCATCGTTCTGGATATCTGGCTGCCCGGCCTCGACGGCCTGACGACGCTGCAGCGGCTGCGCGAGCGGCACATCGACTCGCAAGTGGTGATCATCTCCGGGCACGGCAACATTGAATCCGCGGTGCGCGCCATCAAGGCTGGCGCCTACGACTTCATCGAGAAGCCGCTGTCGCTCGAAAAGACGGTGCTGGTGGTGCGGAACGCGCTGCGGCAGCGCGACCTCGAGGCCGAGAACCGCGTGCTGCGCGCCAGGGTGGATCGCCAGCCGCAGCACACGATGGTGGGCGACAGCGCGCCGATGCAACACCTGCGTGAGCAGGTGATGCTGGCGGCGCCGAGCAATGGCCGGGTGTTGATCCTGGGCGAGAGCGGCACCGGCAAGGAGCTGGTGGCGCGCACCATCCACCAGAGCAGCCGGCGCAAGAGCGGTCCGTTCATCGAAGTGAACTGCGCGGCGATCCCCGAGGAACTGATCGAGTCGGAGCTGTTCGGGCACGTGCGCGGCGCGTTCACCGGCGCGGTGGCCGACAAGCCCGGCCGCTTCGAGCAGGCGACCAGCGGCACGATCTTCCTCGACGAGATTGCCGACATGAGCTTCATGACGCAGGCCAAGGTGCTGCGCGTCCTGCAGGAGCAGGTCATGGAGCGCGTCGGCGGCACCCAGCGCATCAAGGTCGACGTGCGCGTGCTGGCGGCGACCAACAAGGACCTCCCCGGAGAAGTGCGCGCCGGCCGGTTCCGCGACGACCTCTACTTCCGGCTCAACGTCATTCCGATCTTCGTACCGGCGCTGAGGGAGCGGCTGCCGGACGTGCCGGTGCTGGCCGATCACTTCATGGCGCTGCTGGCGGCGGAGGTCGGCAAGCGGCCGAAGCGCCTGGCGCCGGAGGCGTCGGCGCGGCTGCAGCAGTATTCGTGGCCGGGTAACGTGCGCGAGCTGCGCAACGTGATCGAGCGGCTGCTGATCTTCGTGCAGGGAGACACGGTTACGGCGCAGGATCTCGGTTTCCTTGGCCGCGACGGCGTGCCCGGGTCGCCGGCCCCGTCAAGCCCCGTCGTGCCGTTGTCGGACGCCCGCGATCAGTTTGAGAAGGACTACATCCTGCAGACACTGGCCGCGCAGCAGGGCAACATGTCGCGCACCGCGGAAGTGCTCGGCGTGGAGCGATCGAATCTGTACAAGAAACTGCGGGCCTTCGGCATTACTCCGCGGAGCGGGACCTGAGCTTGTTTTCCAGGACCTGATCTGCCGAGAAACCCTCCAGCCGCAAGTACCACTCGACCGACTGCCGTAATGCCGCGGCGGGCACGAGTCCGACGATCTCGCTCTCCAGCACGCTGACACCGTAGCGCTCGGCCTCCCGCTTGACGAGCTCGAACACCCGGAACAGGGGAGTCTTCTCGTAGTTCGTGAGGTTCATCGATACCTGAACAATGCCCCGATCCTCGAGCGGGATACCCATTGCCTTGACGTAGCGCAAGCCCCCGCTGCTCATGCGAATGGCGGTGGCGATCTTCCTGGCGACATCGAGCCGATTGGTGGCGAGGTTGATGTTGTAGGCGATGAGCGGCATGCGGGCGCCGATCACCGAGGCCCCGGCGGTCGGGTGGGGCGTGGCGGGGCCGAAGTCGGGTGCCCAGCCGGGCTTGGCCATCTTCGCCGCCAGGCCCTCGAATTCGCCGCGGCGGATGTCTTCGAGGTTCTTGCGCTCGGGGTTGCTCGACGCATCCTCGTAGAGGAACACCGGGAGGTTGAACCGCGAGGCCACGTCCTGCGCCACCGCCTTCGCCAGCGCCACGCACTCCGCCATGGTCACGCCGTCGATGGGAATGAACGGCGTCACGTCCACGGCGCCCATGCGGGGATGTGCGCCGGTGTGCGAGGTCAGATCGATTGCCGCGATCGCGCCTTCAAAGAGTGTGGGGATGCCGGCGGTCATGGCTGCGGCATCACCGGCCAGGGTCAACACGGAGCGGTTGTGAGTGGCGTCGGACTGGACGTCGAGCACCCGCATGCCGGGCACCGCCCGCAACGAGTCGGCGAGCCGGTCGATCACTTCCTGGCGGCGCCCTTCACTGATGTTGGGGACACATTCGATGACGGCCATGTCGGTTCAGCTTACCGTAAGCCCGCCTCCGCGGCCGAGGGCCGCGTCGGCGGGTCTCTTGGTGGCTCGCGCGGCTATTCCTGCGAGCCAAGGCGGATGCTATACTGCGACGCAACCTACATGAACGACCCGCTGAAGGCGCAACAGGGCGCCGATGACGAGGCGCGCATCGAGCAGCTGCTCGTGACCGGCCTCGATCACTACTTTGCGGGGGACTACGAACCAGCCATCAACCTGTGGACGCGCGTGTTGTTCCTCGATCGGAACCACGATCGCGCGCGCGCCTACATCGATCGCGCCCGGAGCGCCCAGGCGGAGCGGCAGCGCATTTCCGAGGCGCTCGTGCACGAGGGGCTCGAGGCGTTCGACAAGGGAGACGTCGTGCGGGCGCGGGCGCTGCTGAGCGATGCGCTCGACCAGGGAGCGTCACACGATGTCGCGCTGGGGGTACTCGGCCGCATCGATCGTCTTGATGCCGGCATGAAGAGCGCGGCGACGGCCGCCGTACCCGTGCGCCGACGGCCGTCCTCGCGCCCCGCTCCCGCAGGCGATGCGGATCGGCGGCGCGACACGCTCGCCATGTGGTGGGCCACCCTGGCGGGGATTGTGTTGGTTGGCGCCATTTCGTTCGTGCTGGTCGCGCCCAACGGGTTGGCCGAGTGGTTCCCCGCGCAGGCGACCACGGCAACGCCGGCGGCGGCTGTTCCGCCCTCCGCGCCGTTGCCGCTGCCGTCGCCGACGGAGGCCTACTTGTCGCAGGCGCGATCGCTGTTTGCCGGCGGTAAACTCCGCGACGCCTCGAGAGCTCTTGACCGTGTGCCGGTGGGTGACGCGCTCCGGCCCGACGCCGAACGGCTCCGTGCTGACATTCAACGCGAACTCCTGGCGGTGGCCGGCGCCGAAAGGTCATCGGCGTCGTCTGCGTCCGTTCCCGTGACGTCACCCAAAGAATGAAGTGTCCGAAATGCGGTTATCTCGGCTTTGAGACCACCGACCGTTGCCGGAACTGTCAGTACGATTTCTCGCTTACGCCGTTTGCGTCAGAACCTGAGCTGGCGCTGCACGGCAGCGATCACCAGCCAGAACGCGCCATCGACTTCGAGCTGCCGCCGATCAGGCGGCAAACCGACAAGTTGAGCGCCACCGCACTCGACCTGGATCGATTGTTCGGAACGCCGGAGCCGGCGCGCACCGTGGCGCCGGATCCCGGGGTGTTCGTTCTGCCGCCACCTCCAGAAGTGGTGGAGGCTCCGTGCGCACCGGTCATGTCAGTGGAACCAGTGCCCGAACCGTCCTTCCTGCCCGAACCGATGATCGATCCGGCGCTTGAACCCGTGCTTGAGTCGGCGGCGCCGGAGATCGTTCCGGAGCCGGAGCCGACGATCGAGCCGGAGCCTCCGATGCCTTCGGAGCGGGCGACCGGCCCGCTGTCGGAGCCGGAACTCGATCCCGCGCCCGTACGGATCGAGCCCAGCCCCACCGATGACGGCGCCTTGCCGTTTTACGATGCGCCTCTCGTCCCTCCGCCGGCCGCGCGTCCGCCGCTGGCGGTTCGCCGCTCGACGCCCGAACTACCGCGCAATCGGCCGCGCACCACGCGGCCGGTGAGGATTGACGCCCTCAATCTCGAGGCGGCCGTCCCGCAGAAGACCGCCGACACCGCCAGGGATGCCACCGAGACGGTGGCATCGTTGATGGAGGCGCCGTCGCTCGGCGTTCGTGTCGGCGCCGGGCTGATCGATCTGCTGTTGCTGCTTGGCGTCGACGTGGCGGTGTTGTTCCTCACGCTGCGCGTCACCGGTCTGCAGAACACCGTGGAGGATCTGCGCGTTCTGCCGCCAGCGCCGTTGGTGGGATTCCTGGCGCTGCTCGCGTTCGGCTACGTGGCGGCATTCACGGTAGCCGGCGGGCAGACGATTGGCAAGATGATCCTCGGCCTGCGAGTGATCGGCGACGATGGCCGGCCGGTGGATACGACGGGTGGCATGCTCCGCGCGCTGGGATGCATGCTGGTGCCCATCACGCTCGGCCTTTCGTACCTGCCGGTGCTGTTCACGAGCGAGCATCGCGCGCTGCACGATCGCCTCGCCGGCACGCGGGTCGTCCGAGAACAATGAAACCGCTGGCGGTCTTCGTGGCCAGTTTCGGCTACGTTGGCTACTTTCCGTTTGCGCCCGGCACCGCGGGTTCCCTGGCGGCGCTGGCGTTGTTCGCATTCGTACGCTGGATCGGCGTGCCGTGGATCGAGCTGGCGACGATTGCTGCAGTCGCGGCGGCTGGTGTCTGGGCCGCGCACGGGACCGAGCGTGCGCTCGGCCGCAAGGATCCCGGCATCGTGGTGATCGACGAAGTCCTGGGCATGCTGATGACGCTGGCGCTGCTGCCGGTGTCATTGGCGGGCGTGGCGGTGGGCTTCCTGCTGTTCCGCCTGTTCGATGTCATCAAGCCGTATCCGGCGGCACAACTCGAGCACGTCCACGGCGGCATTGGCATCATGGCTGACGATGCGGTCGCCGGTTTGTACGCCTATCTCGTGCTGCGCGGGCTGATGTGGGTCGTGCCGTCATGGCTGACAGTCTGACCGCCGCGATCATTGCCGTCGGCAGCGAGCTGCTGACGCCGCACAAGACCGACACCAACTCGCTCGTGATCTCGGAAGTCCTCAACGATCTCGGCATCGCCGTTGGCTTCAAGAGCGTGGTTGGCGACAGCCGCGACGAACTGACGGCGCACCTGTCCCATGCCATGGCCCGTCACACGATCGTGATCTTGTGCGGCGGCCTGGGACCGACCGACGACGATTTGACGCGGGACGTCGTTGCCGAATTGCTGCGGCTGCCGATGGATGAGGACCCTGGAATCGTCGCCGCCATGCAGAAACGGTTCGCGGCGCGGGGCTGGAAGATGCCGGAGGTGAATCGCCGGCAGGCGCAGGTGCCGCGAGGGGCGGCGGTCCTGGAGAACCCGCACGGGACCGCGCCGGGTTTGTGGCTGGAAACGGGCCACCACCAGCTGGCGCTGCTGCCGGGGCCGCCGCGCGAAATGAAGCCGATGATGGACGGCGCCGTGCGTCAGCGTCTGGCTGCTGTCGCCGGCGGCGTGCGGTTGCATCGCCGGCTGGTTCGCGTCGCCGGGAAGGGTGAATCCGCCGTAGAGGAGATCGTGCAGCCGATCTATTCACAGTGGGTGCAGCGGCCCCCGCGCATCGAAACGACGATCCTGGCCGGACTGGGCCAGGTGGAACTGCACCTGGTCACGCAGTCTGTTGATGCAGCCGTCGCCAACGCGGCGCTTGACCGAGCCGTCGCACAACTGGCCGACGCGCTCGGCCACGATCTCGTCAGCATCGATGGCACGGTGCTCGAAGCGGTGGTGGGCGGTCTGCTGCGGCAGCGCGGGTGGTGGGTGGCGTTTGCGGAGTCGTGCACGGGCGGACTGGCGACGTCGCGCATGACGGACATCGCCGGCAGCTCCGAGTACGTCGAGCGCAGCATCGTCGCGTACAGCAACCGCGCGAAGATCGAGCTGCTCGATGTGCCGGAGTCGTTGATCAGGGAGCATGGCGCCGTCAGCGAGGCGGTGGCGGCCGCGATGGCGGCCGGCATTCGGCGGCGAGCCCAGGTCAACGCCGGCATTGGCATCACCGGCATTGCCGGACCCGGGGGCGGCAGCGAACGGAAGCCGGTGGGGACGGTGTGCATCGCGGTTGACGCGGGCGAGTCCAGCGTCAGGACGTTCACGTTCCCCGGCGGCCGCGACATGGTGAAGCACCTGGCGGCCACCTGGGCGATCGACATGCTGCGGCGCTGGTTGATCAAGTCCTTGCCATGAGGGTCTTCGTCGCCGTGGATGTGGGCGATGCCGTGCGACGGGAGGCGAGCCGCGTCATTACCGCACTCACCGGCAAGCTGGAGGCCTCGACCAGGCCGCCGAAAGTGACCTGGGTCAAGCCGGAGGCGCTGCACGTGACGATCCGGTTCATTGGCGAAGTTGATGAGGCGCGCATCGATGATCTGACGCGCCGGCTCTCGCCACCGATTGCGATCCCAGCATTTGAGGTGCAGTGGCGCGGCATCGGCACGTTCCCGAACAACCGGCATCCGCGGGCGCTATGGCTCGGCGTGATCGACGGCGCCGCATCGCTGGCGCAGCTTGAGGCGGAGGTCTCACGACGCCTGTCGGGCGGCGCGTTCGAAATGGACGGCCGCGCGCTGTTGCCACACCTGACGCTGGGGCGGGTCAGGATGGCCGGCGTCGGTGTCGACTGGCCGAAGCTGCTCCAGTCGTGCGACGTGACGCATGCCGTGTCGCGGATCGACCGCGTGTCGCTGTATCAGAGCAGACTGTCGCAACAGGGCCCGCACTATACTGACCTGGTGAGCGCACCGCTTGGGGCCTGAACTGCTCCCATCGCTGGCGATTGGTTATCTGGTTGGCTCGCTGCCGATCGGCTACCTGGTTGCGCAAGGCGCTGGTGGGATCGATCTGAGACGCGTCGGCAGCGGCAATGTCGGCGCCACCAACGTCTATCGCACCGCGGGACTGCGCGCCGCGATCACGGTGATGATCGCGGACATGGCCAAGGGCGCCGTTGCGGTACTGGTGAGCGGTGGCGGCGCCGACGCCGTGGCTGCCGGCGTTGGTGCGGTCGCCGGTCACATTTATCCCGTGTGGTTGGGGTTTCGTGGCGGCAAAGGCGTGGCCACGGCCAGCGGGGTCTTCGGGGTGCTGTCACCGCTGCCGACGCTGGTGGCTGCGGCGGCGTTTGTCGCCATCGTGGCGAGAACGCGCTTGGTGTCGCTTGGATCGATCGTGGCGTCCATCGTGCTGCCGCTGGTCGAGTGGTCCGTGCCGGGCGGTCGCGCCATTGACATCGGTGTCACGATCGTCGCGATGTTGATCCTCTTTCGGCATCGCAGCAACGTGACGCGGCTGTGGGCGGGCACCGAACGGGCATTGGGAGCATGAGCCAGCGCATCGGCGTGATTGGATCGGGCAGTTGGGGCACCGCACTGGCCGTGCACCTGGCGCACACGGGCCACGAGGTACGCCTTTGGGCGCGCGACAGCAGCCTGGCCTCGAGCATGGCCGCCCGCCGCGAGAACGCCACCTATCTACCAGGCGTGGTCTTGCCTGCGGCGTTGTCTCCCACGTCGGACCTCGCCGCGACGCTCGACGCGGCGCAGTTTGTGGTGATCGCCGTGCCGTCCCATGGTGTGAGGGAGGTCTGCAGGGCTGCCGGCGCCTCCTTCCCGCGTGGCTGCGCAATCGTCAGTGCCACCAAGGGCCTCGAAGCGGGCTCACTGCTGCGGATGTCGCAGGTGCTTCGCGAGGAACTGCGCGAGGCGGGTGAGATCGTCGTCTTGTCGGGGCCGAGTTTTGCGAGCGAGCTGGCGCGCACGCAGCCGACCGCGATTGTCGCCGCCGGCGAGTCGCCGATCGTCGTGGAGGCCGTGATGGCCCACTTCCGCTCGCCGGCGCTGCGTTTGTACGGCAGCGGGGACGTGGTGGGCGTAGAGCTGGGCGGCGCGCTGAAGAACATCATTGCCATTGCCGCGGGTGTCGTCGAGGGGCTTGGCGCGGGGCACAACGCCCTGGCGGCGCTGATTACCCGAGGCCTTGCAGAGCTGTCGCGCCTGGCGGTGGCGGCCGGTGCCCAACCGGCCACGCTGGCGGGGCTGGCGGGCCTTGGCGATCTCGTACTGACCTGCACGGGGGACCTGAGCCGCAATCGCCAGGTCGGCATCGCGCTGGCGAAGGGCCAGTCGCTGACGCAGATTCTGTCGAATATGAAAATGGTCGCGGAAGGCGTTCGGACCACCGAGGCCGCACTGGCCTTGAGCGCTCGCCACGGCATTGAGCTGCCGATCGCTTGCGAAATGGCTGAAGTGCTCGCCGGCCGCACCGATCCGCAGTCGGCGATCCGCAACCTGATGGGCCGCAAGCAGAAACTCGAACACGCGTGAGCAGGCCCCCGGGCCTCCGGGCCTCCAGGCATACAGTTCCATGGGCATATTCGACAAACTCAAGGCGGGGCTGCAGAAGACCACACGGCAGTTGCGGGATGGTCTCGATCGTCTTGATGAAATGGTGGGTCTTGGCGGTCTATCTGAGACGCGCACCCGCGAGATTGACGTTGATACCGCCGACACACTCGAGGAGATCCTGTTGATGGCCGACGTCGGTGTTGCGGCCAGCGGCGAGATCGTCCAATCTGTCGGCAGGCGCCAGCGGCGGGGGGAGAGCCTCCGGGACCTCGTCAAGCAGGAGATGCTGCGCATTCTGGAGTCCTCGAACGCGCCGATTGCGATCACCAGCAAGCCGCATGTGGCGCTGATAGTCGGGGTCAACGGCGTCGGGAAGACAACGACGATCGGCAAGCTGGCAAACCAACTGAAGGGCGAGGGACGGGCGGTGCTGATCTGTGCGGCGGATACGTTCCGTGCGGCGGCCGTCGACCAATTGCAGATCTGGGCCGACCGGGCGGGCGTTGGCATCGTCCGCGCCAGGGAGGGCTCGGATCCTGCCGCAGTCGTGTTCGATGCGATGACCGCGGCCAAGGCACGGCAACGCGACGTCGTGCTGGTCGACACGGCGGGCCGTCTGCATACGCGCGCCAACCTGATGAACGAGCTCGACAAGATTCGGCGCGTGGCGGGACGTGAGGTGCCGGGCGCGCCGCACGAAGTGCTGCTCGTGCTCGATGCGACGGTTGGACAGAACGGCCTGGCACAGGCGCGTGAGTTCACGAACGTGGCTGGTGTGACTGGGATCGTGCTCACCAAGCTGGATGGCACCGCGAAGGGCGGCATCGCCGTGGCCATCGCACACGACCTGAAGCTGCCGATTCGCTACGTCGGCGTCGGCGAAGGCGTCGACGACCTGCTGCCGTTTGCGCCGCGGGATTACGTGGACGCCATCTTTCTCGAGAAGTGGTAATCACGCCATGGTGACCGGCGCCGACTACATGCGGCGCGCGTTGTTTCACGCCGGCCGCGCGGCGGGCGTGACCACCCCGAACCCGCTGGTCGGCGCGGTGATTGTGTCACCCGATGGCGTGGTTGTCGGCCAGGGGCTGCACCCGCGAGCGGGTGAGCCGCACGCCGAAGTGTTTGCGCTCAACGACGCCGGTGAACGCGCCCGCGGCGCGACGATGTACGTCACCCTGGAGCCGTGTTGTCACACCGGACGCACTGGACCGTGCACGCGGAAGATCATTGCCGCCGGCATTGTCAGGGTGGTGGTGGCGATGCGGGATCCGAATCCGCTGGTCCACGGCAAGGGCATCGAAGAGCTGCGGGCCAGCGGCATCCAGGTTGAAGTCGGACTACTCGAGGAGGAGGCCGCCCGCCTCAATCGCGCCTTCGGCATTGTGCAGACCCAGGGCCGCCCGATGGTGATTGCCAAGGCCGCGATGAGCCGCGACTCGCGCATCGCCGCCGCGCCTGGAGTCCGGACCCAGCTGTCTTCGGCGGACGCCAATCGCCGGACGCAACGCCTGCGCGCGATGGTCGATGCCATCGGCGTCGGGTCTGGCACGGTGCTGGCCGACGACCCCATGCTCACGGTTCGGGAGTGTTTCCGGGCACGGCCGCTGGCGCGCGTCGTCTTCGACCGCCAGTTGCGCACTCCGTCAACGGCACGCCTGTTATCGACGCTCGATGCCGGGCCGGTCATAATACTGACGACGGCCGCTGCGGTCGGGCGACAAGCTGGCCGGGTGGCCGCATTGAAGGACGCGGGCGCTACGTTGATCGAAGGCACCGGCGAGCTGGCCGCCGATCTCCGCGCACTCGTGCAGCGTGATATCTCGACGCTGCTGCTGGAGGGGGGCGCCGTGATGCACGCCGCAGCCTGGCGGGCCGGTGTCATAGACCGCGTCCACGTGATCGTCGCGCCGGTGGAACTGGGTGAAAGCGGCCTCAGAGTGTTCGATGGGGTCGACGTGCCGGCGTCGGCGCTGAGTCCGGTAACGGTGGAGCAGCTCGGGCCGGACACGTGGATGGAGGCGGATGTTCACGGGCATCGTTGAGGCAACCGGCACACTGGCCGAGGTGAAAGGCACCGGCGGCGGCTATCGTGTGCGCATTCACACGCCGCTGGCCGGCACCGTGAAGATCGGTGACAGCCTGGCCGTGAATGGCGTCTGCCTGACGGTGGTCCTGATCGACGGTGAAGACGTCCTGGCGGATGTCGGTCCCGAGACCGCGCGCGTCACGACGTTCGGCGCCTCGCAGCGCGGACAGGTGGTCAACCTGGAGCGGCCCATGCGCAGCGATGGCCGACTCGACGGTCACTTCGTGACGGGACACGTCGATGGTCTCGGCCTCATCAAGGAGATCAGGCAGGAAGGCGAGTCGCGCTGGCTGACGATCGGGTTTCCGCCCGCGCTGGCGCCCTATTTCATTCGTAAGGGCTCGATCGCGGTGGATGGCATCAGCCTGACGGTAGCCGGCCTTGGCGAGCGGCAGTTCGACGTGATGATCATTCCGCATACACTGGGTCATACCACGTTGAAGAACCTGCGTATCGGCGACAAAGTCAACCTGGAATGCGACATGATCGGGAAGTACGTGGTCCGCGCGATGGAACTCAGAAGGCAGTAGCCACCGATGGCACAGAAGAAGACGCCGGGGCCGCAGAAGCCCCAGAAGACGCAGATCAGGATTGCCAGGGCCGCCGGCCCGTTTGCCGCCGTCGAGGACGCCGTCGCGGCGATTCGCCGCGGCGAGATGGTCATCGTCGTCGATGACGAGGATCGGGAGAACGAAGGCGACCTGACCATGGCGGCCGAGAAGGTGACGCCCGAGGCGATCAACTTCATGGCGAAGTACGGCCGCGGACTGATCTGCATGCCGATGACCGGTGAGCGGCTCGACCATCTCGAGATTCCGCTGATGGTCGAGAAGAACTCCACGCGCTTTGAGACGGCCTTTTGCGTGGCGATCGAGGCGAAGCGTGGCACCACCACCGGCATTTCGGCCGCGGATCGGGCGGCGACGATCAGGGCTGCGATTCATCCGAAGACCAAGCCATCTGACCTGGCGCGGCCCGGCCACATTCTTCCGCTGCGCGCCCGTGACGGCGGGGTGCTGGTTCGCGCCGGGCAGACGGAGGCGGCGGTCGATCTGTCGCGCCGTGCCGGCCTGGCGCCCGCCGGTGTGATTTGCGAAATCATGAACGACGACGGCACGATGGCGCGGGTGCCGGCGCTGACAAAGTTCGCCCGCAAGCACAAGCTGCTGATGATCACCATCGCGGATCTCATTCGCTACCGGATGAGGACCGAAGGCCTCGTCACGAAGGTGGCCGAAGCGGATCTGCCGACCGAGGTCGGCGCCTTCCGCATTCACGGCTTCGAAAGCCTGATCGACCAGGAAACGCACCTCGCGCTGGTGTGCGGCGACATCGGCAAGGGCGATGACGTTCTGGTCCGCGTCCACTCGAAGTGCCTGACCGGCGATGTGTTCCACTCGGCGCGTTGCGATTGCGGTTCGCAGCTCGAGGCTGCACTGCAGCAAATTGCACGGGCGGGCCGTGGAGTTCTGCTCTATCTGAACCAGGAGGGGCGGGGCATTGGCCTGGCCAACAAGCTTCGGGCCTATGCGCTGCAGGACCAGGGTTTCGATACCGTGGAAGCCAATGAGCGCCTCGGATTCAAAGCCGACCAGCGGGACTATGGAATCGGCGCGCAGATCCTGCGAAGCCTGGGGATCCGGTCCATGCGCCTGCTGACGAATAACCCACGTAAATTCGTAGGGTTACAGGGATACGGTTTGTCGGTATCAGAAACGCTGCCCCTCGAAATCCCGGCATCGGCGACCACCCGCAAGTACCTCAAAGTGAAGAAGGAAAAGCTCGGACATCGCCTCAAATCAGTGTAAGATAAGGGTTTGCGCGGAAGCGGCTCGTGGCTCTCCGTGTGACGCCCCTCGATGTTTGACGCGCTCAGCAATCGACTTCAGGACGTGTTCCAGTCCCTCAAGGGAGAGACACGTCTCACCGAGTCGACTGTAGAACGGGTGCTGGGCGAGATTCGCCTGGCGCTGCTCGAAGCGGACGTCAATTTCAAGGTCGTCAAGGCATTCATCGATCGCGTGCGCGATCGCGCGATGGAGGCGGAGGTCCAGAAGGGCCTCAACCCGTCGCAGCAGGTCATCAAGATCGTTCGTGATGAGCTGCTCGCGCTGTTCGGGGATGCCAAGGGCGGGCTCCGGGAGACCTCGGCGCGGCCGCGGGTGATCCTGATGCTCGGCCTGCAGGGGTCGGGCAAGACCACCACGACCGGCAAGCTCGCGAAGTGGCTGCAGAAGCAGGGGCGGCACCCGATCGTCGTTTCGACCGACGTGCGGCGCCCGGCGGCCATCCAGCAGCTGGCGATTGTGGCGCAGCAGGCGGGCGTGCGCGTGCACGACCCGGCCGGCCCGATGGATCCGGTGGCGCGCGCCAAGGGCGCGCTCGCCGAGGCCCGGGCCGTCGGCAACGACGTCGTGATTGTCGACACGGCGGGCCGCCTGCATATCGACGACGAGCTGATGAAGGAGCTGGTCGCGATCAAGGAGATTGCGGGGCCATCCGATCTGCTCTACGTCGCCGACGCGATGACGGGGCAGGACGCGATCAAGAGCGCGGGTGAGTTCAACGCGCAGATCGGCGTCACCGGCGTGGTCCTGACGAAGATCGACGGCGATGCGCGCGGGGGCGCGGCGCTGTCGGCGGTATCGGTGGTCGGCGTGCCGATTGCCTTCGTCGGCAGCGGCGAAAAGCTCGAGGACCTCGAGCCGTTCCACGCCGACCGGTTCGTGTCGCGCATGCTGGGCATGGGCGACGTGCTGACGCTGATCGAAAAGGCCGAAGAGGTCATCGATCAGGGTCAGGCCGAGAAGTTAGAAGCGAAGATCCGCAAGGGCGGGTTCACGCTGGAAGATTTTCGCAATCAGCTGCGGATGCTCAAGCGCATGGGCCCGCTGGACAAGATCCTGGGCATGCTGCCGGGTATGGGCGGCATGCAAGAGCTCGCGGGCCAGAAGCCCGACGAGCAGCAGCTGGGACGGATCGAGGCGATCATCAATTCGATGACGCCCGACGAGCGAAACCATGCCGACATCCTGGATGGCAGCCGGCGCAAGCGCATCGCAAGAGGCAGCGGCACCACGGTGGAGGACGTCAACCGGTTGCTGAAGCAGTTCGTCGAGATGCAGCGGATGTTGAAGATGGTGGGGCAGATGACGGGCGAACAGGTTGCTGCGCCGCCGAAGAAAAAGAAGAAGTCGGTGTTTGGATCGTTTAAGTAAACGTTAGTTGGCGGTTGGCAGTTCGCCGGTTGGCATGTGATTGCCAACTGGGGAATTGGGAATTGCCAACTGCGTCGTCGTTGTCACCCTTAAGCGCGGCCTCGTAGCGCCGCAAAGGACAGTCAGATGCTCGTCATTCGCATGCGACGGACCGGTTCCAAGAAGCGTCCGTTCTTCCGCGTCGTCATCTCCGAAGCCAGATCCAAGAAGGAAGGCGAGTTCATCGAAGTGCTCGGCTTCTACAATCCCCGCACCAAGCCGGCGGTCGTTGAAATCAACAAGGAGCGCATGGCCCACTGGATCAAGAACGGCGCGCGCCCGTCGGATTCGGTGCGCACGCTGCTGAAGGGTCACCTCACGAAGGATCGCGCCAGTGTCGACGCGCCCGTGACGGCTGAGCCGACCGCGCCGCAGGCATAGGCTCGTTAGGAGACGTTGTGGCAGCGGATCTGAAGGGACTCATCGAGACGGTTGCGAAGGCGCTGGCGGATCATCCCGATTCGGTCAGCGTTCGCGAGTCGGAGCGTCGCGGCGGCACGGTGTTCGAGCTGCAGGTTGCGGCCTCGGATCTCGGCCGCGTCATCGGCCGGCAGGGCCGCACGGCGGCGGCGTTACGGACGCTGCTGTCGAGCGCGGTGGACGACGATCGCCGCGTCAGCCTCGACATTCGCGACACGTCCGGCGGACGGTAGCGCGATGGACAGCTGGGACGACGCAGTGCTGGTAGGCGTCGTGGCCCGGACGCACGGCAACAAGGGAGAAGTGGTCGTCAATCCCGAGACCGATTTCCCGGAGAACCGTTTCCACCGCGGCGTGCAGTTGATGACGCGCCGCAGAGACGGCAGCCCGGCGACCCTGGAGGTCGCCACGATGCGGATGCACCAGGGACGGCCGGTGATCCTGTTCAGGGGCATTGCGTCGATGAACGACGCGGAGCTGCTGGCGGGATTGGAGTTGCGAGTTTGTGAACGTGATCTCGAGGACAACGTCCTCGGGGATGGTGAGTACTACCACCGCGACCTGATCGGCTGCGACGTCGTGACGGGCGGTGGGGATGCGATCGGCACAGTCACGGCGGTGGAGGGCGATGGCGCGGCCACGCGGTTCGTGGTGCGGAGCAGTCGTGGCGAAGTGCTGATTCCGTTTGCTGATGAGATCTGCACGGTGGATATCGAGGCGAAACGCATCACGGTCAGGCCACCAGAGGGCTTGCTGGATGTGAACGGGCAATGGCGGTGAAGATCGACGTCGTCACGATCTTTCCGCACATGATCGAAGCGGGTCTCGCCGAGGGCGTGGTCGGGCGCGCGAGGATCGCGGGGCGGCTGGACATCGTCGTCCACGACTTGCGCGACTTCACGACGGACCGGCATCGCGTCGTGGACGACGTGCCGTTCGGCGGCGGACCGGGCATGGTGATGAAGCCCGAGCCGTTCTTCGCGGCGATGCGCGCGATTCGCGCCTCGCGCGGCGAGCCGGAGGTGGTGGCGCTGCTGTCGCCGGCCGGCGACCGATTGACGCAGGACGGGGCGCGGCGGCTGTCGGGCAACCGTCATCTCGTGCTGCTGTGCGGCCGATATGAAGGGATTGACGAGCGGGTGCGTGAAGCGCTGGTGACCGAGGAGATTTCGATCGGCGACTACGTGCTGTCCGGCGGCGAGGTGCCGGCCCTGGCAGTCATCGACGCGGTGGGGCGGCTGGTGCCGGGCGTCGTGGGCGACGATCAATCGGTGGAAGGAGATTCGTTTACGCGCGGGTTGTTGGATTACCCGCACTACACGAGACCGGCGGAATACGAGGGGCGGCGTGTTCCCGAGGTGCTGATGTCGGGACACCACGCCGAGATTCGTCGCTGGCGCCGCGAGGCGGCGCTGCAGCGAACGGTAGAGCGGCGGCCGGATCTGCTGCCCACGGCCACGCTCGACGCTGACGAGCGAGAGTGGTTGGAACGGGCCGATAGGCCGATCGGCGAATAGGCCAATAGGAGTACGTCATGACTGCGATGGAGTTGGTAGAGAAGGCGCAACTGACCAAGCGGCCCCGCATGAAGGCGGGCGACACGGTGAAGGTGCACGTGCGCGTCAAGGAAGGTGACAAGGAACGCATCCAGATCTTCGAGGGTGTGGTGATTGGCCTTCGCCGTGGCGGCAACCGCGCGACCTTCACCGTGCGCAAGGTGTCGTTCAGCCAGGGGGTTGAGCGCATCTTCCCGCTGCACTCGCCGACCATCTCGAAGGTGGAGATCGTGCGCTCGGCCAAGGTGCGGCGCGCGAAGCTGTACTTCCTGCGCGACCTGAAAGGCAAGGCCGCCCGCATGAAGGAAGTCAAGAAGACCAACTAGGTCCCGCCGTCGCTCGCGGAGCGGGCGCAGGCGGATGCCTCAGTGCCAAAGGTCTCAGCACGACGGAACATCGAAAACAGCCTGCACCGCTACGGCTTCGTGGCGGTTGCAGGGGTTGACGAAGTCGGCCGCGGCTGCCTGGCCGGCCCGGTGATGGCCGGTGCCGTCATCCTGCATCCCGAGCGGCGTATCAAGGGCCTCGCCGATTCGAAAGCCTGCACGCTCGCGCAACGCGAGCGCCTCTACGACGAGATCTGCCTTAAATGTGTCTCGTGGGCGGTTGTGTCCATCGAGACCGACGAAATCGATCGCATCAACATTCACCAGGCGACCTTGCAGGCCATGCACCGCGCGGTGCTGTCGCTGGCGCCGCTGCCGGATGCCGTTTTGGTAGATGCGTTCCGAATTCCGTCATTGCCGATGGCGCAGCGTGGAGTGATTGGCGGCGATCGCCGCGCCTCTGCCATTGCGGCGGCCTCGATCGTGGCGAAAGTGACGCGGGATCGATTGATGCAGGTGTTGCACGAGGCTGACCCCCGGTACGGGTTCGACCGACATAAGGGGTACGCAACGGCGGAGCACCTTTCGGCAGTCGCACGGTTTGGCTATTCGCCACAGCACCGGCGCACGTTCCGACCGGCGACCCTGTTTGATACCATTGACTAAAGAGCAGTTACTGTGTCGCCGTTCGATCGTGAAGCCGCGCTAAAGGCGGCGGAAAACACCCTCACACTCGGCAAGGTCGATGCGGCCATCGCCGAGTATGCGAAGATCGCCGAAGCGCAGCCGCCCGATTGGAACAGCGCCAGCACGCTCGGCGACCTGTGCGTGCGCTCGAACAGGCTCGAGAGGGGCCTCGAGCAGTACACCCGGATCGCCGATCATCTGGCCGCCGGTGGCGCCGGCGGGCATGAAATCGACCTGACGGACTTGCTGGCTGAACCCGCACCTGCTGCTGCGTCGGCGGACACGGCATTGCCGCCGACACCGCCGCCCCCGCGGTCGCTCGACCAGGTCTTCAGAGGAATCGGCGACAAATCCAGCCGCGCCTCATCCGAGGAGGCCGCGGCCGAACAATACCGCCTCGCCCTGACCCACCACGAGATGGGCATGGTGGGCGAGGATTGCAGGGCATTGGCGGTGTTCGTGGAGCTGGAATCGGAATCGGGCGGCTATCTTGACGTCGCGGGACAAATCGAGCGGCTCTCCAAAGCGCTGGCGCGAGGCTGAGCTCTGTTCAGGAAGCTCCTTTTTATCGCCCTGCTGTTCGAGTCAGGCCTGCTCCTGGTGCTGATTCCGTGGTCCGCGTTCTGGGATCGCAACTACTTCTTTGAAGGCTCGTCGTTGCTGGCCCCGGTGTTTACCAGCAACTACATGCGGGGTGCCGTTACCGGGCTCGGATTGCTGAACGTCTGGGCCGCACTGGGCGAGCTTGGCGACGCGTTCATCGGCCGGGGGAACCGGCCCTGCGACCCTCCCCAATGATCTGCCTGGTTACCGATCGCCGGCGGCTTGCTACGGCGATCGGCCTGCCGCCCTGGGAGTGGGATAGGGCGCTTGTCCAACAGGTCGAGGCCGCGTGCGATGCAGGTGTGGACATGGTCCAGGTGCGCGAGCCCGACTTGAAAACTGCTGACCTTATGGCGCTTGTCCGATCCCTGGTCAACGTGGCCGCTGGCACCGGCTCGAAGGTTCTGGTTAACGACCGACTCGACGTTGCGCTGGCGGCTCACGCTTCGGGCGTTCACCTCAAGGAGTCTGGCTTTCCGGCGCAGCCGGTTCGGCAGATGGTCCCGCAGGGATTCCTCATCGGATGCTCGGTACACTCGGCCGACGCGGCGGCCGCAAGGAGAATGGCCGACTACTTGATTGCCGGGACGGTTCTGCCTACCGCATCCAAGACAGGCGTCGAGCACCTGGGAGAGAACGGGTTGCAAGCGATCGTGCGCGCCGCGGAAGGCGTGCCGGTGCTTGGCATTGGTGGACTGGGCATCCCATCGGTTCCGCTGCTGACGTCTGCCGGCGCCGTCGGTCTGGCGGCCGTCGGCGCATTCATACCGGCAGCGGGTGAGCCGCTTCCAGCGTTTGTTCAGAAACGTGTCACCGACCTTCGATTCGCGCTTGAATCGGCGTCTCCGCACACCTAAGATTGTCGCTCTGTCGCTGCACGATAAGACAATTCTGTGAAACAACCAACGCAAGAACGTCCGTGACTGTGGCTCACCGCCGTACGCTCGATCCGGCAACGCGTCTGCGCGATGCTCGCGAAAGTAGGGGGCTGTCGCTGCGACAGGTGGCTGACGCTACCAAGCTATCCGTCCGCGCGCTCGAATCGCTCGAGCACGGCAATTTGTCCGAATTGCCGGAGGACCTGTATCGCCGCTCGATCGTGCGCGCGGTCTCGCGCGGAGTTGAATTGGATCCGGAGCAACTGCTCAGGGTGTGTTCATCGCTGACGCCGGACGTCCTGCCTGCGGCGCCGGTGGTGGTGAGGGCCGAGCCGCAGGCCGCGACCGGGGTCAACCGCATGTTGACGCTCGCCGGCGCGGTGCTGCCGCTCTTGGCCGGCACCCTCTATTTCGGCGCGCCCGGTGACGTCCTGTCCGCCCGCATCGGCCGCGACGATGATCAGGACTTCCTCGTCCGCTACTAATGGCATCCGGCTACGCGACACCGATGTTGGACTTCTTCCGGCGCGGTGAAGTGGCGCGCGACGTTCGCCTGATGGCTGCGCAGGGGGCGCTGGCGCCGCGCGCGCTGGAGCAGTTGGGCATCCTCGTGGTCCTGACCTCCGACACCGATCCCCTGATTCGCGAGACCACGGAAGGCACGCTGAAGCTGCTGCCCGACGCTGTGCTGGCCAGTGTCATCGCACGCTCGGATGTGCCGACCGACATTCGCGAGTTTTTCTACCGCCGCGGCGTTCCGGCTGGAGCGGCTCCCGCGCCGGATTCCGACGACCCGCTGCTCGATACCGACGAGAGCGGAGTCGAGCTGGAGGGCACTGCGACGGCAGAGAAGCCGCTCACCTTCCAGCAGCGGCTGATTGACATGACGGTGCCTGAAAAGGTGAGATGCGCCACCAAAGGGACGCGCGAAATGCGGGCGATTTTGATTCGCGATCCCAACCGCATGGTCGCGGCGGCGGTACTGAGCTGCCCCAAGGTCAATGACGCCGAGGTCGAGGCGTACGCGAAAATGGGCAACGTGTCGGAGGAGATTCTGCGGACGATTGCGACCACTCGCGCCTGGACGAAGAACTACGCGACGCTGCTGGCGCTGGTCAAGAACGCCAAGACGCCGCTGGCGCTCAGCATGAACATGCTGGCGCGGCTCAACGAGTCCGACGTGAAGAAGGTTTCGACGGACCGGAACGTGCCGGACGCGCTTCGGATCGCCGCCCGGAAGCGGGTGGTCGGGGTCCGCTAGCCGAAGGCGCGGGTTTCAAGACCCGCCATTCGGCGCGCATTTCGGTCAAGCCGTGGATGTAGACCGCAACCCGGTCGCGTTCATGTTCCTCAGGGATCGTCTTGAGCAGGTCGAGCGCGCGCTCCAGGTCCTTCTGAATCGTCGCCTTGGTGGCGGCGTAGTAGAGCTTCTTGATCGCGGCGGCGGCGTCCATAAATGGAAAGTATAGGGGCTTAAGGGCTGAGGGGCTTAGGGGCTGACGGTTTCTTCGGAGCGGCTGTCTGAATCCCTTGAGCGGCAGCGTGTTCAGCACATCGTCTTTGGTGAGCCAGCCGCGCCGGGCCCGTCTTCATGCCTCGAGGCTCTCACGGCCGTCAGACGACGTGGTGTGCATGTGCAGGTCGCCCCTGAGGTCCGCGCGCATGATCAGGCGAGGCAGCGTCTTGTCGGCTGCGGCATCAACCTCGCCGCGATGCTCACGCATCGCCGGCTCGATGTGGGCAAGACCGAGGGCCTGGTAGATCGACTCTTCGGTCGTGCCGGCGATTGACTTCTCGTCGGCGTCGAACAGCCCGTACTCGTTGAGCTTCCACCCACGCTCGAGCGCGCGGTCGCGAAGCGCGATGTTATGCGCCTTGGAGCCGGTGAAGTACTGTGTGGCCCTGGGACTGTCTGCGCTTTCTGTGGCGAGGAGGTCGAGGTCGCCGCTTGTGTCCGAGCCACGGCGAACACTCCCGACGGTCGAGATATCCGCGTTCGGCACGTGTTCCTTCAGGTGGGAAACGATGGCGTCAGCGATCTCGGTGGCGCGGGACAGCAAGTGCCGGCCGGCGAATCGCTGGCGTTCCTCGATCGCCTGCAGGATCAGCTGTGCCTTCCTGCCGCCCATGCCTGTGATGCCGCCGAGGCGTCCCGCTCTCGCTGCGGTCGCGAGATCCTCCAGGCTCGTCACGCCCAATTCCCAAAACAGCACGGCGACCGTCTTCGGGCCGACGCCTTGCAGCCGCATCACGTCGAGCAGGGTTGCCGGGAACTCGGTCAGCAGCTCCCGGTGAATCGCGCAGTCGCCGGTCAGCGTGATCTCGCGGATCCATTCGGCGAGGTCTCTGCCGATGCCGCTCCAGCCACGAAGCCCGGCTTCGTCCAGTGACGAGACGGCCTCGGCGGCGTTGCGATACGCGCGGATCTTGAAAGGCTTGTCGCCCTTCAGCTCGAGCAGATCGGCGATCTCGAACAGCGTTTGCGCCACCGACGTGTTGTCGAGCGGCGACGGCAGATTGGCGGTCATCCCCGGGTCACGTCGAGCCCGGTGGTCTCAATGTGGAAGTCGAGGATGCGCGCGCCACCGTCGGCGAGCGTGTCGCGCACCGCGGGGACATGCTTCGGCGGTGCGAGCACGAACAGGCATCCGCCGCCGCCCGCGCCGCACACCTTCGCGGCGGTCGCGCCTGCAGCCGTGGCGCGGGCGATTAGCGTCTCGATGGCGGGCGTGGTCACGCCCGGCGCCAGGCGCTTCCGGTTCTCCCACTCGGTCGTGAGCGCCTTCCCTGTGGCGTCCCAGTCGCCGCGTGTCAGCGCGTCACGCATGGCCGCGGCGATGTCGCGAATCCGTTCGAAGCAGTCGAAGATGTGCTGGTCGCCGTCGATGTGGCGCTTGGTGATCTCCCAGTTGTTGGTCCCGGAGTTGCGCGGCTCGCCGGTGTAGCAGAGCACGATGCGGCGCTCAAGCTCCCGGGCGTCGACATCGAGCGCCACCCGGCGTGGCTGGCCGGCCTCGAGTTCGACGGCGGCAATCCCGCCGTACAGCGCGGGGCGGTAGTCCTGGAGCCCGGTTGGCACCCCGATGACCTGGGCCTCGACGTCCTTGGCGATGTCGAGCAGCGCTTCGCCCTCGATGTCCTGGTTGGTATAGGCCGCCAGCGCGCCGCACACCGCCACGTTCAGCGCCGAGGAGCCGGCAATGCCGGCCCCGGCGGGCGATTCGGCCTTGGTCGTCAACCGAATGCCGCTCACGCCGAAGCGGTGCGCGAGCTTGGCCAGCAGCGGCAGCGTGTTGTCATGCGGCAGCTGATCGAACGACAGCCGTGCCTGCTTGCCGATGTCTTCGGCGGCAAGCTCGATGCCGTCGTCGGGTCGCCCCTCAATCCAGGCGCGC
This sequence comes from Acidimicrobiia bacterium, assembly GCA_016871275.1. GTDB lineage: Bacteria > Acidobacteriota > Vicinamibacteria > Vicinamibacterales > UBA2999 > 12-FULL-67-14b. The sequence continues at coordinate 84,871 of VFZG01000005.1, read as the reverse complement.
GCCCGCAGGCTGATGGCGGCGTTGAGCGTCTGTGCGCCGGCGTGAAAGAGATAGAGGGGCCAGATGTCGATGGTGCCGCCGGCCAGGTCGATTCGCGTGGGCGCTGACGCCGAGATTCGCACGACGCAATTATAATTCTCGAACACCGATGCCTTTGGCGACGCGACGCGACATTGGACAGTACCTGATTGGCAGCATGCCGGGCACCAGCATTCCGGTCGAGTTGCGATCGCTGGCACGTGAATTCGACCTCGGCGGCGTGATTCTGTTCAGCCGTAACATCGAGGCCCCCGAGCAGGTGGCCGAGCTGGCAGCCGAGAGTGAGACGCTCGGCCGCACCCAGCCCGCCTGGGTCAGCGTCGACCAGGAAGGCGGGCGGGTGGCGCGCTTGAAGGAGCCGTTCACGAAGTGGCCGCCAATGGCGACCTTGGGACGGGCTGGGAAGCAAGCAGAGGCCCTCGCCGAGCGATTCGCAAAGGCGCTCGCGCATGAACTGCTGGCTGTCGGCATCACCCTCGACTACGCGCCAGTGCTCGACATCCACAGCAACCCAAAGAATCCCGTCATTGGCGACCGGGCCCTTGCTGAGCGGGCAGAGGATGTCGCCAGGCTGGGGCGCGTGATCATCCGCGCTTTGCAGGACGCCGGATTGGCCGCGTGCGGCAAGCATTTTCCCGGTCACGGTGACACGAGCACCGATTCTCACTTCGAGTTGCCGCTGGTCGAGCACGCGCCTGACCGGCTGCGGGCGATCGAGTTCGAGCCGTTCCGCGCCGCGGTCGGGGAGGAGGTGGCGTTCATCATGACGGCGCACGTGCTGGTGCCGTCGCTCGACGAGACGCGGCCGGCCACCTTGTCGCCGGCAATCGTCCAGACACTCCTGCGCGAGGAGCTGAAATACGACGGCGTGATCCTGAGCGACGATCTCGAGATGAAGGCCGTCAGCGCGCAGTACCCGGTGCCCGAGAGCGCTGTCGAAGCCATCAAGGCGGGATGTGATGGCCTGCTGATTTGCAGCGGCGATCCGGATCTCCAGGCGCGGACGCTTGAAGCGTTGGTGCGCGCCGTCGAGTCGGGTGTCATTCCGGCGAAGCGCCACGATGACGCATTCGCCCGGCTGAAACGCGCCAAGCAGCGCTTCCTGCTCGGCGAACGCCCTGGGCCGTCTGCGCGCATCAAGGCGATGAAGGGCGTGCTCGGCAAGGAAGAGCATCAGCTGGTTGCCGCCGAGATGGCGGCGTATTTGTGAAGAGACTTCGTCGCCTGCGGTCCGGCGATCGCATTGCCCTGGTGGCGCCGGCGAGCTCCTTCCCGCACGATGAGGTGGCGGCCGGTGTCGCCGAGTTGTCGCGCCTCGGATTCGAGGCCATCTACGACGACTCGATTTTCGAGAAGGAACGGTTCGTCGCCGGTTCAGTCGAGACGCGGGTACGCGCCATTCATAGAGCCTGGCAAGACCCGTCGATTGCGGCGCTGATGGCCATGCGCGGAGGCTACGGGAGCGCGCAGCTGCTGCCGTTCTTGGAGCCCGGGATTCTTATCGAGAACCGCAAAGCCTTGGTCGGCTACAGCGATCTCACCGCGCTGTTGAATCTGTATCTTCGAAACGGCCTCGTCGCCATTCATGGGCCGATGGTCGATCGACGGCTGTCGAAGGGGCCATTGGCCTACGACGAGGTGTCGTTCCGCAAGGTCATGATGCAGGCCGAGCCGGCCGGCGACTTCACGCCAATGCAGCTCGAGGTGCTTCATCCCGGTATCGCGCGCGGCGTGTTGCTCGGCGGCACGCTCACGCAGCTGTCCGTATCGTTGGGAACGCCGTGGGCGTGTGATCCGCCGGCCGGCAGCGTGTTCTTCATCGAAGACATCGGGGAGCGTCCCTATCGTATCCACCGCATGTTGAACCAGCTCGCGCAGGGCGGGATGTTTGCACAGGCGGCTGCGTTGATCTTTGGCGAGTTCCCGGGCTGCACGGAACCCTCGGGAGATCCTCAGATCAGGGATGTGCTGCGAGACTTTACGATGGACTTCGGCGGTCCGGTGTTGTTCAACTTCCCGTCGGGCCATACCAGCGGCGCGACGTGGACCTTGCCGTTCGGCGTTGAGGTCGAAGTCGTCTCCAGCCCTGTTCCGACCGTGCGCATTCTCGAGCCGGCCGTCGAGTAGCCAACAAGCCTTTCGCCTCGTGTCTCTGTCGCTTACCCCTTGACCGCGAATAGCGGCGGGTGCTGGACCCCGGCCGCCGAGCGCTCTTGCCACGCCTTCGCCAGGGCGATCAAGTCGCCCTCCCGATACAAGTGGCCGGAGAACATCACGCCGGCCGGCGATCCGTTCGACTTGATGCCGTTGGGCACGGCGATCGAGGGATGTCCGGTCAGGCTCATCACCGGATTCAGACTGGTACGCGAGTCAAGCGTCAGCGACGTAAACATCACGGCGTCAACCGCATCCATGGCGCGCCCGACCTCCTGCATGATTGCGGCGCGCCGCCGATTGGCCTGCAGGTAATCGACCGCCGTCACCAACTGGCACGCGCGCAGGTATCGGCTGGTGCGAGGCCGCAGGCCCTTGTGCTGTCCCGAGCGAGTCAGGCTATCGAACGCGGCCGCACGTTCCACGTACTCAATGAAGTAGCTGAGGTCGCCGCTGGGGAAGGTCAATGGCTGCACGGTGCACCCCAGTTGCTCGAGCATGGTGAGCGCTCGGCCGTTGTTGGCGCGCTGGTCGGCATCCGTCTCTGCTTCAAGCATCGCCGGCACGTAGCCGATGCGCTTGGGATGGCGTCCGCGAGTCGCGTCCCACGTGACCGGCGCATCCCGCACCGCCAGATCGCGGTGATCGGCGCCCGCAATGGCGCGCAACACGATGGCGCAGTCTTCCGCGTGCCGGCACATTGGACCAATCTTGTCGAGCGTGGTGCCGGCTGCCATCACGCCGTAGCGGCTGACGCGGCCAAAGGTGGGCCGAAGGCCGACAATGCCACAGCGGACAGCGGGGGAGAGAATGGAGCCGCCGGTGTCGGTGCCGATGGCGAACGCCACCAGGCCGGCCGCGGTGGCCGCACCCGATCCCGCGGACGACCCGCTCGATCCCTCCGACGGATTCCACGGGTTGTTGGTGCGCCCGCCGGCCCACTGATCGCCAAACGCCAACTCACCCGTCGTGAGTTTCGCCACCAGCACGGCCCCGGCCTGGTGCAGTCGCGCTATGACGGTGGCATCGTGGTCGAACGTCTGCCGCTCCAGTGGCGGCGCGCCCCAGCGCGTGGGGTAGCCGCTGGCGGCGACGATGTCTTTGACGCCATAGGGAATGCCGTGCAGCACGCCGCGATACTTGCCTGCCGCGATCGCGGTGTCGGCCGCTGCGGCTTCGGCCAGCGCCCTCTCCTCGGTCACCTGGACGACGCAGTTCAGTTGGCTGTTGTAACGTTTCAGCCTCGCGAGATACATCGTCGTCAACTCGACGGCGGTGACTTGTCGAGACTGGAGCAGCCGGGCCAGGTGCGTCAGCGGCCAGAAGGCAGCGGCTTCAAGGTTCTGCGGGCGCTGGATGCGCGGCGCCGGCGAGGGACGGAAACCCGCCGCCGGCAGCGATCGAGGCGCGGTGCCCGGTGGGTGGGGATCGAAATGGAGTGGCAGCGGCGAGGCGTTGGTCAGGTTCGGCTTGTCGATGCCTTCCGCGCCGCGCGCGAGACTCGACAGCGAATCCACCAGGTCCTGGCACTCCTCGTCCGTCCATTCGAGCCCGGCCAACCGGGCGGATTCGCGGACCATTTCCAGCGTGACCTGCTTAGTGCCGGGCTGCATCTGTGCCCACAAGACGCCGGGCAACAGGGTTGAGCCGAGGCCGGTGGTAGCGAAAAAAGCGAGCAGTGCGCGACGGTCCAGCATTGGCAGATCTTACGGATCAACGACCAGTGGCGCATCTGTTTTCGTTGGACTTCGGCGGGCCCTGAGGACGTCGAGATTGCGGACGATCACTAAATCGAGCATGGCGATGACAATAACAAATGGCATGCGGCCCAGGGGCGGGATGACGAGGCGCGTGCCGCTCTCGAGCGCGCCTGCGAACTCGATGCCGGGTTCCGCATGGGACGGGCGTCGCTGGGGCTGCATCTCGCGGTTCGAGGGTACCTGGACGACGCCCGGGCGTGTGTCCAACATTTTGGCGACTTCAAGTCGCCGTACGAGTCAGGCCTTGGCGCCGCGCTCGCCTGGTTGGTTGGCTTCATCCGTGCGAATCAGCGGTTCCGCGACCGTTCGCCTCTCTGACCGAACCTGCTGCGGAGGGTGAACCTGCCGTCGTGACGAGACACTCGCGACGGACCTGCCTGGCGACAGCTCGCGACCTGTCGAAACCGTGGCTCTGTCTATACGGCAGCGATCGCGAGCGCCACAGTACAATGCTCCTTTCAGAGTGTCTCGTATTCATTTAATCGGGGTCGCGGGCACGGCCATGGCCACGCTGGCGGCGATGTTGAAGCAGAAAGGGCATGACGTCAGCGGATCGGACCAACACGTCTATCCGCCGATGAGCGATTTCCTGGCCGCCGAGCGCATTCACGTGCGGGAGGGATATCGTCCGGAGCACCTCGAGCCCCAGCCGGATCTGGTCGTGGTTGGTAACGCAATCTCGCGCGGCAATCCGGAACTTGAAGCGGTGCTCGACCGCGACCTGCGCTATGCGTCGATGGCGGAGACCATCCGCGACCAGTGGCTGTGGAACGCACACTCGATCGTCATCGCCGGCACGCACGGCAAGACCACCACGACATCACTGACAGGCTGGTTGCTGACTGCCGCTGGTGCCGATCCAACGGTGCTGGTTGGCGGCATTGCGAGGAACTTCGGCGCTGAAGGGGCGAGCTATCGCATCGGCAAGGGCAGGGCGTTCGTCATCGAGGGTGATGAGTACGACAGCGCCTACTTCGACAAGACGGCGAAATTCCTGAAGTACCTGCCCGACATCGCCGTCATCAACAACATCGAGTTTGACCACGCCGATATCTATGCCGACATCGATGAAGTGCGGTTGGCATTTCGACGGCTGGTCAACCTGGTCCCGAGTAAAGGATTGACGCTGCTCGGTATTGACAGTCCGGATGCCGCCGGCCTCCGGCAGGCGGCGCGCAGCCGCGTTCACACCTTCGGCCTCTCTCCTGAAGCCGACTGGCGGGCAACCGATGTGCGCACCGACGATGGCACCTGCTTCCGCGTGCTGCGCGGCACACAGGACCTGGGCGAATTCTCGATGCCGCTGCTGGGCGATCACAACGTCCGCAACGCCCTGGCGGCGGTTGCCGTCGGCGTGGATATCGGACTGGACGTCGAGCGGCTGCGGTCGGGGCTTGCGGACTTCAAGGGCGTGAAGCGCAGGCTGGAAGTGGTCGGCACGAGCAGGGGAATCACCGTCTATGACGATTTCGCGCACCATCCGACAGCTGTCGACGAGACACTGAAAGCGGTCAGGCGTGCATCGCCTGGCACGCGCATCTGGGCAATCTTCGAGCCGCGCTCAGCCTCGTCGTGCCGCAGCGTGTTTCAGGCGGACTTCGCCCGTGCGTTGTCGGGTGCGGATGAAGTCGTCATCGCATCGATCTTCCGATCGAGCCTGCCGCCTGCAGAGCGCCTCTCGGAGCAGACACTCGTGGACGATCTAACCGATCAGCGCGTCCACGCGCGCCATCTGCCGGACGTCGACACCATCGTGAAGGCGGTGTCTACGGAAGCGCGCGCAGGAGATGTGATCGTCATCATGTCGAACGGCGGGTTCGGCGGCATCCATAAGAAGTTGCTGGCGGCTCTGGGGTGAAGGGTTAATGAGATATGCGGAGCGTGAGCGGAGGCTCGCCTGATGAGGATCCGGCACTGCGGCGATTCCATGCTGCTGGTCGAGCTCGATGCGGTGATCGATCCCGTGATCAACGAGCGCGCCATTCAGCTCGCGGCGAGAATCCGCGGCCGCGGCGCGGCCGGCGTGCGGGACGTGGCGCCGGGCTACTCGACGGTCGGCGTTCACTTCGATCCACTACAGACGGACCTCGCTGCCCTCGAGCGCGCGATCGAAACGGAGTTCGGGACACTGGCCTCGCTTGACACCATCGACGACAGAACGCCGATCGAGATTCCGGTGTGCTACGGCGGCCTCGACGGGCCCGATCTCGAGAACGTGGCACGGCTGGCCGGCATCAGTGTCGACGAAGTGATCGCGCGCCACGCGCAGCGCGCCTATCGGGTCTACATGCTGGGGTTCGTGCCGGGGTTTGCCTACATGGGGCGCGTCGATGAGTCAATCGCGGCGCCGCGGCATCGAGTACCGCGGGAGCGTGTCCCGGCGGGCTCGGTCGGCATCGCCGGGCAACAGACCGGCGTGTACCCCGTGGACAGTCCCGGCGGCTGGCAGTTGATCGGTCGCACCACCACGGTGATGTTCGACGCGCGTCGTGAGACACCCAGTTTGCTGACGGCCGGCGACCTGGTCCGCTTCGTGCCCGCGAAGGAGTGCTGATGCAGATCGGATCGCTGCAGATCGTCAAGCCCGGACTCCTGACCTCGATCCAGGATCTCGGCCGGTACGGGCATCAGCCGTCGGGGGTTCCGGTCGCGGGTCCGATGGACACCTTTTCGCATCGCCTCGCCAACCTGCTGGCCGGCAACGAACCGGATGCGGCCACGATCGAGATCACACTGATTGGCCCCGAGCTCATCGTCCATGCGAACACCACGATGGCCATCGCCGGCGCGCAGTTCGAGGTGTCGTGTGACGATCGGCCGGTGAGCGTCGGCGCGTCGTTCCACGTCTTGACAGGCCAGCGCCTGAAGTTCGGACGCCTGGTGGAAGGCGCCAGGGCGTATCTCGCCGTGGCCGGCGGGGTGCAGACCGCGCCAGTGCTGGGCAGCCGTGCCACGCATCTCGTAAGCCGGATGGGCGGCCATCAAGGCCGTGCGCTGGCCGCTGGCGACGTGATCCCGATTTGTGCCGATCACGCGATGCGCCCCCTGAGAAAGGCGCAGGGGCTGACGCTGCCGTCGAAACACCGTGCGCTGCTGCGCGTCATGCCCGGGCCACAGGCCGACTGGTTCGAGGCCGACGCGTTGAAGACGATTGGCGGTGTCAGCTTTCGCATCGCGCCACAGTCGAACCGCATGGGGTATCGGCTGCAGGGCCCGCCCCTGGCGAGAACAAACGCCACCGAGTTGATCTCGGAGCCTCTCGGCCTCGGCGCGATCCAGGTGCCGTCGGCGGGCGAGCCGATTCTGCTGATGGCCGACCGGCAGACCGCGGGCGGATATCCGAAGATCGGTTACGTCATTTCCGCGGACCTGCCTTTGGCCGGGCAGCTCGCGCCTGGGGACTTCATTGAGTTTCACCTGTGCACGGCGCAGGAGGCGGTTGCCGCGTTGATTGCCCGGGAGCGCCAGTTACTGCGCTTCGCGGATCTGAAGGGTCAGGTGTGATCGACTTCGCGCAGGTACTTGACCGTGCGTTCGGGGCGGGTCGGGTCATACGCGACGCGCCGCTGGGGCCGCTGACCACCTTCAAGGTCGGCGGGCCCGCAGATCTGCTGCTCGAGACCGTGAGCGGCGACGAGCTGGTGCAGGCGATCACGCTGGCACATTCGGCCGGCGTCCGCGTGACGATGCTTGGCGGCGGCTCGAACGTGTTGATTGCGGATGCCGGCATTCGCGGACTGGTGATTCGACCGCGCCGCGGCACCCTCACGCCGGTGGGCGAGCGGCTGGTGCGCGCCGACGCCGCGGTGACGATCAACCAGCTGGTGCGATGGACCATCAACCGCGGATTGGCCGGGCTCGGGGCGTGGGCCGGGACTCCCGGCACGGTTGGCGGCGCTATTTACGGAAACGCGCACTGGAAGAAGGTCAACATCGGCGACCTCGTGGAGAGTGTGCGGCTGGTGAAGCCGGACGGCACACTGCTGCAGGCGCCCGCCGACCGCATGGAGTTTGACTACGACTACAGCCGGCTCAAGCACACCCGCGAGGTCGTGGTGTGGGCGGCGCTCCGGGTCGCGTCGGGCGCCGATCCGGCGGCCCTTCGCGCCGTGGCGCGCGAGTCGCTCGCGTTCCGGAAGCGCACACAGCCGCTGGAGTCACCCAGCGCCGGCTGCATTTTCATGAACCCCGACCCGATCCGCGACCGCGTTCCCGACGGCATTCCGCCGTCGGCCGGAGCGCTGGTCGATCGCGCCGGGCTCAAAGGCGCGGCGCTCGGCGGTGCGCGCGTGTCGCCGACGCACGCCAACTTCATCGTCAACGACGGCTCAGCCAGAGCCACCGACATCCACGCCCTCGTTGAGCGTTGCCGGGCCGCGGTGAAAGATCAATTCGGCGTGAGCCTTCGAGATGAGATCATCTCGTTGGGCGATTTCGCCAAACCCTGATCCCCGGTCCCTGATCCCTGAACATGTCCACCCTAACCATTGAAGGCGGCCGCCGCATCGAAGGACGCGTCGAGGTCGAAGGCAACAAGAACGCGGCGCTGCCGCTGATTGCCGCATGCCTGCTGACCGACGAGTGGTGCACGCTGAGCAACATGCCTCGCATTGCCGACGTCGAGGTGATGGCGCGGCTGCTGGTCGATGTCGGTGCCGAAGTCGAAGGCATCGGCAGTACCACGCTGCGAATCCGCTGCGCCAATGTGACCAAGGACGAACCGGACAGCGCCCTGGTGGGCCGGCTCCGCGGCTCGGTGCTCCTGCTCGGACCGCTCCTGGCGCGCCGCGGACGTGCCGTGGTGGCGCCGCCAGGCGGTGATTTTCCGGCCCGGCGCAGCATCAAGACGCATCTCGAGGCGCTGACCGCAATGGGCGCGCGCGGCATGCCGGGCGCCGGGCATTGCCTCGAAGCGGCCGACGGCCTCAAGCCCGCGTCGATCTACCTCGATGAGGCCTCGGTCACAGGCACTGAAACTGCGCTGCTGGCCGCGGCCGCGGCGCCGGGCGTCTCGGAGATCCGCCACGCGGCGTGCGAACCGCACGTCGTTGAGCTCTGTGAGTTCCTGCTCGCCATGGGCGTGGGCGTGACGGGGGAGGGGTCGCACACGATCCGCGTCGAGGGCATGGCCAGGCCGCGGGGGGCCTCCAAGCAGCTGTACGGCGATTACATCGAAGCCGGCAGCTGGGCCGTGGTCGGTGCGATCACCGGTGGCCACGTCGAGATTGGCGGCACGCGGCCGCTCGACATGGAAGTGGTCGCATCGGTCCTGACCAGGATGCGCGTCAACTGCGTGCAGGACAACGACGTGTTCCGGGTCGAGGCCTCGAAACTGATCGGCGCGGGTCGAATTACGACCGGTTTATGGCCAGGCTTCCCGAGCGACCTGGTCAGCCTGGTGACGGTGCTGGCCACGCAGGCCGACGGCGCCACCCTCGTGCACGACTGGATGTATGAACTGCGGCTGTTTGCCCTCGAGCAGATGAGCGGCATGGGCGCCGACCTGTTCCTCTGCGACCCACACCGCATTATCGTCACGGGGCCGCGTCGCCTGCGAGGCAAGTCGCTCGATAGCCGCGACATCCGGTCAGGCATGGCACTCATCGCGGCGGCATTGGCGGCGGATGGGCAGAGCAGGGTCGAGCCGCTGGAAACCGTAGAACGAGGCTACAGCAAGGTCGTGGAGCGGCTGCAAAAGCTCGGCGCCGCGGTCGCAAAGATCTAGAAGGAAGCCCCTAAGCCCTAAGCCCTAGTAGCCGCCCCCCGGCGGCTTGACGGGCTTCGGCGCGACGACGGGTGTGATCGGCGCCGACGGTGTGGTGGCTTCCGAGGCGGCGTCGCCGCCTGGTGGTTTCGCGGGGGCGGGCAGCGGCAGGGGCAGCGGTAGCGGCGGGGAGATGTCGGTCAGCGGCGCGCCACCCTCACGTCCCACCTTGAACGGTTGCAAATCCGCGGCAGTCAGGTTCAGCACCCGGACAATGCGCGGCGTGAGCGTCAGGATGATGTCCGTCTCCTGTGTCTCCTTGCGGTTGTAACCAAACAGCCGGCCGATGACCGGAAGATCGCTCAGCCCCGGAATACCAGACAGAGCAGTGCGCTCTTCGTCGCGGATCAAACCGGCGAGCATGTTGGTCTCGCCGTCCTTCAGGCGAATCACGGTGTTGATCTGGCGGCTACCGAACGTCGGCAGATCACCGAAGCCCTTGCCTGAAATGCTGCTCAGTTCCACCTTCAGTGCCAGCGACACCGCATCGTCATGATGCATGCGCGGCGTGATGTCGATATTGACGCCGATCGGCTCATAGTTGAACGAGGTAATGGGTTGCGTCTGCACGCCGCCGGCCGCGATCGGTGCGAAGGTCGTAACGGGAACCGGCACGCGCTCGCCGAACCGCGCTTGCGCGGCAATGCCCTCGGTTGTGCGCAGCTGCGGATTCGCGAGGATGCGCGTTGCCGCGTCGGTTTTCAATAGGCGATAGTAGAGCGTCGGCAGGGACGTCAGCAGCACGTCGGCGCTGGTCAGGTTCGCCAGGCTGCGGAGTGACAGCCCGTCGTTGTTGATATCGGCCGACCCGCTGAGGCCAGGCTGTCCGGCCGACGCGACCTGCAAGCCGTACTCGTGCAGGCGCGTCCGGTTCACCTCGAGCAGCTCGACGTCGATGATCACCTCCGGGCGAGCCTTATCGATGGCGGCGATGATCTTGCCGGCCGCCTTGACGCGCTCCGGTGTGTCCTTGATGGTGATGGCGTTGGTGCTGGTGATCGACGACAACCGGCGCGCATCGACGACAATGCGGAGCATGTCGATGGTTTCTTTGAGATCGGCATTGCTCAGGTAGAACGTCCGCACGATCTCTTCCTCGTACTCGCGACGCTTCGCGGCCGTGTCGGGCACGATGGTCAGCGTGCGCTGGCCCGTCACGCGCCAGAAATTGCGGGTCGACTGCGAAAGGGTGTTCAACGCCTGCTCGAGTGTCTGGCCGCGGAGGTCAGTCGAGACCAATTGATCGCGGAACGTCGGGTCGAAGACGACGCTCAAGTCGGTGAACTTACCAATGGCCGCGTAGATGTCGCGCGCACGGGCGTCGCGGAAGGTGACCGAGTCGGGCAGCCTCGCGTCTGCCGGGAGATCGAGGCCAGGCAGCGGCGCTTCGAGGCTTTGCGCAATCAGCGATTCGAGCCGGGTCTTGCCGCTGTCGGCGATGGCGACCTTGGTGCGCAGCTGGGAGCGCGTGCCCTGAAGTTCCCGCTCGATCTCGGCGTTCGCTGGGTTCAGCTCTGAGGCGAGCTGGTACTCGATGAGCGCCTCCTCGAGCTTGCCCGCCGCAGCGAGGTGACGAGCCTTGGTGAAATGATCCTGCGACGCGCGTAGCTTGGCGCGCTCGAGTCCCTGCCGCGCCTCGCGGCTGTCCGGGTTGCGGCGGAGCAGTTTGGTGTACTCCGCGACGGCGACGTCGTAGTTCTGCGAGAGCTCGGCGTTGCGAGCCATGCGCAACGAACCGCCGGTCGCGCAGGCGGCCAGCGTCGCCGCGGTGGCAAGCGCCAGCACGACGCCAGAGGAGCGGACAACGAGGCTATTGCGCACGGTCATTGGTTAGCACTTCCACCCCGCGCGGGATGCGGAACACGAACTCTTTATCGGCCAAGCCTCGATTTTCCTTCAGGTTAGTGAAGGTGAAGGAGGAACGGCCGCCCTGCGTGTCGACCGCCGTCAGGAACAGAACCTGGAGCGTTCTGGCGTCGACACCAATGCCGAGCGATTCGTAGTCCGCGCCGCGCTTCTTCGGAACCAGCTTCAATGTCACCAGCCCGGGTGCAGCCCCGGGCAACGGCGTAAAGGTCGGGGTGTAGTCGCGGCCCAGGTCGGACTGGCCGGCCAGGAACATGGCGGGGATATCGCCTTTGTCCGGTCCGGGGGCGGCGCTGACAATGACCTGCTTGTCCGCGACCAGATGCGTGTAAAGACGCGCGCCGTCGGACACGAACTCCTTCTTCTCCGGCTTGGTGTAGATGAAACGCATTTTGCCAGGCCGCTTGATGGCGACGGCGCCCTGCTCGGTCGTTTTGGTTCGCAGCACGCCGCCTTCGTAGGTTTGCAGGAAGTCGGCCTGAATGTCCCGAATGGTGTTGTAGCGCTGCTGCACCTTCGCCGCGAGCGCAGCCGGGTCGGTGCCCTGGCCGGTCACGGTGATCATGCAGGCCAGAACGATCCCGGACGAGAGCAGTGCCTTCATCGATCCCATACTAATTCGACTTCGAATGGGCGCAACTGGTTGCGTTGTGGCTGAATCGGGCGGAAATTTGGTAATATCGTCCGGTTATAGACCACGAGGGCGGCTAGCTCAGCTGGGAGAGCGCAGCGTTCGCAACGCTGAGGTCGGGAGTTCGATCCTCCTGCCGTCCACCAACCTTCGCTCCGCTCTCAGGCGCAGGTTGTCCACCGTAGCGCTATGCGCCGAGGTGGGCCGCTCAAGCGTGCGGAGCCACGGTTGGCAAGCCAGCCTGCGCCGGCAATCAGACCCCATCCCCTATCATTAGGACAGTGACTCCCATCAAGCGAATTGGTGTCCTGACTGGCGGCGGCGACGCCCCCGGCCTCAACGCGGTCATTCGTGCCGTGGTCAAATCGGCCTACAATGCCGGTATCGAAGTCGTAGGCCTCGAAGACAGCTTCGACGGCTTGCTCGATTCGTCCCGCTCCCGTGTCCTGACGCCGAACGACGTCACCGGCATCCTGCGGTTGGGCGGCACCATTCTCGGCACCACCAATCACGGCAACCCGTTCCAGTATCCAGTCGAGACGCCCGACGGCAAGGTCGATTACTCGGACCGCGTGGTCGAGACGTTCCACGCGATGGGACTGCAGGCGCTGGTGGTCATCGGCGGCGATGGTTCATTGAGCATCGCACACCAGTTCTATCTGAAGGGCATCCCCGTGGTCGGCGTGCCAAAGACCATCGACAACGACATTGTCGGCACCAACAGCTGCTTCGGTTTCGACAGCGCGGTGGCGTTTGCGGCCCACGCCATCGATCGCCTGCACACCACCGCCGAAGCGCACAAGCGCATCATGGTCGTCGAGGTGATGGGCCGCCACGCCGGGTGGATTGCGCTGCAGGGCGGGCTGGCCGGCGGCGCCGACGTGATCCTGATGCCAGAGATTCCGTACGACCTGGACAAGGTTACGGCGGCCATTCGCAAGCGCGAGTCGTTCGGCGCGAAATTCAGCATCGTCGTGGTCGCTGAAGGCGCCAAGCCGATTGGCGGAGGCGTCACCCTGCGCGAAGAAGCCAAGCCTGGATACGTGGAGCGCCTTGGCGGGGTCGGGATCGTGGTCGCCGGGCAGCTCGAGGACATGACCGGTCGTGAGTCGCGATGTGTCGTGCTTGGCCACTTGCAGCGTGGCGGCGGTCCAACGGCGTTCGATCGCGTGCTGGCGACGCGTTACGGAGGCGCCGCGGTTGAATTGATTCGCCGCGGGGTGTTCGGCAAGATGGTGGCGAACCATCCTCCAGACATCGTGCCGGTTCCGCTCGCCGATGTCGTCGGCCGCACCAAGACGGTGCCGCTCGACTCCGACCTGATCAAGACCGCGCGCGCGATCGGGGTCTCGCTCGGAGACTAGCGAAGCAGATCGAGGTATTTCAGGGCGCCGCCGGTGTTGAAGAGCACGATGGTCTCGTGCTTCTTGATGCGGCCATCGGCGATCAGCTGTCGCAGCGCGCTGAGTGACGCGCCGCCCTCAGGTGACGCCGACACGCCTTCCAGCCGACCCATTGTCTTCATGTCATCCACCAACTGCGTGTCGGTCACGGACACGGCCGTGCCATCGCTCTCGCGGATGGTCTTGAGAATCAGGAAATCCGCAATCGCACGCGGGACGCGCAGGCCGTCGGCGACCGAATGGGCGTTCTGCCAGGTGCCGGCCGTCTGCTCGCCGCGCTCGAGGGCGCTGACGATCGGCTGGCACCCTTCGGGTTGAACGGTTACCATCTTCGGCCGCTGGCCGGCGGCGAGCCATCCGATCGCTTCCATCTCGGCGAAGGCTTTCCACATCCCGACCATGCCGGTGCCGCCGCCCGTCGGATAGACGATCCAGTCCGGAAGCGTCCAGTTGAGCTGCTCAGCCAGTTCGTACCCCATGGTCTTCTTGCCTTCGCAGCGTCCCACCTCGCGGAACGTCGCGACCTCGTACCAGCCGTGTGGCTTGGCAGTCTCGGTGGCGATGCGGCCGGCGTCGGTAATCAGCCCGTCGATCAGCGTGACGTTGGCGCCGTACAAGCGGCACTCGTCGACGAACGGTTGCTTGGCGTCCCTGGGGATGAAGACTTCGCACTTCATCCCGGCCGCGGACGCATAGGCGGCCGCGGCGTTACCGGCGTTTCCAGCCGTGGGCAGGTACACGGTTTCGGCGTGCAGCGCCTTGGCGCGCGAGATCGCGGCCGACAGTCCGCGGGCCTTGAACGAGTTGGTTGGGTTGAGCGATTCGTCCTTGATCAACAGGCGATCGAGGCCCAGCGAGGCGCCCAGTCGCGTGGCGTGGATCAGCGGCGTGAAGCCTTCGCCGAGCGTCACCGGTGCATCGCCGGCCAGCAGCGGCATCAGCTCTCGGTACCGCCACATGTTGGGCGCGCGGCCGGCGAGCGATTCTCTCTTCCAGGCGCGCGCGGCCGTGAGGTCGTAGCGCGCCAGCATCGGCAGCTTGCAGGACGGGCACAGGAAGTGGAGCCCGCGCGGGTCGAACGGTCCGGCGCCGCAGCCGCTGCTGCACTCGAGGTGAGTGAAGTAGCTATCTGCCAAGCAGCTCCTGGTCTTTCTTGGCTTGCAGGTCGTCGATCATCTTGACGTGCGCGTCGGTGACCCTCTGCACGTCATCGAGCGCCCGCTTCTCGTCGTCTTCGGAAATCTTGTGCTCCTTGAGGAGCTTCTTGATCTTGTCGTTGGCCTCGCGGCGCAGCACGCGCACGTGATTGCGGCCTTCCTCCGCCATCTTGTGCACGTGACGCGACAGCTCCTTGCGGCGCTCGTCGGTCAGCGACGGAATCGGGATGCGCAGCACTTTGCCGTCGCTCGCCGGGTTCAATCCGAGGTCGGAGAGCCGCACGGCGCGCTCGAGGGCGGCCATGATCGACGGGTCGAACGGCTGTGCCACGATCAGCGCCGGCTCGGGGATCGACATGGTGGCGACCTGGTTGATCGGCATCTTCGAGCCGTAGGCTTCCACCATCACGCTCTGCAGCATGTCCGTGGAGGCCCGTCCAGTGCGCACCCCGGCCAGCTCCTTGCGGACGAACTCGATCTGCGCGTCCATGCGCTTCTTGATCTCGGCCTGGATGCCCTTGACGTCGTTCGCTTCCATACTCGGGTCCTCGTTAGGCGGTGACGATCGTGCCGATCGGTTCACCCATCACCACGCGGCGGATGTTGCCGGGCGTCTTGAGGTTGAAGACCAGGATCGGCAGCTTGTTGTCCATGCAGAGGGAAATGGCCGTGGCATCCATGACCTTCAGCTGCTCCTGCAGCACCTGCAGGTACGAGATGCGATCGTAGCGCGTCGCCTCTGGATGCTTGACGGGGTCGGCCGTGTAAATGCCGTCGACCTTGGTGGCCTTGAGAATGACTTCGGCCTTCATTTCCATCGCGCGCAGCGCGGCGGCGGTATCGGTGGTGAAGTAGGGGTTGCCGGTGCCGGCCGCAAACACCACGACGCGGCCCTTTTCGAGGTGGCGCACCGCGCGGCGGCGGATGAACGGCTCGGCCACCGCGCGCATTTCAATCGCGGTCAGCACGCGCGTCGGCACGCCGTTCTTTTCCAGCGCGTCCTGCAGCGCGAGGGCGTTGATGACCGTGGCCAGCATGCCCATGTAGTCGCCGGTGGAGCGATCCATGCCCTTGGCGCTGGCCGCCAGACCGCGAAAGATATTGCCGCCACCAATCACGATCGCGGTCTGCACACCGATCGACTGGATGTCCGCCACGTCCTGAGCGATGCGCGCGGCGACGGCCGGATCGATGCCGTACGGCTGATCGCCCATCAGGGCTTCGCCGGACAGCTTCAACAGGATTCGCTTGTAGTGGGGGTTCGGCGGCGCGGACTCGGACACGGGACGGGATTATACAGGCTACGAAAGTCATCAGGGTTACAAAGGTTGTCACCCTTGTAACCCTTGCATGCCCCTTACTCCACGGTTTCGCCCAGTTTGTATCGGACGAACCGGGTGATGGTCACGTTCTCGCCGGTCTTGGCGGTTGCGGCGGCCACCATCTGCTTGATCGTGACGTTCGGATCGCGAACCGACGGCTGGTCCATCAGGCAGACCTGGGCGTAGTAGCTTTCGAGCTTGCCGTCGACGATCTTGTCGATGACGTTGGCCGGCTTGTTCTGCCCGGCGAATTGCGCCCGGTAGATCTCCTTCTCCTTCTCGAGCACGTCGGCCGACAGGTCCTCGCGCGTGACGACCAGCGGGCTGGCCGCGGCGATGTGCATCGCGATTTCCTTGGCGAGCGTCTGGAAGTCCGGGGTGCGGGCCACGAAGTCGGTTTCGCAGTTCACCTCGACGAGCACGCCGACCTTGCCGCCCATGTGGATGTAATGGCCGATGACGCCGTCCTTGGCGATGCGTCCGGCGCGCTTGGCGGCCTGGGCCAGGCCCTTCTTGCGCAGGAGCTCGACGGCCTTCTCCAGATCGCCGCCCGACTCCTCGAGCGCCGCCTTGCAATTCATCATGCCCGCGCCGGTCTTGTCGCGGAGTTCCTTCACCTGTGCTGCTGTAGCTGCCATTACTGATATCTCCGAGGTTGTCGGGGCTTGGGGTTTAGGGGCTTAAGGGCGTAGGGGCGTAGGGGCTTACCACTCCGATGCCGAGTTCTTTAGTTCCCGACGCCCCTTAGCCCCTAGGCCCCTCGTTCCCGTCTGTACACAAATCGCGCCGGCCGCGGTCCTGAGTGAAGCGATGCGGGCCGGCGCGAGAGGGGAGTCACCGCGGGCCGTCAGGCCGTGGGTGCTGGGGTCTCTGCCGGCCGCTGCGGCTTGCGAATGTCGGCGGGCCTCACGGTGCGGCTGGCTTCCTGAGCGGCCTTCTCCTGGGCCTCGCTGGCGGCCTGGTCGGCCATCGCCGATTCACGCTCGCCGCGACCCGCGATCACCGCGTCGGCAATCCGCGATACAAACAGCTTCACCGATCGCAGCGCGTCGTCGTTACCGGGGATGACGTAGTCGACCTGGTCGGGGTCACAGTTGGTGTCGACGATGCCGATGACGGGGATCTTCAGCTTGCGAGCCTCGTCGACGGCAATCTGCTCCTTGCGGGTGTCAATCACGAACAGCGCATCCGGCAGCCGGCCCATATGGCGAATGCCTTCGAGGTTCTTCACGAGCTTGCGCTTTTCCTTTTCGGCCTTGGCGATTTCCTTCTTCGGCATCGAGTCGTACCGACCGTCGGTGGCCATCGCTTCGAGGTCGCGCAGGCGCGCGATGCTGCGCTGAATGGTGGTGAAATTGGTGAGGAGACCGCCGAGCCAGCGCTCGTTCACGTAGAACATCCCGCAGCGGTTTGCTTCTTCGGCCACCACGTCCTGGGCCTGGCGCTTGGTGCCCACGAACAGAACCGTCTTGCCGGCAGCGGCGAGCCTCTGGACGAAATCCTCCGCCTCACGGTAGAGCTTGACCGTCTTGCCGAGGTCGAGGATGTAGATACCGGAGCGCTCGCCGAAGATGAACGGTTTCATCTTCGGGTTCCAGCGCTTCGTCTGGTGTCCGAAATGCACGCCTGCTTCGAGCAGGTCCTTCATCGCGAGCGGGGTCAAAAACTGCCTCCGTCCATGGTTGTCATGTTTCCCACTGAGTTGTGACTAACGCTTGCTGAACTGGAACCGCTTACGGGCGCCGGCCATGCCGTACTTCTTGCGCTCCTTGGCGCGGGCGTCGCGCGTGAGCAGGCCGTCCTTCTTGAGTGTCGAGCGAAGCTCGATGTTGTATTCGCACAACGCGCGCGCGATGCCGAGGCGGATGGCGCCGGCCTGGCCAGAGACGCCACCGCCGGTGACGGTGGCGAGCACATCGAACTGCTCCGCGGTTGCCGTGAGCAGGAGCGGGGTCTTCACCTGGATGCGAAGGGTTTCGATCGGGAAGTACTCGGTGAACTCGCGGTGGTTGATCCTGATGGCGCCGGTGCCCGGGCGCAGAAACACGCGGGCGGTGGATTCCTTGCGGCGGCCGGTTGCGTAGAACTGTGTTGCTGCCAAGTTATGCGACCTCGAAGACGGTGGGTGACTGGGCGGTGTGCGGATGCTTGTCACCCGAATACACCTTCAACTTGCGGAACATCGCATCACCGAGCTTCGACTTCGGGAGCATGCCGCGAACGGCTTCTTCCATCATCCCTTCCGGCCTGGCCGCGCGCACGATCCTGGCACGATCCTCGCGCAAACCGCCGGGGTAGCCGCTGTGACGCTGATAGAGCTTCTGGTCTTCCTTGCGGCCGGTGAGCCTGACCCTGGCCACGTTGAGAATGACGACGTGATCGCCCGTGTCGAGGTAGGGCGTGTACGCTGACTTGTGCTTGCCCTGAAGCAGCTTGGCGGCGCTGGTGGCGACGCGGCCGAGCACCTTGCCACCGGCATCAATGACATGCCACTTGGCGGGCTTCGACTTCACGGGTGGGACGTAAGTGGGCATCCGACTGTTTCCTGGTTCTTCCTGCTAGGTACAGTTCCTCTGGTCCGTCCATCCGTGGGACGGCAAACCCAAATCATACACGTATTTCGGGGAATCGGCAAGGCAGCGCCCTGAGCGGGAATGTGCCGCAGAACCGTGCAAGCCGACTCTGTAGCCGCCGTGGACAGCCACCGATAACTGGCAACGGCAGGGATAGGATTCCGGCCGCTTTCGCGCAAGTGCAGAAATCGTCAGCGACCTGCAGATGCGTGAATGCCCAGAACCCGCTCGCGCCGCTCTGAACCGCCAATTCCGGTATTCAGGGCCGATTCTGTTGGATCAGCCACCCCGGCTCGGCTGGTATTCGGTTTGCCCAGCCGGCTCGGGCCTGGAGACAACCTAGCGTGCTGTTCCGCCGAACCAGGAGCCTGGTCGGACTCGACATCGGGTCGAGTTCCGTCAAGGCGATCGAGCTGAAGCCTGCGGGCAAGGGATTTCGCGTCTCGGCGCTCGGGGTCGAGGCCCTCCCGCCCGACAGCATTGTCGACGGCGCCATCATCGATGGCGGCGCCGTCGCCGATGCCGTACGCCGCGTGTTCGCGAGCAAGAAGTTCAAGGCCAAGGACGTCGTCGCGTCACTCTCGGGCAACTCGGTGATCGTCAAGAAGATCACCCTGCCGGCCATGACCGAGGCCGAGCTGTCCGAGTCGATCTACTGGGAAGCGGAGCAGTACATCCCGTTCGACATCCAGGACGTGAATCTCGACTACGAGATTCTCGATTCGGCGACCGGCCGGGACTCGCAGGGCAGCATGGACGTGCTGCTGGTGGCGGCGAAGAAGGACAAGATCGCCGACTACACCAACGTCATCTCACAGGCGGGGAAGTCGCCGGTCATCGTTGACGTGGGCGTGTTCGCGCTGCAGAACGCGTTCGAGGCCAACTACGGATTCGACCCGAACACGGTGGTGGCGATTCTGAACGCCGGCGCCAGCGCGACCGACATCAACATCCTCGCGGGTTCGCAGTCGGTGTTTACCCGCCACGTGTCGATGGGTGGCAACGCCTTCACCGAGGCGGTTCAAAAGGAATTGAACCTCCCCTATGAGAGTGCCGAGCAGTTGAAGAAGGGCCAGGACGTGGACGGCGCCACCTACGAGGACGCCCGTGCGGTGCTGCGCGCCATGACCGACAACGTGCTGCTCGAAGTCGAGAAGACCTTCGACTTCTTCAAGGCCACGGCCGCGAGCGACCGCATCGATCGCATCATGCTGAGCGGTGGCGCGTCGCGCGTTGAAGGATTCGCGGAGTCGCTGCGTGCGCACTTCAGCACCGACGTGGAAACGTTCGATCCGTTCCGCCAGGTGTCCTGCGATCCGCGGAAGCTGGGCGTCGACAGCGTTGAAGAGTTGTCCGCCGTGTGTGCGGTGGCGGTGGGCCTCGCCCTCCGGAAGGTCGGGGACCGATGATTCGGATCAACCTGCTGGCCACAAAGCGACGCGCCGCCAAGGCGGTGTCGCCGGGCCTCCAGGCGGCGCAGAAGATGACCGTCATCGGCAGCCTGCTGCTGATCCTGACGGTGGCGCTGCTGGGCTGGCGCTATTGGGCGCTGGGACAGGAGCACGCCCGTGTGGCGCGTGACATCGATGCGGCGCGCCGCGAGGAAGCTCGCCTCCAGGAAATCCTCCGGCAGGTTCAGGAATTCGAGAATCGCCGGAAGACGCTCGAGGCCCGCGTCGCCTTGATCGACGAACTCCGCAAGGGCCAGACCGCGCCGGTCCACATGATCGACCAAATCAGCAAGGCGCTGCCCGACATGACGTGGCTCGCCTCGGTGCAGCAGTCCGGCTACACGCTGACGATCCAGGGACGATGCCTCACGCTGACGTCGCTGTCGGACTTCATCGGCAACCTCGAGGCCTCGCGGTATTTCATTCGCCCGGTCGAAATCATCGAGAGCTCGGTGACGGAGGGCAATGAGGGCGGCCGGACGTTCGAGCGGATCCAGTTCACGATTCGCGGCACGTTCCAGATGTCCGGTGTCGACTCCGTGGCGCCGCCGCCGCCCGGCACCAAGGGCGCAACCAAGGGCGGCCGGCGTGGCTGACTTCAGCCTGACGAAGCTTCCGTGGTACGCGCAGATGGGCGCGTTCGTGGCGGTCTCGGCGGCCCTGGCCGGCGCGTTCTACTACTTCGTCGAGCGGCGCGAGCAGGCGGCCCTCGCGGTGCAGGCCAGGGAGCTGAGTGACATTCGCGGCCGCATCAGCCGTGGTCAGTCAACGGCGAGACAACTGCCCGAGTTCCGCAAGGAGATCGGCACCTTGGAAGCGCGTCTCGACGCCTTGAAGCCAATCCTCCCCGACGAGCGCGATGTGGGCGATCTGCTGCGCCGCGTGCAGACACTGGCGACGCAGTCGAACCTGCAGGTGCGCGGCTTTAGGCCGCAGGCCATCACGACGCGAGACATGCACGCCGAATGGCCAATCGCCCTGCAGCTCGAGGGCAACTACCACAACCTCGGCCTGTTCCTCGATCGCGTCAGCAAGTTCCCGCGAATCATCAACGTCGGGAACCTGACGCTGACCGCGAGGGAGGACGGCGGCACGTCCGGCGCCAGCATGGATATTGCCGCTACGGCCACCACGTTCGTGCTGGTGGATGCCCCTGCGCCAGTGAGCGAGAGCCCGGCGAAAGGCAAGAAGGGGACGGCGAAGAAGTCGCCGGCGAAGAAGCGATGACGGACCCGCGAGGCACGCTCAGCGCGGTGATGGCGGTGTGCGCCCTGGCCCTGGCGGTGCCGGCCGTTGCGCAGACCGCCAAGAAAAAGGCCGACGCTGCGGTCCCCGCCGAGCAGCCGCCGGCCAAGAAGGTTGACCTGCCGTCGCCGCCGCCGAACTTCGAGTACGCGGCCGAGGGGCGGCGCGATCCGTTCGTGAGCCTGGTCAGTCGCGGCCTCGACGCCAGGCAGGGTAGCAACGTGGCCACCAGGAAGGGCGAAGGCGTGCCCGGCATGCTGACCGGCGAGGTGACCGTGCGCGGCATTGTCCAGACGCGCGGCACGTGGGTGGCGATGGTGTCGGGCCCGGACGGCAAGGTCTACACCGTGCGGGCCGGAGACAAGCTGGCCGACGGCGTGATTCGGCAGGTGATGGCGAACTCGGTAGTGATTCTCCAGCAAGTCAACGATCCGCTGTCGCTGGCGAAGCAGCGCGAAGTGCGCAAGTTCCTGCGCGGCGGAGAAGAGGTCAAGTGATGCGCGGTCACACCCCGCGTCCAGCCGGGGGCTGGGCAAAACGACACAGCTTCGAGGTTCCGCGGCGTCTTCAGCGCGGAGCGTCGCTGGTATTCGCAGCACCCATCACGGTGACGCTGGCGGTGATCCTGACGGCCAGTGGCATCTCGGCCATGGGTGGCGCCGAGACGCCAGCGTTGAAGTCCATCACGTCGCGCCTCGACGGCGCGATCACCACTGTGCTGATCGAAGCCAGCGAGCCGGTGGCGTACCTCACCAGCCAGCCCGATCCGCTCACGGTGCTCGTCGATCTCCGCAACGTCAGCACGGCCGCGCTCGACGGCAAGCCAATCGTGGGCATGCCGGCGCCGGTCAGTACCGTCGCCCTCGAACACGCAACCGCCTCCGACGGCGCGCCGCTGGCGCGCGTGCGCGTGCGCCTCGATCGCGCTGCCCGCCACCGCGTGCGCAGCTTGCGCAACACCATTGTCATCGACGTGCAGCGGGAAGGCACCGCCGCGCTGGCGGTCAACACGCCGGCAATGGTGCCGATGGCGCCGCGGCCAGCCGCGCCGGCGACAGCCCGATCAGCCGCGGGCGAGAAGCGCGCCACGGCCGATGCGCTGTCATCGGTCCGCATCGCCAGCACGGAGGCGGGCCATGCCGTCACGCTCGCCGGCAACGGTCCACTTGCGGCATCGAGCGTCGAAGAGGCCAAAGACCTGCCGCCGCGCGTGGTGCTGGATTTTCACGGCGTCGCCGCGGGCTCGGCTCCAGCGGTCACCAACGTCAGGAACGACGGCATTGACCGCGTCCGCGTCGCGACCAACAGCCGCGACCCGCTGATCACGCGCGTCGTCATCGACATGGTCAGGAAGCTGCCGTACACGGTGGAGCAGATTGGCGATGATCTACGGGTCCTGTTCACCAGGGCCGTCGCCAACGCCACGCCCGCCACGACGGTGGAACTACCGGTCGGGAAGCCGACTGTCATGACGGAAGAGAGGGTCGCACCTCCGCCACCTCCCGCACCGGCGATGCTGCCAGTGCCGACGCCGGCGGCGGTCCTCGCGCAGGCGCAGCAGCAGCCGGCCACGAATTCGCTTGGGGAGAATCAGCGCAACTCCACCGGCCAGCGCCAGTTCACCGGCGACCCGATCAGCATGGACATGCAGGGCGCCGATCTTCGCGCCGTGCTGCGCACCTTCGCCGAGATCAGCAACGGCCTGAACATCGTGATCGACCCGTCGATCCAGGGCACGGTGGATGTGACGCTGCGCGACGTGCCGTGGGATCAGGCGCTCGACATCATTCTTCGCGCCAACAAGCTTGGCTACGCCGTCGACGGCAATATCGTGCGCATCGTGCCGCTCAGCGTGCTGGCGCAAGAGAACGAAGAGCGCCGGAAGCTGTTGGAAGCCCAGGCACTGGCCGGCGAACTGCGCACGCTGACGGTGCCGGTCAGCTACGCCAGGGCGACGGATCTGGTGGCGGTCATGACCCGCAGCGCGCTGTCCGCGCGCGGCGACGTGCAGGTCGATGCGCGCACCAACACGCTCATCATCCGCGACCTCGCCGACAGGCTGACGGCGGCGTCCGAACTGATCCGCGTGCTCGACAAACCGCAGCCGCAGGTCGAGATCGAAGCGCGCATCGTGCAGTTGAACCGCAACAGCGCGCGAGACCTCGGCATCCTGTGGGGCTTTGGCGGCCGCGTCGATCCGTCGCTGGGCACCAGCACCGGCCTGGCGTTCCCGAGCAGCCTGAACCTGCAGGCCGGCACCGGCGGCGTCGACGCCTCCAATTCGAACTTCGTCAACCTGGCGATGGGGTCAATCAACACCGCCCTCAACCTCGACGTCAGCCTGCGCGCCCTCGAGAACGACGGCAAGGGCCGCATCCTGTCGACGCCACGTGTCGCGACGCAGAACAACGTCGAGGCCGAGATCACCCAGGGGTCACAAATTCCGATTCAGGTGGTCTCGAACAACACCGTGACGGTGAGCTTCAGGGACGCCGCGCTCATTCTTCGCGTCACGCCGCAGATCACCGCGGCCAATACCGTGATCATGCGCATCTTCGTCGAGAAGGCCGCCCCGAACTACTCGCAGACCTCGCCGGCCCAGCCGATTCCGTCGATTGACACGCAGCGCGCGGTGACCACCGTGCTGATCGAGGACGGGGAGACCACGGTCATCGGCGGCATCTACACGGCCGAGCAAGCGACCATCAACACCCGCACGCCGATCCTGCATCGCATTCCGCTGCTGGGCTGGCTGTTCAAGACGGAGCGGCGCGTGGACGACAGCGATGAGCTGTTGATCTTCATCACGCCGCGGATTGCAAGGTAGGACACGATGACGATAGAGACGTTCGCTCCGACGTTCGCGCGCCTCCTGCTGGCTGCGGTGTGCCTTGCGTCATCGGTATCGTGCGGCGGCGAACTGCTCCGCACCGGCCGCGCGCCGGTGTATCTGATCATCGACAACCTGCTCGCCTCGGGGCAGGCGGCGCTGCGCTCCGACGTCGTGGACGCCGCCGGCGTTGCCGTCGACGACTTTGGCACCGCGCTGGTCAGGGCGGAGCTCAAGAACCCGTCGATCGCGGCCACGCCGATCAACGGCGTGACACTGACGCGCTATCGGGTCGGCTATCGCCGGACCGACGGCCGTAATACTCCAGGCGTCGACGTGCCTTTCGGCTTCGACGGCGCCTTGAACGTCACCCTCTCTCCGGGCGCCGCCAGTAGCGCCGTCTTCCAGTTGGTGCGCCAGCAGGGCAAGCTCGAGCCACCGCTCCGCAATCTCCGGGGCGGCGGCGGCCTGGTGATCATTTCGACCATCGCCGACGTGACGTTCTTTGGACGCGACCAGAACGGCAACGAAGTGACGGTCGCCGGCAACATCGACGTGCAGTTCGGGGACTTCTGAGGCGTTATCAGGAACCGCATCATGCGCATTACTACACTGCTTTCACTGGCGGCGTCTCTCACCCTCGCGGGCTGCACCGTGAAGGACGTGGATGCGCCGCCGCTGGCCGGACCGTCGACGCTGTCGCAGTCGATTGTCATGGTCGCTGACCGCAACACCCTCACGCAGAACGGTGTCGACTTCACCGATATCCGCATCACTGCACTCGGCCCGGCAGGTCAGTCGCTGAGCGTGCCGCTCCTGGCGCAGGTGTTCGTGGACAACGTCGCGGCTGACTTCGGCACGCTGAGCACCAAGACGCCCACAACACCGACGACCGTTCGCTATACCGCACCAGCGGCGTCAACTCTCGCGGTAGGACAGGTGCCGACCACGGTGACAATCGCAGTCACGCCCGCCAACGCCGGCGATTTCCGGGGTGAGATGAGTCGACAGCTCGATATTCGATTGCTGCCACAAGGGGTCATCGTTCCCGTCAATCCTAATCTCGCTGCAAGCTTCGATTTCAGCCCGGCTGTCCCTGAAGTGCTGACAACCGTGAATTTCAATGCGGGTACCAGTAGCAACAATGGGACCGCCTGTAATCAGGCCTGCCTTTACAACTGGGATTTCGGAGATCGAACCACAGGCACAGGATTGTCCGTCACCCATCAATACCGGACCGCAACGACCTTCATCGTTCAACTGACGGTGACTGACAGTCGCGGTGCGCAGGCAATGGCCACAAAGTCTGTGTCGGTTTCCCCAGGCACGCCGCCCACTCCAGCGTTTACTTTCTCCCCGACCCCCGCGCTTGTGGAGCAGACCATCTTTTTCAACGCGACGGCTTCACGAGCCGCATCGGGTCGTACGATTGTCAGCTACGAGTGGGACTTCGGTAGTGGTCGGACCGGTACGGGCGTGGCGGTGACGAAGTCATACGACCGTGCTGCGACCTACACGGTCACGCTGAAAGTCACCGACGACGCGGGTGCTTTCGCAACCACGAGCCAGACAGTTGTGGTCACGAATCCCCAGATTATTCCGGCATTCACGGTCTTACCATCGTCGCCTTTGGTTGGTGACCAGGTTTCGGTAAACGCGTCATCTACGACAGGACCGTCGGCGATTGTGACGTATTCGTGGAACTTCGGAACTGGATCCAGCCCCACAACAGGTAGCGGCGTCACGGCCGTTACCTCGTACAGCAGCACTGGAAACAAGGTCATCACGTTGACGGTGACAGATAGTGCAGGCCGGACCGCCACAACGACGAGACTGGTCACCGTACAATAGCGGCGTGAACGGCGACAATTCTCGGTTGCTTGAACTGCGACGCCGGGTCCAGGCGGACCCGGCGTCGATTCCTTCGCGCCGCTCGCCGAGGAATGCCGCCGCGCGGGTGCGCACGAGGAGGCGGTCGGGATCTGCCGCGCCGGCCTCCAGTCTCACCCCGCTCACCTGGCGGCCCGGGTCACGCTGGGCCGAGCCTTGTTCGCGCTAGGGCGCCTCGAGGACGCTGAAATGGAGCTGTCGTCGGTTCTCGAGAAGGCTGCCGACAACTTCGCGGCAAACTGTGCCCTGGCGGAGGTGTTACAGCAGCAGGGCAGGCGTCCAGAGGCCGCGACGCAGTTTCGCCGGGCCCTCGATTTGGCTCGGTTCGACGCCGATCTCCAACACGAGATCCCACGAATCGAGGCGATGCTGGTGCCGCCGCCGGTGCCCGCCCTGGTCCCCGCGCCTTCACCGCTCGACCGCGTGGCGCTGAACGAAGAGGATGGCGACGCGTTGTCCGTGCTCGAGCGCAAACTGCGGGAAAACAGCGAGCAGGCCGCACGGGAGCAGCGCATCATCGCCGAACTCGAGGACTGGCTCCTGGCGATCGCCGTGGACCGCAGCCAGCACCAGGGCGCATAGCCCACCTGGGGCCACCGGGCCGGCCCGGAGACACACGTACGCCCCTAAGTGTATAATCCCAAAAGCCTTAGCGGTTTAGAGGAAATCGCAACAGATGACACTGGACGAGATCAAGCAGCTGGTCGAATTCATCAAGGGTCACGACCTGAGTGAATTCGAGCTGGAACAGGACGGCGTGAAGGTCCGCATCAAGAGCGGGTCCGCGAACCACCACGTGGTGGCAGTGCCTGCCGTTGCCTCTGCGGCGTCGCCCGCCGCCTCGGCTCCGGCCGCTCCGGCCGCGCAGCCGGCCCAGGACACCGCCCCGGCCAGCGACGACGGTGGTGAGCTGGGGATCGTGAAGTCGCCGATTGTGGGCACCTTCTACCGGGCGACCGAACCCGGCGCCAAGCCGTTGGTCTCGGTGGGCGATACGGTCCGCAAGGGCCAGGTGCTCTGCATCATCGAAGCCATGAAGTTGATGAACGAGATCGACTCCGAATACGACGGGGAAATCACCAGCATCTACATCGAGAACGGCCAGCCGGTGCAGTATGGCGAGCGGCTCTTCGCCATCAAGCCCTCAAACTAGCCATGTTCAAGAAAATCCTGGTGGCGAATCGTGGAGAGATTGCGCTGCGCGTCATCTTTGCGTGCCGCGAACTGGGCATCAAGACCGTTGCCGTCTATTCGGAAGCCGACGAGAATTCGTTGCATGTCCGTTTCGCGGACGAGGACATCTGCGTTGGCCCGCCCCGCAGCGGCGACAGCTACTTGAACGTGCCGGCGATCATCAGCGCCGCCGAAATCACCGGCGCCGACGCCTTGCACCCCGGCTACGGGTTCCTTTCGGAGAGTGCCTATCTTGCCGAAGTGTGCGAAGCCTGCCACATCCGCTTCATCGGTCCCGATCCGAGCGTGATTCGCCTGCTTGGCGACAAGGCCAAGGCGCGGCGCGCGATGAAGAAGGCCGGCGTGCCGATGCTGCCGGGCAGCGACGGTCCGGTCGAGAGTGAAGAGCGCGCCATCAAGATCGCGCAGCAGATCGGCTACCCGGTGATCATCAAGGCCGTGGCCGGCGGCGGCGGCCGCGGCATGCGCATCGTCAAGATGCCGGCGGACCTGCCGCATGCATTCAGGACCGCGCAGCGCGAGGCGGAGTCGGCCTTCGGCGTCGGCGACGTCTACCTCGAGAAGTATCTCGAGTCACCGCGCCACATCGAGTTCCAGATCCTCGGCGATCATCACGGCAACGTCGTCCACCTGGGCGAGCGCGAGTGCTCCATCCAGCGGCGCCACCAGAAGCTGATCGAGGAATCGCCGTCGGTGGCGGTGTCCGAAAAGGTCCGCCGGAAGATGGGCAGCGTGGTCGTGGACGCGGCCAGGGCCGTGCAGTACACCAACGCCGGCACCTTCGAATTCCTGATGGACGACAAGGGCAACTTCTATTTCATGGAAGTCAACACCCGCGTCCAGGTGGAGCATCCGGTGACCGAAATGGTGACCGGCATCGACATCGTCAAGGAACAGATCCGCATTGCGGCGGGTGCGCGACTGGGCTTCAAGCAGAGCGAGGTGACCTTTACAGGCCACGCGCTCGAGTGCCGCGTGAACGCCGAAGACCCCGAGACCTTCGTGCCGTCGCCGGGCACGGTTCATGCCTTCAGCATTCCGGGTGGACCCGGCGTGCGGGTCGACACCGCGGCGCACTCCGAGTGCCTGATTTCTCCCCACTATGACTCGATGGTGGCCAAGGTCATCGTGCACGGCCGCGATCGGCAGGAGTCCATCGCGCGGATGAAGCGCGTGCTCGAGATGTCAGTCGTGGAGGGAATTCGCACCACCATCCCGATGCACTTGAAGATTCTGAACGAGCCCGACTTCATCGCGGGGCGCCTGAGCACGCACTTCATGGAGCGCTTTGCCCCCAAGCCCAAGACCCAGCCCCTGGCCGAATCCGCCTAGGTTATACGCCATCGTCGATGACGAGGCGTGCCTGCGCAGTGGACGCGCGCCACTTGATGTCGCGCGCGCATTTCTCGCCGCTGGAGCCCGGCTGATTCAGCTGCGGTGCAAGCGCATGGCGAGCGGCGCGTTTCTCGAACTCGCGACGCTGGTGGTCGACGCGGGGAACGCCGCCGGCGCCCGCATCATCATCAACGACCGGGCAGACGTGGCGCGGCTGTCTGGCGCACACGGCGTGCACGTCGGGCAGACGGACTTGTCGGCTGCTGATGCACGCGCGGTCGTCGGCCCGGACGCGATTCTCGGTCTCTCCACGCATTCCCAGGCGCAGTGGGACGCGGCTCTGGAACAGCCCATTTCCTACATCGCGATTGGCCCCACGTTCGGAACCGGCACGAAGGACACCGGCTACAGCGCGGTGGGCCTGCGCGTCGTGTCGCAGGCCGCCCTTGCCGCCCGCCAGCGCGGGCGGCCGGTGGTGGCGATTGGCGGAATCAGCATGGAGAATGCCGTGTCGGTCATTGGCGCCGGTGCCGCATCGGTGGCCGTGATTAGCGATCTCCTGACGGGCGATCCGGAAGCGCGCTGCCGCGCATTCCTGCGCATTCTCGAATAAATCCTTCGGATCCCCCGTATAATGCCGGGGTTTGCCAGCGGTACGACACCTGGGAGGGTGAATGGATTCGAATCTGTTCAAGACCAAGTCGATCGAGCAACTCGTCGGCGACGTCGAGCATGGAGGAAAGGCGCTCAGGCGCAGCCTGTCTGCATGGGACCTGACCCTGCTGGGCATCGGCGCCATTATTGGCACCGGCATTTTCGTGCTCACCGGCACGGCCGCGGCAAACCAGGCCGGCCCGGCAATCACGATGTCGTATCTCGCGGCCGGCTTGGCGTGCGCGTTTGCGGCGCTCTGTTACGCCGAGTTCGCGTCGATGATCCCGATTGCCGGCAGCGCCTACACCTACGCCTACGCCACGCTCGGCGAGCTGGTGGCGTGGATGATCGGCTGGGACTTGATCCTCGAATACGCGGTGGGTTCCATGACCGTGGCCATCGGTTGGAGCGGCTACATGCAGCGGCTGCTGGCCGGCTTCGGCATCGAGCTGCCGGCGGCACTGGCCGCCGCGCCCCCCGCGGGCATCATCAACCTGCCGGCCGTGATCATCGTGTTGTTGATCATGATCCTGCTGGTGATAGGCGTCAGAGAATCGGCACGCTTCAATGCCGTGATGGTGGCCATCAAGGTCGCCGCGGTGCTGTTCTTCCTTGCGGCCGGTGTCAGCTACGTCGAGCCTGACAACTGGACGCCATTTACGCCGTACGGGTGGCCGGGCATCATGGCCGCAGCGGCGGTCGTGTTCTTCGCGTACATCGGCTTCGACGCGGTCTCAACGACCGCCGAAGAAGCCAAGAATCCGCAGCGCGACTTGCCGATTGGCATCATCGCCTCGCTGGTCATCTGCACGGTGTTGTATCTGGCCGTGGGCGCGGTGCTCAGCGGCATCGTGCCGGTCATTGAATTTCGCGCCAGCGAAGCGTCGTTGCCCGGCGTGAGCATGGTGGCGCAGGATGAGTCGGTCAAATTCCTGAACGCGCCCGTGGCATACGCCCTGGCGTTCATTGGGCAGGATTGGGCGGCCGGCCTGGTGTCCGCGGGCGCCGTGGCAGGTATCACGTCCGTGCTGCTCGTCATGCTGATGTCCCAGCCGCGCATCTTCTTCTCGATGAGCCGCGATCGCCTGCTGCCGCCGGCCGTCAGCAAGGTCCACCCGAAGTTCGGTACGCCCTACATCACGACCATCATCACCTGCGTCATCGTGGCGCTCGTCGCCGGCCTGACGCAGATCCAGGTCGTCGGCGAAATGACCAGCATCGGCACACTATTTGCGTTCGTGGTGGTGTGCGCGGCGGTGCTGGTGCTGCGCGCCAAGCGGCCGGAAGCCAAACGCCCGTTCCGGGTGCCGTTCGGCGCGGTGTTCCCTGTCCTGGGCATCCTGTCGTGCGCGTACCTGATGTTGAGCCTGCCAGTCCTGACCTGGGTGCGCTTCCTGCTGTGGCTCGACCTCGGCATGATCATCTACTGGGTCTACGGACGCACGCATAGCCCGCTCGTGAACCAGAAGGAGCACAACGCGCGGACGCCAATGCAGAGCCTGGCGAACTTCATCACGACATTCGGCCTGCTGCTGATCTTCAACGCGGCCTGCATTGCGGTGCTCGGCTTCATGACTGAGCTCGGCATCACCAACGAGACCACCGCGAAGTGGTCCGAGATCAACGTCACGGCCGAAGAAGCCGACGCGTTCGGCTTGCGCTTCCTGGGCGTGTCGGTTGCGGTCTGGGCGGTCGGCTTCGTCCTGACCAAAACCACTGGAGAGAAGGCATAGCCCGAAGGCTCGACGGTGTGGCGTGCGCGGCGCGCATCCGGGAGGATGTCGCGCCGCGCATTGCGTTGTTCCAGCAGCGATACGGCCGCCCACCCGGGCTTGGCGTGGTGCTGGCCGGTCACAACCCTGCGTCCGAAGTCTACGTTCGCAACAAGATCAAGACCGTCAACGAGGCTGGTTGCCGAGGGGTGCTGTTCCGGCTGGACGCCTCGGCGTCAGCAGACGAGGCGCTCGCACTGGTTCGGCGGTTGAACGCCGATGACGCGATTGACGGCATCCTGGTGCAGTCGCCATTGCCCGAGGGCATGGGCGCGGAGGCTGAAACACGCGTCTTCGACGCGGTCGATCCGTCTAAAGACGTGGACGGATTCCATCCCTGCAACGTTGGCCTCCTGGTCCAGAAGCGCCCGGCCCCGGTGGCGTGCACGCCCGCGGGCTGCATCGAGCTGCTGGAACGGGAGGGGATTCAACTGCGCGGTAAGCACGCCGTCGTCCTGGGACGTAGCGACATCGTCGGGAAGCCCATGGCCCTGCTGCTGCTGCACCGCGACGCCACCGTGACCGTATGCCACTCGAGGACGCCAGATGTCGCCGCCGTCGCCAGGACTGCAGACATCCTGGTTGCCGCCATCGGCCGGCCCGTGTTCGTGACCGCTGATTACATCAAGCCGGGAGCGACGGTCATTGACGTCGGTATCAACGCATTGACGGCCCAGGCCGAGGTCGAGAGAATTTTCCCTGAGGGCAGCCGCCAGCGCGCGCAGTTCGCCGAGAGGGGCAGCGTGCTGGTGGGCGACGTGCATCCGGACGTGGATGCCGTGGCCGGCGCGTTGACGCCGGTGCCCGGCGGGATTGGTCCCATCACCGTCGCGATGGTGCTGAAGAACACCGTGACCGCGGCGGAACTCAGGGCGGCGCGAAAGGTGGCGATGTGATTCGGAAGATTGCGCTCACCGGCGGCATTGCGACAGGCAAGAGCTATGTCGCCGGCCGGTTTCGGGAGGCCGGCGCTCCCGTCGTGGACGCCGATTTGCTGGCTCGCGAAGTCGTGTTGCCCGGCACGCCGGCACTGGCGGCGATCCGCAAGCGGTTCGGGCCGGATGCGGTGCGTCGCGACGGCACCATGGACCGCATTCGCATTGCGCAAATCGTCTTCAAGGACAAGCGCGCGCGGCTCGATCTCGAGGCCATCGTGCACCCGGCCGTGATCAGGGCGATCAACGAGTTCTTCAGCGCGCTTCCCAAGCGAACGCCGTTCGCCGTCGCCGACATCCCGCTGGTCTTCGAGACCGGGCGCGAGAAGGAGTTCGACGCGATCGTGGTGGTGGCGTGTCCGCGAGCCATGCAGCTGCAGCGCCTGATGGAACGCAACAAGCTGTCGAGGGAAGACGCCGAGAAGCGCCTCGCTGCGCAATTGCCGATCGAGCAAAAGGTCAAGAAGGCGACCCACGTGATCAACAACGACGGCAGTTTCGAAGCGACCAACGCGCAGGTCGACGCGTTGATCGCTTCGCTCAAGAGCAAGCAGAAATCAGGGTGACACGAGCGTCACATGTCCACCGTGGCCTCTTTGGCCGGTGCGATGCGCTCTTCCACGAACGAGTTCCATTCATGGCAGTGCGGGCACTGCCAGAGCAGATCCGTGCTGCGGTAGTGGCACTTGGTGCAGACATGCGGGTCGAGGAAGAACACCGACGACCGGGCCGCTTCGATGTAACGCTGCACGAGAGCGCGATTGAGGTCGAGCTTCAGCAGCACGTTCCAGACCGCCTGGTGGACGGTGAGCCCGTGCGGGTTCTGCTCGAGTGCCGCCAGCAGGAATTCGAAGGCGTCCGCATCCTTGCCGCGGGCGGCCATGTGCCGGCCCATCGCGAGCCGCGCGCGCCAGTCCTGTGAGTTGGCGGCGATCAGCTTCGCGCAGCGTTCCTCAAAGCGGTGTGGCTGCGCCAGCTGCTCGTAGAGGCGCTCGAGCCGTTCGAACGTGAGGTAGGCCCGTTCAGGAGATCGGGCGATGAGTCCGTCCCACGCGGCCTCGGCGCCCTGCAGATCGCCCTGAATGAAACGCACGTCGCCCAGATTGAGATACGCGGGCGTCGTGTCCTGCTCCTGCTCGATGGCCGCCTGGAAATGCCGCTGGGCGCGTCCACGATCGCCGACGCTCAAGGCTTCCTTGCCGAGTTCGTTCTCGAGGAAGCCGAGAATCGCCTGGTTGCGAGGCTGGGTGTCCGGGCCGCTCAGGTCGACCAGCTGCGTGCGGATCCGGTGCGCGTCGGCCCACTGGTGCTGCTCCTCGTGCAGCTTCTCGAGATACAGCAGCGCGTACTGGTTGGTCGGATCCATGCGGATCACTTCGTTGAAGGCGGCCAGCGCGCGATCCACGAAGCCGCCCCGTTTGAAGTCCAGGCCCAGGCACAGCAGGATGTAGGCGTGCTCGACCTTGGTCAGCTTGGCGCGCTGCAACAACGCCTGGTGCACCTGGATGGCGCGGGCCACCTGTCCGCGCTCGCGATGCACGTTGCCGAGAATCAGGTGAATCTCGAGCGCGTCGCTGTCGACACGGGCGGCGCGGCTCAGCTCTTCGATGGCGAGGTCAATCTGGTTCGAGACCAGGAAGTTGAGCCCAAGCACGTAGTGGTGCGAGTCACGGGCGCGCCGCCGGTCGATCCATTTGCCGTCGCGCAGTTTGTAGCGCTCCCAGGCCTTGCCGATGGCGAGGCCGAGCAGCAGTGTGACGAGCGCTGCGAGAAACGGAAGCGATTCGCCGACGTTCATCGGTGCGGCCCGCGCCCTCGGTGGCTCATACCATCCCGGTCCGCCAGAGATCGTGGAGGTGTACGACACCGGCCACGCGACGGCCGGCGTCGATCACGACGATCGAGGTGATCTTGCGCTGTTCCATCAGCGCCAGCGCCTCGGCCGCCAGCGTCGTCTGCGCGATGGTGACGGGATTCGCGGTCATCCAGTCGCGCGCCGTCAGCTCGAGCAGGTTCTGCATCGCCGCCATCTTCCGCCGCAGGTCGCCGTCGGTGATGATGCCGGCCAGGCGCCCATCCTTTTCGACCACGCAGGTCATGCCAAGGCCTTTGCGGGACATCTCGTAGATCACGTCGCGCATCGGCGTGTGCAGCTGCACGACCGGCAGCTGGTCGCCGCCCTTCATCAGCTGATCGACCCGCATCAACCGCTTGCCGAGCTTTCCGGCGGGGTGCAGGTTCGCAAAATCCTCGGGTTTGAAGCCCTTGGCAACCAGCACGGTCATCGCCAACGCGTCGCCCATGGCGAGGGCCGCCGTGGTGCTCGCCGTCGGGACGAGGTTCATCGGGCAGGCTTCTTCCGAGACACTGCAGTCCAGAGCGACGTTGGCCGCCAGTGCCAGCGTCGAATGGAGGGCACCGGTCAGCGCAATGAGTGGGGCACCGATTCGCTTGAGCGTTTCAAGCACTCGCGTCAGTTCTTCGGTTTCGCCGCTGTACGACATCGCGATCACCACGTCGTCTGCCTGGATGACGCCGAGATCACCGTGAACGGCTTCAGCGGGATGCAGGAAGAAGGCGGGCGTGCCGGTGCTGGCGAGCGTCGCGGCGATCTTCCGGCAGACGATGCCGGACTTGCCCATGCCGGTGACAATCACGCGGCCCTGGCAGTGGCGGACCAGGTCCACGGCGCGCACGAAGCGATCGTCCAGCCGATCGGCAAGCGCCGACACCGCGGCCGCTTCGGTCTGCAGGACCTTGCGGGCCAGGGACAGGTCAGGCATCGGCGGGGTGGGCGATCGCGTGACTAGGCATCTTTCACGATCTTATCAAGCGCGACCAGCCGGCGGAGCAGGGGCTCAAGGCGATCGAGTCGGAGGGCATTGGCCGCATCGCTCCTGGCCCGGCTGGGCTCTTCGTGTACTTCCATGAACACGCCATCCACGCCTGCCGCTACACCGGCCTGAGCCAGCGGCTCGATGTACTCCGCCAGTCCCGCCGTGACACCGTCTCCGGCCCCGGGCAGCTGCAGGCTGTGCGTGACGTCGAAGATCACCGGGTAGCCAAACGCCCGCAGCATGGGGAAGGCGCGCGGATCGACCACCAGGTTGTTGTAACCGAACGACACGCCACGCTCGGTGACGATCACCTGGCTGTTGCCGGAGTCGGTGACCTTGGCAATGGCGTGCTTCATGTCCCTGGGTGCGAGGAACTGGCCCTTCTTGAGATTGATCGCCTTGCCGGTCTTCGCGGCGGCCACGATCAGGTCCGTCTGGCGCGATAGAAACGCCGGGATCTGCAACACGTCGGCGATCGCCGCGGCCGGCGCCGCCTGCGACGCGTCGTGAATGTCTGTGAGGATCGGCAGCCCGGTCAGCGCCTTCACCTTGGCCAGCACGCGCAGGCCTTCTTCAAGACCGGGGCCGCGGAACGAGGCGATCGAGGTGCGATTGGCCTTGTCGAACGACGCCTTGAACACCATGGGGACGCCGACAGCGGCGGCGATCTGCTTGAGCGCCTTCGCGGTGTCGATCGCGTGCTGCGTGCTTTCGATCACGCAGGGCCCGAGGACGAACGCCAGCGGATGGCCCGTTCCGAGGGATACAGCTCCGGCGCGTACGGTGCGGACCGTCACTAGGCGGTGGCCTTCTTCTGGGCAATTTGCGCCATCTGTGGCCCGTTCTTCAGCAGCCGGGCGGCTTCCACGAAACTGGCGAACAGGGGATGAGGCTTCAGCGGCCGCGACTGGAATTCCGGGTGGAACTGCACCGCGACGAACCACGGATGGCCGGGCAGCTCCGCGATCTCCACGAACTTGCCGTCCGGCGATCGGCCTGAAATCCTCATGCCCTTGTCGGCCAGCGCCTGCTCGTAGAGGCAGTTGAACTCGAAGCGGTGGCGATGCCGTTCATAGATCAGGTCGGTGCCGTAGATCTTACGGGCCAGGGAGTTCGGCGCCAACTCGCAGGCGTATCGGCCAAGCCGCATGGTGCCGCCGAGGTCGTCGACGCCGAGCAGATCGCGCAGCTTGTAGATCACCTTGTGCAGCGCGGCCTCATCGACCTCGGTGGAATCAGCGCCATCCAGCCCGCACACGTTCCGAGCGTATTCCACGGTTGCCCACTGGAAGCCGTAGCAGATCCCGAAGAACGGGATGCGGCGCGTGCGCGCGTACTCCGACGCTTTCATCATCCCGCGCGTACCGCGCGATCCGAACCCGCCGGGCACCAGGATGCCCACCGAGCCGTCGAGCAGCTGCGAGCCGCCCTCCTGTTCGAGCGCCTCCGACTCGACCCACTGAATGTTGATGCGGGCGTGGTTCGCAAAGCCGCCGTGATACAGCGCCTCGTTCAGCGACTTGTACGAGTCCTCGTAGCCGGTGTACTTGCCGACCACGTGAATGGTCAGCTCGTCCTGCGGGTTCTTGATGCCGTGCACCAGCTGTTCCCACGGCTGCATCCGCGACTCATTCGGCGGCAGGTGCAGGTAGTCGAGGAGCACTGAGTCCAGGCCCTCGTCGCGCAGGGCGAGCGGCACCTCATAGATCGTCTGCACGTCGCGGGCCGTGATGACCGCCTCCTCGTTGACGTCGCAGAACAACGCGATCTTCTGCTTGATATCGCGCGCCAGGATGCGATCGGTGCGGCACAGCAGGATGTCGGGCTGGATTCCAATCGACCGCAAGTCGCGCACGCTGTGCTGCGTGGGCTTGGTCTTCAACTCGCCGGCGGCTCCGATGTACGGCACCAGCGTCAGGTGCACATAGATGGTGTTTTCCCTGCCGACATCCTGACGGAACTGGCGAATCGCCTCGAGGAAGGGCAGGCTCTCGATGTCGCCGACCGTGCCGCCGATTTCAACCAGCACGACCTCGGCATCGCGGCCCGCCTGGCGGATGCAGTCCTTGATCTCGTTGGTGATGTGCGGAATCACCTGCACGGTGCGGCCGAGGTAATCGCCGCGCCGCTCCTTCTGGATCACCGACATGTAGATCTTTCCGGTGGTCCAGTTGCTGTTGCGCGTCGCGGTCATGCTCGTGAAGCGCTCGTAATGCCCCAAATCCAGGTCCGTCTCGGCCCCATCGTCGGTCACGTAGACCTCGCCGTGCTGATACGGGCTCATCGTGCCCGGATCGACGTTGATGTACGGATCGAATTTCTGCAGGCTGACTTTGTAGCCGTGGCCTTCGAGCAGGGCGCCGATCGAGGCAGCGGCCAGGCCTTTGCCAAGCGACGAGACCACGCCGCCGGTGACGAAGATGTATTTGGTCTGACGCACGGTGTTTTCCATCGGTTATGTCCGAATCGAAGCTACTAGTCCCGCAGCAGGGAACATGGCGCGAACGCGTTCGAGATCTTCCGGAGTGTCCACGCCGGCCACCATGTGAGGGGTGGGGACGACGCGGATGTCGATGCCGCTGACCAGCGCCCGGAGCTGCTCGAGGCGCTCGTCGAGCTCGATGCCAACGGCAGGGGTCGCCGCTAACCGCAACAGCGTCTGCCGCCGATATGCGTACAAGCCGACGTGTGCCGATCCGGGGATCAGGGCCCGGGAAAAATACATCGCATTGCCGAAGTCATTGGTCACGACCTTGACGACGTTGGGGTTTTCGAACTCTTCGCGATTCCTGAAGGGCCGCGACACCGTGCTCATTTCGACGGAACTGTCATTGAGCAGCGGTTCCACCACGGCGTCGATGACGCCGGGCTCCAGCAGCGGCTCATCGCCCTGGACATTGACCACGATGCCGCAGGGCAACTGGCTGACGGCCTCGGCAATGCGGTCGGTGCCGCTGGCGTGGTCCGTCCGCGTCATGATCGCGGCGCCGCCAAACGCCCGCACAGCGCCGGCAATGCGCTCGTCGTCGGTGGCCACGAGCACGCCGTGTATGCGCGCCGCGGCGGACGCGCGCCGGTACACGTGCTCGATCATCGGCTTGCCAGCGATGTCCGCGAGAATCTTTCCGGGGAGACGGGTTGCCTGGTACCTCGCGGGGATGACGGCGAGGACCGACGATTCAGTCAGCGTAAAAGGCAGACGCTCGACCGAATTGGGGTGCACGGCGAAGTATACCACACGGTATTGCGGTGCCGGTGGACCCTGGCGCTTCTCTCGACGTCCAACATCTCGTATTCTGGAGGCTCAGAATCGACCATGCACTTCTCGTTGACGCCGCGCTCCGTGGGACTGGTGCTGGCGACGGTTGCGACCGCCGGCTGGATTCAGTCTGTCATTACGAGGGACGCGCCGGTGTCCCGGCGCGGTCCGGTGGCCCTGCAGACCTCACGCGGATCGGTCAATCGGCTTCACGCAGGTCGATCGACCGATACCTCCGTCCCGAGCACCGCACGCCTCCGCGATTTCATGAGCCGGCCAACGGTCCCCGCCAAGGGCCGCAATCCGTTTGTGTACGGCGAGCGCACGGCCACGCGCAGCGGCCTGCGGGATGCCGTTGACGTGACGCCGATGGCCGCGCTCGAGCCGCCGCCACCTGCGATGCCGGTATTTCGCTTGTCAGGGATCGCGTCAAACACCGAGAACGGCGTGGCCGTCCTCACGGCGATCCTGATCGACAACGGCACCATGGTGCTCGTGAAGGCGGGCGATAAGCTGTCCAACGGTTACTCGGTGGTGCGAGTCGAAGAGGCGGCGGTGACGATCGCTGATTCGGCAGGCGTGGCTCAATCCATTCGGCTGCCTTAGCCGGCGGGCTACGGGCGACGGGCTACGGCTTGTGCAAAGTTCGACCGGCTGTCCGGTAGCCCGAAGTCCGGAGCCCGAGGGTTTCCTGTTCAGACGCGCACCAGCCAGGCATTCTTGACCGGCTTGAGCGCGCGTATCTCATCCATTACGTGCTCACCGATCCGCTGGTCCGGCAATTCGTCTACGTTCGCCGCGGCCACCGCGCCGGTTTCGCTGCGCCCCAGGGCGAAGTTGGCGATATTCACGCCATGCTTGCCAAGAATCGTGCCAATTCCGCCGATCACGCCGGGTTCGTCGTTATTCATGAACAAGATCGACGTTCCCTTTAGTTGCGCGTCGAGAGGAACGCCATTCAGCAAGACCAGGCGGGGGCCATGGCCGGCCACCACGGTACCTTCGACGTGGCGTTCGTCCGTGCTGGTGCGAAGTTTCAGCGAGAGCATGCTGACGAAGTTGCGCGACCGATCGCTGTGCGACTCGGTGAGCTCGATGCCGCGGGCCTTGGCGACCGACCGGGCGTTCACCTCGGTGACCGCCTCGGACAGGATGGCGCGGAACAGGCCGAGGAGGGCCGCATTCAGAATGAGCGGGTGGGTGTCGCCGGCAAGCTGGCCGTAATACCGGACACTGAGGGACTCAATGCTGCCGGGCCCCATCTGCCCAACGAGCGAACCGAGCTGCTCGGCGAGCCTGATGTATGGCTGGATCTTCGAATACTCCTCGGGCGCCACGGACGGGAAATTGACCGCGTTACGAATAATGCCGGTCTTCAGGAAGTCGCGCAGGGCGGTGGCGGTTTCCACGCCCACCAGCTCCTGGCCCTCCTTCGTGGACGCCGCGATGTGCGGGCTGGCCACGACCTGTGGCAACTGCTGGAGCGTGTGATCGGTAGTGGGTTCAGCGGTAAAGACGTCGAGTGCCGCTCCGCCAATGTGGCCGCTCTTGATCGCTTCCGCGAGCGCGGCTTCGTCGATCAACTCGCCGCGCGCCGTGTTGATGAGCTTGAGGCCCTTCTTGCACCTGGCCAGGCGTTCGGCATTAAAGGTGTGCCGGGTCTGCGGCGTGGCCGGCATGTGGAGCGAGAGGTAGTCGGCACGCGCGCAGAGGTCCTCGAGCGAGACCAGCTCGATGCCCAGGCTGCCGGCAATACTGGACGAGATGAACGGATCGTGCGCGATCACGCTCATTTCGAACGCCTGGGCGCGGCGCGCCACTTCCTGGCCAATGCGGCCGAGTCCGGCGAGTCCGAGCAGCTTGCCGCGAACCTCTTCCCCGAGGAAGCTCTTCTTGTCCCACTTACCTTGCTTCATCGACGCGTCGGCGGCCGGGAGCTTTCGGGCAAGCGACAGTAATTGCGCCATCGCCAGCTCCGCCACGCTGATGCTGTTGGCGCCGGGCGCGTTCATCACCACGATGCCGCGCGCGCTGGCAGCCTCGACGTTCACATTGTCGACACCCGTGCCTGCCCGCGCGATCGCCTTCAGGTTCTTCCCGGCGGCAATGATGTCCGGCGTGACCTTGGTGGCGCTTCGGACGACGAGCGCGTCGGCGCTCACGATGTCCCTGGCGAGTTCCTCGGGAGGGCGGCCGGACTTTGCATCCACGTCCCAGCCTTCGGCTTTGAGCAGTTCGAGTGCGGCTTTCGGAAGATCGTCGGCGACAACAATGAGCATGTTGGCAGAACACATATAATATCGGGTTTGTTGCCCGCGTAGCGCACCATGGATGGTGCAATCCGCTGATTTGTGCCGAAAGCCGCGCGTTACACGGTCTTCTCGCGGTCTTTTCCACACAGTTTTCCACAGCCACTGCGGAAAACTGCAAGTTGATCGGCGTGTGATCGAGGGAATCTGACCTAACGGAGTAGATGCATGAATCGGAAAGTGACGGTTGTCGGCGGTGCGGGAAATGTTGGCGCAACAGTCGCGCGTTCAATTGCGCAGAAAGAGCTCGCCGACGTGGTCGTGGTTGACATTGCGGATACGAAAGCGGCAGGCGTTGCGCTCGACATCTACGAGTCGTGCCCGATTGAAGGGTCCGCGTCGCGCGTGATTGGCGTGGGTACCAGGGATTTCGCCGAAAGCGCCAACTCCGATGTCGTCGTGATCACCTCCGGCATGCCGCGCAAGCCGGGCATGAGCCGCGACGACCTGTTGAACGTGAACTACAGGATCATGCAGGACGTGACGGCGGAGATCGTCAAGCATTCCCCGAACTGCATCATCGTCCCGGTGGCCAATCCGCTCGATGCGATGTCGCAGGCGGTGTTCAAGCTGTCGAAGTTCCCGCGGGAGCGTGTGATCGGCATGGCCGGCGTGCTGGACTCGGCCCGCATGAGCACCTTCATCGCGATGGAGCTGAACGTGTCGGTCGAGAACATCTCGTCGTTCGTCCTTGGCGGTCACGGCGATACCATGGTGCCGCTGCCGCGATACACC
The DNA here is from genome assembly GCA_016871275.1 of Acidimicrobiia bacterium. Taxonomy (GTDB): domain Bacteria; phylum Acidobacteriota; class Vicinamibacteria; order Vicinamibacterales; family UBA2999; genus 12-FULL-67-14b. The sequence goes on along the minus strand of VFZG01000005.1, from coordinate 43,756 downwards.
ACCGTGGCTGGTATTCCGATTACGGAATTGTTGCCCGAGGACCGTATCAAGGCGATCTGCGAACGCACCGCTAACGGCGGCGCCGAGATCACCAAGCTGGTGGGCACCAGCGCCTGGTATGCGCCGGGGGCATCGGCGGCACTGATGGTCGAGGCGATCCTCAAGGATCAGAAGAAGATCATGCCGTGCTCCGTTTACCTTCAGGGCGAATACGGCATCAACAACCTGTTTGTGGGCGTCCCGGTCAAGCTGGGCGCGAAGGGTGTGGAGCAGGTCGTGCAGATCAAGCTCACGGCCGAAGAACAGGCCGCGTTCAACAAGTCCGCCGGTGCCGTGAAGGAGCTGGTCGACGTGATTGGCGTGTAGAACGTCTGGAGCGCGGGGGCTTCCGCCCCCCGCGCTGCAACTGACGCTGGCGTTCTGAGACTCTCGATTCGTCCTCGCAGTAGTGGTGTTCCGCACACGCCCTGGAGTGTTGAGGGGCCGGATTCCCGCCAAATCTGTCAAGTTTCCAGGCCGGCCCTTCAAGACTTTCGCCCGGCGGAGCCGGGCAAAGCCAACACTGCCTCGAGCGAAGCGGTGTCCCGCATCGAACATGCTCGCGGGTCAGAGGCGAGGCTCGCCAGTCCTGGAATAGCGAGCGATGATTGCCTTGATGCGCGTGTCACGGACACTACTCCGGCTCGTGCTTCTGACCGTCGTTCTGCTGGCCTCGTACACCCTTTCGTATGGACAGGGCAGGCCGGTTCTGTCCGGCGCATCCCGCGGCTACACCGTCGAGCAGTGGACCGCCGACGAAGGTCTGCCGGACCAGTCCCTCACCGAATTGATGATCGGCGGCGACGGATACCTCTGGGTCGGATCGTTCGTTGGCCTGTCTCGCTTCGACGGCGTCCGGTTCACACCCATCCTTCTCGACCTCCCATCCGCGAATGTCCGCACACTGATGCAGGGGTCAGATGGCCCGGTCTGGGTGGGTATAGTCGGTGACGGTCTGGCTCGCCACCGTGATGGCATGTTGTCGTTGTTCGGCGCGAAGGACGTGGGCGGCAACGACGTTCGCAGCCTCGCCGAGGATGGCGCCGGCCGCGTCTGGGCTGGCCTCGAGGACGGCTTGGCGATCGTTCACAACGGCGTCGTCACGCGCATGGGACCTGCCCGGTGAGTTGGGGGCCGGGTCAGCAGTCTCGTGCCCGGGCCATGCCCGGTCTTAGCCACAACTGCCGCACGCCGTAACGCAGGTCCTTGAGAAAAGTGCTCATGAGCAGTCTCTACGGCCGGCGGCTCTCCGTGGTTCTGCTATTCACCTATTGGCCCATTCGCCTCTTGGCCTGTACACTATCCCTCTTGTGAAGATTCACGAGTATCAAGCCAAAGCAGTCCTCTCCAAGTACGGCGTGCCGGTTCCCCGCGGGGAGGTGGCGTTCACTCCCGAAGAAGTTCACGACATCGCCAAGCGGCTCGGCGGCCCCATTGCGGTGGTCAAGGCACAGATTCATGCCGGCGGCCGCGGTAAGGCTGGCGGCGTCAAGCTCGCCAAGTCAGCGCAGGAGGCCGAAACCATCGCCCGCGAGCTGCTGGGCAAGACACTGGTCACCTATCAGACGGGCCCTGACGGGCAAAAGGTGTCGCGCCTGCTGGTCGAAGAAGGCCTGACCATCGACCGCGAGCTCTACCTGGGCATCGTTCTCGACCGGTCATCCAAGCGCATCGTGGTGATGGTGAGCAAGGAAGGCGGCGTCGAGATTGAGAAGGTCGCTGAAGAGACGCCTGAGAAGATCCATAAGATCTTCGTGAACCCGGCCACTGGCTTCCAGTCGTTCGAGGCGCAGAAGCTGGCCTTCGCGCTCGGCCTGACCGGGGACTCGCTGAAGAAGGGCGTCAAGATGATGCTCGCCCTCTACAACGCCTTCATCGCAACCGATGCCTCGATCCTCGAGATCAACCCGCTGATCGTCACCAAGTCCGGCGACCTGCTCGCGCTCGACGCCAAGATGAACTTCGACGACAACGCGCTCTACCGGCACGCCGACGTCGGCGAGTTGCGCGACATCAGCGAGGAAGATCCGCTGGAAGTCGAGGCGTCGAAGTTCTCCTTGAGCTACATCCGCCTCGACGGCAATATCGGCTGCATGGTCAACGGCGCCGGCCTGGCGATGGCGACGATGGACATCATCAAGCTGTCGGGGGGTGAGCCGGCAAACTTCCTGGACGTCGGCGGCGGCGCGAATGCGGAGCAGATCAAGAACGCGTTCCGCATCCTGATGATGGACAAGAACGTGAAAGCGGTGTTGATCAACATCTTCGGCGGCATCCTGCGCTGCGATGTGCTCGCGGCCGGCGTGATTGCCGCGGTGAAGGACCTGGGCGTGCCGGTCCCCATCGTCATGCGCATGAAGGGCACGAACGTCGAGGAAGGCAAGAAGATGCTGGCCGGAAGCGGGCTGAACTTCACGACCGCCGACACGATGGGCGAGGCCGCCGACAAAGTCGTAGCCCTCGCGAAAGGCGGCAAGTAATGGCAGTCCTCCTCGACCGGAACACGCGATTGATCGTCCAGGGCATCACCGGACGTGAAGGGACGTTCCACGCCAAGGCTGCACAGGCGTATGACACCAACGTGGTCGGCGGCGTGACGCCCGGCAAGGGCGGCACGACGCACGAGGGCTGGCCGGTATTCAATACCGTGGCCGATGCGGTGAGAGAGACCGGTGCCAACGCCTCGGTGATCTTCGTGCCGCCGCCGTTTGCGGCCGACGCCATCATGGAAGCGGCCGACGCCGGCGTGGCGCTGGTCGTGTGCATCACCGAAGGCATTCCGGTCATGGACATGCTGAAGGCGATGACCTTCCTCAAGGATCATCCGGAGACGCGCCTGATCGGTCCGAACTGCCCGGGCATCATTTCGCCGGGCAAGGGCAAGGCCGGCATCATCCCAGCGAACATCTGCAGGGAAGGCCGCATTGGTATTGTCTCGAAGAGCGGCACGCTGACCTATGAAGCGATCGCTCAGCTCACAGCCCACGGCCTGGGGCAGAGCGCCTGCATCGGCATCGGCGGCGATCCGCTGATTGGCACAACGCATATTGATGCGCTCGGGCTGTTCCAGCACGATCCGGAAACCGACGCGGTGATCATGATCGGCGAAATCGGCGGCTCGGCGGAAGAAGAGGCCGCGGTGTGGATCAGGCGGCACTTCACCAAGCCGATCGTCGCGTTCATTGCGGGGCAGACGGCTCCGCCGGGACGCCGCATGGGCCATGCCGGCGCGATCATCGCCGGCGGCAAGGGTACGGCCGGCGAGAAGATGGCGGCCCTGACGGCCGCGGGTGTCACGGTCGTCAAGAGCCCGGCCGACATGGGCCAGGCGCTTGTCGAGAGCATGAGGGCGTGAGGGCTCGAAGGCCGGACGCTTGAGGATTCGGGTATACTGCGGCTGGTGAGGTTGGTTCGCTCCTTCACTCCGTTTACCATTGACGGCTTTAGTGCCGTGGGTGGCGGGGTCTAGGTCCGAGCGCAGAACAGGCTTTCAACGGATCAAGGAACGCCGCCCAGGGACACCTGAGGCGGCGTTTGTTTTTATGAGCAACCAGGAACTTGCGACTTTACGGAAGAGTCTCGACGACATCGACGGCGTGCTGGTGTCGGCGCTCGGCGAGCGGGCACGGCTGGCGCGGCAGATCGCCAAGGTGAAGGCCGACGGTGACGGACCGGTGCGCGATGCCGACCGCGAAGCGGCCTTGCTGCAGCATCGCTCGAGCTACGGCGAGCGGCTCGGCCTCGATCCGGCGTTCGTGCGCCGCATCTTCCGCGAAATCCTCGACGACTCGGTTCGGCGGCAGCAGGATGTGCTGCACGCCCGCGACGCGGATGCGGAGCAGGAACTGCGCGTGGCGTTCCAGGGCACCGAGGGGGCTTACGGCCACCAGGCGGCACTGCAGCATTTCGCGGTGGCGCAGCGCCCGGTCGGCTTCAAGTCCTACGGCAGCTTCAAAGAGATGCTCGAGGCGGTGATCGAGGGCCGGGTCGATCGCGCGGTGCTGCCGATGGAGAACACCACGGCTGGATCGGTGTACGAGTCGTACGATCTCCTCCTAAGGTTCAACCTGGCGCTGGTCGGCGAGGAGATCGTGGACGTCCGCCACTGCCTGCTGGGCGTGGCCGACGTGCCCGTCGAGTCGCTGCGGCGGATTCACTCGCATCCGCAGGCGCTCTCACAATGCAGCGAGTTCCTGTCGACGCTGAAGGACTGCGAAGGTGTCAGCGCCGCCAACACCGCGCTGGCCGCGCGTCATGTTCGCGACCTGAAGAGCCCCACCGAGGCCGCCATTGCGAGCGAGGAGGCCGGCGCCCACTTCGGGCTGACCGTGCTCAAGCGCGAGATCGCCAACCAGGCCGTGAACTACACGCGCTTTGTGGTCGTGTCGGCGACACCGGCCGACTGCGACCCTCGGATCGCCGCCAAGGTGTCGATGGTGCTCTCGACCCGGCATGAGCACGGCGCCTTGGTCCGGTGCCTCAACGTCGTTGCGGATGAGGGGCTGAACGTCACCAAGCTCGAGTCACGGCCGCGGCCCGGGACGCCGTGGGAGTACGTGTTCTACATCGATGTCGAGGGGCACATCGCCTCGCCGCGGATGCAGGCCGCCCTGGCCGGCCTGGCGGAACGAACGACGTTCGTAAAGGTCCTCGGCTGCTATCCGGCGCGCGAACTGCCGCGCCACCATGCGGCTCAGCTATAATCGATCGGTTATGGAACGAACCTTGGCAATCATCAAGCCAGATGCGGTCAAGAGCGGCGTCACCGGGAAGATCCTCGCCCGCATTGAAGCCAACGGCTTCCAGATTCGCGCAATGCGCATGATTCACATGTCGAAGGCCGAGGCCGAAGGCTTCTACTACGTGCACAAAGCGCGGCCATTTTTTGGCGCCCTGACGGATTTCATGTCGTCGGGCCCCTGCGTGGTCATGTGTCTCGAGTCCGACGGCGCGATCAGGAAGTGGCGTCACCAGATGGGCGCCACCGATCCGGCGAAGGCCGAGGCCGGCACGCTTCGCAAGGACTTCGGCGCCTCGATTGACAACAACGCCACCCACGGGTCGGACGCTCCGGAGACCGCCTCGTTCGAGCTCGGCTACTTTTTCCGAGGGATGGAACTGTAGGGGCGTTCGGGCCAAGGTTCACTGCGAGGGTTCATGGCGATCAAGGCCGACAAGTGGATTCGCAAAATGGCGCTCGAGCACGGGATGATCGCGCCCTTTGAGGATCGCCAGGTCCGCCAGGGCGTCGTGTCGTACGGTGTGTCGTCATACGGCTACGACTGCCGGGTTGGCAATGAATTCAAAGTGTTCACCAACGTGTTCAACACGGTGGTGGACCCGAAGCACTTCGATCCGAGGTCGTTCGTCGATATCACAGCCGATGAATGCATCGTCCCGCCGAACTCGTTCGCGCTGGCGTCGACGGTCGAGTACTTCCGTATTCCGCGGGACGTCCTGACGGTCTGCCTGGGCAAGTCGACCTACGCCCGCTGCGGCATCATCGTCAACGTGACGCCGTTCGAACCCGAGTGGGAAGGCCACGTCACGATCGAGATCTCGAACACCACGCCGCTGCCGGCCAAGATCTACGCCAACGAGGGCATTGCGCAGGTGCTGTTCTTCCAGAGCGACGAGCCCTGCGAGATTTCGTACCAGGACAAGAAGGGCAAGTACCAGGCCCAGCGCGGCGTCACACTGCCGAAGATATGATTCGCCCTTTCAAAGGCGTGACGCCGACCATTGACGCCTCGGCGTACGTCGATGAAAGCGCCCAGGTGATCGGCGACGTGCAGATTGGCGCTGAATCATCCGTCTGGATGAACGTGGTCCTGCGTGGCGACGTGAACCACATTCGCATCGGCAAGCGCACGAACATCCAGGATCTGACCATGGTGCACGTGATGCGTGACACGCATCCGACGCTGATCGGCGATGACGTGACGGTGGGGCACTCAGCGGTGGTGCACGGCACGACCATCGAGGACCGCGTGCTGATTGGCATGGGTGCGGTGCTGCTGAATGGCGTGCACATCGAGCCTGACTGCGTCATCGCGGCCGGCACGCTGATTACCGAAGGCACGCGGATTCCCGCAAGGTCGCTGGTCATGGGCCGTCCGGGCACCGTGAGGCGTCAGCTGACCGACGAAGAAGTCGCAGAGATTCGGTGGTATGCCGACAATTACGTGGCCTACCGGCTCGACTACGCTGGAAGTGAAAAGGTGGAAGAGAGAAGTGAGAAGTGAATACCGGACCAGCACGCGGGATGCGCGATTTCCTGCCGGAAGACGTGCGGCGCCGGCAGTTCGTCATCGGCGTGATTGCCGACGTGTATCAGAAATACGGTTTCGAGCCGCTCGAAACGCCGTCGGTTGAGAACCTCGAGACGCTGCAGGGCAAGTACGGCGAAGAAGGCGATCGGCTGATCTTCAAGATCCTGAAGCGCGGAGAAGGCGCCGAGACAGGGCAGGCCGATCTCGCGCTCCGGTATGACCTGACGGTGCCGCTGGCGCGGGTGGTGGCCGAGTACCGCAGCAAGCTGCCGAAGTTCTTCAAGCGCTACCAGGTGCAGCCGGTGTGGCGCGCGGATCGCCCGCAGAAGGGTCGGTTCCGCGAGTTCTACCAATGCGACGTCGATGCGATTGGCTCGACGTCGATGACGGTCGAGGCCGAGCTGCTGTCTGCCGCCGCGGATGTGTTCGTGGCGCTGGGCTTCACGGACTTTCAGATCGTCATCAATCACCGGAAGCTGCTGAATGCCGTCCTGGCGCACGCCGGGGTACCCGCCGAACTGCACGGGCCGGCCCTGGTGATCATGGACAAGGCCGACAAAATCGGCATCGATGGCGTCCGCACTGAGCTGAGCGAACGGGGGCTGGCCCCAAATGTCGCAGAGACGCTGCTCGAACAGCTGAATGGGACGCCCCCGGCCGATCTCGATGCCTGGATGACGGCACAATCTGCAGTGCTCAATGACGACGGCAAGGCAGGAATTGCGGAGCTGCAGCAGGTATTCACGCTGTGCAAGAGCACCAGCGCGGGGCCGCACCTGGTGCTGGATCGCAGCCTGGCGCGCGGCCTGTCGTACTACACCGGTCCGATCTTCGAGATTCGCGTCGCCGATCTGGCGGGCAGCATGGGCGGCGGCGGCCGGTACGACCGTTTGATCGGGATGTTCTCGGGAGAGCACATCCCCGCCAGCGGGATTTCCCTGGGGCTCGAGCGGATCCTGGTCGTCATGGGCGAGCGGAAGATGTTTCCGGAGTCGGCCGTCTCGGCTCCCGCGGAGGTCATGGTGGTGCAGTGGTTCGCGAATCGCACCGCGCTCTATCTCGAGTTCGCGACCGAGCTGCGCAGGGCCGGTGTGCGCGTCGAGCTCTACCCGGAGTCACCCTCGGACGACGGCAAGAAGGTGGGCGAACGGCAATTCAAGTATGCGGCGGCACGCGGCATTCCATTCGTCGCGGTCATCGGTGGCGACGAGCTGGCCAACGGCACCGTCGCAATCAGGAATATGAAGACTGGCGAGCAGCAATCGGTGCCTCGCGCGAATCTGGTAGAGATACTTCGACATGGCTGAGCAACTAGGCTCCCTGGCGCGAACTCATACGTGCGGCGCGCTCCGTCCTGCCGACGTCGGCAGAGGCGCCGTCCTGCTGGGCTGGGTGCATCGCGTGCGCGACATGGGCTCGCTGCTGTTCTTCGATATCCGCGATCGTCATGGTCTGACGCAGGTCGTGATTGAAGGGAACGAGGCGCTGCTCGAGACCGCCAAGCGCGCCCGTTCCGAGTTCGTCGTCGCGGTGATTGGCGAGGTCGAACGCCGTTCCGACGACACGATCAACAAGGAACTGCCGACCGGCGAAGTGGAGGTGCGGGCGAGCGAGCTGCGGATCCTGAACGAGGCCAAGACCCCGCCGTTCTCGATCGCCGAGGACCAGAACGTGTCGGAGGAGACGCGGCTGAAGTATCGCTATCTGGATCTGCGGCGTCCGCAATTGCAGCACAATATCGGCCTGCGCCACCGCCTGACCATGGCGCTGCGGAAGTATTTCGACGAGCAGGGCTTCTACGAGATCGAGACGCCGATTCTGACCAAGTCGACGCCGGAAGGCGCGCGTGACTTTCTGGTGCCGGCGCGCGTGCATCCGGGCGAGTTCTACGCGCTGCCGCAGTCGCCGCAGATCTTCAAGCAGATCCTGATGATTGCCGGCTTCGATCGCTACGTGCAGATCGCGCGGTGCTTCCGCGATGAGGCGCTGCGCGCCGACCGGCAGCTGGAGTTCACGCAAGTGGACCTTGAGATGTCGTTTGCCACGCCGCCGCTGGTGTTTGAGATCGTCGAAGGCGCGCTGGCGGCGTGCTTCCGGGAAATTGGCGTCGGGATTCGGCGCCCGTTCCGGCGCATGCCGTACGCAGAGGCGATATCGAAGTACGGTTCCGACAAGCCGGATCTTCGATTCGGCCTCGAAATCCAGGACTTCGGGCCGCTGTTCAAGGCCTCGCCGTTCGGCATCTTCCGCGAAGCGGTCGAACATGGCGGCACGGTGCGCGGCTTCGTGATTCCCAACGCCGCGAAGTATTCACGCCGTGAGGTCGACGAGCTGGTGGACCTGGCCAAGCAGGCGGGCGCCGGCGGGCTGATCTACACGCGCTACACGGGCGAAGGCGTGCAGGTGTCGGCGAAGGCGATTGGCGAGGAGGGCGCCCGCAAGGCACTGGAGGCGGCCGGCGCGAACAAGGAAGACCTCCTGGTGCTCGCCTCGGGTGCGCCTGACCACGCGTCGAAGATTCTCGGCCAGCTCCGTCTGCTGGTGGCGAAGAAGGAGAACCTCGTCCCCGCAGGCAAGTGGGAGCTGTGCTGGCTCACCGATTTTCCGTTGTTCAACTGGAACGCCGACGAGAAGCGCTGGGACTCGGTGAACCATCCGTTCACGGCGCCGCGCGAAGAAGACCTGCACATGCTCGAATCCGATCCGGGCAAAGTGCTCGCGAAGGCCTACGACGTGATTCTCAACGGCTGGGAGCTGGGCGGCGGTTCGATTCGTATCCACGACCGCGAAACGCAAGCGAAGGTGTTCCGCCTGCTCGGCCTGTCGGACGAAGACGCCAGGAACCGGTTCGGCTTCTTCCTCGAGTCGCTTGAGTACGGCACGCCGCCGCATGGCGGCCTGGCGCTCGGCCTGGATCGGATCTGCGCGTTGCTGGCTGGCGAGACGTCGATCCGCGAAGTGATCCCGTTCCCAAAGACCACACAGGCGGTCGATTTGATGTGTAATGCGCCGTCGACGGTGGATCCAAAGCAGCTCCGCGAACTGTCGATCAAGAATATTTGACAGAAGAGAGACGACCGGAGGGACCTCACTGATACGCCGCTGCTGTTTTCGTGCGGAACGCTGCAGCTCGAAGAGGTCCAGCTCTCCACCTTCGGCTGCAGGCTCGACGACGGGAAGGATCCGCCGGTCGGATACGAGCCCTCGCTTGTGAAGATCGGCGACGCAGCCGGTGCCGGCCGCGGCACGTGATGCCGAGTGGCGCAGGCTGCTGGCACCATGCTTCGCCGAGCTTGGTGTCGACCCTTCATCGATCCAGCCAGGGCCCCAACGTGTGCCGTTCAACGAACCCGCCGCCGATGTCCTCGGGGCATTCAAGCCGCCGGTCGTGAGTGTTCACTTCGGGCTGCTACCCAAGGCGCTGATGACCCGTGTGAAGAGCTGGGGCTTGAAGATTCTGTCCTCGGCGACAACGAGAAGCGAGGCGTTGCACCTCGAAGCCAACGGCGTCGATGCGGTGATCGCACAGGGATACGAGGCCGGCGGCCATCGCGGGATGTTTCTTTCGGACGATCTCAATAACCAGGTCGGCACCTTTGCGCTGGTCCGGCAGATCGTCAACGCGGTGCCAATTCCGGTGATCGCAGCCGGGGGCATCGGCGACTTCACGGCGATGTGGGCCGGTCAGAACCTCTCGGCCTGCAAAGCGATGCCAGCCGCAGCGCTGACCCGGTCGCTGGTGGCCTGATAGCCTGTCGGACCGGAAACGTGCTAGGCTTGGAGCGCGTCATGTTTCTTAAGTCGCTGTAGCACAAGGAGATACGAGCATCAGCACGGCGTCAATGCGCAAGGTCACCGTTCCCGAGGCTGGCGTCTCCACGCTGTTTGGAGCCTACGACGACAACCTGCGTCAACTGGAATCCCTCCTGAAGGTCCGCATCCGCACCCAGGGTCACGAACTCCTGGTCGAAGGCGATGCGGGCAACACGGCGAAAGTCGCGCGGTTGGTCGAACAGCTGGGTGAGCTGATCGAGCAGGGCCATTCGATTTCCGACCGGGACGTCAAGACGGCGGCGCAACTGGTGGCCGGCGAAACGGACGTCGATCTTCGCGATCACTTCCTGAAGGACGGACAGCTCCGCACGGCCGGCAAGCGTCGGATTGCCGCCAAGTCGGCGAACCAGCGGCGGTATCTCGAAGCGATCGATCAGCACGACATCGTCTTCGGCATCGGCCCCGCCGGGACGGGCAAGACCTACCTCGCCATGGCGCAAGCGGTGAGCTATCTGCTTGCCAAGAAGGTCAGCCGCATCATCCTGGCGCGGCCGGCGGTCGAGGCCGGCGAGAAGCTCGGCTTTCTGCCGGGCGATCTGCAGGAGAAGGTGAACCCGTATCTGCGGCCGCTCTACGACGCGCTGTACGACATGCTGGACGTCGAAAAGGCGGAGAAGTACCTGGAGCGTGGCGCGATCGAAGTGGCGCCGCTGGCCTTCATGCGCGGCCGCACGCTGAACGACGCGTTCGTGATCCTGGACGAAGCACAGAACACCACCACCGAGCAGATGAAGATGTTCCTGACGCGTTTGGGCTTCGGCTCCAAGGCGGTGGTCACCGGTGACGTCACACAGATCGATCTGCCTGGCGGGCGCACGTCGGGGTTGGTGCAGGCCATGGAAGTGGTCGGCAAGATCGACGGCATCTCGTTCGTGTATTTCGACGAGCGCGACGTGGTCCGCCACAAACTCGTGCAAGCGATTGTGAAAGCCTACGACGCTTATGGCAGCGGCCCGTCTACACGTTAGCGTGACGTCCCCGGACTCCTCCAGGGCCAAGACACAGGGGCTTGGGCCGTGGTTGAGGCGGATCGCGCCGGCCCGCGCCAAGGGCGATCTGTGCATCGCCATCGTGTCGAACCGGCGCATGCGATCGCTCAACCGCCAGTTCCGCGGCAAGGACTACGCGACCGACGTGTTGTCGTTCCCGTCCGATTCCCGCGGTTTTCTGGGGGATATCGTCATTGCGGCGGGCGTCGCCGCGGCGCAGGCCAAGTGTGCGAAGCACTCCCTGGCCACCGAATTGAAGGTGCTTTCGTTACACGGCCTCCTGCACCTCCTGGGCTACGATCACGACGCCGACGAGGGCCGCATGGCGCGGGCTGAAGCACGGTTGAGGAAGAAGGCCGGTCTGCCGGGGGGGCTCATCGAACGGGCCACCGAAGGCACATACGGCACAGACAACAAACGGTGACTCCACTTCTATTGTTCCTCCTGGGATGTGCCGTCACCTACCTCGGCACCGTCTCAGCAGCGTTCAATGCGCTGATGCGGCTGTCGCTGCGCATCCATGCCGAGCGCACCGATCGCGATGATGCGCTGGGCCCGTACCTCGAAGATCCGCGCCGGCTGTTCATTCCCGTCCGGCTGCTGATCAGCGCCGTCACTATTCTTGCCGCGGCCTTGCTGGCCCGGGTCACCGGCGTCGAGCCCGGCGGTTTCCCGGTCCTCGTCCTGACGATCGTCGCCATCGTCGTGGCGTGCGAGCATCTCATGCCGCTGCTGATCGTGCGGCAGGATCCCGAGCGTGTCCTGGACGTGCTGCTGCCGTCGTTCGATGCGATCGCCGGCGTGCTGCGGCCGCTGACGTCGGCGTTGCTGCGGCTCGGCACCCCCCGCGCCAGGCGCAATCCATCAGGGGTACGCGGCAATGGCAATGGCAACGGGCATGTGCCGCACACGCCGCCGCCGGCAGAAAAGGCGGCCTCCGCGCCGGCGGCGAGTGACGCGCCCGAAGCGGGGGACACCGTTGAAGCGGCACAGGAAGGTCAGGCGCGCGAACTGCTGCGCAACCTCGCGGACTTCCGCGAGACCATGGTCCGCGAGGTGATGACGCCGCGGCCCGACATCATTGCGATCGAGAGCGATGCGACGGTGGCCCAGCTACTGACACTGTTCCGCGACCAGCAGTATTCGCGCATCCCGGTCTTCAAGGACACGCTCGACAACGTCCAAGGCTTCGTCTTCATCAAGGACTTGATGCTGAAACCGGGCGCATCGCATACCGGCCCCATTACTCCATACGTGCGGGCGGCGCACTTCGTGCCCGAGACCAAGCGCGTGCCCGATCTGCTGAAGGAGTTCCAGCGGAAGCGCCTGCAGAGTGCGATCGTCGTCGACGAGTACGGCGGCACCGCGGGGCTCGTCACCGTCGAAGACCTGATCGAGGAGATCGTCGGCGAGATTCGTGACGAATACGACGTGGAGGTCGAGCGGATTGTCGAGGAGGGCAACGGCAGCTTCCTGTTCAGCGGCAGCGTGCATGTGGAAGAGATGGCGGACCTGATGAAGGTCGACATCGAAGGGCACGGGTTCGAAACAGTGGGCGGGTTCCTGCTGTCGCGCCTCGGCCGCGTCCCGGCGGTGGGTGAGCACCTCGAGATGGATGGGCTGGACGTCGAGGTCGTGGAGACGGAACAGCGCCGCATCACGCGGGTCCGCATGAAGCGCCTCGAACCCGTGACGACCGACACCGCACAGCCGGCATGAAGTCCGGCTTCGTTGCCCTGGTGGGCCGGCCCAACGCCGGCAAGTCCACGCTCCTCAATCGCCTCGTCGGCCAGAAGCTCGCGATCGTCTCGGATAAGCCGCAGACCACCCGCAATCGCATTGTCGGCGTCAAACAGGTTGTCGGGCCGTCGGGCAGTCCGGCCATCGGACAGATCGTCTTCCTCGACACGCCAGGCATCCATAAACCACTACACCGACTGAACGTGCGGATGGTCGATACCGCGCTCGACACCATGGGCGAAGTGGATGCGATCGCCCTCGTCGTCGATGCGAGCGAACCGAGCGGTGGCGGTGATCGTTTCCTGCTGGACCTCGTCAGGCGCTCGAAGGTGCCGAAGGTCCTCGTGCTCAACAAGGCGGACCTGGTGGACAAGCCCGCGCTGCTGCCGCGACTGGTTGAATACCAGGATGAGGGATTCGAAGATCTCGTGCCGGTGTCGGCAAAGACCGGCGACAACGTGGACCGACTCGAAGAGGTCCTGCTGAAGCACCTGCCCGACGGTGATCCGATCTATCCGGAAGACTACCTGACCGACCAGCCCGAGCGCTTCTTCGTTGCTGAACTCGTACGCGAGCAGGTCCTGCAACAGACGCGTGACGAACTGCCGTTCTCGACCGCCGTGGTCGTGGACAGGTTCGAAGAGCCCGACCCGAAGGGGTTGATGCGCTTCTACTGTACGATTCTCGTCGAACGCGACACCCAGAAGCCCATCCTGGTAGGGAAGGCCGGCTCACGCATCAAGGCAATCGGCACCGCGGCCCGCAAAGAGCTCGAGACGTTCTTCGACGCCAGGGTGTTCCTGGATCTCCACGTGAAGGTCAAAGAGTCGTGGCGAGACGACGAGCGCACGCTGGATTCGATGGGATTACCTTCTGGAAAGCGCAGGTAGGCTGGTAAAATTGCGCGGATCTCATGGCTCTGCAGCGCAGAATTGACGTCGTGCTCGACTCCGTCAAGCGGCTCCTCCGCATTGGCGCGACGGCCAATCTGCTGAACCTGCTGCAGAAACAGCATCCTGCTGACCTTGCGCAGGTATTTGATTCGCTGCTCGACACCGAGCGACAGGCAATGTTTTCACTTCTGGTCGAGCGCAGTAGCCGGCTGGCCATGGAAACGGTCAGCGAAATGGGCCCGGAGGCAGGCGCCAGACTGCTGACCGGGCGCTCCGCGGAAGAAATTGCGAAGTTACTGCAAGAAATACCATCAGACGATGCGGCGGCGCTGATCGATTACCTGCCGGAGGAGCTGTCGGTCGAGGTGCTCGAGTTGATGCGCCGGCGCGAGTCGGGCCAGGTCGAGAGCCTGCTCGAGTACGGCGAGCAGACCGCGGGCCGCATCATGAACCCGCAGGTCTTCGCGCTCAACGAGGACGTGACGGTGGGTGAGGCCATCACCGCGCTGCAGGGCTCCCGCGACGTCGAAATGGTCTTCTATCTCTACGTCGTTGATGCGCGCCGGCACCTTGTGGGCGTGACGTCGCTGCGCCGGCTGCTGCTGGTGTCGCCGGAGACGCCGCTGAAGCGCATCATGACGCCGGAGGTGACGAGCGTCCGGGTCGACACCGACCAGGAAGAGGTCGCGCGACAGGTGGCGTCGTACAACCTCCTCGCCGTGCCTGTTGTCGATGAGGAGAACAAGCTTGTCGGCATTGTCACGGTGGACGACGTCATTGACGTCATCAAGGACGAAGCTGCCGAAGACCTGTTGCGCCTGGCCGGCGTGTCGGGTGACGAGCGCATTGCCACGCCGGCGGTCGAGTCGCTGCGCAAGCGGCTGCCGTGGCTGGGCATCAACCTGGTGACGGCCTTCGTCGCCGCATCGGTAGTGGCGATGTTCGAAGGGACGATTCAGCAGGTGACGGCGCTGGCGATCTTCATGCCGATCGTGGCCGGGATGGGCGGCAATGCCGCCACCCAGACGCTGACCGTCGTGGTGCGCGCGCTCGCCCTCGGAGAGTTGTCGTGGTCCAGCGCGCGGAAGGCCGTCATCAAGGAAGCCGTGGTCGGTCTCGGCAACGGTGTCGTGCTGGGGCTGGTGGCAGCCGGCGTCGCCTGGCTGTTCAGGGGCGAGCCCATGCTGGGTCTGCTGCTCGGCATGGCCATGGTCGTCAACCTGTTTGTGGCGGCGACGGCCGGCACGCTGGTACCGCTGGGGCTGAAGGCGCTCAAGGTGGACCCGGCGCTGGCCTCGTCGGTGTTCATCACGACCTTCACGGACGTGGTGGGGTTTGCCTCGTTCCTGGGCCTGGCGACGGTGTTCCTGCGATATCTGGTGCAAGTACAATAGCGAGCTACGGCATGCCGTTGTATTCGGCCGAGGCCCTCGTCCTTCGCACCTACAAGCTGGGCGAAGCGGACCGCATCGTGGTCTTCCTGACACGGGATCGCGGCAAGAAGCGGGGCGTCGCACCCAATGCGAGAAAGTCGCGCAAGCGGTTTGGCGCAGCGCTCGAACCGATGACCGAGGTGCGCGTGTCGTACGTCGAGAAGGAAGGGCGCGACCTGGTCGGATTGAATTATGCCGAGCCGGTGCGGTCACCGATGTCGGCGACGAGTCCCGAAGCGCTGGGATACAGTCACTACTTCGCGGAGTTGATCGACGAGTGGGCTGCGGAGGCCGATGCGGACGAGCGGCTCTACCGGCTTGGCACCGCCGCGCTCGATGCGCTGGTGGCCGGTGTGCCGGTCGACGCGCTGGCGCGCTACTTCGAGTGCTGGTTGTTGCGGCTGCAGGGCGTGTATCCGACGACGCTGTCCGTCTCCAGCGACGCGGCGACGTTCCTGGAGGGCGTGCGGAGGGTCGCGCCGCGCGACGTTGAGACGCTGGGCGCCAGCAGCTGCGTGTTGCGTGAGATTGAGTTGATACATCGGAAGCTGATCGCGATGCATCTCGACAGAGAGCCCCGGTCCGTTCGCGTGCTGAACGAGCTGCGGCGCCCATGACAGGACACTTCAGGACGTGACTTTTCAGGATCTGGTTTTCACACTGCAGCACTTCTGGGCGTCGCAGGGCTGTCTCATTCAGCAGCCGCTCGACGTCGAAGTCGGCGCCGGCACTTCGCATCCCGAGACACTGCTACGCGTGCTCGGATCGACACCGTGGAACGTGGCCTATATCCAGCCGTCGCGGCGTCCGGACGACGGACGCTTCGGCCAGAACCCGAACCGCCTCTTCAAGCACCATCAGCTGCAGGTGATCTTGAAGCCGTCCCCGGATGAAGTGCAGCAGATCTATCTCGACAGCCTCGAGGCAGTCGGCATCAACCCGCGGCATCACGACATCCGCTTCGAAGAAGACAACTGGGAGTCGCCGACGCTCGGCGCCTGGGGCATTGGCTGGCAGGTGATGCTCGACGGGACCGAGATTACCCAGTTCACCTACTTCCAGCAGGTGGGCGGCATGGATCTCTCGCCAATCTCCTGCGAGATCACCTATGGCATGGAACGCCTTGCGATGTTCCTGCAAAAGGTCGACAACGTGTTCGACATGGCGTGGGGGGGCGGCAAGACCTACGGCGAGGTGAGGTTGCGCGAGGAAGTCGAGCAGTCGAAGTACGCGTTCAATCAGGGGACCGGCATCGACGCCGAGCGCTATTCGTCGTTCCATCGCCAGCAGTTCGACGAGAACTACAAGTTCGGCGAGGAGTTGCTGAAAGCGAACCTGATCCTGCCGGCGCTCGAGCATTGCCTGAAGTGCTCGCATCTGTTCAACCTGCTGGATTCGAGCGGCAGCGTGGGTGTCACCGAGCGCATGGCCTATATCCTGCGGGTGCGGCAGCTTGCGCTAACGATCTGCCAGGCCTACGCGGGAGAGGGAACAGGGATCGACGGGCAGGGATCAGGGAGGCGGTCGTAATGGATCGCGATCTGCTCCTCGAAATCGGGATGGAGGAAATCCCGGCAAGCTGGCTTCCGGCGTTGACGATTCAGATCGGCAACGTGTTCGAGGCCACGCTGAAGGAAGCACGGCTCTCGACGGACGAGCCCATCGAGACCTTCAGCACACCGCGACGATTGACGGTACGTTCGGCGAAGATCGCGGAGCGTCAGACAGACCTCGAAGAACTCGTCACCGGCCCGCCGGTCGCTGCGGCGTTTGCGGCCGACGGCACGCTCACGCCCGCCGGCGCGGGTTTCGTGAAGAAGCAGGGCGCCACCGACGAACAGATCGAGCAAGTGACGACGCCGAGGGGCGCATACATCGCGGTGCGCAAGCACCAGCGTGGCAAGGCGGCGGTGGACGTGTTGCCAGACGTGTTGACCGCGGTGCTCCGCGGCATGTCGTTCCCGAAGCAGATGCGCTGGGATGCGATCCTGAACGACGGCAAGGGCGACCTGCCGTTCGGCCGCCCGATTCGATGGCTGCTGTATCTCTATGGCGGCCGCGTGGTGCCGTATTCCATCGGCCGGTCGCCGCTGGCAACGAGTTCCCGCGTCCAGGAGGTGATCGCCGGTTCCAGCACCTATGGTCACCGGTTCCTGACCACGACCGGGCGGCCGGGCCGCGCCGTGAAGGTCAAGCACTTCGACGACTACCGCAGGCGCCTCGCCGAGCACTTCGTGATCCTCGATCGCAGCGAGCGTCACGATCGCATCGCCCGGGAGCTCGACGCTGAGGCCCGCCGCCGCGGCGGACGCATTGCGCGGTCGCTGGTTGGGCAGGGCATGCTCGACGAGGTCCCCGACCTGGTGGAGTACCCGGTGGTCGCGTCAGGCACGTTCAGCGACGAGTTCCTGAAGCTGCCGGAGGAGGTGCTGACGACGACGATGATCCACCATCAGCACTTTTTCCCGGTGAATAGCGACCAGGGAAAGCTGCTGCCGGTATTCCTGGCCGTCTTGAACATGGAGCCCGACCACCCCGAGGTGGTGTCGCGCAACATGGAACGGGTGCTGGCGGCGCGCTTGCGGGACGCGCAGTTCTTCTACCAGAGCGACCGCCAGCAGTGCCTTGCGGAGCACGCCGCGCGGCTTGATAGCGTGCTGTTCCACAAGAAGATCGGCACCTACCTGCAGAAGTCAGAGCGGGTGTCGGCGCGTGCCGGCCACATTGCATCGAAGGTCTTGAAAACGCCGCAGGCAGAGCCGTTCGCGCGCGAGGCGGGGCAGTTGTGCAAGGCGGACCTGGCGACAGACATGGTGCGCGAACTCACCGAGCTACAGGGCACCATGGGCGGGATCTACGCTCGCGCAGACGGGCGGCCCGAGCAAGTCTGGAAGGCGATCTACTTCCACTATCTGCCGGTTGGCGTGGAGCCAACCGCGCCACCCGTCAGAGAGCAACTTGGTCAGGCCGCGGTGTCGTGGGCGGCGGTGGCGTTGGCAGACAAGCTCGACACGCTGACCAGCATGTTTGCAGCTGGTGAACGACCAACGGGATCACGCGATCCATATGGCTTGCGGCGGGCGGCGCAAGGCGTGGTACGCATAATGGTGGACCTGCCCGAGCTCACCGGGCTGGATTTGCGCCTGACGCTTGGGCACCTTGTCGAAGCGCAGCCGGACGAGGCCTTCTGGTCGTTCATGATCGATCGGGTGCGCTACCTGCTCGAGCAGCGCGGCTACGACCCGCGCAACGTCCGCGCGGTGACGCACGGCGATCCCGCCGGCGTCAGCCCGCTGGTTGCAAAGCGCAAGCTCGAGGCCCTGCCGGAGTTCACGGAATCGGAGGACTTCAAGCAGCTGGCGGGCTTGTTCAAGCGCGTCCGGAATATCGCCAGGAACCTCGATGCGAATGCGCCGGAGCTCGGCGGGACGCTTGTCGATGGTGCCGAAGTCGCGCTCGCGCGTGAAGTCGCTCGCCTGGCCCCTGTGATTGACGCCGCGGTGTCGTCCGGCGCCGGCTATCGGCAGGCGTTCGCCGAGGCGGCAAAGGCCGGACCCGCGGTGGCGAAGTTCTTCGACGATGTCATGGTCATGACGGATGATGTGAAGTTGCGCGATGCGCGGCTTCGATTGTTGAGGCGGCTCGAGGGGTTGATCCTTCAGCTGGCCGATGTGTCTGAAATCGTTCCTGAGGAGAAGTAGGCAGTAATGGCAAAGAGTAAAGGGTCGAGGGGTTCCAAGGGTGCCAAGGGTTCGAAGAGCGCCAAGGGGCCAAAGAAGTTCGTCTACAGTTTCGGGGCGGGTAAGGCTGACGGCAACCGGTCGATGAAGGACACGCTCGGCGGCAAAGGCGCTGGCCTGGCCGAAATGACCAACGCGAAGCTGCCGGTGCCGCCGGGTTTCACGATTTCCACCGACGCCTGCAACATCTATTACTCCAACAAGTCGAAGCTGCCGCTGAACATCGAGAACGAAATGGTCGTGGCGTTGCGCAAGCTGGAAAAGACCGCCGGGGCCCAGCTCGGATCGGAGCAGAAGCCGCTGCTGGTGTCGGTGCGATCGGGCGCAAAGTTCTCGATGCCCGGCATGATGGACACGATTCTCAACCTCGGCCTCAACGACAAGACCGTCGAAGGCCTCAAGGTGTGGACCGGCAACGGCCGCTTTGCCTACGACAGCTATCGCCGCTTCATTCAGATGTTCGGCAGCGTGGTTCTGGAGATTGCGAAGGCGAAGTTCGAGCACGAGTTCGACAGCGTCAAGCACGCCAGGCACGCGAAGCTCGACACCGACCTCGATGAAGCCGCGTTGCGGGAAGTGGTGGCTGCCTACCAGAGGCTCGTCAAGGCCGAGACGAAGAAGGAGTTTCCCCAGGATCCGATGGACCAGCTGCGCGGCGCGCGCAACGCCGTGTTCCGCTCCTGGAACAACGCGCGCGCGAGGGAATACCGCCGCATCTACGACATCCCGGACTCGATCGGCACCGCCGTCAACGTGCAGATGATGGTGTTCGGCAATACCGGCGATCGCTCGGGCACCGGCGTTGGATTCACGCGCAATCCCGCGACCGGCGCGAAGGAATTCTTCGGTGAGTTCCTGATCAACGCCCAGGGCGAGGACGTGGTCGCCGGCATTCGCACGCCGCAGCCGATTGCCGAGCTCGAGCGCGTGATGCCGAAGGCGTACACGCAGTTGCGCGAGATCACGACGCGGCTCGAGCGCAACTACAAGGACATCCAGGATTTCGAGTTCACGATCCAGGACGAGACGCTGTACATGCTGCAGACCCGCAGCGGCAAGCGCACCGGATATGCGGCAGTCGTCATTGCGACCGACCTCGTGAAGGAGAAGCTGGTGACGCCGAAGGAGGCGTTGCTGCTGGTCGATCCGGAAGCGCTATCGCAGTTGCTCGCGCCTGGATTCGATCCAAAAGAGTGGCAGCAGCACGAGGCCGTCACCAAGGGCCTGCCGGCGTCGCCCGGCGCCGCGTGCGGCAAGGTGGTCTTCACGGCCGACACCGCGGTCGAGTGGTCGAATCGCAGCGAACCCGTCATCCTGGTGCGCCGCGAGACGGTGCCGGATGACATTCACGGCATGTGGGTGTCGCAGGGCGTGCTCACCGCGACGGGCGGCATGACGTCGCACGCAGCGGTCGTCGGCCGGCAGATGGGTAAGCCGTCGGTGGTCGGCGCGGGTGAGTTGCGCATCGACGAACACGGTAAGACCTTCACGGTGAAGGGCAAGACCGTCAAGGAAGGCGATTTCGTGGCCTTTGACGGTCTCACCGGCGACGTGAAGATCGCCAAGATCGCCTCGCAGCCAAGCGAGATTCTGCAGGTCGTCGCCGGCAAGATGAAGGCGGCGGATTCAGCCATCTACGGCCGCTTCAACACGCTGCTGTCCTGGACCGACAAGTTCCGCCGGCTCGGCGTCCGCGCCAACGCCGACCAGCCTGATCAGGCTGAGCTTGCCTACGGGTTCGGCGCCCGTGGCATTGGGCTGTGCCGCACCGAGCACATGTTCTTCGGCGACGGCCGCATTCCCATCGTCCAGCGCATGATCCTGGCGGACAATGAGGCGGATCGGCGCGCGGCACTCAACGAGCTGCTGCCGATGCAGCGCGAAGACTTCTATGGTGTCTTCAAGGGGATGAAGGGCGAGGCGGTCACGATCCGAACTATCGATCCGCCGCTGCACGAGTTCCTGCCGAAGCGCGAAGACCTGATGGTGGAAATCGCCGTCATGGAATCCAAGGGGCAGCAGGGCAGCGAGCTCGCCGAGAAGAAGGCGCTCCTCGCCCGTGTCGAGCAGCTTCACGAGTTCAACCCCATGCTCGGCCATCGCGGTGTGCGTCTCGGCATTACCTACCCCGAGATCACGGAGATGCAGACGCGCGCCATCCTTGAAGCCGCCTGCCAGTTGAACCAGGAAGGTTTCAAGGTCGTGCCCGAGATCATGATTCCGCTGGTCGGCGACGTTCGCGAGCTGCGCGACCAAAAGGCGATTGTCGAGCGGGTCGCCGAAGAGGTCATGAAAGAGAAGGGCGTTACGATCAAGTACCTCGTCGGCACCATGATCGAAGTGCCGCGCGGTGCGCTGACGGCCGACGAGGTGGCGAAGGAAGCGCAGTTCTTCTCGTTCGGCACCAACGACCTCACGCAAATGGCGTTTGGTTTCTCGCGCGACGACGTCGGCAAGTTCCTGCGCATTTACCAGGACAAGAAGATTCTGGAGAAGGACCCGTTTGCGAGCTTCGACGGTGCGGGAACGGGCCAGCTGGTCGACATCGCGGTCAGGAAGGGCCGTTCGACCCGCAAGGATCTCAAGCTGGGCATTTGTGGCGAGCACGGCGGCGACCCCTCGTCCGTACACTTCTTCCACAACGTCGGCCTGGACTACGTGAGCTGTTCGCCCTACCGCGTGCCGGTGGCAAGGCTCGCAGCAGCGCAGGCCGCGCTGAGCGTCAAGGTCGGGGATTGATTCGTTACCTCATGCACAACGCGAGCGTGTCGACGCGACCGGCGTGGTTCACGCCGTCGGGGTGCTGGTAGTGGGCCGAATCAGCAAGCTGCCGGACGACCTCGCCAACCAGATCGCCGCCGGCGAAGTGGTCGAGCGTCCCGCCTCGGTCGTCAAGGAGCTGGTCGAGAACGCCATCGATGCCCAGGCTGCGCGGATCGTCATCACCGCGGAGTACGGCGGCAAGAAGCTGATTCGTGTGGAAGACGACGGCATCGGCATGGATCCGGAGGACGCCCGGCTGTCCCTCGAGCGGCATGCCACGAGCAAGATTACGCGCGCCGACGATCTCGGCGCCATCGTGACGCTGGGGTTCCGCGGTGAGGCGCTGCCGTCGATTGCGTCGGTGTCGCACTTCCGCCTTCGCACGCGCGCGCGGGGCAGCGCCAGCGGCACCGAGATTCGCGTGCGTGCCGGCATCATCGAGTCGGTGGTCGAGGCCGGCAGCCCCGAAGGCACGATGGTCGAAGTCGCCGACATCTTCTACAACCTGCCGGCCCGCCGGAAGTTCCTGAAGTCGGATGCCGCGGAAGCGGCGCAGCTGTCGAAGTTCGTGACACAGCTGGCGCTGGGCTATCCCGAGGTCGGCTTTACACTCACCAGTTCCGGCCGGAAGGTGATGGCCGTGCCGCCGGTGACGAGCCTGTCGGATCGGCTGTATCAAATCTACGGAGACAGGCACGACCTGGTGCCGGTCGAGCGCGAGAGTGGCGGCATTCGACTCCACGGTGTCATCGCCGCGCTGGCGGAGCAGGGACCGGTCCGGGGCCCGCAACACGTCTTCGTCAACCGGCGCGTCGTGAAGGACCGCACCATCGCGCACGCGATCCTGGACGCCTACAGCGTGGCGACAAACAAGGAACGGAGCCCCGAGGTACACCTGTTCCTCGAGGTGCCGCCCGATCGGATCGACGTCAACGTCCATCCCACCAAGGCCGAAGTGCGATTCAAGGAGCAGTCGCTGGTGCACGAACTGGTGAGGCGCGCAGTGGGAGATGCCCTGGGGAAGGGCCCGGCGCCCGAGCTGACGCTGCGCACGAGCGACCTGCTGCCGGCCCGGCCGATGCAGCCGTCCATTCCGGGCGCGCTTGCCGGTGGGAGCTTTCCGTCACGGTGGTCGAAACCTGCCGGCCGTCCCTCGAACGATGTCGAACGTCCGTCGAACGCCGTCGAACGTTCGACGAACGATGTTGAACCTTCGTCGAACGTCCGTCCCATGATCGCCCTTGGCCAGTTTCGCGACACGTTCATCATCGCGATGGACAACGAGGGGCTGTGCATCATCGATCAGCACGTGGCCCATGAGCGGGTGCTGTTCGAGCGCATCATGGAGAGGCTGACGACAGAGTCGCTTGAGAGCCAGCGGCTGCTGATTCCCGTTGTCATTGACCTGCCTGCTGCTGAACGATCCGCGCTGGTATCCAAGACCGAGGTGCTGGCCCGTGTCGGATTCGAGATCGAGGAGTTTGGCGGCGACAGCATTCGCATCTCTTCCGTGCCGGCGCTGTTGCCGCCGGATGAGTGCGACGCGGCGATACGGGCGCTGGCCGACGACCTCGAGGGCCTCGACCGCGGACTGCGCATCGAGGATGCCCTGAAGCAGATTGCCGCGACCACCGCCTGTCATGCCGCGGTCAAGGCGCACTACCCGCTGACGCTCGAGAAGATGCACCACATCCTGGAGGAGCTGCGGGCGACCGCCTATTCAACGGTCTGCCCGCATGGTCGTCCGGTGATGCTCCGCATCACCAGGCGTGAGATTGAGAAGAACTTTGACCGTATCTGATCCACCCGATCATCGTTGAGACTGTGATCGTGCTCCGACTTCGCACGCTGCTCGTTGCCGCCTTGACGGTCGCAGTTGGGGCCGGGTTGCTGTGGCTGCGCTCGCCGACGTCGCCGCTCGAGGCCATCGTCCGCGGCGGCAACGGTCCGCCCACGGTTGTCCTTCTTCATGGCTACGGCGGCCGGGCCGACCAGTGGCTGCAGCTCGTGCCGATGTTTCAGTTTCCTGGCTCGACCCGCATGGTCTTTCCGCAAGCGCCGTTGCGCGTGCTTCAGACGGCGCCACGCGGGTGGTGGCGGCTCGACATCGAAGGCAACATCCCGCCGGGGCAGCGGTTTCCGGACTTCTCCGACCAGGACCCCGACGGCATCCGCGTCGCTGCCCAGTTGGTGCTCGACCTGGTCAGGGATGTGGAGGGGCCGCTCATCATCGGCGGCTTCTCCCAGGGCGCGATGGTCAGTGCCGAGATCGCCTTCAACACTGATCACGACCTCGCAGGACTCATCCTGCTCGGCGGCACGCCGGTTCACGAGGAGACCTGGGCCGCACACTTCGCCGGCCGGCGGCTGCTGCCGGTCTTCATCGCGCATGGACGCGGCGACGACGTGCTGTCGTTCGCGCAGATGGAGCGCTTTCAGGCGCGTGTGAAGGCGTCAGGAATGGACGTGACGTGGCTGCCGTTCGAGGGAGAACATGACATCCCACGCGAAGTAGTGCGGGGCATGAACGTCTTCATCAGCCGCGTCGTTGGTTTACAATCTTCGCTTGGGAGACCGTGATGTCCTTGAATGGGAAAACGTTCGTGCTTGCCGCAGGCGCGGCAATTGCCGTGGCACTCTCTCTGTCGGTTGTCGCGGCGCCGGCGCCGCAGGCGAGGGTTGTCGATGACGCGACGCTGCTGACACCAGCCGATGGCGACTGGGTCGGCTACGGGCGCGACTATGCGGAAACTCATCACAGTCCGCTCAAGCAGATCGACCAGAACAACGTGAGCCGCCTTCGGGAGGCGTGGTCGGTTGAAGTGGGTTCCGAGGGCAAACTCGAGACCACACCGCTGGTTTTCAACGGCGTGCTCTACGGGACGTCGACGTGGAGCCAGGTCTACGCGATCGACCTGCGGACGCAGCGGATCAAGTGGCAGTGGGACCCGGCCCTGGTCCGCGGTGGATTTCCGGCCATGGGACCGCGTCCATGCTGCGGCCCCGTGAATCGCGGCGTCGCTCTGTATGACGGCAAGGTGTATGTCGGCCTGCTCGACGGCCGGCTGGTCGCGCTGAACGCCGAGACCGGCGCGGTTCTCTGGTCGGTGCAGACGACCCCGCCGAACTCGGATTACACGATTACCGGCGCGCCGCGCGTCATCAAAGGCAACGTGGTGATTGGGCAGGGCGGCGCGGAGTACGGCGTCCGAGGATTCCTGGCCGCGTACAACGCGCAAACCGGCAAGCAGGCGTGGAAGTGGTACGTCATCCCGGGCGATCCCGCGAAGGGCTTTGAAGACGAGTCGATGGCAGCGGCCGCGAAGACGTGGAACGGCCAGTGGTGGAAGTACGGCGGCGGTGGCACCCCATGGGACGGTATTGCCTACGATCCCGAACTGAACTACGTCTACCTTGGCACCGGCAACGGTTCGCCGTGGAACGCGCACCACCGCAGTCCCGGCGGTGGCGACAACCTGTATCTCGCGTCCATCGTGGCGCTCAACGCCGACACCGGCAAGTACGTCTGGCACTACCAGACGGTGCCTGGCGATCACTGGGACTACAACGCGGCGCAGCCG
The DNA here is from genome assembly GCA_016871275.1 of Acidimicrobiia bacterium. Classification (GTDB taxonomy): domain Bacteria; phylum Acidobacteriota; class Vicinamibacteria; order Vicinamibacterales; family UBA2999; genus 12-FULL-67-14b. The sequence continues at coordinate 18,472 of VFZG01000005.1, read as the reverse complement.
ATGATTCTGGCTGACCTGCCGATCGGAAATCAGACGCGCAAGGTGATCATGCAGGCGCCGAAGAACGGCTTCTTCTACGTTTTGGACCGGGTGACCGGCAAGATGATCTCGGGCGAACCGTTTGCCTACACGTCGTGGGCGCGATCGATCGACAAGGACACCGGCCGCCCGGTTGAAACCGAAGAGGCGCGCTATCGCAACACGCCGGTGCGTTTGTCGCCGTCTCCGGTGGGCGCTCACCATTGGCCACCAATGGCGTTCAACCCGGTCACCCGGCTGGTCTACTACCCGGGCCAGGAGACGAGCTCGGTGTTTGCGTCGGAAGAGAAGTTTGAATTCAAGGAAGGGCAGTGGAACCTCGGCCTCCGCCGCGGGCCGGGAGCGATCCCGACGCCGCCGCCGGCCGATCCGAAGGCGCCGGCGCCGGGCGGATTCTTCGTGGCGTGGGACCCGATCGCCAACAAGCAGGCGTGGAGGATTCCATTTCAGCCCGCCGGCGGCGCCCTGTCGACGGCCGGTCAGCTGATCTTCGTCGGCAACGGCGGCGGCAAGTTCATGGCACTCGATCCGGTGAGCGGCAAGACCCTGTGGGAAACGCAGCTGCTGGCGGGCGGCACGGCCACGCCGATCAGCTATGCGCTGGACGGCAAGCAGTACATCGCGATCATGGGCGGCATCGCGAAGGGCCGCGTCTACGCGTTCGCGCTGCCGTAGAGCGGGTGCTGGTCGTTGGCTGCTGGTTACTGGTTGCGAGGAAATGCCCAGCAACCAGCAACTAATCCAGTCGTCTCCTTTTCCACCACTCGAGCCGCTTCTTTACTTCCTTCTCAAAGCCGAACTCCGTGGGCTTGTAGAACTCCCGGCCCTTTAAGTTCTCCGGCAGGCAATCCATGTTCGCGACGGCATCGGGCTGGTCGTGGGCGTACTGGTAGCCCTTCCCGTAGTCGAGCTGCTTCATCAGCTTCGTCGGCGCATTGCGAATGTGCAGCGGCACCGGTGCCGCCACATCGTTCCTGGCGGCGTCGGCCGCCGCGTTATAGGCCAGGTAGACGGCGTTGCTCTTCGGCGCCGTGGCCAGATACAGCACCGCCTGGGCGAGCGCGGTATTGCCTTCGGGCATGCCGATGAAGTGCACCGCGTCCTTGGCAGTGACTGCGATCGCCAGAGCCTGCGGATCGGCGTTGCCAATATCTTCCGACGCAAACCGAATCAGCCGGCGCGCGACGTATTTCGGATCTTCGCCGGCCTCGAGCATTCGTGCCAGCCAGTAGATCGACGCGTCCGCGTCGCTATTGCGCATCGACTTGTGCAGCGCCGACATCAGGTTGTAGTGCTCCTCGCCGCTCTTGTCGTAGAGCAACGCCTTGTTGGTGAGCACCTGTTCGAGCAGCGTGCGATCGATGCGGGGGCGGCCGGCGGGCTGCTTCGCCGATGACACTGTCAGCTGCAGCAGGTTCAACGCCGATCGCGCGTCGCCGTTGGCGAAGCGCGCCATCGCCCCCAGCGAGTCGTCGTCTGCCTCAGGATGGAGTGTGCCGAGGCCGCGCTCGGCATCGGTCAGCGCGGTGCGCAGGATCGCAACAATCGCAGCCTCGTCGAGCGGCTTCAGGACGAACACCTTCGACCGCGACAGCAGCGCCGCGTTCACTTCAAACGACGGATTCTCCGTGGTCGCGCCGATCAGGACGATGTCGCCGCTTTCCACGCGGGGCAGAAACGCATCCTGCTGCGCCTTGTTGAAGCGGTGGATCTCGTCGACAAAGACAATGGTGCGGCGTCCGGTGAGGCGGCGGCGCTGTTCGGCCGCGGCCATGACCTCCTTCACGTCCTTGATGCCGGCCAGCACCGCGCTGAAGGCGACGAACTCCGCTTTGGTGAGGTCGGCAATCAGGCGCGCCAGCGTCGTCTTGCCGGTACCCGGCGGGCCCCAGAGGATGATCGACTGAAGTAGATCGCGATCGATCATCTCGCGCAACGGACGGCCAGGCGTCACGAGTGCGTCCTGGCCGATGACCTCATCGAGCGAGCGTGGACGCATCCGTTCGGCGAGCGGGACCGTCTTCGGGTCGACCGGCGCGGGTTGTTTGTCGAAGAGACTCATGTCATTCCCGGGGGACCGTCCGCCTCGCCTCAACCGGACCGTTGGCGTTGCGCTTCATACAGCAAGACCGCGGCGGCCACCGCGGCATTCAATGATTCGATCGCGCCGCGCATCGGGATGCTGACGCGCACGTCGGCGATGGCGAGCAACTCATCCGGAATGCCGCGGCCCTCGCCGCCGAGCAGGACGGCGGACGGCCCGGAGAAGTCGGCCCCATACATCGGCGTGCCGCCGCGCGGTACGGTGGCGAAGATGCGGACGCCGGCGTTCTTCCACTCCTTGACCAGGCTGCCGAGGGCGCGGCTGCGGACCACCGGCAGGTGAAAGGCGCTGCCCATCGAGGCGCGCAGCGCCTTCCAGCTCCACGGATCGGCCGAGAGTGCATCGAGTACCACGCCGGTAGCACCGGCCGCGGCCGCAGATCGAATGATGGCGCCGGCGTTGCCGGGATCCTGCAGGCCGGCGGCCGCCAGCACGAGCGCAGGGGCGGGCGCCAGCACCGATGCCGACGCCATCGCCGGAATGCGCGCCGATGCGACCACGCCGGAAGGGGAGTCCACCGGCGACAACGCGTTCAACACCGCCCCGGACACCTGTGCCACCTGTGCTCCCGAGCGCCGCAGGGCATCGACGATCGACTGTTCGCGGTCGCTGGGGGACCCGCAGATGGCGATCTTCTCAACCGTGACGCGCGCCGTCGCGGCCTCACCGAGCAGGTGCCAGCCGTCGAGCAGCATCAGGGGACCTGCGGCCCGGGCCAGCTCGCGAAACTCCTTCACCAGAGGGTGCTGCCTGCTGGTAATCACCCGATTATTATGTCCGGCAAGAGGCCGGGCGAGAAACGCTGTGCTACACTCCGAAGTTTGAGCGATGAAGGAAAAGCTTCTCAAGAGATTTGAAGACGAGGTCAACGCCCTCGAGCGCGAGCTGCACATGGAACTCCCCAAGGAGATCCAGCGCGCGCGCGAGCTGGGCGACCTGCGCGAGAACGCCGAGTACCAGGCGGCCAAGGAGCGCCAGACCTACATCAACGCGCGCATTGCCATGCTCAAGCGGCGCATGAGCGAGATCGCGCTGATGAATCTCGACCGCATTCCGCACGGCAAGGCCGGCTTCGGCTCGACGGTGACCATCCGCGAGAAGGACCAGGAGATGGTCTACCAGCTGGTCATGCCGGAAGACGCGGATGCCGAGAAGGGGCTCATTTCCACGTCCTCGCCCATCGGCCGCGCCATCCTCAACAAGGAAGAGGGCGATGACGTCACCGTCACGACCCCCAACGGCACGCGAAAGTTTGAGATACTGAAGCTCGTTACGATCCACGACGACTAGGGCCGCGGAGCGACTTTCCAGGGCCGCAGCAGGCTCAGAGAGCGCAGACCTTTGACCGAGCCTCGCGATTCATATTCTCCAGAGCGACGCACCGCGCTGCTGTTCACCGGCACGGGCGCGGACGGCGCGTACCACGCCGGCGCGCTGCGGGCGCTGCAGGAGGCGGGCGTCAAGATCGACCTGGTCGGCGGCCGCGGTGTGGGTACGCTGGCCGCGGTTCTCGCGGCCGTCGATGGCGGCGCCCAGCTCTGGGAGCCCTCGGGCTTCTGGCGATCCGCCCATGTCGCCACGCTCTATCACTGGCGGTGGCCGTTCACCGTCCTGCGATGGTTGTCGATCGCCTTGCTGATCGTGCTCGCCATTCCCGCCGCCGTGCTGTTGCTCGGAGTGGTGGTCTTTCCGTTCTCGCTGCTGCTGGGCATGGCCGGGCTCGAGGCCGGCGCCTCATTCGTGGACGGGTTTGTCTACTTCATCCATCAGGCCTTCATGCCGGCCATGCTGCCAACCTGGATCCCTCGGCTGGCAGCGCTGTTTTCCACCCTGGCGCTGATCGTCCTCGGCCTCGGCGCCTGGATCGCGTGGTGGCGTTCGCCGTTGTCGCGACGATCGTCCGGGAGCCGGCTGTGCTCGTTGCTCGGCGCGCCGATTGGTGCGGGCGTCGCCGTGCAGCAGGCCACCGAAACGGTCTGGCGTCTCCTGAAGGGCGGCGCCTCGATCAAGACACCGGCGGCGGAGGATCTCAGCCGGCGCTACGCCGAGTTGCTGGGCGAGAACCTGGGGCAGCCAGGCTTTCGCGAATTGCTGATGGTCGTGCACGACCTCGATGCCAGCCGGGACATGGTGTTCGGACTGGTGCGCGATCCGTACCGCAAGATGCTGTTTCCCGCGCCGGGCAGCGTGAGCGCCCTGCGCCGCGCCGAAGCCCAGGATCTGGCGAGCGGCACCCAGGGGTTTCTGGCGGACGTGCTTGCGGCGGCGCTCTGCCTGCCCGGGGTCAGCGAGCCTCGCCTGGTTCGCTTCGCGCCGGATTCATATTGGCGCGGCGAGACACACCGCCTGAGCGATCGGCCATCGAGCATTGGCCGGTTGATTGAGGAGGCCGCCGCGGCCGGCGCCGAGCAGGTCATGATCGTCACGGCCACGCCGGAGCCGCCCGGCCCGCACGAGCTTCGGCCGGCGCGCCTCGATGGCCTCGGCCGCATCGGTGAACAGCTTGGCTCCTGCGAAGCCGCGGCGCTCTCCGATGCGGCGCGCCACCTGCACCATCGGTTCCAGGGGCTGTACCTGATCCGACCGTCGCACAATCCCGTCCGTCCACTGGATTTGGCGGGCGCGTACGACGAACGGTCCGACCGGCTGCACTCCCTCGACGAGCTCATGGAGCGGGGATACGAGGATACCTACCGGCAGTTCATCGAGCCGTTCCTCGGCGCTTCTGGTGAGTCAGTAGCCAGTATCCGGTAGTCAGTAGCCGGTGACCAGAGAAACGCCGGGTTTTTTCTGGCTACTGGCGACCGGCTACTGGATACTGTTCCTCCATGAAGCAGGCCACCAAGCTGATTCACGCCGGTGAAGGGATCGATACCGGCCAGACCCCCTCGCTGACCACACCGATCTACGAAACCAGCACCTTCGTGTTCGCCTCGGTCGCCGACGTCGAGCAGTACCAGGAAGGCACACTGAACGGCTACCTGTACTCGCGCTACGAGAATCCCACCGTGGTCGCGGTGGAGCAGAAGCTGGCGGCCGTGGACGGGGCCGAGCGCGCGCTGTTGTTCAGCAGCGGCATGGCGGCGATCGCAACGGCGTTCATCACCCTGCTGAAAGCCGGCGACGAGATCATCTGCTGCTCGGCCATCTACGGCGGCACCTTCCACATCCTCGAAGACCTGCTGCCCAAACTTGGCATCGCCAGGCGGTTCGTGTCGATCGACGAGCTGAAGGATCCGTCGATGGTGATTGGCCCGAAGACGAAGCTGGTGTGGTTCGAGTCGCCGATCAACCCGACGTTGCGGTGCATCGATATCCGCGCCGTGGCGGCGGCCTGCCGGAAGGCCGGTGTGCTGTCGGGCATGGATAACACCTTTGCCAGCGCCGTCAACCAGCCGATCCTGTCGATGGGCATCGACTTGTCGATGCAAAGCTGCACGAAGTACCTCAACGGCCACAGCGACGTCACCGGCGGCGTGCTGTCCGGTGCCACGGCGCTGCTCGCGCCCATGGCGAAAATGCGGCGGTTGCTGGGCGGCATCATGGATCCGATGCCCGCGTTCGCACTCGGGCGGGGCATGAAGACCATGCCGCTGCGCGTCTTGCAGCACAACGCCAACGCGCTGTCGGTGGCTCGGTTCCTCGAGTCGCACCGCAACATCGAGCGCATCTACTACCCGGGCCTCGCGTCACACCCGGATCACGCCATTGCGAAAGGCCAGATGAGCGGCTTCGGTGGTATGGTGACGATTGACGTGAGGGGCGGCAAGGACGGCGCTTATCGCGTGTTCGACAGGTTGAAGGTGATCAAGCGGGCGGCCAGCCTGGGAGGCGTGGAGAGCATCTGCAGCCTGCCTATGCTGACGTCGCAGTACGGACTGACCGACGAGGAGCTTGCGAAGGCAGGCGTGTCGAAGGGCATGATCCGCCTGTCGATCGGCCTCGAAGACGCCTCCGATCTGATCGCGGACCTCGATCACGCGCTCGCTTAGAGGCGGGCCGTCAGGCCCGCCTGCCATCGACGAACTGCTGCGCCCACACCTCCAGCGCCACGGGAATCCACAGCACCTCGGTCAAGGCCGGCGCCGACAGCGATCGCCGCCACAAGGCCCGCACCGCCGTCTCGCTCACCAGGCCGCGCCGCTTCATGCCGGGCAGCCACGCCTCCTCCATCAACTCACCGAACCGCCGGCCCCGGAAGTACTGCGACAACGGCAGGTTGAACGCACCCTTCGCGCGGTCGACAAACGCCGGCGGAAACACCTGGCGGGCGAGTGCCTTGACGATGGCCTTGCCGGCATCGCCGATCAGGTGAGATGCCTTCAGCGTGCGCGCGAACGCGACGATCCGGCGATCGAGGAACGGCACCCGGTTTTCGGTGCCGTGGGCCATCAGCATCTTGTCCTGCCGCATCAACACGTCGACCAGGAACGTCTGCATTTCGTAGTTGAGCCAGTTCGACAGGTGATCGCCGCCGCCCTCGGAGAAGATGTCGAGGCGGCGCTCGATGGCTGCGGCCAGGTTCGCACCCGGCCGCAAGCGTGCCAACTTGGCGTCCGGCTGGAATTGGGTGGCGCGCACGGCGGCTTCGGGCGTCAGGCCCGCGTCTGTGGCGTCCGGGATCGACGCATACCGAGTCGTCGTCACGCCATCCGGCGTGATCCGGAGGCGATGTCCCGGTCTCAGCAGGTGTACGCCCTTCAACAGCGATGCGCCTCCGGCGACGTACCGAAAGGCGAGCTGCTCGTCGAGGTGACGTTCGGCAATCGCCGCGGTGAAGCCGGGGTGGGCGAGGAACGCCCTGGCCTCAGACGCAAACAGGATGCTCGCGCCGACGCGAGTCCAGGAGAGCGGCTTGATCCCGAAGTGATCGCGGACGAGGTGAATCTGGTGACGCCGCAGGTCGGCGATCATCATCGCCAACATGCCGTTCAGGCGATCCAAGAAGCCTTCCAGGCCATACCGTTCGTAGAGATGAAGCACGATCTCGGCGTCGCTGCGGCTGCGCAACGACACGCCGGCGGCGTCGAGCTCGGCCTGGTAGTCGAAGGCGTTATAGATTTCGCCGTTGAGCGCGAGGATCACGTCACTGGATGGGCTGGCCATCGGCTGATGGCCCCGGTCGCTGAGGTCGAGGATCTTCAGGCGGTGGAAGCCGACGGCGCAGTCAACGCCCCGACCGCGCAGCGAGAACGTGTGCTCGCCTCGATCGTCAGGACCACGATGCGCGACCAGGTGTGTCATCGCGGCCACAACGCTCGCGTCGGCAGGGGCGCCGTCGAGGTTGGCGAGCCCCGCGAAGCCGCACATCACGCCCCGCCGGTATCCGGAACCGGTACCCGGAAGTCGTTCTGGCTACCGGCATCCGGCTACCGGCTACTTCTCCTTTGCCTCATGCAGGAACTCGAGCACCAGCTCCAGCATCCGCTGGTTGATGCGGCTGCCTTCGCAGGTCCCGAACTTCGCCTGGAAGGCCTCGAGCGGCACCACCGCCTTCGCCATGGTGCGGTGTCCGCCGGCACTGCCGGTGTCGTTGAACCACCGCCGCACGAAGTCGCCGGCGTTCTTCGTGTAGCCGAGGTTTCTCACCGACACCACGAACTGATCGTTGACCACGCCGCTGATGACCGTCCACTGCACTTCTTCGAGCTGCAGGTAGAAGTCGGCAACGTAGGGGATGAAGTCTTCGCGAGGCGGTTCGCCGAGGAACGAGCAGAACACGTGATCCATCATGCGGCCGTGCTGCCACGCCTTGATCAGGTAATCGAGGCGCTCGGCGGTGATTTCGGCGCCCTCCATCTTCCGAATCGCGCTGGCATCGGCCAAAGGATACAGGTACGAGAACGCCTCGATGTCGGCACGGTTGGCGTGGCGGTTGAAGAACAGCGTATCGGACTTGATCGCATACAGCATCGCCGTCGCGGTGCGCTCGGAGATGTCCATGTCGACGGCCCGCAGATGCTCGGTAAGAATTGTCGCCGTCGAGCCGTAGCCGGGCCGGATGTCTTGGAAGACGGCGTTGTGGCCGGACTGCTCGGGATGATGGTCAATCACCAGGTCGACGTGGGGCAGCAGGCCCTGGAAATAGTGCGGCTGCACGTCAACCAGCGCGATCTTGTCGAAGTGCTTCAGCTGGTCCGGCGCGATCGTCTCGATTTTGAGGTCGAGCAGCTTCACCATCCGCAGGTTCTCGGGCCGCGTCACGGGTGCGAGGCAGCCGATCACCGCCGTTTGCCGTGTGCGGCGCAGGACGGTGCGCAGCGCGAGCCCGCTGGCCATGGCGTCCGGGTCGGGGTCGTTGTGCGTCAGAATCAGCACGCGATCCGCATCGTCCATATAGCGCTGGTATTGCTGAACGCGCTGCCGCGTCACGGAGCGGCCCAGTTCGGTGAGCAGCGAGGAGCCGGCGAGCTCGGCCAGCGTGATGGTGGTGACTTCGGGATAGTCGGCGCGGAGCGATTCGGCCTTGAGCACATCGGCAACGCTGGTGCCGAGCACGTAGATCAACGCGCCGCCGGCGCTGCGAACCGCCGCCAGGATCTTGCGCAAACCGGTGCGGCCGTTGTCTTCGATGAGGACCGGCATCATGGGATGCACACCGATCTTCACGTAACTGTCGACGCGATCCGCCTCATCGACGGACACGGGGAGCTCTGAGGACTCGAACTTGCGGGCCAGCGCCCGGCTTTCCACCAGGACCGCGAGCTCGGCCGACGGACTCAGGACTGCCTCGAGGAGCCGAACGACCGGTTCCGTATGACAGACCGCAAGACAACGCACTATCCGGCAATTATAGACCCACCTCCCCCAGCGCTTCGGCGCCACAGGCCGCGAAGTTGCTAGAATCCGCGGGTGATGAAGGCCGCCGTGGCTGTGTTGGCCGGGTTTGTGGCCGTCGCGCCTGACCAGCGGGTGTTTCGCACCGGCGTCGACCTCACCACGTTCGCTGTGACGGTGACCGATCGCAAAGGCAACGTCGTCGCCGGGCTGACGAAGGATGACTTCGAGGTGCTGGAGGACGGCAAGGCGCAGTCGGTCGAGTTCTTCGCGCCCGGTGACGGCGGGTCCGCGCCGCCGATGCACCTGGGGCTGCTGGTGGATGCCAGCGGCAGCATGCAGCAGGACATGAAGCTGGCGCAGGGCGCCGCCATCAAGTTCGTGAACAGGCTGCCGGCGGCCGAGGACGTCACGCTGGTGGACTTCGACGCGCAGGTGCGCGTGACGCGCTATCCGCAACGCGACTTTCCGCGGCTGGTGGAGCGGATCCGGCAGCGCAAGCCCGACGGCTTTACCGCGCTGTACGACGCGCTGGGCACCTATCTCGATGGCGCCGATTCACAGCACGGCCGCAAGGTCCTGGTGATGTACACCGATGGCGACGACACGCGCTCGGCGCTCTCGCTGTCGGACACGCTGACGCTGCTGAAGGCGTCCGATGTGACGGTCTATGCCATCGGCCTCATCGACAACGCGGGGTCGGCGCGCCAGCAGCTGCAGATGACACTGCGTCAGCTGGTTGAGACCACCGGCGGCCAGGCGTTCTTCCCAACGGCCATGAAGGACGTGGACAGCGCCTACGATAGGGTTTTGGCAGAGGTGCAAGGGCAGTATCACGTCGGCTATCAGTCCACGAACCGGGTGACGGACGGCGCGTGGCGCAAGGTGGACATCAAGCTGAAACGCTCCGACCTTCGAGTCCGCGCCCGCAAGGGCTACTACGGCCCCTACCGGCCGGGCTCGTAAGAGCCCGGCTCGGCGAGCGTGCCGCGGAGGCGGACCGTAGTACGATGGAGTGCTACTGCACACGCAGCCGATGCCGTCTGTCTCCGATCACTTCAACCTCGCATCCGATTTCGAGCTACGCGGCGACCAGGTGCATGCCGTTCCCGAACTGCTCGACGGGCTGAATCGCGGCGACACGCACCAGGTGCTGCTGGGTGTCACCGGCTCCGGCAAGACCTACACCATGGCGCAGGTGATCTCGCGCGTCAACCGGCCGACGCTGGTCATGGCGCACAACAAGACCCTGGCCGCGCAGCTGTTCCAGGAGTTCCGGCGGTTCTTTCCCGACAACGCCGTCGAGTACTTCGTCAGCTACTACGACTACTACCAACCCGAAGCGTACGTGCCCGCCAGCGACACGTACATCGAGAAGGAGTCGATCGTCAATGACGAGATCGATCGCATGCGGCTGTCGGCAACGCGTTCGCTGTTCGAGCGCCGCGATGTCATCATCGTCGCCAGCGTGTCATGCATCTACGGCCTGGGGTCGCCGGACGCGTACTACGGCCTGGTGCTGCCGCTCGAGAAGGGGCAGCGCATGGATCGCGATCAGATTCTGCGCAAGCTGGTGGAGATCCAGTACGAGCGCAACGATCACGAGTTCGCGCGCGGCAATTTCCGCGTGCGCGGCGACATCATCGAGGTCTATCCCTCGTACGAAGAGTCGGCGCTGCGGATCGGGCTGTTCGGCGACGAGATCGACGAGTTGACGTCCATCGATCCAATCACGGGCAAGGCCCTGAAGCGACACGAGCGCACGGCCGTCTATCCGAAGTCGCACTTCGTGACGGGCCGCGAGCGGCTGAAGGACGCGGTCGTGACGATCAAGGAAGAGCTCGAGGTCCGGCGCAGCGAGCTCGAGCGCGATGGAAAGGTTCTCGAGGCCCAGCGGCTGCATCAGCGGACAATGTTCGACCTCGAGATGATCAAGGAAATCGGCTACTGCCATGGGATCGAGAACTACTCGAGGCATCTCACGCAGCGCCAGGCCGGCCAGCCACCGCCGACGCTCCTCGACTATCTGCCGTCGGACGCGCTGGTGGTCGTGGACGAAAGCCACCAGACCGTGCCGCAAATCCGCGGCATGTACCAGGGCGATCGTTCGCGGAAGGAAGTGCTGGTCGACTATGGTTTCCGCCTGCCGTCTGCGCTCGATAACCGTCCGTTGAATTTCGACGAGTGGGAAGCCCGCGTCAGGCAGCTCGTGTTCGTGTCGGCCACACCCGGCCCCTACGAACTCCAGAAGGCGGGCGGCGTGGTCGTCGAGCAGGTGATTCGGCCGACCGGGCTGATGGATCCGCCGATTGAGGTACGGCCCGTGAAGGGCCAGGTGGACGACCTGTTGAAGGAAGTCCGCGATCGCGCTGAGCGCAAGGAACGCGTGCTGGTGACGACGCTGACCAAGCGGATGGCGGAAGACCTCACCACGTATTACCAGGAGCTGGGCGTCAGGGTCCGCTACCTGCACTCGGACATCGACACCCTGGAGCGGGTTGAGATTCTGCGGGATCTGCGGCGCGGCGTGTTCGATGTCCTGGTCGGCATCAACCTGCTGCGCGAGGGCCTCGATTTGCCGGAAGTCTCACTGGTGGCGATTCTCGACGCCGACAAGGAAGGCTTCCTGCGATCGGGCGGTGCGTTGATCCAGACCTCGGGTCGCGCGGCCCGTAACGTCAACGGCCGGGTGATCATGTACGCCGACAAGACCACCGAGTCCATGCGCGCGGCCATCAGCGAAACGGAGCGGCGGCGCGCGCGCCAGGCCGCGTATAACGAGGAACACGGCATTACGCCGACCAGCATCGTCAAGGCGATTGATGACGTCTTGAGCAGCGTCTACGACAGGGATTACTCGACGGTCGCCGATCCGAGGGAGCCGCGGCTGGCCTTCCGCACGCTGGCGGAGCTCGAGTCGCACATCGCGACGCTGGATCAGCAGATGAAGGGTGCCGCGGCCAACCTGGACTTCGAGAAGGCCGCTGCACTGCGCGATCAGATCACGGCATGGCGCACTCGCGACCTGGGACTGTTGCCATGAGCGGCAACTGGGCCGTCGAGTTCGTCAAGAAGGCGCTGCTGGAGGTGCAGGAGTACGTCCGGCTGTGCTTCGCAGCCGGGCGCGCAGCGGTCAGCCGTCCGTTCTACTTCCGCGATGTGATGGAACAGATCGACATCATCGGCCTCGGCTCGCTCACGGTGGTGTTGCTCACCGGTTTCTTCACCGGCGCGGTGCTGGCGCTGCAATCGGGCATGACGCTCGACCAGTTCGGCGCGCGTCCGTTCGTGGGCCGGTTGATCAGCGCGTCGATGATCAAGGAGCTGGGGCCGGTGCTGACGGCGCTGATGCTGTCGGGACGCGTCGGCTCCGGCATTGCGGCGGAGCTCGGCTCGATGGTCGTGACCGAGCAGATCAGCGCGCTTCGCGCGTTGGGCACCGATCCCGTGCGCAAGCTCGTCGTGCCGCGCGTCCTGGCCGGGTTCATCATGTGCCCGATCCTGACGGTGGTCGCCAATGCGGTCGGCTTGCTGGGCGGGTGGATCATCGCCTTGACGCAGCTGCGCGTGGCGTCGGGGGTCTACTGGAGTTCGGTGGTCGAGGGCCTCTACATCCAGGACGTCTGGATGGGCATCATCAAGCCGTTTTTCCTGGGATTCGTCATCGTCACGATTGGCTGCCACGTCGGCCTCCGCACGTCCGGCGGCACGCAGGGAGTGGGCCGCGCCACCACCAACGCCGTGGTGGCTTCGTCCGTGGTCGTGCTGATCGTGGACTTCTTCCTCACGCGGTTCCTGATCTCGATCCTGTTCTGATGGCGACCAGGGACGTCACCGCCGGTCCGCCGGCCGAACTCGTCGAGGCGCACGCGCCGGTCGCGCTGTTCGACAGGGTCACTCTCGCGTTCGACGAGAAGGTGATTCTGCGCGACGTCACCTTCGACGTCAGGTTCGGTCACACCAAGATCTTCCTGGGCGCCAGCGGCGCCGGCAAGTCGACGATCCTGAAGTTGATGCTCGGCCTGCTCAAGCCCGACTCGGGCACCATCTGGGTGCTCGGGCAGCGCGTCGACACCATGACCGAGGCGCAGTTGATGCGCGTGCGCGAGCACATGGGCATGGTGTTCCAGGAAGGCGCGTTGTTCGACTCACTGACCGTTGGCGAGAATGTCGGGTTCAAGCTCTATGAGGATTCCGACCTGTCGCTGAGCGAGGTGCGCGAGCGCGTTGAGGAAGTCCTCGGTTTCGTGAGCCTGGCGGAGCACATCGACAAGCTGCCGTCCGCGCTGTCCGGCGGGCAACGCCGGCGCGTGGCCATTGCCCGCGCGATGATCACGCGACCGAAGGTGCTGTTGTACGACGAGCCGACGACCGGCCTCGACCCGATGACGTGTTTGTCGGTGGATACCGAGATTGTCAAGCTGCGCGATTTGCAGCAGGTCACCTCGGTGCTGGTCACGCACCAGTTGCGGGATGCCTTCTATATCGCCTCGCACGAGGCCCGCAGGAATGGCCGCGAAGTCGAGCTCGTGGAAGCGTCCGAACAGAAGGTGGAAGAAGCGGATTTCGTGATGATCCGTGAAGGCCGGGTGGCCTTCGAGGGGTCGGCCTGGGAACTGCGGCACTCGAAAGATGCCTATCTGCAAACGTTTTTGTCGTAAAACAGAAAGAGCGCCATGCCACGCACACGTTCACTCGCCTGGTCCGAACTCAAGTTCGGCGTGATCGCCGTCTTCGCGCTCGTGATGACGGGCCTGCTGATCTTCGCCGTTGGCGGCGGCGGCGGGTTCCCCTGGCAGAACTACTTGCTGAAGACGAAGTTCGACAACGTCGCCGGGTTGATGGCCGGTTCGCCGGTCAGGGTCGCGGGCGTACAGGTCGGCGCCGTAGATGAGGTCATTCTCTCGGGGCAGGGTGTGGAGGTCGTGTTCAGCGTGAAGGATGACTTCCGGCCTTTGGTCACCGACCGCTCACTGGCGGTCCTGGGCACGATTTCGCTGCTCGGCGAAGGCGCGGTGGACATCAGCTCAGGACTTGGCGGCACGCCGATTCCGGAATGGGGCTACGTCCCGGCCGGCATCGCTGAAGGCAGCATCGCCCAGTTGACCACCCAGGCGAATGCCAGCATCAACGAGGCCCGCCGGCTGGTGGAAGACATGCGCAAGGGCCGCGGCACGGTGGGCAAGCTGTTCACAGACGACTCGTTGTACCGCGAGTTCGAGGCGCTGGTCGGCGCTTCCGAACGGGTCGCAAAATCCATTGCCGACGGACGCGGCACCATGGGCCGACTGACGACGGACGACAAGCTCTATACCGAGCTCAACGCGTCGGTCGCCAACCTGAATGCCATTACTGCGAAGGTGCGCAACGGCGAGGGCAGTATCGGGCAGCTACTGAACGATCCGGCGCTGGCCACGCGCCTGACCTCGACCACCGAGAACATCGAAGGCGTCACCGGCAGGCTGGCCCGCGGCGAGGGCACCGCCGGCAAGCTGTTGACCGACGACGCCCTCTACAAGCGGCTCGATTCGATGACGGCGCGCCTCGACGCGGTGCTGCAGGACCTCAACAGCGGGCAGGGTACGGCCGGCCAGCTGCTGAAAGACAAGCAGCTCTATGAGAACATGAACCAGGCCATCAGTGAGGTTCGCGCGCTGGTCGCCGCAATCAAGAAGGACCCCAAGAAGTACCTGAACGTAAAAGTGAGCATCTTCTGATGGCGAGAGACAATTCTTCAGGCAGCGTGATGGTGGCATTCGTACTCGGCGCCCTCACCGGCGCGGCGGTGGCGTTGCTGTTCGCGCCCGCGTCTGGCGAGGAGACGCGCGAGCTCATCGGACAGAAGGCCCGCGAGGGCAAGGCCAAGGCACGGGAGGCCATGGAACAGGGCCGCGATTACTACCGCAGCCAGCGCGACAACCTCGCGAGCGCAGTGGATAGCGGACGCGAGGCGTTCCAGCGGGCCCGCGAGGGCGGAGACCAGGCGTGAGTGCCAACGGCGAGCTGTCTCTCGGCATCATCGCGTTTGCGGTGGTCATCCTGGCTATCGTCCAGGTCCTCACCCTGATCGCCGGGATTCGCCTCGTCAGGCGCGTGGAGGAGATCTCCATCGAGCTCGATCGCGATCTGAAGCCACTGGTGTCCAACCTCACGGTGCTGTCAACCGAAGCCGTGCGGGCGGCCTCGATGGCCAATAAGCAGATCGAACGCGTCGACCACGTGTTCGGCGAGCTCGTGGAACGCGTCGACCACACCCTCGCCGTGGCGGAGGAGTTCGTCACCGGGCCGGCCCGCCAGGGAATGGCCATTGTCGCCGGCATCAAGGCCGCCTTCGACGCCTTCAACGGCCTGCGAGAGGTGTCCCGGCGCCGGTCGGCGCCGCGGGCGGCGGTTGAAGAGGAAGAATCGCTGTTCATCGGCTGATCCGCCTTCGATGCCGTCCGTGTCTTTATTGGCTCCGGCGGCACAAGGTGTGGTAAATGGGGGCATGCACTGTCACCGCCCCGACTCATGGTTGTCAGGTATCGCGCTGTGCGCGGTGTTTGCCACCGCCGCCGTCGCGCAAGAACCCAAATCCGCCGCCCCCGCCAGGGAGCTTTCGCAGCTGCTGAGCGCGAAGAAACTCGAAAGCATCGCCGCGCGCATGCCCGACTCCAGGGAGGAGTTTGTCGGGGCGCTGGCGTTCCCCGGCCAGCTGATGGTGGTGTGGGCCAAAACGACCGCGCCGGCGGTGGTCAACGAGAAGTTGATCCGCAAGGATTACCGCGAGGTCTACATCGACCTCAACAGCGCCTCGATCGTCGAGTCCAGGCACTTTGTCACCGACCTTGGGCCCGACGGCATCAAGGCCAGGCCGGATCAGAAGCAGGGGCCCGCTGACTCGCACGATGTCGCGACGAAGACCATGCGCTTTGACGGCAGCTGGCGAGAGGACAAGATGTCCGAGGCCGATTACCTGAAGGCGCACGCCGAAGCCGATGCCGCCTATGCCAGAGCCCTGCAGGCGCTGATCGATGAATTGAAGAAGGGCTGAGTCCAGCGGCGTCGGCGCGGTCCTAGCATGTCTCCCCGCACCACAGCGGTGCTCGCAGCCGTCGTGCTGGTGGTACTTGCCGGCTGGCTGTACACCAGGAATCTCGCCGACGTCCCCCCGCACGTCATGCACGACGAGGCGCAGTTTGCGCTCCAAGCGCAGTCGATTGCGCAGGGCGGCCGCGACCTGTCGGGCCGGTTCCTGCCGGTGTTTTTCACGGAGCCGGAGTTTCCAGCCGGTCGTGATCCCGCGATCGTCTATGCGACGGCCGCCATCCTGAAGGTGGCGCCGTTCGGCGAAGCATCGGCGCGTTATGCCACGGCGCTGGTCGGCGTGCTGGATGTGGTCGTGATGTTCGTGCTGGTGCGGGCGTTGTGTGGAAGCACACCCCTGGGCCTGATGGCCGCGGGCATGATCGCGTTCACGCCGGTGCATTTCATTCGCGCGCGGCTCGCCCTGAGCCCGATGTATTCCATCCCGGTCATCTTGCTGTGGCTGTGGACGCTGATTGAGTACGAGAAGAAGCCGACCGTCCCGCGAGGCATGCTGACGGGAGCCTGGCTCGGCCTTGGCCTCTATACCTACCTGGCGTGCGTCATCATGATGCCGTTGTACCTGGCCGCCAGTGCCATGCTGCTCCTGCGGCGCCACGGCCTATCGAGTGCGGCCGCATTGATCGCCGGTTTCGCAATCGCGGCGGTGCCGATGCTGATCTGGTATGGCGCCCATCCGGAACGCGTGGCGCAGATAGTCGGCTCCTATCGTGAGTTTTCGAGCGCGCCGGAGGTGTCGAGTGTCGAGGGTATCCGCACCCGCGTGTCGCTCTTCTGGTCGTTCTTTGACCCTGCGTTCCTGTTTATTTCTGGTGATTCGAGCCTCATCAACTCGACACGTCAAGCCGGGTTCTTTCCAGCCGCGTTCGCGGTCCTGCTGCCGGTGGGTCTCTACTGGATTGCGAAGAGCCGCCGGCCGGTGTTCTGGGTCATCGGTGCAGGCTTTGTGCTCTCGCCACTGGCCGCAGTGGCTTCGGGGGCGATTGAGATGAACCGGTTGATGTTCGCGATTCCGTTTGGCGTGCTGGTGGCCGCCATCGGCGCCGCGATGATGCTCGGCGGCCGCAGCGCGGAGCAACTGGCGGTGTTGCTGCTGCTGGCGTCGATCCCGCTGCAGTTTGCGCGATTCCATACCGACTACTCGTATCGCTATCGCGACAGCGTTGGCACCTGGTTCGGCGGCAACATCCGCGGTGCGTACGTGCCGGTGATTGCAGGGGAGCCGCTGCACGGGGCCCGGCCAGTGTTGATCAGCGAACGCATTCCGTTTGCCCGGCGATACTGGCGGTTCTATGCGCTGGCATCCGGCCGGCCGGATTTGATCGACCACCCTGTGTACTTCGACGGTCATCCGCCGGACGCGCCATCAGGCTCGAAGCTGGTGTGCGGCACAGGCGCTCTCGACTGTCAGTCAATCGCGGCCGGTGCCGGGTGGCGGAAGGTGCTGTCGTCGGGCGACCCCGGCGGGCCTCCGTCTTTCGACGTCTTCGCTCGCGAGCCGTTGCCCTGAGCGGCGTCGAGCAGGTCGCCCTGACGACGCCGCTCTATGACGTCAGCGCCAAGTGGCGGTTCTACTGCACGAAGAATGGCCGCGAGGACCTGCTCAGCCGGACGCGCTGCTTCGGTGGCGACGTCGCGGAGTTGAACGGCGTAGCGGCGGGTTCGTTCGCCGTCGTTGAGAGCGCAGCGTTTGCGCCACGAGACGGATGGACGCTCGTGTCGGCGCCGGAGAGTCTGTCAGGAGAGCGGCCCCTGACACTGCTACGGCGGCAGTAGGTTGAACCGGCGCGCCAGCCACTGCACGCCGGCCGCGCCCACCAGCGACAGCCCCACCATGGCCGGCACGTTGCTGCCAAGGTCACGCGCGACGCCGAAGGTCGCATTCACGATCACGGGCACCAGGGCCGCCGCCAGCACGAGCGCGCGCCGCCGCCCCGACTCCCGCGTGAGCACCTGGATGATGCCCAGTGGGAGCAACACCACCATGATCATTGGGAGCGGCGCAACGCCACGCGCCTCGTGCGTGAAGAACAGGAACGAGGGATCAAGCAGGCCCCAGAAGATCGACGCCCGATTCCCGAGCGTATTCCAGTTCACCTGCGCGGCGAGGCCGTCGAGCGGGAAGCGCAGGTGCGCCTTGAAGATCGCCCAGCGGCCAAAGGTGTCGTTATAGGTGTCTGGGTAGAACCCGTAGTAGAGGCCCAGCAGCACGAACATTACGGCCATCGGCGCGCCGAACCACAAGAGGTTCTTCAACGAGCCGTCGCGCCTCATCGGCACGACCACCAGCGTCAGCACGCACAACCAGACCATGGTGAGCGGCGCCGTGGGATGGGTGAGCATGCCGACCGCCAGCCCGGTGCCCGCGATGGCCAGCGATCGCGACTCGTCCCTCTCCAGGAAGTGCGCCACACCCGCCAGCCAGGTCAGGACGAACGGCATGGGATAGATCGCGCTGGTGCCCTC
>VFZG01000004.1 GCA_016871275.1 Acidimicrobiia bacterium | reverse complement strand
ACCAGCAGCGCCACATGGGTGGTGAACGGTACCGACATCAGTCGATCGATCAAGTCGGGGCGAGGCCCTAACGCCGCGCCGACCGCAGCCAGCGTGAGGTGGTGCTCGTCTTCAGGGGTCATCAGTCCCCGTACCTGGATTCTACGCCGCCAGGGTGAACGCGGTTACAGACCTGACCAAAGGGCAGACCTTCACGCCGAAGCGCCATTGACGGAATCAATGCGAAGCGCCGCGCCGGCACAGGTCATCGTCAGGAGTTCTCGCGCGCGGCCAGGTGAAGAAATCCTGAATGTTGCTACAATACCCCCCGACCGCGGCGGCAACGCGGGCATTCCCCGGAGACTGCTATGACCGAAATGGTGCAGAGCGGCGTCTCGAGACGAAGTTTCATCAAGGGAGCCATTGGGGCCGGTGTCGCGGCGTCAGCCGCCGGCTACCTGTGGCGCACCACCCTCAGCGGCCAGGACGGCGCTGCCGGGGTGGTCGAGCGGCTCATCACCATCAACGTCAACGGCAAGGATCGCCGCGTTGATGTGCTGCCGCAGGAAACCCTCGCCATGACGCTCCGCTACAAGCTGGGGCTGACCGGCACCAAGATCGGCTGCGACCGCGGCGAGTGCGGCGCCTGCACCGTGCTGGTTGACGATGTGCCGCGCTATTCGTGCTCGGTGCTGACGCACATGGCGCGCAAATCGAAGGTCGTGACCATCGAAGGCCTCGAAGCCGCCGATGGAACGCTGCACCCGATGCAGCAGGGCGTCGTCGAGGAGCAGGGCTTCCAGTGCGCCTTCTGCATGCCCGGCTTCGTCATGGCCGCGGTCGGCTACGTCAAGACCAACCCGAATCCGACGCGTGAACAGCTCGCGCACGGGTGTTCCGGCAACCTGTGTCGCTGCCAGGACTACGACAAGATTCTCACCGCGCTGCAACGCGGCGCCGAGCTGATGAGGAGGGCCTGAGTCATGGCCACCAAACTCGTCGGTCGAAACTACACCACGCCTGATCTCAAGGCCAAGGTCACCGGGCGCGCGAAGTACGCCGAGGACTTCCGCGTCGACGGGATGCTGTTCGCCAAGCTCCTGCTCAGCCAGCGGCCGCATGCGCGCGTGACGCGCATCGACATGGACGACGCGCTGGCCATGCCGGGCGTCAAGGCCATCCTCACGGAACAGGACCTGCCCGCCGTCGTCGAGGGCGCGAACCTCGGCGAAGGGATCATCGCCAGCACCCTCAGCGAGCGCGGGCTGACCAATGAGCCGATGTATGTAGGCGAGCCGATTCTGGCGGTCGCCGCGGTGGATGAACTGACGGCCACCGAGGCGATCGAGAAGATTCACATCGAGTACGAGGCGTTGCCGTTTGTGACCGACCCGC
Organism: Acidimicrobiia bacterium; assembly: GCA_016871275.1. Lineage (GTDB taxonomy): Bacteria > Acidobacteriota > Vicinamibacteria > Vicinamibacterales > UBA2999 > 12-FULL-67-14b. Next base: position 150,518 of record VFZG01000004.1, on the reverse strand, counting down.
TCGAAAGCCTGCGACCGGGCAGTCCCAATGCGCGCACGCAAGGCAACGTCTGGGTGCGGCCGGCGGCCACGCCCCCGCAACCCGGTCAGCCGCCCGCCCCGCCGCCCCAGCCCAAGGTGCAGGAGTGGAAGTGGACCGATGCGGATTTCGCGGCAGCCGGTCCGGACAAACTGCCGCTTGGCAAGACGCCGGATGAATGGACGTACGGCGACGTCGACGCCGCGATGGCCAACGCCGACCTCGTGCTCGACGAGACGTTTGTCGGCGCCAATACCAGTCACCAGCCGCTCGAGACCCGCAGCGCGATGGCCTACTGGCTGAACGGCAAGCTCTACATGCACTGCTCGACCCAGAGCACGATGCGCACCATCGGCGCCGTGGCCCGCTGGGTCGGCGTCGAGCCGAAAGACGTCGTGATCATCAGCGAGTACACGGGCGGCGGATTCGGCAGCAAGGGGTCGGGCGCGGTGTTCTACGTCATCCCGGCCTTGCTCTCGAAGAAGGCCAACGCGCCGGTGATGATGCGGGTGACGCGCGACGACGAGCAGTTCATCGGCCGCGCGCGGCCGGCGTTCCATTCACGCATCAAGGCCGGCTTCCGCAAAGACGGCAAGCTCCTGGCGCTCGATGGTCTGGTGATCGTCGACAACGGCCCCTACGATCCCGTGAGCGACTCGCGATCCGGCGGCGATCACATTTCGCTCGCCAATCAGCCCGAGGCCATGCGATGGCGCATGCTCACGGTGCTGACCAACACGCCGCCGCGCGGCGCACAGCGCGCGCCGGGCGGCATGCAGGGCAACGGGTTGATGTCGCCCCTGCTCGCCAAAGCCGCCCGCACGCTCGGCATCGACGAGGTGCAGATCCACCGCATCAATGCGCCGGAAGGCCGGGCGAGTTTCGGCCCACCCAACGCGCAGGGACGCCGGCCGTTTGCGACGAGCGCGTTCGTGAAACAGGCCATCGACAAGGGCGCCGAGCTCTTCAAGTGGGAAGAGCGCAAGGCGCGCAGCGGCAGGCGGGAGGGCACCACGGTCCGCGGCGTCGGCATGGCGCTGAGCACGTACTCGGCCGGCTCGCTGGGATTTGACGGCCTGGTGATCATCAAGCCGGATGGTCGCCTGCAGATTCAGTCGGGCATCGGCAATCTCGGCACCGAATCCGTGTTCGACTGCCACCGTGTGGCCGCTGAAATCCTGGACATTCCGTGGGAGAAGGTCGACATCGTGTTCGGCAATACGTCGAAGCATGTCCCGAACACCTGCGGGCAGGGCGGCAGCCAGACGACACACGCCATGACGCGCGCCGCGCACGCGGCCGGGATGGCCGCGAAGCAGAACCTCCAGAAGCTGGCGGCACACGTGCTGGGCGGCAAGCCGGAGAGCTACGACGTGGCCAACGAGCGCGTCTTCCAGAAAGGCGGCGGCCGCGGCATGAGCCTCGCCGACGCCGCGAAGAAGGCCATCGAGCTTGGCGGGGCGTTCGACGGTCACGAGTTGCCCAAGACGATTAGCGCGTTTACCAGGACATCGGCCACCAACCTCGCCGGCCTGGGCCTGATGGGCGTGGCGCGCGATGAATATGGCCGCGAAGGATCGTCGAAATCCTACGTCGCCGGCTTTGCGGAAGTGGAAGTCGATGTCGAGACCGGCGCCTACCGTGTCCTCGACTATCTGGCCGTCGCCGACGTGGGCACGGTGATCCATCCGCGCAATCTCGCCGCACAGGTCAACGGCGGGGTGATGCTTGGCCTCGGTCACGCCATCGGCCAACATTGGGTCTACGACAAGCATTACGGTGCGCCCGTCACGCGCCGGTTCTATCAAACCAAACCGCCGACGCTGCTGGACGCGCCCCGACTGCAGGCGGTGGCGTTGGACATTCCGGATCCACAGACTCCAGTCGGCGCGCGCGGTGTCGGCGAGGCGCCAGTGGGAGCCGGATTCGGCGCCGTGGTCAACGCCATCGCCGCCGCCGTTGGCGACAATGTGTTTCGCCGCGCGCCGGTGACCGCCGATGTGATTCTCGAGGCGCTCGAGGCGGGCCGTCCAATGAAGGACGCGCTCACGGCCAACATCTAGAGGGGGCGAGATCATGGCGACTATTCACGACGTGATGCCGATGTTCGCGCTCTACCAGCCCGAAAGCGTGGCTGATGCGCTGCGCCTGCTCGACCGGTTCGGGACCTCAGCCTGGACCATGGCGGGCGGCATGGACACCTTCGATTGGCTGAAGGATCGCACCAAGCGCACCGAGGCGGTGGTCGAGCTCAGCAACATCGCCGAGCTGCAGGGGATCAGGCAGACGGGTGGCGGCCTGGAGATCGGCGCCATGACGACGCTCACCCGGGTGGAGACGCATCCGCTCGTCAAGGAGCGCTTCCGCCTGCTGTCGGAGGCGGCCGGCCTGGTCGCGTCGCCGCAGATCCGCCATCAGGGGACGCTCGGCGGCAATATCACGCAGGACGCGCGGTGCTGGTATTACCGGAGCGGCTGGCCATGCTACCGCGCCGGCGGCAACATCTGCTACGCCGACACGCCGACGGCGATCAATCGCGAGCACGCCATCCTGAACGCCGACCGTTGCGTCGCGGTCAGCCCATCCGACACCGCGCCGGCGTTGATCGCACTCGACGCGACGATGGTGATTCGCAGCGCGAGCGGCGAGCGCACCGTGCCCGCGCGCGACTACTTCATTGGCCCCGGCGTCGACATCACCAGGCTCACGGTGATCCGGCCGGGCGAACTGCTGACCGCGATTCGTATTCCCGACGTGTGGGCCGGCGCGGACTTCTATTTCGAAAAGGTCCGCGATCGCCAGGCCTGGGACTTCCCGCTCGTCAATGTCGCCTCGGCGATACGGCTCGCCGGCAATACGATCCAATCCGCACGCATTGTCGTTGGCGCCGTGGCCGCAACGCCGCTACGGCTGGACCGGGTCGAAGCGTTCATCGCCGGCAAACCGCGCACGGCCCAGACGGCAGAGGCCGCCGGTCGAATGGCGATCGAGGGCGCGATGGCGCTGGCGCACAACGGCTACAAGATCCCGTTGATGCGCAACCTCGTGATGCGGGCGATTCGCGGCACCGCGCCCGCGACGACCTAGTTTGAAGAACGGCGCATGGAGGGCGACGGCTGCGGCCGTCGCCTTGCTGTGGTTGACGGGCTGCTCGCCACCGCCGGCGAGCACCGAAGACGTCACCGTGTGGCAGCCGCGCGGCACATGGTCCGGCCGCGGTTCTCAGCAGACCGACCCTTTCATCAGCAGCACCGGACTGCTGCGCCTGACCTGGGGCACGCGCGGCGCGTCGACCGGCGCGTTCAAGATCGTCGTTCACAGCGATGTGAGCGGGCGGCCGCTCCTGACCGCCGTCGACACGCGCGGCCCCGGCCAGGACGTGACCTACGTCACCGAGGACCCCCGCGCGTTCTTCCTGGTCATTGAATCAGACGAGCTCGAATGGACCATTGCCGTCGCCGAGGGTCTTCCGGGGACCAGGACGCAATAGCCGCCGCCGGCAGAACCTAGACGACCTGCGGGATCAGCGTGCCGTAGACATCCGTGAGCCGCATGTCCCGCCCGTTGAAGCGGTAGGTGAGCTTCTTGTGATCCAGCCCCAGCAGATGCAGCAGCGTGGCGTGCAGATCGTGGTACGAAATCGGCTGCTCCATCGCCTGGTAGCCGAAGTCGTCGCTGGCGCCGATGACCTGGCCGCCGCGAATGCCGGCGCCGGCCATCAAGACGGTCTGGGCGCCGGGATTGTGATCGCGGCCGACACCGCGCTGTGAGATCGGCATGCGGCCGAACTCCGAGTGCATGATGACGACGGTGCTGTCGAGCAGGCCACGGGCTTTCAGGTCGATCAACAGTCCGGCCATCGGCTTGTCGGTCTCGGCGGCGTGCTGCGTGTGATTCGACTTGATGTCGCCGTGCGCGTCCCACGTGTCGACGTTCTGGTTGCCGACGCCGCCCGAGAACACCTGCACGAACCGCACGCCGCGCTCGACCAGCCGCCGCGCCATCAGGCACTGGCGGCCGAACGGTTCGGTGACTTTCTCGTCGAGGCCGTACAACTGCTGCGTCGCCGCCGACTCGCTGGCGATGTCCACGGCTTCGGGCGCGCAGCCCTGCATGCGATACGCCAGCTCATAAGAGGAGATGCGCGCCGCGAGCTCGCTGTTGCCGGGATATTTCTGCATGTCCAGCTCGTTGAGCCTGGCGAGCGCGTCGAGGCGCGCGCGCTGCTCGTCGGCCGTGACGCTCGAGGGCGGCTTGAGATCGACGATCGGATCGCCGGTCGATCGAAACAGCGTGCCCTGGAACGCCGCCGGCATGTAGCCCGCGCTCCAATTGTTCGGGCCGCCGAGCGGGCCGCCGCGCGCGTCGGTCATCACTACATACGCAGGCAGGCTCGATGACACCGACCCCAATCCGTAGGTCACCCACGACCCCACGCTCGGGAATCCAAGGTTGATCTGCCCGGTCTGCATCTCGTAGGTGCCCTGCACGTGATCGTTCGAACGTCCGTAGACCGAGCGCAGGAACGCGATCTCGTCGACGCGCTGGCTGAGGTGCGGAAAGATTTCGGCGATTTCCACGCCGCTCTGCCCGTGCCTACTGAACGAGAACGGGCTCGGCATCAACGGGCCCGGCGAGCCCTGCCGGACGATCACGTCACCCTTCACCTTGTCGTCGATCGGCTGGCCGGCGTACTTCACGAGCGCGGGTTTCGGATCGAACGTATCCATCTGGCTCCAGCCGCCGCCCATGAAGAGCGAGATGACGGCCGTGGCGCGCGGCTTGAAGTGCGGGTGCTTCGGCGCGTAGGGATTGGCACCCGCCGCCGGCGCCGCGCACGCGTCAGGTTGCTGGGCAAACAGCAGTTGGTCCCGCTGCAGGAGAAACGCCAGCGCCAGCCCGCTGATCCCGCCTCCGGACTGGAAGAGGAACTCGCGACGATCCCAGAAGTTCCGGCTGCATCGGTGCGACATTAGTGACCTGTCCTCGCTGAAATACTACCGGGTCGTTCCGTAGGAACGGCCCCAGGGTGGCCGCAGAGCACTCGGTCAGTAGTACTGATTCTGGTGAGACGCTTCACGGGTTCACCTCATGTAGACGAACTCGTCGAGATTCAACAGCACGTGCGTCAGCGATGCCAACGATCGCTTCGCCACCACCTCGAGCGCGATGGCGAGCTCCGGCCGGCTCGGCGCCCGGCCGAGCGCAATGCGGTACGCCAGGGTCACTTGCGCTTCCGCGCCGCTCGCCGCTGAGGCGACTCGGGCGGCGAGGCGATCGGCTTGCGCGAGCACGAACGGATTGTTCAGCAGGGTCAGCGCCTGCGTCGGCACCGTTGACACGTTGCGCGCGCCGGCGACGACGTTCATGTCCGGATGATCGAAGGTGTCGAACATCGGGTACGGCAGCGAGCGCCGCCGATACACGTAGACGCCGCGCCTCCACGCCGCCGGCCCCTCGGGCGTGTTCTCCCACTTGCCGCGGAACTGACCGGTCAGGATCTCTTTCGACATGAACGGGAAGATCGGCTCGCCGCCGATCTGCAGGTTGATGTTGCCGCCCGCGCGCAGCATGCTGTCACGCACGATCTCGGCGTCAAGCCGCTGCGGTCTGAAGCGCCACAGCAGACGATTCTCCGGATCCGCCGCTGTGTTGGCCGCATGATCGAAAGCCGAGGCCATCTGGTAGGCCTCCGACGTCATCATCAGCCTGTTGATCTGCTTGATGCTCCAGCCGCGATTCATGAATTCCACGGCCATCCAGTCGAGCAGCTCCGGGTGCGTGGGCGATTCGCCCATCTTCCCGAAATTCTCGAGCGTCGAGACGAGGCCGCGGCCGAAGTGTTTCTGCCACAGGCGATTGACGATGACACGCGCGGTGAGCGGGTTTTGCGGCGAGCCGATCCACTGCGCGAGCGCGAGGCGGCGTCCGGAGGTGTGGCCATCGGGCCGCGGAATCGTCGTCGGCGGATTGCCGTAGGTGGCCACCTGCACGAAGCCGGGCTGCATCTGCGGTCCGCGGCTTTCCACGTCACCGCGAATCAGGAAGTACGACGGCGGCACTTCGTACGGCGCCGGCCCCCTGTGCAGATAACTTCCCGGAAACGGCGGCGGGATGCGGCACTTCGGACAACTCACCACCTCGTCGCCCTCGCCGAGCGGCGAGAAGCGATGGTCGCCATCGGTGACGATCTCCGCCATTGGCAGGCGCGCCGGACGTTCCTTGTCAATCGCGCTCAACCGGGCGGCGAGCTGCTGTTTCTCGGCGAGCTGGGCGGGCGCGAGAGCTTTGTCGATTTCCGCCGCCGGCGCCGTCACGGCTTCGAACACCTGGATGGCCAACAGCCGCTCGCCGGGCGTTCGCTCCTGCTCCGGTTTCGCAGCGGCCTGGTAGATCGCCTCCGAGAACCGCGATTTGATCATCGCCAGCTCGAGCCGATCGCGGTGAGGCTTCTCGATGGCGGCGATCCGTTTGCGCAGCTCGTCGCGCTCGGCGTTGAGCGCCTCGTTCTTCGCGAGGTAGGCGTCAGCTTCGGCCTTCGGCGCCAGCGGCACTTCGGTTTCGACATACCCGAAGATCGCCGCCTGCAGCGCGTAATAGTCCTTCTGGCGGATTGGATCGAACTTATGATCGTGACACCGCGCGCAACCGATGGTCAGGCCCAGCGTCCCCTTGCCAATCACGCCAATCACATCGTCGAGATAATCGAAGCGTCGCTCGGGGTTGTCCTTTTCGCGGAACAGCACGCGCGGGCCCGCCCGCAGAAAACCGGTGGCAATCAGCGTGTCGTCCGACCTGCCATCCATTTCGTCGCCGGCGATCTGCTCGGTCAGAAACACGTTGAACGGCTTGTCGGCGTTGAACGATCGAATCACGTAGTCGCGATACCGCCATGCGTTGGGGCGATGGACGTCGTATTCGAATCCCGCGGAGTCTGCGTAACGCGCCACGTCGAGCCAGTGGCGGCCGTAGCGCTCGCCGTAGTGCGGCGATGCCAGCAGCGAATCGATCAGCCGTTCCCACGCATCGGGCCGCGCGTCGGCGACGAAACGCGCCACTTCCTCCGGCGAGGGCGGCAGGCCAAGCAGGTCGAGATAGGCGCGCCGCACCAGCGTGAAGCGGTCGGCACGCGGCGCAGGTGTCAGACCGCGCTGGGCGCGTTCGGATTCCAGGAAGCGATCGATCGGATTGTTGAACCGCGGATGCGACACCGCCGGAAGCGGCACTTGAGCGGGCAGCTGGAACGCCCAGTAACTGCGTTCTTGGGCGGTGATCGGCAGATCCTCGAACGCGGCGATCGGCGCGGCAGCCGTTGTCGCCGTCGTCGTGATCGGCGCATCCCACGGTGCGCCCTGATCGATCCAGCGCCTGAGTGCCGCCGTTTGCGCCGGTGTCAGCGGCACGCCGCGCATCGGCATCGCCGGTGCTTCGAGTCCGGCAACGTGACGGAACATCCGGCTCTGTTCGGCGTTGCCCGGCACCAGCGCGGGCCCGTGCGCGCCGCCTTCGAGCGCGCTCGCACGCGAGCGCAGGTCGAGCTTCGAGAGCTTCAGCTTCTCCCCGTGACAGCCGAGGCACTTCTCAATCAGGACGGGCCGAATCTCGGCCGCAAAGTCGACGGGCTGCTGGGATGGTGTCGCCGGCGCCTGCGCACCGGGTGCGGTCGCCGCGAACACGACGACCGAGAAGCCAATGACGGACGATGCGAGCGATCGTCGTGAGGCTTGCACGCCGTCACTCTACCCGAAAGGGGCGGGATTTGGTAGGGGGAGCCGCGATTGCCGCGTCGCGCTCAGCCGCAGACAGACCTGCCTAAAGCGCCATCGCAAGCTCCGCTCGATCGCCCGCCGGGAGCTCGAGGAGCGCGGTCAGTGGACTCGCCACACAGGGATCGTCTCACCGACCCCGTGTGTCGAACTAACGGCTACTTCGACGGCAGCGCAAACGCGTAGACCGTGGTGCCAGATCCGAGCACCACCCATTGCCTGCCGTCCAGCATGTAGGTGATCGGCGCGGCGAAAATTCCCGAACCGGTCTGGAAGTGCCAGAGGTTCTTGCCGCTGGCCGCGTCGAACGCCATCACGTTGCCGTCCATGTCGCCGCCGAAGATCACATTGGTTTCCGTCGACAGCACGCCGGCCATCGACGGCGTGTAGTACTTGTATTCCCACTTGACGCCGGCGTTGGCCGGATCGATCGCGCGCATCGCGCCGTAGCCGCGGCCGCCGCTCCGCTGGCCGTTGCCGCCGAAGTAGTACTGCCCCTGCACGAATTCCTGCTCCCATCCGTAGTAGGTCGCGCACACTTCGCGCGCGGTCACATAGAACAGACCGGTCTTCGGATTGTAGGCGGGCGACATGAAGTTGGTGCCGCCGGCGATGTCGGGACACACGTCGACGCCGTTTTCAGTCGGTTCGGTTCCAGGCTTCACGTCCGGCCTGCCATCGGGCTTGATGCGCTCGGCCCAGGTCGTCTTGACGAACGGGCGCGAGGCAATCAGCGATCCGTTGCCGCGATCGAATGTGTAGAAGAAGCCGTTGCGATTCGCGACCATCAGCACTTTCTTGTTGACGCCGCCGATGACCTTTTCCGCCAGCACCGGGACCTGCGTCGCGTCCCAGTCGTGCGTGTCGTGCGGAGTGAACTGGTAGTGCCACTTCAACTGGCCGGTGTCGCCGTCGAGCGCCACCACCGAATCGGTATAGAGATTGTCGCCTTCACGATCGTCGCCGTACAGATCGGGCCCCGGATTGCCAGTGCCCCAGTAGATCAGATTGAGCGGGGGATCGTACGAGCCGGTGACCCACGTCGAGCCGCCGCCGCGCTTCCACGAATCCCCTTCCCAGGTCTCGTTGCCCTTTTCGCCTGGGCCCGGCACCACCCAAAAGCGCCACGCCTTCTTCCCCGTGTTGGCGTCGAACGCGTCGATGAAACCACGGATGCCGTACTCGGCGCCGGCGATGCCGACGACGACCTTGTCTTTGACGACCAGCGGCGCCGACGTCGCGCTGTAACCGAGCTTGTAGTCGTCGATGATCGAGTCCCACAGGATCGATCCGGTCTTCATGTCGAAGGCGAGCAGGTGCGCATCGAGCGTATTCATGAACAGCCTGTTGCCGAGCACCGCGAAACCGCGATTGACGCGGCCGCAGCAGAGGTTCATGCCCTCGGGTAGATCACGGCGATACGACCAGATCTGCCGGCCGGTGCGCGCATCGAGCGCCCACGCCGTGTTGTTGGGGCCGGTGATGTACATCACGCCGTTGACCACGAGCGGCGTCGCTTCGAACTTGCCGAGGGTATTGGTCTGAAACGCCCACTGCACCGTGAGCTGGCCGACATTGGCCGGGGTCAGTTGGGTCAGTGGACTATGCCGCATGCCGCCGTAGTCGCCGCTGTAGTTGAGCCACGCCGACGGATCGGCGAGGCCTTTTTCCAGTTGTGCGTTGGTGATGTTCTGCGCCTGCAGCACAACCGTCAGGGCCGCTGCCAGTGCCAGAGCGAAGGCGAATCTCGACATGCGCTATCTCCCTCTCAGGGTCCGCAGGTAGCGGACGATGTCTGTGACTTCGGCCTCGGACAGGCGCTCGGGTCCGTACGCCGGCATCAGCGATCGTTCCGGCTCGGCGGTCACGTCCTTGACGTCGCTCTTCATGAACGACAGGATGTCTTCGCTGCCGGTCATGATCTGAACCGAGAACGTATCCTCGTTCTTGCGCAGGCCGCGGATCGTCTTGCCGTCCCGGGTTGCCACCGACACGGTTTCGAACCCCACCGGGATCACCTCGGCTGGCTTGCGGATTTCACGCTCGAGCGCCGATACGGATCGCGCCGCGCCGACGCGCGTGAGATTCGGGCCGAGGCGGCCGCCGCGATCGCGCACCATGTGGCACTGCCCGCAGTTGCCCTGGTCCTTTGCCCAGAACAGCTGTTCACCGCGCCCGGCATCGCCGCGCTCGGGCGCTGCGCCGCCCGGCGCCGCCAGCGTGCGCAGGTAGGCAATCACCATCCAGATCTCGTCATTCGACATGTTCCCGTTCCCGGGCATTTCGGTGCCGGTGACGCCGGATTGAATCGTCTTGAACAGCTGCGCGTCGCTGCCGCCGTGCACCCAGTCGCCGCTGGTCAGATCGCTGCCGCGGTAGCCCTTGGCGTCGATGCCATGGCAGACGCCGCAGCGTCCGCGGTAGATGTTCTTGCCGCCGTCGATGGCTTCGGCCTTGCCGGCCAGCGGGTTGGTGGCGGGCGTTTGCGCGGTGGACGCGGCCACGGCGACGGACGCGGCGAGCAGGCCGGCGCAGCAGGCGATGGCGATGCGTATGGTCATGGGATTCCTCGAGACCTCTGCACTCTAGGCGCATGCGGGACTGCGGTCAACTGCCGACCTTCGGCACAACCCCGAGCGGCTGGAATCCGTTCGTGAGGTTCCGTGAAGAAGTCCTGAGCGTTGCGGAATCGCCGATGGTGCAGATCGGCGCTCGCCGGCCACACCTCTTTCTTCCTGGTTATTGAATCAGACGAGCTCGAAGCAGCGGTCGAGGCACGACCGGCGCTATTTCTTCGGCGCAGCCTTGTAGACCGCGTCGGTCACCGGCTCGAGCCACTTCACTTCGCCTTCATAGATCGTCAGCTGAAGTGCGTCCTGATCCGGCGCCGCGCCGTGCCAGTGTTCGACGCCGGCCTTGGTCCACCACGCCATGCCTGGAACGGTCTCGATCAGCGGACCGTTGCGTTCCTGAGTCCGGCCCTTGCCTTCTTCGATCATCAGCAGTTGACCGTGCGTGTGGGTGTGCCAGTTGGATCGGCTGCCGGCAGGGAATTTCAGCCGCGTCGTTCGAATCTTGGTGGCATCGACCTGGCTGGGCGTGCCGCCGACAAAGTTGCTTTGCTGCGCCGCCGCACTGGCCATGGTGATCGCAATGCCCAGGGCAACGAGGATCGTGAGAACTCGCGTGCGATTCATTGAAGCCTCCCTCGTCCGCCTCGCCGTAGCGGCCCTCGGGCCGCGGAGGCGGGCAAACGGAGTATATTCCACCCTGCCATGAGACGTGTCGTTGTCGCCGCCCTGGCGCTGGCGCTGATGCCGGCGCCGCGGGCGTTCGCGCAGTCGTCCGCCAGCACTCAGGGCCGCGCGTTGTTCGGCGAGCAGTGCGCCACCTGCCACGGCGCCGACGCGCGCGGGCTGAACGGGCCCAACCTGCTGACCGTCGTCACCGCGGCCGGCGGCGAGGCCCGCGCCAGGCACATCATTCGCAACGGCGTGCCGGGCAGCATCATGTCCGCCAGCCGCGGCAGCGACGATGAGATCGCCGCGATCGTCGCCTACCTGAAGATGCTGGCCACGCCGCCGACGTCATCGGCCGCCTACCTGCGGCCCGGCGCCAACGCCGATCTGGTCACGCTCACCCTGCACGACGGCCGCGTGATTCCAGGCGAACGAAAGAATGAGGACGCCTTCTCGATCCAGATCCTCGAGCCGGGCGGACGCCTGCAAGGCTATTGGAAGTCCGCCATTGCGAACATCGCGCGTGGAGCACGCGCCGCGGCGAACGCCGTTCCGCTTCCGGGCGTGACCTATCGCGATCTGCTCGATGGCCTGAAGGACCCGTCGCGGTGGGTCACCTTCTCCGGCGACTACTCGGGGCGTCGGCACAGCCCGCTCACGCAGATCAACACCGCGAACGTCGCCACGCTCAAACCCGAGTGGACGTTTCAGACCGGCACGACCACAAGGGGCCGCGGCTTCGAAGCCACGCCGCTCTTGTACGACGGCGTGTTGTATGTGTCGGGTTCCAACAATTTCGCCTGGGCGCTCGACGCCCGCACCGGCCGGCCGTTCTGGAGCTATCGCCGCGACCTGCCTGCTGATTTGACCTACGGCGCGCAGGCGCCGGTCAATCGCGGCTTCGCGATGCTCGACCACCGCCTGTTCATGGTGACGCTCGACGCGCACCTGCTCGCGTTCGATCGCGCCACCGGGCGCATCCTCTGGGACACCGTGCTCGCCGATTACAAGGTCGGCTATTCCGCGACGCTGGCTCCGCTCGTGATCAACGGCAAAGTCATCGTCGGCATTTCGGGCGGTGAGTATCCGACCAAGGGATTCCTCGACGCCTACGATCCAGCGACCGGCGCACGCCTCTGGCGGTTCTCGACGATTCCGGCGCCCGGTGAGCGCGGCAGCGAGACGTGGCCGGCGTCGGCCGATGTGCTCGAGCGTGGTGGTGGCGGAACCTGGATGACAGGCACCTACGACCCCGATCTCAACCTGCTGTATTGGGGCACGGGAAATCCGAATCCCGACTATTACGGCGCCGACCGGCGCGGCGACAACCTCTACACGAATTCACTGATTGCGATTGATGCCGACACCGGGACCCTGAAGTGGCACTACCAATTCACCCCGCACGACACGCACGACTGGGATGCCAATCAGATCCCGGTGCTGGCCGATTGGCCCGATTCGCCTTCGCGAGGCTCCGGCGCGACCAGTCGCAAGGTCGTGATGCTCGCCAACCGCAACGGCTTCTTCTACGTGCTGGATCGCCGCACCGGGGAGCTGATTCTCGGCAAGCCGTTCACAGACACCACCTGGGCGCGGGAAATCGGCAAGGATGGACGGCCCATCGTGCTGAACGATGGCGACAAGGGCTGTCTGCCCGACATGTGGGGCGGCACCAACTTCAATCCGCCGTCATTCGATCCGGCGCTGAAGCTGTTCTTCGTCAACGCACGAGAGTCGTGCGCGACCTACGAGCCCCAGGAGCCGGTGATCGCACCCGGGCGCACGTCGTTTGGCGGGGTGGTCCGCATCGATCGCGACAAGGGATACGGCGCGTTGCGGGCGCTGGACGCCGCGACCGGTGAGCGAAAGTGGGAATTCAAGTTCACGCAGCCGACGATGGCGGGGGTCATGTCGACGGCGGCGGGGCTGGTCTTTGCCGGAGACAACGAAGGCAACTTCATGGCCTTCGACTCCCGCAGCGGCAGGAATTTGTGGCGATATTCCACCGGATACCCGATTTGGGGAGCGGCGGCGATGACCTTCATGCTCGACGGCAAACAGCATGTCGTCATCGCCTCGGGCACCACCTTGTTGGCGTTTGCGTTGCCCTGAGAAAGGGCGTATTTTCGCCTGGTCCCGCCGACGCGGTCGGCGCAAAGGCGGATGGAGGCAACATGCGGGCCACTTTCACGGCGGCGGCGTTCGGTGTATTCGCGGCGGCTCTCCTCGGCTGGTCGGCAGCGCCCGCCAACCTGCGCGCAGAGCCCTTCGGCGGGCAAGCGGCGCCGACGACTCAACCCGCCGGCGATGTGACCTTTGCCAAACACATCGCGCCGATTCTGCAGCGCAGCTGCCAGCGGTGCCACCGGCCCGATGGCGGCGCGCCCATGCCGCTGGTGACCTACGAGCAGGTGCGGCCGTGGGCACGGTCAATCAAGATGCGGACCGGCCTGGGCCCCCACGCCGGCGTCATGCCGCCGTGGTTCGTCGAGAAGAACATCGGCATCCAGGGCTTCAAGGAGGATCCCTCGCTGAGCGACGCCGAGATTGCGATGATCGCCAGGTGGGCCGACGGCGGCGCGCCGCGCGGCAATCCTGCCGACATGCCGAAGCCCCTGGACTTCGAGCATGCCGACAAGTGGCAGCTCGGAGAGCCCGATCTGATTGTCAAGTCGCCCGAGGTCGTCGTTCCCGCCACCGGTCCCGATCGCTGGGGTTCCCTCGGGATGGTGCCGACCGGTCTCAAAGAGGACCGCTACGTTTCGTCCGTCGAGGTGCGCGAAGTCAACGATATTCCCGCCGGTGGTTCGTCGTCGACCGTGGGCGGGCGCTACGTGTTTCACCACATGACCTACGAGAGCGTGGTGCAGGGTGAAGGCGCATCGACGGTGGGTGCCGAAGCCGTAAGCACGAGCTGGCCGATTCACGAAGTCGGCCGCAACCCGGACATCTTCCCCGCCGAGTCAGGCCGGCTGTTGCAGAAGAACTCGGCGCTGGCGTTGAGCGCCTATCACTGGCATTCGAACGGCCGCGAGACGAAGGCGCATCTGGAATTCGGCTTCCGGTTCTTCCCGGTCGGCTACAAGCCGCTCTACCGGCGGTCGTCGTTGCGGCTCGGCAACGGCATTGATCTCGACGTCAAGCCGGATCAGAAGAACCAGGAGCTGCATTCGTTCGCCACGCTGCAGGAGCACACCAAGATCATCGCCTTCGAGCCGCACCTGCACGCGCCCGGGGTGCGGATGTGCCTGGAAGCGATCTGGGGCCACAACATCCTGACGCTCAACTGCGTTGGTTACGATCACAACTGGGTGAAGCAGTATGTCTATGAAGACGACCAGGCGCCGCTGCTGCCGAAGGGCACCATCGTTCACCTGATTGGCTTCCTCGACACGACCAAGGACAACAAGAATCCCGCTGACTCACGCAATTGGGCCGGCGGCGGACGCCGGTCGATCTCGAACATGTTCATCGACCTCGGGTATTCGGTGACGCTGACCGAGGAGCAGTTCCAGGCGGAAATGGCCAAACGGCGCGCCAACATGAAATCGCGCAACGACTACGACATTGGCTGTCCGCTGTGCTGGGCCCCCGTGCCGCAGGCGACACCGACCGCGACGCGCGCGCCGGGACAACAATGATGCGGCGAATCGTCCTCACGGCGGCGCTGGTCGCCGCCGTGCAGCTTGCCGGCGGCGCGCAGACGCGCTTCATGTACTCGAGCGGTCAAGGTCTGAGCCCGGCCTATGAAGGCTGGATGCCGAACGCTGACGGCTCGTTCACGCTGGTGTTTGGCTACATGAATTCGAACTGGCAGCAGGAGTTCGACGTGCCAATCGGGCCGCAGAACGCCATCGAACCCGGCGGGCCCGATCAAGGCCAGCCCACGCATTTCTACCCGCGCCGCAACCCGTTTCTGTTTTCGATTCGCGTCCCGGCCGACTTCGGCACCAGGGAGTTGATCTGGACGCTGACCGCCAACGGCAAGACGGAAAGGGCGTATGCGTCGCTGAAGAGCGACTACCAGATCGATCCGCAGGTGATCTCGACCGAAGTCGGCGGCGACTTCGGCAGCCTGCGCGATGAGCTGCGCAGCAACATCCCGCCATCGTTGACCGTCGCCGAAACGAAGCGCAGCGTCAAGATCGGCGAGGCCGTGCCGCTCACCGCCATCGCCAACGATCCGGACAACATTCCGAAGCGCCGCCCCGGGCCGACGCCAGGGCCGGATGGACAGCCGACGATCAGCACCGCGGCGCTGTATCGGCCGCCGTCATCGATCGTCGCGACGAGCGGGCCCGGGCTGCGGTTCTCGTGGATCGTCTATCGCGGCAACGCCGCCGCCGTCTCTTTCACGCCCGATCAGATGAAGGCGTGGACCGACACGCGCGCCTACGCGAATTCGCCGTGGTCGCCGCCCTGGACAATCCCCGAGCCGCCCGCCGGCAACAAGTGGGAGGCGAAGGTGACGTTCACAGAGCCGGGCACGTACGTGCTCCGCGCGGTGGCCAGCGATGGATCGCTGTTCACGTACGAGAATGTTACGGTGATCGTCGCGAAATAGCGGCGTCGCTCGAGGCTCAGCCTCGGGACCCGACGGCAAGCTGATCGCACGCTACGCGCGGAGGTAGTCGCCTTTCCAGTGCTTAATCGCGCGCTTGATGTCGGACGGCTTGGTCAACTTGCCGTCCAGCACCTGGCGGACGAGATCGGCAAGCTCCTGGTCGCCCGCGAACCGCAGGCTGACCAACTGCGCCGGTGTCAGTTCGTGCATGCGGGCCTGCAGATCGGCCGGCAGCAGCGCCGGCATGCGCAGGTGCATCTCCAGGCGGATGACCCGATCCTGCACCTTCAATGCCATCAGGCGCGCGGCAAACACCGACGCCAGAATCCCGAACGCCACCACCGCGCCGAAGGCCGTTGAGCGGCTCGGATTCATCCAGAGGTGCCTCAGTTCATTCAGAAAGGAGAACAGCGTAATCGGCATGGCGACGAAGTGGAACAGTGGAAACCAGCGGATGTGGTTCTGGTAGTTCTGTCCTGAATTGGCCATCAGCGTCTCCTGTCATTCCTGCGATTCGTATTGGTCCTTCAACTTGGCAACGACGGTCGGATCGGCAAGGGTAGTGGTATCGCCGAGCGCCTTGCCCTCGGCGATGTCGCGCAGCAGGCGGCGCATGATCTTTCCCGATCGGGTCTTCGGAAGATCGGCGGCGAAGATGATGTCGTCTGGCCTGGCAATCGCGCCAATCTTGTTGGCGACGTGCTTCTTCAGTTCGTCGGCCAGCGATTCGGACGCCGTCACGCCTTCCTTCACGGTCACGAACGCGGCCAGCGCCTGGCCCTTGATCTCGTGGGTGCGGCCGACCACCGCCGATTCAGCCACTTTCGGGTGATCGACGAGCGCACTCTCGACTTCCATGGTGCCAATGCGATGTCCCGCGACGTTGAGCACGTCGTCCACGCGGCCCAGCAGCCAATAGTAGCCCTCATCATCGAGCTTGGCGCCATCGCCGGTGAAGTAGATGTCGCGGCCCCAGCGGCTCCAGTACTGCCTCACGAAGCGGTCGTGATCGCCGTAGATCGTGCGGAGCATGGACGGCCACGGCTTGGTGATTGCCAGCAGGCCGCCGCCGACCGGCACGCGGTCGCCTTTGTCGTTCAGGATCTCGGCGCTGATGCCGGGGAATGGCTGCGTCGCGGAGCCAGGCTTCGTGCGAGTGATGCCGGGTAGCGGCGTGATCGCGATCGCGCCGGTCTCCGTCTGCCACCACGTATCGACGATCGGACAGCGGGCGTTGCCGATGTGCAGGTGGTACCAGACCCAGGCTTCGGGGTTGATCGGTTCGCCGACCGACCCCATCAGGCGCAGCGAGGTGAGATTGTGCTTCGCCGGCCACTCGGTGCCCCACTTCATGAACGCCCGAATTGCCGTCGGCGCGGTATAGAAGATCGTCACGCCGTAGCGCTCGACAATCTCCCACAGGCGGTCCTTCTGCGGCCAGTCGGGCGCGCCCTCGTACATCACCACGGTGGCGCCGTTGGCGAGCGGACCGTAGACGACGTAGCTGTGGCCGGTGACCCAGCCAATGTCGGCGGTGCACCAGTAGACGTCTTCATCCTTCAGGTCGAAGACCCACTTGGTGGTGGCGTAGACGCCGGTGAGATATCCGCCGGTCGTGTGCACGATGCCCTTTGGCTTCCCGGTCGTGCCGGAGGTGTAAAGGATGTAGAGCATGTCCTCGGCATCCATCACCTCGGCCGCGCACTCGTACGAGGCGTCCTGCATCAAGCGGTGATACCAGTGATCGCGGCCCTCTTTGACGTGGACCGACACGGTGTCGCCGTGCATGCGCTTGACGATGACCACGTGCTCGATGGACGGCGTCTCCTTCAGCGCCTCGTCCGCCGTCTGTTTCAACGGCACAATCTGGCCGCGGCGCCAGCCGCCGTCCGCGGTCACCAGCACTTTGCAGGAGGAGTCATTGATCCGATCGCGCAACGACTCGGCGCTGAAGCCACCGAACACGACCGAATGGACCGCGCCGATGCGCGCGCACGCCAGCATGGCGATCGCCAGCTCGGGAATCAGCGGCAGGTACAAGGCGACGCGATCGCCCTTCTTCACACCAAGCTGCTTCAGGACGTTCGCAAACTGGCAGGTCTGGCGATAGAGATCGAAATAGGTCAGCGTGCGGCGGTCGCCTGGCTCACCTTCCCACACGAACGCGGCCTTATTGCGGCGGGCCGTGCGGACGTGGCGATCGAGGCAGTTGGCGCTGATGTTGAGCTTGCCGCCGACGAACCATTTGGCATCCGGCGCATTCCACTCGAGCACCTTGGACCACGGCGCGATCCATTCGAGCTCCTTCGCAAACCCGGCCCAGAAAGCTTCCGGATCCTTCGCGGCCGTCTCGAAAATCGCCGGGTCGCTAATGTGCGCCTTCGAACGAAAGTCGTCAGTGGGGGAAAAGCTCCGATCTTCCTTGAGCAGCGCCTCGATCTCGGGAGAGACGTTCTCGGGCATGGGGGGAGTATAGCGAATTGATGATTGGGTGATTCCTTGATTCCTTGATTCCTGATTCCTTGATTTCCCTTCCTTGCGGGAGTCCCCCGACGTTAAGCGCCGTACGGAGGAATCGGCGGAGGAATGACGGCGACGGGCTTCTTCTTGAACATCAGGGCGCCGAACAGGCCGCCGAGCATGCCGAACATCGAGCTGATGACCAGCATCACGAAGAAGCCGAACAGCAGCCCGATGCCAACCACCGGTCCGCTGGAAAAGCTCTCGAACATCGCGCGGACTTCGGGTGACAGGTCCTGCGCATTGCGCAGGAATTGCTGCGTCATCTCCGACTGAAACGGCGCCATCGCGAAGCTCACGGGCACCGACACGACCAACCACGCCACCGCGCCGAACAGCCCGGCCATCAACCCGGCGATGGCTCCGTCACCGATCTGAATGGGTTCCGGATGATTGGCCTGCATCAGGTACGAAGACAGCGCCCCACCGAACAGGATCCACGCACAGCAACAGTTGGCGAGGTTGATGACCGGCAGTGCCGAGAGCACTCCGATCGCCACACCGCCAATCAGCGCCGGTTGGAATTTGGCCGGGCTCATGTCGTTATCAGCGACGGCTAGTCATAGTACTCGCGTCCCAGGTGCGTGATCATCTCTTCACCCTGCATGTAGCGCAGCGTGTTCTTCAGCTTCATCAGCTGAATGAAGAGATCGTGCTCGGGATACAGGTCTCTGGCGTGCATCGGCGCCTTGAAGTAGAACGACAGCCACTCCTGGATGCCCGACATGCCGGCGCGCTTGGCGAGATCCAGGAACAGCGCCGAGTCGATGACGATCGGCGCGGCGAGGATTGAGTCGCGGCACAGGAAGTTGATCTTCAACTGCATCGGGTAGCCGAGCCAACCGACGATGTCGATATTGTCCCAGCCTTCCTTGTTGTCGCCGCGCGGCGGGTAGTAGTTGATGCGCACGACGTGCGACAGGTCGTTGTAGAGATCGGGGTAGAGGTGCGGCTGGAAGATGTACTCGAGCGCCGACTTCTTGCTTTCTTCCTTGGTCTTGAAGGACTCGGGGTCGTCGAGCACTTCGCCGTCGCGGTTGCCGAGAATGTTCGTCGAGTACCAGCCGCGTACGCCAATCAACCGCGCCTTGAGGCCCGGCGCGATGATCGTCTTGATCAGCGTCTGCCCGGTCTTCATGTCGTTGCCGGCCAGCGGCGCCTTGGTCTGCGCGGCGAGTTCCAGCATGGCGGGAATGTCGGCGGTCAGGTTCGGCGCCGCGTTGGCGAACGGCAGGCCCTCCTTCAACGCCGCATAGGCGTAGATCATGCTCGATGGGATCGAATCGTCGCTCAGCTCGAGCCCATTCTCGAAGGCGGCCAGTGACTGATGCACCGGACCCTCCTTCATGAAGACCTCGGTGCTGCCGCACCAGATCATCACCAGTCGCGAGCAGTGGTGCTTCTGCTTGAAGTTGCGAATGTCGGCGATCAGCTGATCGGCCAGGGCCTTCTTGTTCTTGCCCTTCTTGACGTTCGGTCCCGACAGGCGCTTGACGTAGCGCTGATCGAACACCGCCGGCATGGGCTTGATGGCTTCCAGTTCGGGACGGATCGAATCGAGCAGCGAGCGCTCCAGCACGCCGGCCGTGCAGGCCGCGGCGTAGCAGTCCTCTTCGAAAATGTCCCAACCGCCAAACACCACGTCATCGAGCCTGGCCAGCGGCACGAATTCATCGATTTTCGGGGAGCGGCCGTCGGTGCGCTTGCCGAGGCGGATCGTGCCCATCTGCGTGAGCGATCCAATGGGTTTCGCCAGGCCCTTGCGAATGGCAATGACGCCCGCAATGGTGGTGGTGCTGACGGCGCCCAGGCCCACCAGCAGAATGCCCAGTGTCCCCTGGGCAGGAGCAATTTCTAAGGCTTGTTTCACTTTGGAAATATATCATCGCCGGCATGATGTTTCTCCTGCGGATGCTGATGCGGAGCAAGCGGGGCCGCACGATGGATCCGCTCCACGTGTCGATGACCGGCGTCCGCATGGGCGAGCGGTTCCTGCTGGTCGGCTGCCACGATCGCGCGCTGTTGTCGGGGCTGGCGGGCAAGGTGGGCCTGAGCGGCGGCGCTGCGGTGGCTGCGTTCGACGCCGATCAGGCCAAACGCGCCGCCGGCGTGGGCGCGAAGATCGGCGCGCTGATTGAGACCCATCAAGTCGAAGGCACCGTGCTGCCGTTCGACGACGATCACTTCGACATGGTGGTGATCGACGACACCACCGGCGCCTTCGGCCGCATCGACGGCGCGGCGCGCGGCGGCGCCCTGCGCGACGCCAGGCGCGTCGTGCGGCAGGGCGGCCGCATCGAAGTGGTGGAGGGCGTCAAGGCCCGCGCGAAAGGCTACGACGTGCTGCGCGATCTCACCGAGGCCGGATTCAAGCCGGTGCGCGAGCTGGCCGAGCGCGACGGCTTCCGGTTCGTCGAAGGACTGCGCACGAACTGATCGGTCACTCGGGCAGGTCGGTCATCATCACCGTCGGCGCCTCCGGGCGCGCAATCTTGACCACCGACCGCACCTTGCCGAACGTCACGGTGTCGCCGTTGTTGACGCGCACCGCCGCGCTGATGCGCTGCTGATTCACCAGCGTGCCGTTCGTGCTTTCGAGATCCTCAATCGTCACCACGTCGCCGTGCACATGGATACGCGCGTGCTGGCGCGACACGCTGGGGTCGTCGAGGCACACATCACATCGGGCGTCGCGGCCGACGAGATTGGCCCCCTCGCCGACCGGGTACCGGACCCCGTCGACATCCAGCGAGGCGTGGCTCCGCCCGGCCGCACGATCGGACCCGGGACGCTGCTCTGTCACCTCCGAGGCAAAGCTGTAGCCGACCCGGTGATGCGTCTTGATCGAGCTCTGACTCGTGGACTTTTCGTCGATCGCCGAACGCAGTTCGCCCACCAGCACGTGCAGGTTGGCCTCGACGACGAAGCTGTCGGGCCAGAGGTGGTCCATCAACTCCTGCTTGGTCATGACCCGCGGCCGATGCTCGAGCAGCAGCCGCAGCAGCACGTAGGCCTTGGGGGACAGGTGGACGGCGGCACCGTCCCGCACCAGCGTGCGGGTCGCCGTATCCAGCCGGCAGCCGGCGAAGGAATAGCGCATGGCTCGGCGAATCCTAACCCGGCGCCTTGTTTAGGAAAACCTTAGGTCCTCCCTAGGACAGGGGACCACCAACTGGGTAACCTGCTCGCATGACTGAACTACTGACCCGCCGAGAGCAGCAAGTAGCCGGTGCCGTGTCGCGCGGCCTGTCCAACAAGGCAATCGCCAGCGAGTTCGGCATCAGCGTCGAGACCGTCAAGCAACACCTGTCGTCCGTCTACGCCAAGCTGGCGTTGCCCGGACGCGTGATGCTGGCCGTGCACATGACGCGCACGGTGGGTGCCGGGGAAAGCGTCAACGTCCTTCAGAGATGAGTGGTGGTTGGCGGATCGTCCGACGATTCGACGATGTACCAGCCCTTGACGTGGCCGAACTCGATCTCATCGCCGTCGCGGCGGGCTGACGGCTCCGTGATCGCCATGCCCATGATCTGCGTGCCGTTCTTGCTCTTCAGGCCCTCCAGCATCGCCTGATCCCCGGCGAGGGGAATGCGCGCATGGCGGCGCGACACGCTGGCGTCATTGAGGCACACCGCTGACGCCGGATCGCGTCCAATCGTGTTCACGCCCGCTTCAAGGACGAACCGGCGATGGCCGATGCGAAGCGACCTCAGCATCGGGCGCATCCTGTCACCGGAGCCGTTCGAACTTGCGGACGATGTGGCCGCCGGGCTGACCGGTCAACGTGGTTCCTGGCACCGTTTCGCCGACGTAGATATTGCCGTCGCGATCCACGGCCACGCCCTCAGCCACGGCGTCGTCCAGCTTGTAGTTCACCGAGCCGTCCCTGGCGCTGCCCACGAACACACCCTTCTTCACGTTGTAGTCGACCACGTAGAGCGTATCGTCCGGCGCAATATACATCCCGCTCGGCGTGCCAAACTGCGTCCACTGGTCGATGAAGGTCCCATCCTGATCGAAGATCTGGATGCGGTTGTTGGAGCGATCGCCCACCAGCACGCGCCCGCGAGAATCGATCGCAATGGTGTGCGGCAGGTTGAACTCACCCGGTCCCGTCCCGCGCCTGCCCCACGCCTTGATGAACGTGCCGTTCTTGTCGAACTTGACGACGCGTGAGTTGAAGTGACCATCGGCGACGAAGATGTCGCCGTTGCCGGCCACGGCGACGTCGCACGGCCCGCCAAACATGTCGGGGCCCTCACCGCGCACACCCTTGGTGCCGAGTGTCATCAACAGCGTGCCGTCGCGGCTGTACTTGAACACCTGCTGGCCAATCCCGTCGCGCGCCTGGCCGTCCGTGATCCACAGGTTGCCGAAGCGATCCACGCGAATGCCGTGCGGCCACGCAAACAGCTTCTCGCCCCACTGCTTGAGGATCTTCCCTGAGCGATCGAGCTCGACGACCGGGCGCTCGGCGCGGTGGAAGGCAAACAGCCTTCCGTCGGCGTCGATAGCCATGCCCGGCACTTCCCCCCAGGTGGCACCGTTTGGCAGCACCCCCCAGCCGGGTACCAGCCGGTAGGGCGCCCCTCCCTCGGGCTGTGCGCTATGGAGGGCGGGCGGCCCTGACAACCCGATAACGGAGCAAAACAGCACGATTCCAACGGCTGACGCGGGGCTCCTCATGGGCTGCATCATAGATTGGACGCACCGTCCTTAAACCACCACAGATCGCTGGGCCGGATGCCGCACAGATTTGGGGTTTTCCGGCCGAAACGCCGGATCGTGAAGGTCCAGATCGTCGTTGGGCGACGGCAAGGAACTTGCGATCGCCGGGGCACAGCCATGTTTCGCTCAGTGCCTGCCGACGTCTACACCGCCGGCGACATCGCGCAAGCCGCCGGGGTCAGCGAATCCCGCGTCCTCGAGCTGATAGCCAGAGGCGAGATCCGTTCGATCGCCGCGCAACTGCCGATCGCGTCGGACCCTTCGCTCGGCACATTCGTGGCGCACCCGGAAGCGGTGCGTGCCGTGCGCGCGCTCGAGCAGGGCGCGGCGGTCGGCGCCGTGGATGCGCTCGGCCCCGGCCGCGAGTTGTTCGCGCCACGCGTGGGCACCCAACGATCGACCACGCTGCCGTTGATCGTGTCGACGAGCCTGCACGGTCTCGCCGCCGCGCTGATCCTGTTCATGGCCGGTCTCAGCGACGCCGTCGCCGACGAGCGCACCGACCTGCTGAAGGATCCGGAGCCGATACGAATGGTGTTTCTGGTCGCGGCCGGTCCTGGCGGCGGCGGTGGGGGCGGCGGCTTGAAGTTCAAGACACCGCCGCCAAAGGCCATGCGCAAGGGGCCTGAAAAGAACAGCAGCCCAATCCCCGAGCGCGAGGAGCCCAAAGTCGTCGAGCCGACGCCGAAGCCGCCGGATCCGCCGAAGCCGGTCGAAGTGAAGGAGCCGCCGGTTGAAGCGCCGATCGCGCCGAAGCCCGCGGATCCCGAGGAGCAGCCTGGTGTGCTTGCCAAGGCGCCCGAAGCGCCGCCGACACAAGGTCCCGGAACGGGGGGTGGCGCGGGCACGGGACAAGGCACCGGACTTGGTCAGGGTGATGGCAGCGGCGTGGGCGAAGGATCCGGCGGCGGCTACGGCGGCGGACCGTTTCGTCCCGGCAGCGGCGTCGAGCCGCCGCGCCTGCTCCGCGAAGTGCGCGCGGACTACACGGACGAGGCGCGCCGCGGGAATGTCGAAGGTGAAGTCGAGCTCGAGATCGTGGTGCGGCGCGACGGCACCGTGGGTGAAGTGAAGATCGTTGGCGGCTTAGGAGGCGGATTGAACGATCGCGCGGTGCAGGCAGTGCGGCAATGGCGGTTTGCGCCGGGACGCATGCGCGGCGTGCCGGTCGATGTGGTGGTCGAAGTCGGCGTCGAATTCAGGTTGCGGTAACAGCTATGGACATCCTCCTGTTGACAATCACGATCGTCTCGCTGGTCGTCGCGCTCGTCATGAGCGTGACGGCCTGGCGGCTGCAGCGCGAAGAGAAACGGCGGGCCGCTGCGCGCGTGGCGGCGTTGTCGGTGGCGGCCGGCGTTGACGAACCGGCGGCCCTGCCGGATCCGGTCGAGCGGCCGGTCGTGAAAGCGCCGTGGAAGAGTGCCGCGCCGGCGGCCACGCCGACGCACGCCGCGGGGTTTCTTGGCGCGGCCGACATGCCGCGGGATACCGGCAGCCGCCAGAAGGGTCTCGCCTTGGCGGCGGTGGCGTTGCTGGTGGTGCTGTCCGGCAGCCTGGTGACGATGATGACGGCGCCGCGTGGCACGGCGACGGCGGCGGCGGTCGAGCGAAATCCAGGCGCGCCTCTCGAGCTCGTCTCGCTGACGCACGAGCGTCGGAGCCGGAAACTCGCCGTGTCCGGCCTGGTGCGCAATCCCACGGCCGGTCAACCGGTCGAGCGGCTCTCGGCGGTGGTCTTTCTGTTCGATCGCGCCGGCGCGTTCGTCACCAGCTCGCGCGCCAATGTGGACTTCCTGAAGCTCGGTTCCGGCGACGAGTCGCCGTTTGTCGTCTCGCTGGATGCGCCGGAGACGGTGGCCAGGTATCGCGTCAGCTTCCGCACGGATGAGGGCGTGGTGCCCCACATCGATCGGCGCGACGCGCCGGTCGCCGCCGCGGGTGAACAACCAGTCAACGTGACGTTGAAGTGAGCACGGCCATGTCGAAACGACTGATCGTCGCGTTCGGGGTCGCCGCCTTGGCGTGCAGCACGCTGGCGGCCTCCCCCAACGCGCACAGCGCTGCGGGGACCAGGCAGGAGCAGGCTGGGTTCCGGTTCAAGAGCGGCGTCGAGCTGATCAACGTCACCGCGACGGTGACCGATCGCTCGGGCCGCTTCTACAGCCGGCTGCGCAAGGAAGACTTCGTTGTCTACGAGGACAACAGGCAGGTGGAGATCACGCACTTCAGCGCCGAACGAACGCCGGTCAGCCTGGGCATTGTCGTGGACACCAGCGGCAGCATGTCCGGCGAGAAGTGGTCGGCGGCGGTGAACTCGATCGATCGCTTCTTCCGGATGATGAACGACGAGCTCGACGAGTTCTTCCTCTATCGCTTCAGCGCGCACGCCGATCTCGTCGCCGACTGGACGACCGATCGCGATCGATTGGCCAACGCCATCGGCCGCGTACACCCGAACGGCGGCACGGCGATGTACGACGCCGTGGCGGAAGCCGTGCCGATGGCGCACGCCGGCCAGAATCGCAAGAAGGCGGTGGTCGTCATTTCCGACGGCAACGACACCAGCAGCCGCGTCGGCGTCTCGGAAGTGAAGCAGGTGGTTCGTGAGACCGAAGTGCTCGTGTATGCCGTCGGCATTGACGCCAACGGCACGCCGACATTTCAGCGGCCGCTGCCGCCGGTGAATCAGCCACCCCGCCTGCCGATCCCGCTGCCCTTCCCGGGCGCGGGCGGACGCGGTGGCGGCGGACGCCTGCCGGTTCCCGGCACGGGCGGCGGTGGCGGCTATCCGCCAATCGGCGGCGGTGGCGGACGTGGCACCTACTCGGCGGGCGGCAACGACGATCGCGTCAACGTGGTGGCGCTTCGCGAGATGACCGACGACAGCGGCGGCCGCACCGAGATCGTGCGCGACCATCGCGACCTCGATCCGGCCATCGGCAGCATCGCCGACGAGCTGAGCCAGCAGTACTACATCGGTTACCCCAGCCCGGGTCATCGCGACGGCCGCTGGCACACCATCAGGGTGGAGTTGCGCGATCCGTCGTTGAAGGTGCGCGCGCGCCGCGGCTACGTGGCCACGCCGTAGGACGGATCACGCTGGCACGACAATCGCAGGAGCGGAGGGTGTCCCGCCTTCGCGCTCATGCGCTTCGGCGAGGCAGGCTCGGAGGTTTGTATGAGGACATTGTCCGCTGCGCTGTTCGTCTCGCTGCTCTCCCTCGCTCCTGTGCTGGCCGCCAACCCCGCCGAAGCTTCGGCGGGCCAGCAACAGCGCGAGCGAAAGGATCTGCAGGTCTTCAACGACATTGCGGATCAAGTCAATCGCTACACTCAGCTGTCCGTCTTCGACAGCATCTCGGCGTCGGTGACCGGCGGCCGCGTGCAGTTGAGCGGATGGGTGACGATGCCCTACAAGCGCGACGATCTCGAGCGCCGCGTGCGCAAGGTCGACGGCGTTGTCGCGGTCGAGAACGCGATCGGCGTGCTGCCGGTGTCGAACTTTGACGACGAGCTGCGGTTCCGCATTGCGCGGGCGATCTACAGCCACTCGTCGTTCTGGCAATACGCGGCGATGGTCAATCCGCCGATCCGCATTGTCGTGAATCGCGGCAGGGTGTCGCTCGAAGGCGTGGTGCAGAGCAATGTGGAGCGCATGCTGGCCCGGTCGCTCGCCTCGGGGTTCGGCGAGTTCGAAGTGAAGAACCTGCTGAAGACCGACGCCGAAGTGCGCGAGGCGATGGAGCCCCGCAAGTCGAACTAGGGCTGGCCGGCGTGACGGCCCGCAGGCTTGCGGGTCTTCACCAACCAGATCACGGCGATGAAGGTGATGACCACCAGCACGCCCATCGCGGCAAACAAGGTGAGGGTGCGGAAGAGAATCGATTCCTTCTCCATCCTCGCCTCGATCTGCAGCGGCGCGCCCTGCCGCCGCTCGGTGAGCAGCTGTTCCCAGACCACGATGTTGCCCCGCTCGACCCTGCGCGTCGGCGAATTGTGAAACCTGATCACGCTTGGCAGGTGCAGCCGCACGGCCACCAGCTCGTCGCCGCCCCAGCCGACGCTGCCGACGTCCTGGCCCGCGGCGGCTCGCACCTCCTGCACGAACTCGAAGGTGTCGCCTTCCGAATAGCGGTAGGTGGACCAGCCGAACGGCGCTGACTCGCTGAGCTTCCTGATGTCGGGCACGTCGAGGCGGAGGTGCACGTAGCGGCGGCCTGCCCGACGTGAGGTGGTGACACTCTCCACCTGCGACACTGACGACGAATAGATGTCGCGCACCACGGTGCGATCCAGCCGGGCCGATGGGTCGACCGGCAGCTGGGCGCCGCGAAGCGCGACCAGCGCGGGCACCGACGCATTGACGTAGACCGTCGCGGACCCGTCGAGATCGAGAAAGATCTCCTCTTCGTATTCGTATTTTCTGGCGATGACGTCGCTGCAGGCGCTCGCGATCAGCACGGCGAGCAGCGTCAGCGCGAAGGCCCTTCGACTGCGCTCAGGACAAGCAAGACGCACTATCGAATAATATCGGGTCTGATGGCCTCCGGCCCCACACTTTTCCTGATCGACGGCAGCAACCAGATGTATCGCGCCTACCACGCGATCCGCGGGCTGACACGTTCCGACGGCAAATCGACCAACGCCACCTACGGCTTCATCACCATGCTCCGCAAGCTGCTTGCGGATCATCAACCGCAGTACATCGTCGCGTCCTTCGACCTGCGCGGGCAGACGTTCCGCTCCCAGATGGCCGCCGACTACAAGGCCAACCGATCACCAATGCCGGGAGACCTGGCCGAGCAGGTGCCATGGGTCCACGAGGCCTGTGAGGCGATGGGAGTGCCGATCCTGACCTCGGAGGGCTATGAGGCAGACGACGTGATTGGCACGCTGGCGTCGAAGGCGGCGGCGCACGGTCTGCAGGCGGCGATCGTCACCGGCGACAAGGATTTCTTCCAGCTGGTTGGCGACGGCATTCGGGTCTACAACCCCAAGGACGATGGCACGTGGTACGACGCGCAGGGCGTGAAAGAGAAGTGGGGGGTTGAACCGTCGCAGGTGTGCGACGTGCTGGCGCTGATGGGCGACTCGATTGACAACGTCAAGGGCGTGCCCGGCATCGGCGAGAAAGGCGCCACCGAGCTGATCGGCACCTACGGATCGCTCGACGCGCTGCTGCAGCATGCCCCGGAGCTCAAGAACAAGCGGCAGCGTGAGGGGCTCATGACGCATGCGGACCAGGCACGCCAGAGCCGGCAGCTGGTCACGATCAAGACGGATGTGGAGGTGCCGTTTGAGACGGAGCGGTTTCGTTTCAAGGGCGCCGATCGCGAACGGTGCTACGCGCTGTTCTCGAAGATGGAGTTCCGCACGTTGCTACCGGAGTACGCGCCAACGGCGTCATCGGTGCAGAAGGACTATGCGCTGATTGGCTCGACCGACGAGCTGAAGGCGCTGGTCGCCGAGCTGCGGGCGGCTGGACGCTTCAGCATGAAGGTCATGACCGACGGCACCGCGCCGGTCAGGGCCACTCTGGTTGGCATCGCCATCTCCATCCAGGCTGCCACGGCGCGCTATATTCCCCTGGGGCACGAAGGGTTTGGCAGCGGCGTGTCGATGGCGAAGGCCGACGCGCTGGCAATCCTCGCGCCGCTGCTGACGGATCCGTCGATCGAAAAGATCGGCCACGATTTGAAAGCCGACCTGATCGTGCTGGGCCGCCATGGTGTCGACGTGCAGAACCCGAACGGGTTCGACACCATGATCGCCAGCTACCTGATTGACGCGAACCGATCGAGCCAGGAGCTGGAGCCGCTGGCGCTGGAGCAGCTGGGCTACAAGGCGCTCACCGAAGAAGCGATTCGGGGCAAAGGCGTCAAGGCCATCGCCTTCGCGCACGTGCCGGTCGACAGCGTGCTGGACTACGCCGGCGAGCGCGCGGACATCGCCTTCCAGCTGGCGCAGAAGGTCAAGCCGGTCCTGGTGAGCGACGCGCTCGAATCCGTCTATCGCGATCTCGAGCTGCCGCTGGTGCCGATCCTCGCGGCCATCGAGCGGGTCGGCGTGCGCGTGGACGTGCGCTCGCTGGCGTCGCAGTCGGTGCTGCTCGATCGGGAAATGACGGATCTCAGCCGCCGCATCTTCGAGCTGGCCGGCGGCGAGTTCAACATCGGCTCGCCCAAGCAACTGGCCGAAGTGCTGTTCGAGCGCATGCAGCTGCCGGTGCTCAAGCGCACCGGCACGTCACGCGCGCCTTCCACGGCGGTGGACGTGCTCGAAGAGCTGGCGCTGCAGCACCAAGTCTGCCGCTTGATCCTCGATTGGCGCGGCCTGTCGAAGTTGAAGGGCACCTACATCGATGCGCTGCCTTCGCTGGTGAATCCTGAGACCGGGCGCGTGCACACGCAGATCAGCCAGGCGGTGGCCGCGACCGGCCGCTTGAGCAGCAGCGACCCGAACCTCCAGAACATTCCAATCCGCACCGAGATCGGCCGCCAGATTCGCAGCGCCTTCATCGCCGAGCCAGGGCACGTCCTGATCTCGGCGGACTATTCGCAGATCGAGCTGCGGGTGCTGGCGCATCTGTCGGGCGACGAGAGGCTCACCGAGGCATTCGTGCGCGGCGACGACATTCACGATCAGACCGCCATCAGGGTGTTCGGGGCCGACAGCCAGCTCGATCCGTACGAGCTGCGCCGCCGCGCCAAGATCATCAACTACGCGCTGCTCTACGGAAAAACCGCCTTCACGCTGGCGAAAGACATCGGCGTGTCGCAGCAGGCCGCGCAGCAGTTCATCGACGCGTACTTCGCCGGCTTCCCGCGCGTACGGGCGTTCATCGACAAGACGCTCGCCGACGCGCAGGCCAGCGGCGCAGTCAAGACCATGTTCGGCCGCCGGCGGCCGGTGCCGGAGCTTACCAGCCGCAACTTCCAGATTCGCGCCGGCGCGGAACGCATCGCCGTGAACATGCCGATCCAGGGCACGGCCGCCGACATCCTCAAGCGCGCGATGATCGACGTCGACGCAGCACTGGCGCAGTCACACCTCACGGCCAGGATGATCCTGACGGTGCACGACGAACTGCTGTTCGAATCGCCGAAGGATCAGGCAGACGAGGTGGCGGCGCTCGTCAAGCAGAAGATGTCGACGGCGGTGACACTCAACGTGCCCCTCGATGTTGATGCCGGTATTGGCGAGAACTGGACCCAGGCCAAGGGGTGACAGGCGATTTTACTTCCATCGTTCCTTGACCACCGCCCACTCACCGCGCAGG
This sequence comes from Acidimicrobiia bacterium, assembly GCA_016871275.1. GTDB lineage: Bacteria > Acidobacteriota > Vicinamibacteria > Vicinamibacterales > UBA2999 > 12-FULL-67-14b. Next base: position 120,404 of record VFZG01000004.1, on the reverse strand, counting down.
TCCGATTCCTCCTGCGCGCGCTTGTCGGCCGCGACCGAGCCAACGCGGTCGGGAATGATGCCTTCGAGCACCAGCTTGTCGAGATCGGCGCGCAGCGTAGCCGAGCGTGCGCCCGCCAGCCGCGCGCGAACCCAACCGGCAATCGCCGCATTCCAGGCTTCGACCGGTTCGGCGGCACCGCGGATGCCGACGACCAGGAAGTAGGCCGCGGCAGCGGACCCGGGGTTCTTCGCCAGCTCGCGCGTCATGCGATCGCGCAGCCGTCCCGACGCCGCGATCCGCGCGTCGCGCTCGAGCGAATCGGCATGACGCTCAATCGCGCTGCCCCACCACTCCAGCATCGCCTCTCCGGTCTGCGGCCCCTGGGCCGCGGCCGCGTCGATGCCGCTCTCGAAAATCGTCGCCGCCGCGCCATAGTCGTCGTCGAAAAACAGCGCTTCGCCCAGCGCCATCTGGAAGTCGACGCTGTCGCGCGCATCGAGGTTCGACACCCGCACCGTGCCAAGCGCTGCACGTGCCGCAGACAAATCCTCAGGGTTGGCGCGCTCGCGATAGCGTTCGAGATGGGCGCGGGCCAGCACGACCGTGGCGGCATCAGCCGTCGCCGGCGTCTTCGACGCGACCGCGGCCGCCTCGATGGCTCCGTCGAACTGTCGCTGATTGTAGAGCGTCCGGGCCCTGGCCAATTCGGCGCGCTGCGCCTCAGCAGGCTGGGCCAGAGCGAATACCAGGGCCACAGCGAGCGCAGACGACCTCAACACCGCGGCCACAGAAGGCGCAGACAGCACAACAAGACTTGATAGCACAGAAACTCTCTACAATTGGTATGCAATGTTGACGAGGCTGCTGGCCTGCGTGATCGCGGTGGCCGCTGTGCAGGACACGGGCGTGCTCCGCATTCGCCTGGTGATGGCGGATGCCAGCGGCGCAGCGATGGCGATTCCCCGGTATCTGCTGCTGGTGAGCGATAACCCGTCCACGATCGAACCGCGACGGGTGCGCACCGGGCCGGATGGCACCGTCGACATGAAACTGCCGGCCGGCCTCTACACCGTTGAGTCCGATCAGCCGCTGGCGTTCGGCGGCGGCCTGTTCGGCTGGACGCAGATGATCACCGTCACCGCCGGCCAGGCAACGGTGCTGGAACTCAACGGCGCGAACGCCACCGTGGAGGACACGCCCGGCGTGCGCGCCAATTCCGGTTCGGCGATTCTCGCGAACTGGCAGGACGCCGTCGTCGAGGTGTGGACACCGACGGTGCACGCGTCGGGCTTCCTGATCGACCGCCGCGGCGTGATCGCCACCAGTCACCACGCGCTTCGAGGCGCCACTGCCGTCGAAGTGGAGATGTCCAGCGGCTCCAGGCGCACCAAGGTCGCCGGCAGCGTGATTCTGTCGGAACGGCTGACGGGCGCCGCGCTGATCCGGATCGATCCGGCGGTGATGGCCGCGACGCGCCCGGTGGATGCCGCGTGCGGGGCCGCGCGATCGGCGCCGGCATTCAAGGACGCACTCACTGCCATCGCGTCGCCGATGTTCGCGCCCAGGAGCCTGACCGGAGGCCAGGTGACGCGAACCACCGCGCAGGCACTCTTCTCCGACATGACGCTGGCACGCGACAGCGCCGGCAGTCCGGTGTTCGGGGCCGGCGGCGAGTTGCTGGGCATTGGCGCCATCGACGAACGTGACGCGGGCTCGCGGCGCTGGACCGACTCGTGGGTGGTGCCGGTCGGCCGGCTGTGCGACGCCCTGGCCGCCGTCGAACAGAAGCTGGCGGAGGTGCCGCCACCCTCCACCGCGTTGCCGGTGGATCCGCGTCCCGTCGCGGCCAGGCCGCCGGATCCGACAGCCCCCAGGCTCCAGGCGCCGACCGTGGCGACCGATGACTTCGACATCACGCTCATGACGCCGCGACACGTGCGCGATGACGCCATGATCGCGAATCCGCGGTACGACTTCGCCGGCTGGTCCGACTACGTTCGAGAGTCGCTGCCGGTCGTCATGATCCGCGTCAGCCCGCAATTCGAGGAGCGCCTCTGGAAGACGCTGGTCCGCGGCGCGGGGGCAACGCAGGGGATGGCGATCCCGCCGCTCAAGAGCTTCAGCTCAAATTTCCTCCGGATGCGTGCCTACTGTGGCAGCACGGAGGTGACGCCGATTCATCCGTTCATCATCGAACGCCAGGTCTCCGAGAAGCTGACGATTCGCGAAGGCCTCTACGTCTACGATCCGGCTTCCTTCGGCCCGCACTGCCCGTCCGTCAGGATGGAATTGTTTTCGGAGCAGGATCCGCAGCGCCCGGACGTCAAGAACATCGATGCGAAGCTGTTCCAGCAGGTCGTGCAGCCCTTACAATGAAGAGTTGAATGACCGAGCCGGTGATCGTCCCGCGGGCTGAGCACCCCATCTCACGCCGGGACATCGATTCGGACGCGCTGAAGGTGCTGTATCGCCTGCACGAGTCCGGAAACGTCGCCTATCTTGTCGGCGGCAGCGTGCGCGATTTGCTGCTGAGCCGGCGGCCCAAGGACTTCGACATCGGGACCTCCGCCCATCCATACCAGGTCAAGAAGCTGTTCAGGAATTGCTGGATCATCGGCCGCCGGTTCCGACTGGCCCACGTGCGGTTCGGCACCAAGACCATCGAAGTCGCTACCTTCAGGCGCAACGTCCCCGCCGGGTCGGAAGGCGAATCCGCCTTCGCTCCAGAGGCCGGTGGCGAGCCTCGGCGCGCCACACCCGATGACCCGCTGTTGGACGCAGTCGCCCAGGGCCGCGCCGATGCGCAGGCGCTGCTGCTGAACAAGACGCACGACAACACGTTCGGCACGCCGGAAGAAGACGCCTTCCGGCGCGACTTCACCATCAACGCGCTGTTCTACGACATCGCCACGTTTTCGATCATCGATTACGTCGGCGGGCTCCAGGATCTCAAGGACCAGCTGATCCGCTGCATCGGCGATCCGAACCAACGCTTCCAGGAGGATCCCGTCCGCATGCTGCGCGCCATCGTCATGGCATCGCGCCTTGGCTTCCGGCTGGATCCGCCAATCGTGTCGGCGATTGCGACCTATCGCGAACTGATCGCGACCGCCTCGCCGGCGCGGATGATCGAGGAGTACTACAAGATCCTCCGCTCGGGCTATGCCGAGCACACGTTCCGATCGCTGGCCGAACATCGTCTGCTCGAACCGGCCACTCCGGAGATCCAGAAGGGCGCGAAGAGCGACGCCTTGTGGACCAGCCTGGCGGCGCTCGATGCCTACCGCCGCAGGTTCGACGTCGCCCCGGCCACGCTGCGGAACCCGGTGCTGCTCGGCACCGTGCTGCTCCCGCTCGGCCTGATGCCTCGCTACGAGCGTTCCGTCGACTCCGCTCAGGGCAGGCGCTGGGATCCGGTCGAACCGGAGCCTGATCAGGAAGACGACGACAACGTCGGCAACCTGATTGCGCCGAAGACGAGGACGAAGTTCCGGCGGCCGCCCAAGGAGCCGATCCTCAAGATCGGCATGCTGCCAATCGCCCGCGGCGATACGGAGCGGCTCCGCCAGTTGCTGTCACTGCAGTCGCGCATTGCCGACGTCGAAATGCCGGCGCGCGCCAAGCGGGCGCTGATGCATCGCGGGCCGTTCGAAGATGCGCTGACGTGGTTCGACATCCACGGCAATACGCCGACGGTGGTCGAACACTGGAAGGGTTTCGTCGAGGCGGTGGGAGACCAAGCCGCGCACGCACCGGCCGAGGAGGGCGAACGGCCGCAGGGTGACGGCCGCCCCCGGCGCCGCCGTGGCCGGCGTCGACGCGGCCGCCGAGGCTTCAAGCGCCCTCCTGAAAACTAATTCCTGTTGCCCTACCGGCCGATTGGCCTATCCACCTATCCGTTCTTGCTCTCGAACTCCTGCATGAACGAGACCAGTGCGTCGACGCCCTCCTCAGGGAAGGCGTTGTAGATTGACGCGCGCATGCCGCCGACCGAGCGGTGGCCCTTCAGGCCGTCCAGACCGGCGGCGGTCGATTCCTTCACGAACCTGTTCTCGAGCTCCTCGCTGGGCAGCCGGAAGGTGATGTTCATCCGCGAGCGGCTGTTCTTCTCCGCCGTGCCGCGATAGAAGCCGCTGCGATCGATCTCGGCGTAGAGCTTCGATGCCTTGCGCTCGTTGATCCTGCCGATCGCCTCGAGACCACCCTGAGCCAGCGCCCACTTCATCACCAGGCCCATCAGGTAAATGCCGAAGCACGGCGGCGTGTTGTACATCGAGCCGTTCTCGGCGTGCACCGCGTAGTTCAGCATGGTGTGCAGCGACTTCGACGACCGCGCCAGCAGGTCCTGGCGGATGATGACGAGCGTCACGCCCGACGGCCCGAGATTCTTCTGCGCGCCCGCGTAGATCAGGCCGTACTTGGAGACCTTGATGGACCGGCTGAACATGTCCGACGAGGTATCGGCCACCAGCGGCAGGTCGCCGACCGACGGCTCATGCGCCCACTCCGTTCCAAACAACGTGTTGTTGGTGGTGAAGTGGACGTAGGCGGCGCCGGTCGTCAACTTGAGCTCGTCCTGCCGGGGAATGCGGCTGAAGTTCTCGCTCTCCGTGGACCCGGCAATGTGCACCGCGCCCACGCGCTGCGCTTCCTTGACGGCCTTCTGCGACCAGCCGCCGGTGACGATGTAGTCGGCGGTGGAGCCGGAGGTCAGCAGGTTGAGCGGCACCATGGAGAACTGCATCGATGCGCCACCCTGCAGGAACAACACCTGGTAGTTGGCCGGCACACCGCCCAGCGTCCTGAGGTCCTGTTCGGTCCTGGCGAGAATGCCTTCGAAGGTCTTGGACCGGTGGCTGATTTCCAGCACCGACATGCCGACGCCGGGCAGCGCCACGAGATCGCGCTGTGCCTCCTCGAGGACGGTAACGGGCAGCACTGCGGGACCGGCGGAGAAATTGAAGACGCGATGAGTGGTGGTGGCCATATGGATAATCTCTACGGAAGCTTCACTAATTGCAGATCGAGAATGTCCGCATTACTGGACTGCATGGCATCCAGCGCGCGGGCCGACGGCCCGCCGTCGATGGTGTTGACGCCGGCGCCGGCGCGCACGATCAGCGACAGAGCGCCCCCGCGTCCATCATGGGGTCGGTCACCTGGGTCGATCGGACAACGAGCACCGGTGCCTGTGACTTGCGAATCGCGTCAACCAGCGCGTCGCCGGATGCGTCCGGTTCGAAGAGGACGTCACAACCGGCAGCCTTCAGGGCTTCCAGTCCGGATTTCTCACACTTGTCGGCTACCAGCACTTTCATGCCTGATCCCTGATCCCTCAAATGAGATGCGACAGCAGTCCGTCGCGCAGCTTCGGCTCGAACCAGGTCGACTTCGGCGGCATGATCCCGCCGGCGTCCGAGATGCGCATCAGGTCGCACACCGACACCGGATAGAGCGAGAAGGCCACCGCAAAGGCGCCGGAATCGACCAGGCGCTGTAACTCCTGTGTGCCGCGAATGCCGCCGACGAAGTCGATTCGTTTGTCGGTGCGGACGTCCTTGATGCCGAGCATGGGCTCGAGCACGGCCGTCTGCAGGACATCGACATCCAGCGCATCGGCGGCGGTCTTGACATCGATGGTGAACCACTGCCCGGCGAGGTACATCGCCATCACGCCCTTCTGCGTCGGCGATTCGGGTCCGCCCGGGCGAACGGAGAACCTCCCCTCGAGCTGCTTCAGCAGTTGCTCGGGCGTCCTGCCGTTCAAGTCGCGGACAACGCGGTTGTACGGCAGCACCTGCATCTGGTTGTCGGGGAACGCCACGGCCAGGACGCGACCGGCCTCGGATGCCAGGGCCGCAGATGGCACAGACGCTGTTTTCGCCGTGCGAGCCCGAGCCGCTGAAGCCGCCCTGTGATGACCGTCGGCGATGTAGAGCGCCTCGACGTGCGCGAAGCCGTCGACCATCGCCTGGTTCTCGTCCGCCGGCACCCGCCACACTTCGTGCCGCACTCCGTCGGGCGCCGTGAACTCGAACAGCGCGGCGCCGGTCACGATGCGTGCCACCGCGGCGTCGATCGCCGTCGAGCCCCGATAGGTCAGGAACACCGGTCCGGTCTGCGCGCTGATTGCCAGCATGTGGCGCGTGCGATCGTCCTCCTTGTCGGGGCGGGTCTTCTCGTGCTTCTTGATCAGACCGCGATCGTATTCATCGATCGAGAAACACGCGGCCACGCCCGCCTGCACGTGCGCCCCCATCGTCAATCGATAGACGTAGAAGCTCGGCGTGTCTTCGACGATTAGCGGGGCATCGGTCTGAAGAGCGGAAAATGCGGACGCCGCCTGCTGGTAGGCCGCCTCCGAATGAAGATCTGCACCGGCAGGCATGTCGATCTCGGGTCTGGAGACATGCAGGAAGCTCAGCGGATTGCCCGTGGCGAGCGCCCGCGCCTCATCGGTGTTTACGACATCGTAGGGAACCGACGCGACCGTGGCGGCAGCCTTGGGCGACGGCCGGAGTGCGGCAAAGGGATAAATCGCGGACATTGAACCTGCCATTATATGGCCGCGATGGCCGGCATCTTGCGGCGGCTGTTGTCGCCGGAGTGGCGAGCAGCCAGCAACTAGTGGAGCGTCACTAGTTGTCGTTCGTTGCGCGTGACTGCGTGGGTTTGAACATCAACTGCAGGTAGCGATCGCGGTCGCTGGTGAACACTGTCATCAGCGTCGGCGCGATCGGCTCTCCCGGCGGCATGTTCCGGTGCTCAATGACCGGGTTGACGTAGCGGCCGTGTTTCTTCATCCCGTAGTGCAGGTGCACGCCGGTGGCCAGGCCGGTCTGGCCGACCCGGCCGACGAGCTCTCCCTGCCCGACGCGCGCTCCCGCCCGGACCGAGATCGCCGACAGATGCAGATACTCGGTCTCGTAGCCGTTGTTGTGCCGCACCTTCACGGTGCGGCCGCCGCCACTGGTCCACCCGGCGAGCGTCACCACGCCTGGCGCCACAGCTCCCACCGGCGCGCCGGCCGGCGCGTAGTAGTCCACGCCGTTGTGGGCGCGTGCGTAGCCGAGAATGGGATGCTTGCGCGAGCTGGAGAACCGCGAGGTAATCCTCGGTTCGAACTTGAGCGGAGATTTCAGGAAAAACCGCTTCAGCGAACGGCCGTTCTCATCGTAATACGCCGGTGAGCCGCCGTCGGGCGTGAAGCGAATCGCGCGGATCTTTCGATCCATGTTGACGATCTCGCCGGCCAGGATGGCGCCGTAGCCGGCGGGCTTGCCTTCACGGGTATGGCGCTCCACGAGCACGCGGAAGCTGTCGCCGGGTTGCAGATCGGAGTTGAAATCGATCTCTCCCGAGAACACGTCGGCGATGCCGAGCGCCAGCGCGAGGCCCTCACCAGACGCGTCGAGCGCCGCGATCAACGAGCTCGTCTCGCGGGTCATGGCGCCCTCGACGGCGACCACGGTGGTCTCTTTCGGAATGCGCTCGATTGCCGTGAGGAAGCGCGGTGCGCCCTCGGACGATGCCCGCGAGACCGTGAGCCGGCGATCGCGATCGATCTCGTATTCGAACCGGCGCACGCGGCCGTCGAGCAGGCGATCGATGGTGTACGGCTGACCGGCGCGCATCCGGCGCACATCCATGGCCGCCGAGATTGAGGCGACCAGCGCCGGCGTGTCGGCGCGTTGAATCATGTGGTTCTCGAACAGGTTCGACAGCGTGGTGCGGGCCGGCACGTAGCCGGTGAGGAAATCCGCATCCTTTTCGAGCGGCACGTCGTAGGCGCGAACGGTCGCCGCCGGATCGGCGGCCGACACCAGCCAGAACGCTGATGGCAGGCCGAGAGCGAACAGGCCAAGTGCCGCACCGAGGTAGTAAGACTTGCGCATGAAAAGCTGGTAAATCCTAGCAAATCGGGGCTACCGCTTGCGACTCTTTTCGGCCGGCGGTTGGACCGCTATGAGGGGCTCCGGCATCTCCACCTACTGCGCGGTTTGCACGCCGGCACGAATCATCACGGGGACGACACGCGGTTCGCCGTTGCCAATCTTCACTTCCACGAGGTGAGCGCCGGAAGACAGCGCAATGGTCGGCGGCGCCACGCCCATGGGCTTGCCGTCGATCGTGACCGCGGCGCCGGGTGCGGGGGTTTGCACGACCAGTTCGCCGTCGCCTTCGCGCAGCCCCTCGGTCTCACGCGTCGAGAGCCAGCCGATGACGCCGAACAATACGACGATCACCGCGACAGCCGCAGCCAGCGGGCTCCTGCTCGTCTTGCGTACCGCAGCTGGACCAGCTCGGGCGCCAGATCGAGACGCTCAATGGCCTCGCCGCTGTCGGCGTCGGTCCCGCTGTGGCGGCGGCCAAAGCCGTCGTGGGCCGACACGGACGATTCGGTAATCGCTGTTACACTGCCGAAGCGTGGACATTGCCTTCATCGTCGGCGCGCTCATCGCGGGATTCACCGCCGGCTGGATGCTGGCGTCGCGTACCCGCGCCGGCAACGACCAACGGCTCCGCGACGCGTTCCAGGCGCTGGCCGCCACCACGCTCAAGGCCTCCACTGACGAGTTTCTGAAACTGGCCGATCAGAAACTGGGCAACGTGCATCGCGACGCCGCGATCGATCTGACCCGCCGCCAGCAGGAGCTTGGCTCGCTGGTCACGCCCCTCAAGGACACGCTCGTCCAGGTCGACGCCAGGCTCAAGGACGTCGAGAAGACCCGCATCGACGACAGCGCCAGCCTGCGGTCACTGCTCAACCTGGTTGGCCACACCCAGCGGCAGCTGCAGCAGGAAACGCAGACGCTGGTGCGTGCGCTGCGCTCGCCGGGCGTGCGCGGCCAATGGGGCGAGGTTCAGCTGCGCAAGGTCGTCGAGCTTGCCGGCATGATGGAGCATTGCGACTTCGATCAGCAGCCGACCATCTTCACCGAGGGCGGACGCCTGCGTCCCGACATGACGATCAACCTGCCCGGCGGCCGCTCCATCGTGGTGGATGCCAAGGCGCCGCTCGAGGCCTTTCTCGATGCGCAAGGCGCACACGATGATGGCGTGCGGAGCGGAAAGCTGGCCGATCACGTCAGGCAGGTCAAGGAGCATGTCACTAAGCTCGGCGCCAAAGCCTACTGGGACGCGCTGCCCTCTTCACCGGAGATGGTCGTGCTGTTCCTGCCCGCCGAGGCGATATACATGGCCGCGCTCGAGCGCGACTCGTCGCTGATCGACTACGGCGTGAAAATGAATGTGCTGATTGCCAGTCCGCTGACGCTGATTGCGCTGCTGCGGGCCGCGTCGTTCGGATGGAAGCAGGAACGCCTGGCGCTGAACGCCGAAGAGATCAGCCGGCTGGGCAAGGCACTGCACGAGAGCGTGGCCACCATGGCCGAGCATCTCGAAGACCTCCGCCGCCGCCTTGACGGCACGTTCTCCACCTTCAACAGGGTGATTGGCTCGTTCGAGAACAACGTGCTGGTCAAGGCACGACGGTTCCGGGACCTCGGCGCCGGCGGCGCCAAGGAGATTCCGCTGATCGATCCGCTCGAAACCGTGGCGCGCAAGCTCGATGCGCCGACGCAGCCAGGATTGCTTGACGTGGAAGCCCACGAAGCAGAAGCTACTTCAGGAGATCGCCCATGATCAGACTTGCAATGGCCGCTGTAGTGCTCGCCTCCAGCGTGACGGCGACGATGGCTCAGAAACCGGAGGCGACCTCGCTGTCCGGCAAGCCGCTGCTCATCCCCGCGAGCATTCCGAATCAGCAGAAGCTCGAAGCCGACCTCGCCCAGGCTCAGAAGACCCTGGCGGCGAACCCGAAGGATCCGGAAGCGCTGATCTGGGTCGGCCGCCGCTATGGGTACCTGTGGCGCTACAACGACGCCATCGCGGCGTTCACGAAGGGCATCGGGCAGTTTCCCGACAACCCGAAGTTCTATCGCCATCGCGGCCATCGCTACATCAGCATCCGGCAGTTCGCAAGCGCGCAGGCGGACTTTGAGAAGGCCGTGGCCCTGATCAAGGGCAAGCCCGATGAGATCGAGCCTGACGGCGCGCCCAACCCCGCCGGCAAGCCGCGCAGCACCCTGCAGTTCAACATCTGGTATCACCTGGCGCTGTCGCATTACCTACAGGGCCACTACGACCAGGCGTACGAGGCGTGGGTGGAGTGCATGAAGGTCTCCAACAATGACGACTCCATCGTCGCGACCAGTGACTGGCAGTGGATGACGCTGATGCGGCTCAATCGCAAGGCCGACGCGGCAAAAGTGCTGGAACGCATCCAGCCGAAAATGGACATCCTCGAGAACACGGCATATCACCGCCGCCTGCTGATGTACAAGGGTCTCGAGAAGCCCGACGCCTTGCTCGACACCAAGACGCCGGATGCGACGCAGATTGCGACGCAGGGCTACGGCGTTGCCAACTACTACTTCGTGACCGGCGACAAGGCCCGGGCGCGGCAGGCGCTCGACACCATCGTGTCTGGAGCCGGCTGGAATGCGTTCGGCTTCATCGCCGCGGAAGCAGACCTGCAGCGCCTGAAGTGAGCCCAGGTTCCACGCTGCGCGCGGACGGTCGATTGATGTGAGAACCTAGGCCTTCATCTGCTGACGCGGCCGCTACGGCCGCAGTACAGCGTCCAGGTCCTGGCGCATCCATTTGGCAGCGGTGCCCTCCTGGTAGAACGCCCAGCTCATCATCGAGCCGCTGACGACGGCTTCGATGGTGCGGGCCAATTGCCTGGGGTTGGTGGTGTCCACGAGGTCACCCGCATCCATCACCTCGCGGATCAGTTTCTGCAGTTCGTCGCAAGTCGCCACCGCCTGCGTTGACAGGTGCTTACGGAAATCAGGATCCGTGAAATCGATCTGCAGGTACGCGAAGTTGCGAGCCAGCGCGGCCGGGGTCGCGGCCAGGTGCGCCATGCCGTCGCTGTAGGCCCGCAGTGCGGCCAGCGCTGAACGGTGTTGCGCGCGCAGGCCCATGAACATCTCCGCCGTCCTGCCGGAGAACCGTTCCGAGAGCGCCAGCAGCAGGTCGCGCTTGGACCCAAACCGCTGCACCAGCAAGCCCGCCGTCACGCCGGCTTCTTCGGCAATGTCGGCGAGCGTCAGCTCGCCCGGAAAGCTGGAGCTGAAAGTGAGCCGTCCGCTGGATGGCGGCTGCGTGTTCGTCGTCTATCGTGTCTGCGCGTCTCTCACACCGCCGGTCTCGCCGTAGCCGTGGCGGAGGCGGGGCGGGCCATCACGTTGCCGCCGTAGCGATCGACCCAGAGGCTGCCGAGCAGCGCCAGCGCGGCGCTGCCGATCATCAGGTAGGCCGGTGAGGTGTTCTGGGCGGTGTCCCTGATCAGGGCGGTCGCCACCAGCGGCGCGGTGCCGCTGAAGATCGTGAAGCCGACGTTGAAGACGAGGGCCACGCCGGTGAACCGCACCCGCGTCGGGAACAGATCGGTGAGCAGCACCGCGAACGAGCCGTTGGTGAGCCCGGCGGCCAGTCCGGCGATGACGCACAGCAGGGTGAGGTTCATCGATCGCGCTTCGACGGCGCCGTACCACGGAATCGCGAAGCCCATCAGGATGGCGACGCCGGCGCCAAGCAGGTAGCGTGGCGGAAGGCGATCGCCGAGCCATCCGGTCAGCAGGATGCCGACCGCCGAGGCGATGACGCCCACCGTCTGCGACAGCACGGCCTGGCGCGGGTCGTACTGCAGCACCTGCGAGAGATAGGCCGGCAAGTGCGAGAAGAACAGCCCGTTGAACGTGCCGGTGCCGGCGAGAATCAGGCAGCCGATCAGCACGTGCACGGGGTTGGTCTTGAGCAGCTCTCGGAAGGGATGGCGCACGGCCATGCTCTTCATCCGCGCGAACTCGGGTGATTCTTCCAGTGACCGCCGCAGCACGAAGCTGAGCACGCCGCCCAGGCCGCCGATGATGAACGCGATGCGCCATCCGTAGAGCGGCACCATGTCCGGATCGAGGTAGGTGCGCACCGACAGGCTGACACCGGTCGCCGCCGCGACGCCCATGGTCACGCACGCAAACACCACGCCGCAGACGAACGGCGCAATGCGCGGCGCGGTTTCCACCACGTAGGTCAGCGCTCCGGGCAGCTCGCCGCCGAGGCAGAAGCCCTGGATCAGGCGCAGCATCACCATCAGCACGCTCGCGGTGACGCCAATGGTGGCGAAGTCGGGCACCAGGCCCATGCCGAGCGTGGCGCCCGACATGATGAACACCGACCACAGAAACACCGCGCGGCGGCCGTAGCGATCGCCGTAGTGCGCCAGCACGAGGCCGCCGATCGGGCGGGCCAGGTAGCCGACCGCGAAGGTGGCGAAGGTGGCGAGCAGCGACGCCGTTGCCTCGGTGGCCGGAAAGACCGCGGCCGCAATGTCCCTGGCGAACACGCCGAAGATGACAAAGTCGTAGAACTCGAGTGTGCCGCCGAGGCTGGCCAGGAGCACGATCTTCCAGCCGGCAGGCGTAATCCTATCCGAGCTATTCATGCGTCAGCGCAGCATATCGCGGGTCGCCGCCGGATCGCCGTCGTTCTTTGCCGGCTGGATGCCGAGGATGGCGCACATCAGCTCGTAGAGGTGAATGTTCCTGATCGGCGCGACGCGCAGTGCCGAGCGGATCCGCGGACCGGCGGCAACGAACACGCCGTGCATCGACTTGTTCGAGGCGTCATAGCCGTGCGCCCCGCCGGGCGGGGTCCGCTCACGAGCCTGCCAGCGGGCCACGTCCCGCCGCGACGCGATCTGCCAGCCGTCGCTGACCACGCCGAAGATCGCAGGCACGCGCGGGTGGTTGGCCAGAGCGTAAGCTTCGGGAATCTCGTGCCGGCGAAACACCGACAGCGCCGGATGCTTGTCTTTCAACTTCGCATAGATCGCGTCGAGGTTGCCGCCCCTGGGGTTGACGCCCAGCACCGGCGACCAATCCACCACGTCCACCGTAGCCAGGTCGAGGTAGTCGTCCAGCACGACGGTGCGGTCAGGACTCAGCGCCGACATCCCGTGATCGCTGACGATCACGTAGTGCACGCGATCCGTCATGCCGCTCCGCTCAACGCCGGCGATCAGCTGTCCCAACGATCGATCGACCTTGGCCACGGCGGCGCGGGTCTCGTCCGCATCGGGCCCGTGGCGATGGCCGGCGCTGTCCACGTCGCTGAAATACAGCGTCAGGAACGACGGCCGTTCGCCTGGCGGCAGCTGCAGCCAGTCGAGCACCCGCTTCACCCGCTGCTCGTGCGGCATGTCGTCCTGATACGGCATCCAATAGGTGCTGCGGCGGCCGCCGATCAGGACCTCGGAGCCGGGCCAGAACATCGGGGCTGATTTCAATCCCTGTCGCTCCGCCGTGTTCCAGATCGGCTCGCCGCCCCACCAGCGCGGGTCGCTCTGGACCTCGCGATTCGACAACGAGAACTCGCCGGGAATGTCGGGCGCCTTGATGTTGTTGGAAATGATGCCGTGGTGAGCCGACGTCAACCCGGTCACGATCGTGTAGTGATTCGGAAAGGTCTTCGACGGAAACTCCGGGATCAGCCTATCGGCGCGCACGCCTTCAGCACTGAGACGCAGCAGATTCGCCGGCGCGAACGTATCGAGATAGTCCCAGCGGAAGCCATCGATCGAAATCAGGATGACAATCGGGCGATCCGGCGCTGGACGAGCCGGCTGGCAGGCCACGGCAAGTGACAGGCTCACGAGGACCATGGCGATCGACGCTCGGGCAATCATCAGCGGCGAAGGTAGCTCCACGCCTGTGCCGGCGTCAAACCGTCAATCGTCAGCGTCGCGATGCGGCCGGTCGCCGCGTCGATCGACTTGATCTGGTGGTTATTAGGTGTCGGCGACGTACAGCGTGTCGCCATCCAGCGCGAGTCCCTGCGGGCGATGGCATCGCGCCTGGGTGAAGATGCCGTCGGCATCACCCTGCAGCTTGGAACCGACGGTGTCGATCAACCGGGAGCAGGAATCGGACCTGCGTGAGCAGCGCCGGAAGGATCGGGTTGCGGCCCTCCGGCGTCGCTCACCGGCCCGCCTCTCGCGTCCACGCCTTGAGCTGATGGGCGCGCTCGACCGCTTCGTCAGAAGTCAGCCACGTATCGACCGGCCACCTCACCCGCCACGTCCAGTTGACGTCGTCTACGACGGCCGGTGTGTTGATGCGATCCGTCCAGCCGAATGCGTCCTGCAACGGCACCAGCGCCAATCGCGATCGCGCCGACAGCAGCGCACGCATCACCGTCGCGCGTTTGTCTTCGGTATCGCCTTGCGGCGTTGCCGCCAGCGGCTCAATGTCGTGAGTGCCGGTGGTCGCCACCGACACCTCGGGGAACTCGGCGGGATCGACGGGCGGCTGGCCGTCGCGATCCCAGTGACGTTCCCAGCGCAGCACCTTGAGTCCAGGCAGGCCGAGCCGCGCCATTGATTCGCGAACGAAGGCCGGAATCGATCCGAGATCCTCCGCGATGAGGTCCGCTCCGCCCGACGCAAATATGCCGATCAGCGTTTCACCGAGCGCCAGCTGCTCATGCTGGTCGGCCGGGTCGAAGAACGCGGCGGCTGACTTGTCGATCGGCCGCACGCAGGTGCGGTACAGCCCGACCAGGTGGTCCAGGCGATAGCCGTCGTACAGATCGCGATAGCGCCGCGACCGTGCGCGCATCCAGGCATAGTCGCTCGAGGCCATGACCGCGGCACGCCACGGCGGCAGTCCCCAATCCTGTCCGGTTTCGCTGAACGCGTCCGGCGGCACGCCGATGGTGGCATCGAAGCGGAACTCCGCCTGCCGCGCCCACACATCGGGACTGTCCACGGCAATCATGAACGGCAGGTCGCCGAACACGCGGATCGGCCAGGCCAGCCGCTTGCTGTCGGCCCACTGCTCGGCGGCAATCCACTGCAGGTAGGAGCGATACGTGATTTCGATGCGCAGCGCGGCTCGAGCTTCGACTACCGCCAGTTCGGCCGCCTTGGCCAGCGGGTCGGGCCATTTCGTCCACGGCAGGTCCTCGTGCAGTGCGTGCAGGGAGCGAAACAGCGCGTACTCGTCGAGCCACCAGGCCTGCTCTCGCGCAAACGCGTCGAACCGCGCCGCGCGCGGCGATCCGCGGGCGACTTCGAGCGTCAGAAAGCGATCGAACGATCGGCGCAGCCATCGACTCTTGAGGCGCCGAATCGACGCGTAATCGATGGCCGGCAGGCGCCGCAGCCGATCGAGCTCGGCGCGCTCGGCGCCATCCATCGCCAGCTCGCCGCCCAGGCCGACAAAGTCGTGCACCTGCCACATCGAGATGTAGATCGGATCGAGTGCCATTGCGGTCATCGCCGAGTACGGCGATGTCTCGTTCGGCGGCATCTCGTGAATCGGCAGGAGCTGGACCACCAATTGGCCGGCCTCGTCGAGCCAGCGCGCAAACGGCGGCAGATCGGCAAACTCGCCGATGCCCCAGCCGCGGCCGGACACCAGAGAGAACAGCGCCACGCTGATGCCGCTGGCGCGTTGGTTCCTCACGACGCCGCCCGCTTCAGCACGCGACCAATCGCGCGATCGAACGCCATTGGTTCGACCAGCAGGCTGACCACCACGAACGCCTCGCGAGCGAAGTCGAAGAAGTAGCCGGGATGCACCAGCACGTCGTCCTCCTCGAGGAGCTCGAGCACCAGCGCCTCGTCGGAGCGCAGCTGCGGCACCTTGAGGACCGCGGACCATCCCCCTTCGACCTTCAGGACCTCGACCGAGGGGTGTTCAGCTGCCAGCGAGCGGAGCGCATCCAGGTTCCTGCGCAGGCGAGACAGGATCTGCGCCCGGATCACCGCGCCGTGCTCGATCAGTTCCACGGCCGCCGCCTGCACGGGTGTTGACACCGACAAATAGGCGTCGGCCATGACCTCATACGCCGCGATGGTCCGATCGACGATGTCGGTGGGACCGCCGAAGCCGATCCAGCCAAGCTTGAGCTGCGGCAGGCCGGCGGACTTCGACAGCCCGCCGAGGCTGAACGTCAGCAGCTCCGCGCCCGGCAGCACAGCGGCCGCGTTCGGCGCCGGATCGAGCGGATAGTCGGCAAACACCTCGTCGCCGATGATCGCCCAGCCGCGTGTCGCGGCGATGGCGGCGATGGCGGACAGATCGTCGCGATGCAGGAACGAACCCGTCGGATTGTTCGGCGACACGAGCAGCATCGCCCGCACACGATCGGTGGCGGCCTGCTGGATTGAATCGAGGTCGATCCGCCAGCCGCCGTGATAGTCGAGTGCATACGGCACCGCGACAACGGATTCAAGCTGCGTCAGGTGCTCGAACAGCGGATAACTGGGCTGCGGCACGAGCACGGCGTCGCCCGCATTGCACAGCAGCTTGAACAGCAGCGCGTAGGCCTCGCTGGTGCTCGACGTCAGGGCCACGCGATCGGCGGAAATGACCATGCCCCGCCGCCGGAAGTCGGCCGCGACGGCGGCGCGCGCCGGCCAGAGGCCAAGCGGCTGCGGATCGTAGTCGAGCGCACGCGGATGCGCGAGCGGCTCCAGCAGATTGTTCGGATAGTCGAATCCCGCTCTGGTCGGATTCGTCTCGGTCAGATCGAGCAGAGGCACGCCACCGCGGCGCTTCGCGTCGAGCGCGCGGGCCACGGCGTTGAGCTGGAGGTTCTTCGGGAGTCTCGATGAGATCATTCAGCGGCGGACCAGCTCCACCCGCTCGATCACGTCGCCCTCCATCGTGCCGTCAACCACCTCCATTCCGGCGATCACCGTGCCGAAGACGGTGTACATGTGGTCGAGGCGAGGCGAGTCGATCAGGTTGACGAAGATTTGCGCGTCGCCGGTGTCCCGGCCGCGGGTGGAAATGCCGACCGTGCCCCGCAGGTGCAGGCCGACTTCGTCGCGCATGTAATGCGCCTCGCCGCTGTACTCGTTGGCGCCGGGGCTGCCGCCCTGGATGACGAAGTTCGGCGCGATCCGGTGGAACGTCAGGCCGTTGTAGTAGCCCTCGCCGGCGCGGCGCGCGATGCGAATCGCCGTGAGCGGCGCCGCATCCACCTCGAGGCCGACGTCGAAGTAGCCGCGGCCCTGCATGTGGAAGCGCAGCGACTTGCCGCGAAGCGCGTTGACCATCGCCATGGTCACGCCCGGCGGCGTCAGCGGCCGGGCGGCGGCGACACGCGGCTTGCCGGTCCACTCGGTCAGGATCTCAGCGGCCCGGCGCGCGATCGCCGGATCGAAGTCAGTGAGGTAGCCCTCCAGCTCCACCGCCTGCGTGGTGACGCCGTAGGAGTGGAGGCGGTTGAGGATCGCCATGCGCGGGTCGCGCGCGGTGTCCTTGTTCTCCCTGGTGATTCGGCCCAGCGTCGTCAGCAGCGGCCGCGTGGCTCGTGACGCGACGGTCTTGCTCTCGAGCGCTTTCACCGCCGTCAGAATGAGCTGGTAGTCCGGCCGATCGAGCAGCGCGAGCGCGGCGGTTTCGGCGTCAGGCGCCTTCAGGTCGATCAACGCCTGTAGCGCCGCCTCGGCGACGTTGTGGTGGGGATCGACCGGCAGCGCGCCGAGGTCACCTGCCGTCCGTCCGGCAATGCCGAGGGCGCGCGCGGCATACATCCTCACCTGCCAGGTCGGATGCGCGGCGAACGGCTTCACGGCGTCTCTGGCCGTGTCCGGCTGAATGCGCGCGAGCGACACGATCGCGTGGGCGGGCGCGTGCCACTGGCGCGCCATCGTGTTGAGCGATGCGGCGATCGGCTGCAAGTGCGTCGCGGCGGCATCCGCTGCGGGGCATGGCGTGCCGAGCTGATCGATCGCCTGCAGCCGGACGTGAAGGTTGGTGTCTTTGAGAGCGGCGGTCACCGGTGCGCATGACGTCTTCTGCAGGTGACGGCCCCACGCGCGGAGCGCCTCGAGCCGCACGCGCGGTTCCTGGTCGGCGAGGGCGATCCGAATCACGCGCTCACGTTCGTCAATACGGGTGTCTGTCGCCGCCGCGGCCGCGGCGAAGCGCCGGACTTCGGCATCGACGTCGTTGAGGCCGCGTTCGATCACCGATGTCGTCGCCTGGTTGCCGGTCACGAGCGCCGCCATGGCCAGGCGGCGGGTAATCGCATGTCGTGGATCGGAGGCGGGCCGCTGTGCGGTGGCCGCCCATCGCAGCAGATCCCACGCGCGCTCGCCGAGGGCGGGCAGTTTCCTGCCGCGGACGGTCCGCGCCAGCGACTCGAAGCCGCGCGCGGATCCAATCAACGCGGCGGTCTCGACATCGTTCAAGGAGTCCGGTGACGGCAGTCCGGCCAGCAGCACCGCTTCGGTTTCTGCCACCTGCGCGGCGGTGTCGTACTGCAGCCGGCCGAGCGCCGCGGCGATCTCGCCCCACGATTCCCAGGTGCCCAGGCCGGCATCGGTCGCCGCGCGGGCCAGCAGCAGCTTCTGCACCTGCGCCACTGCCGCCGGCGTGCGCGCCATCTGGGCGAGCGCGTCGGCGGCTTCGGCGCGAATGCCGACGCCGTCGTTCAGTGCCGGCGCGATCATCGGAATCATCTCGGGCCGTTCGAGCCGTCCGATCGCGCGAATCGCGGTTCGTCGCGCGCCGCCTTGCAGGCCTTCTCTGAGCGGCGCCAGGCCCGCCTCGGTCGTGGGCCGCGCATCCTCGGCTTGGAGCATCCGCTCCTGCAGCGTTTGCGCCGACGCCGGCGCGGCGAAGAACAGGAAGGCAATCAGCAGTTTGTGCGTCATGGTCGCAAAGTCTGCACTCTCGTACGTCATTTGGGGCCAGCCCCCGAATGATGCGAGCGGGCTGAATACTCCAGCATTTGGGTGGTCAGGTCGCAAGGATACGAGATCTTGACGTCGACGATCTCGCCGCTCGCACCTGTGACGGGCGTCAGCTTCGGCATCACGAAACCCGTGTAGGACGGCAGTCGCAGGTGATCGACGCGGGCCACGACTTCGTCGCGCATCGCGGGGTCGAAGTGCACGCCATACGTCTCGAACAACTGCTTGGCGGCCGCGTAGTCGCCTTCGGACTTGATCCGCTGCACGTCCGCCAGCAGCTTGCCCACACCGGCGTGAAAGGCGTCGCAATCCACCACCACGAAGTAGGTCTTGTCGTTGCGGCGGCGGACGTCAATCGCCTTCGTGTTGGCCAGCAGCCAGTGCACGATCGCCTGCCGGTTGCGCATGTGATCTTCCTCGAGCTGCGCACCAACTCGCACCCGGCGCAGTTGCACGAGGGCGTTGCGCGCGTAGGCTTCGAACTCCGTCTGCACCACCGCCCGCTGTGCGTCCGTTGACACCAGGCCCAGCGTCGCCAGATACGGATCGGCGACGTACCACAGCGCCACCAGGTCCGCGCGGGTCTCTTCGAGCGCCGAGTACTGTTCCTTGAGCAAGTCCTGCGGCGTGACCGTGATGTGATTCGCCATGCGGCCGGAGCCGTGACCCAGCACTTCGTGAATCTCCGTCGTCAACTCGCCCGCAAAGCCGCCCCAGCGCTTCGCCCGCTCCACCTCCGCATCGTCCCACGCAAACTCCTGGCGGAAGCTGTCGGGCGTCGAGCGCTCGTGGGCGTCGAGCACGTTCGACAGCGACACCGACTTGCTGCCGTACTGTTCGCGGAGCCGTTGATCGTTCGGCAGGTTCACGCCAATCGGGGTGATCGGTCCGGAGTCGCCGGCTTCCACCACCACCTCAATCGCCTGCGCCGACACACCCTGGACCGTGGGCTTGCGATAGATCGGGTCGACCGGCAGGCGGTCTTCAAACCACTGCGCGTGCTCCGCGAGCGTGCGAATCTTGTTTGTCTTGTCGTGGTTGGCGTAGTACACCACGCCTTCCCAGGCGCCCTTCATGCCGCGCGCATCCATGTAGACCTCGATGAAACCGTTCATCGTGTCCACGGCCGACTCGCGGTTCTGGACCCAGGCAATGTCGAAGGCCTCGCGATCGCTGTCGAAACCGGTCTCATACCACTTGATCAGCGCTGCGAGCGCCTTCGCGAACGGTTCCGGCGCGAACGGAATCGCGTCACGCAGGTGGCCCGAGATCGTCGCGAGCTCCCGCCCGTAGAGGCCGCCCACTTTGTAGACCTGCTCCACCACCACGCCGTCCTGCTTGACGACGCGTGAATTCAGCTGGTTGTTTTCCTCAAACCCTTCGAGGTCGGCCATTGTCACGCCCCGATAGAGATTGTTGGCGCTCGACGCCAGGATGTCCTGGCCTTCGCCTGGCGTCTTGCACGTGACCATCGGCTCGAAGTCCGGATCAAAGAACACGCGGGCGTAGCGCTCGACGCGCGCCGCAATCGTTTCGCCCTCCTCCAGGCGGAAATCAGCGCCGCTGATCGCCGCCAGTTCCATGGCCTCGACGACCCGCCGGCGATCGAGGTTGAGCAGGTACTTCCGTGCGGTGAGGTTGTTGTACGGCCCCGTGTTCAGCCAGAACAGCTTCGTGTAGCGCGTCAACTCCGCGAGCGTGTCTGCCGGCACGCCCTTCGGATGACGCAGAATCTGCTCGAGCAAGTGGCGGATGCCGAGATTGAAGCGATGGCGCTGGTCGTAATAGATGTCGCGGCCGGCGAGCGCGGCCTGGTACAAATGCCAGACCAGCGTCTTCTCTTTCAGCGTCAGCTTGTCGAACCCGTCGGCGTACAGCTGGACGACCGCGGCATCGTCGATTTGTTCGAGCAGGTACTGGCGGCCGGTGTCTACAGCGGCAGGTCGACGTTCTGACCGTGCGCCGGAATCTCTACGTTCCATCCAAGCTCTTTCGTGATGCGCATTCTCAACGCGTCCTGCGCCATCGCTTCGCCGTGCACCAGGTAGGTCGTCTTCGGCGCGCGGGGAAAGGTGCGCAGCCAGCGGATGATCTCGCCCGCATCGGCGTGCGACGACATCCCGTTGGTCTTCTCTATTCTGGCGTGGACGGGCACGTGCTGCCCGAAGATCTTCACGTATTTGGCGCCGTCAATCAGCTGGCGGCCGCGCGTGCCGGCGGCCTGGAAGCCGACAAACAGCACGGTATTGCGCGGATCGGGCAAGCCTGCAAACAGGTGGTGCAGAACGCGCCCGCCCGAGGCCATGCCGCTCGACGCGATGATCACCGCTGGATGGTCGTTCTCGACCAGCGCTTTCGAGTCGTGGGCGGAATTGACCGGCCTGAAGCGCGGCAGCCTGCGCCGCATCGTGGCGGTCTCCGGATCGAGCTCGCCTGTCCGGGCGCTGTAGTACTCGATGCCTTTGAGCGCCATCGGACTGTCGACGTAAACCGGCACCTTCCCCAGTCGCCCTTCATCTTCGAGCCTGAACAACCAGTAGAGCAGCTCCTCCACGCGGCCGATGGCAAAGGCCGGCACGATCACTTTGCCGCGGCGGGCAATCGTCTCCGTGACGATGCGCGCGAGCGTGGCGCCGTTGTCCTCCGGCGGATGCACGCGATCGCCGTACGTCGATTCCACCAGCAGCACATCCGCCTCAACGCCTGGTGATGGATCGGGAAGGATTGGGCGAGCATAGCGCCCGAGATCGCCGCCAAACATGAGGCGCCCGCCGCTGCGATCCTGCCGCGTCACGAGCACATACGACGACCCGAGCAGGTGGCCGGCGTTGATGAACTCGGCTTCGATGCCCTTGCCGATTGCGATCTTCTCGCCGAACGGTGACGGGCGCAGCCGGGTCAGCGCTTCGGCCGCATCCTCTGTTGTGTAGAGAGGCAGTGCCGGGTGGTGCTTGCTGAAGCCGCGCTTGTTGGCGAACTTCGCATCCTCTTCCTGCAGGTGCGCGGCGTCGGGCAAGACGAGCCGGCACAGGTCCGCAGTGCCGCCAGTGCAGTACACCGGACCGTTGAAGCCCTGGGCGACCAGCCGCGGAAGCCAACCAGTGTGATCGATGTGCGCGTGCGTCAGGACGACGGCGTCGATGGTTTCCGGTGGAATCGGCAGCGGAGACCAGTTGCGGAGGCGAAGTTGCTTGAGACCCTGGAACAGGCCGCAGTCAAACAGCAGACGCTGACCGTCTCCCTCGAGCAAATACTTGGACCCGGTGACCGTTCGAGCGGCTCCAAGGAATGTCAGCGACGGCATCCTCCTTATTCTAGGAGGAACGGTTCAGTTGATCGCGGCTACAGCGCCGCCATCACCGGGAGCAGATCACCACGCTCCATGACCGCGGCAGCCGTGACCGGGTCGCTCATCAGCAGCCACAACGCAGCCGCCGCAACCGGCGCCAGCGTCAGCCAACTGACGCTCACCGCCCCAAAGACACGCGGCCAGAACCGGCTCCTGGCAAGCTGCCGGGGGCGGTCGATGGAGGTTCGTGGTGCTGCCATGATGCGTTCCAGGTCCTTCCTATCGCGAGGACCGTACCAGACTGCCCGCTTCCTGTAACCCGCCGATAGATTGACGGTTACGACCAGGAAGCGGTTGCAACCCCCTCAGAGAGTGTCCGATTGCGGGACTGCTGTATCCTGTTTCGGCATGTACGCGCTCGCGCTCATCCGTTACCGCCGCCCCCTGGAAGAAGTCGTCGCCCATCAGGACGCCCACCGTGCCTTTCAGCGGCAACTCAAAGAAGAAGGCAAGCTGCTCGCCGCCGGGCCTCACGACCCGCGGTTTGGCGGCATGATGCTGCTCCGCGTTGACGACGACAACGCGCAGAAGACACTCGACGCGATCCGCGATGCGGACCCGTACTACCAGGCCGGCGTGGTGCAGTACGAGCTGTTGGTCTGGAACGTGGTGATTGGGAAGGACGAACTGGACAGGTTTGGATGCTAGCAACTACTTATCTTTGCGCTGTCTGAGAAACTCGCCCAGCGCCCACGACGCCACCATCAGCGCCAGCACGCCGAACACCGCGATCAGCAGCGGACGGCCCATTACGCTTTTCGCGGGCCGGTGAGCTCGCTGACGATCATGCCGGTGACAAAGACCACGACGGCGCCGATCAGGTTGTGCCAGAGGAACGCCACGCTCGTGAACACCGTGAAGTAGGCCACCGCGCTCATGCCCGCGACCAGGCCCACCAGAGCGCCGATGGAATTGGCGCGCGGCCAGCCAATCGCCAGCAGGAACACGCCCAGGATCGATCCATAAAAGAACGATCCAAACCGGTTGACGACTTCGATCAGCGATCCCAGCTCCACCGCCCAGATCGCCACCAGCGACGCGAACATCGCCCAGAACAGCATGGCGAACCGCGACACCTTCAGCACATGCGCATCGTCTCCGTCGCTGCGCACCCACCGCTTATAGAAGTCCATCACGGTGGAGGTAGACAGCGATGTCAGCTCGCCGGCAATGCTCGACATCGCCGCCGCAAAAATGGCCGCCATCAGCAGGCCGATCAAGCCGACCGGCATCTGGGTGACAATGTAGAGCGGAAAGATGTAGTTGACGTCGTTGTAGCTGCGGTCGCCGGTGACGTCCTTGACCAGCTCGATGGCTTCGGCACGGACGCCCTTGACCGTCTGTTCCGAAGCAAGGAACGCGTCCTTGCTCGCGGCAATCGCCGCCGAATCGCCCGACCGTTTTGCGTTGGCCAGTGCCTGGGCGGCGATGCCGCGCTCGCTGGTGGCGGCGGTGAACCGCTGCTCGAGCACCGCGTAGTCGCCGGCGCGCGCACTGGCGCGGACCCGATCGTCGTGCGATCGATTGAACAGCATCGGCGGCGGCGTGAACAGGTAGAACACGAACATCAGCACGCCGATGATCATCACCAGCGCCTGGAGCGGAATCTTCCAGTAGGCGCTCATGAACAACGACGTGCGCGCTTCGTCATCCGACTTGGCGGTCAGATGCCGCTGCACCTGGCTCTGGTCCGTCCCGAAGTACGACAGGAACAGGAACAGCGCACCGAGCGTGCCCGTCCAGAACGTGAACCGCACCGACGGATCGGTTGAGAAATCGAACGCCTGCAGCTTGCCGGCGGTCCCGGCGAGTTGCATCGCGTCATTGACGCTGATGGTGTTGGGCAGGCCGGCGATCAAGGTCGCGCACGAGGCGAACAGGCCGAACACGATCAGGTACATCTGCTTGACGTCGGTCCACGCCACCGCCTGCACACCGCCGTACATGGTGTAGATCGCCGTCGGTACCGCAAGCAGGACGCAGATGGTGGCGACGTCGGCGCCAAGCATCACCGACAGCACCACGGCGGGGGCCGAAATCACGACGCTGGTGCCCATTGCTCGCGAGAACAGGAACAGCAATGCCGTCAGCGACCGCACGCGGAGGTCGAAGCGGCCTTCGAGGTACTCGTAGGCGGTGTAGATGTTGGCCTGGCGGAAGAACGGCACGAAGGTGACCGCGATGATGATCATCGCGATCGGCAGCGCGTAGTACTGCTGCAGCAGGCCCATGCCGTCGGCGTAGCCCTGGCCGGTGCTGCTGGTCATGGTGATGGCCGACAACTGCGTTGCCATCACCGACAAGCCGACCGCCCACCACGGCAGGCTCTTGCTGGCGAGGAAATAGCCCTCGACCTTGTTGGTATCGCGGCTCAGGCGGATGCCGTCCCAGACGATCCACAGCAGATACAGCCCGATGATGGCCCAGTCGATGGCTGACATCTATCGCGTGTAGAACACCTGGAACGCATACAGCGCCGCGAGGGTCAACACCCAGACAATGCCGACGCGGAGGTAGGTGCGCTGCATCGTCGTCATAACGCACCGGCCCTGGCGGTGAGTTCGGCTTCGGCCCGTTCGAGCTGCCGGCGGCGTGCGGCCCAGGTGTTGCGATCCGACTCAAGCAGGCGGGCGGATTCGCTGATGGCCCGCGCGGTTTCACTCGGCGATGGCCCGCCGAACGTGGTGCGCACCGTGACGAAGTGCTCGGGGCTCATGATCTTCTGCAAGTCGGCCTCGGTGTATGCCAGCGCGCGGCCCAGAATCGCGGCCGACGCCTTCGCCAGCGCGCCCGACAGCGCCACGTTGGGATGCTCGGTGCGCGCCGTCAGCAGGAGCGCGGCAATGGCGTGCGCATTGCGGAACGACAGCCCATGGTCGCGCACCAGCGTATCCGCCACTTCGGTCAGCGTCGTCCCATGATCACCGGCACGCGCCGCCAGTTTCTCGACGTTGAAGTCGGCCAGCTTCATCGCCGCGGCAACCAGTGTCACCATCCGCGTTGCGTCACGGAACATCGACGCCACCAGCGGCTGTAAGTCGTCTTCGGTGTCGTTGATGTCGCCAAACGGGGTGTTGTGCACCGCGGTGGTGATGGCCTGCGCCTGCCCGACGGCCTTGCTGCCAATCGCGCGCGAGTGTTCCAGTGCCACCGGGTTGCGCTTCTGCGGCATGATGCTGCTGCCCTGCACGAAGCCGTCGCTGAGCCGCAGGTAGCCGAACTCCATCGTGCACCACAGCAGCAGGTCCTGCACCACGCGCCCGAGGCCGACGATCATGATGCTGGTCGCCGACACGCTTTCGAGCAGATAGTCGACGGTGGCGATGCTGCCGTAGGTATTGCAGGTCGGGCCGTTGAAGCCGAGCAGCTCGCTGGTGCGATTGCGATCGATCGGGAAGCCGGTGCCGGTAATCGCGCACGCGCCGAGCGGGTTGCGATTGGTCGATTCGTAGGCCGCTGCCAGCCGGGTCATGTCGCGCTCGAGCTGCTCGACGATGGCCAGCAGGTAGTGGGCAATCGTCGTCGGCTGTGCCGGCTGCGTGTGGGTGTGCGCGCCGTAGATCGAGGCCTTGTGCCGGTCGGCGAGCGCAAGCAGCGCCTGGCGCAGTTCCAGCGCCGCCGTCGCAAGGCCGGCAATGAATTCCCGCTGACGGATGCGGTACATCGTCATCGCCAGATCGTTGCGGCTGCGCGCGGTGTGCAGCCGGCCGGCGATGTCTTCGCCGCAGGCTTGATCGATCAAGCGCTCGATGTAGAAGAACAGGTCCTCGTAGGTGCCGTCGTAGAGCACCTGCCGGACGCGCTCCAGCACAATGCCGTCAAGCGCCTTTCGCAGCGCATGCGCGTCGGCTTTGGAGACAATGCCCTGCTCCGCCAGCATCACCAGGTGCGCGTAGTTGATCGCCATCAACGGCGACAGCAGCAGCTCCTTGGCGTCTTCGAAGTTCTCGTTCAGTACGTGTGTGACGTACTCGGGGGCGAATCTCATTCGTGGCGCCTAGCACTCTACCCCATAGCGCTCGGCGAGGATGTCGAGGTGATGCCTGGTGTGGCCGGCCAGAATCCAGCAGATCGCCCGGGCCGACACCGGGTTGTTGTTGGCCACGCCGGTGTTGCCAATGGACGTCTCGTCGAGCGAGCCGACCAGCGCCAGCGTCGAGCGGCGAATGGCCATCATCTCGTCGACCACGTCGGCCAGCTTGCGGCGGCCGTGCGGCGCGCTCTTCGCCCAGGCGTTCTCGTCGAAGCCCGCCAGCGGCGTCTGATCGCCGCGCGCAATCCGCGTCAGCCGGTAGCTGAATACGCGCTCGGCGTCGGCCAGGTGGCCGATGACCTCCTTCACCGTCCACTTGCCGTCGGCGTAGGCGTAATTGCCCTTGTCTTCAGGAAGGGCCTTGAGCCGTGCGAAGGCGGCAATCTGATCCTTCATCAAGCCGGCGGGCCCGCTGTCGGGCACCTTGCTGATGTAGCCGGCGTAGAACTGGGCGAACTCCGCGGGTTGCGGTCGGGTCATGGTCATGCCAGGGTTCTCTCCGCAAGCAGCATGTCAGCCAACCGCTCCAGCGTGGCCACGCCGTGGGCGTCTGACGGCAGTTGGGGTACGCGCACGCGAGAATGCGACGCGAACCGTCGGTCGATTTCGTCGAGATACACCAATTCCTGTCTGTGGCGCGACTGCAGGAACGGATCGGGGCTGGTGGCCGGCAGCACGCGGTTGACCACCAGGCCGCCAATGCGGACACCGGCGTCATCGAGCTGCTCGATGGCGCGCGCGGTCTCTTCGATCGGCAGCCGTTCTGCGACCAGCACCAGCACGAAGGCGCTGATGCGCGGACTGAGCAGGCGGGCGCGGAACTCGCGCAGGTGCTCGAGCCGATCGGTCAGCGCCATCATCACCGGATCGGTCTTGTCGTCCTGCTCGACGCCGAGCATCGCCTGCCGTGAACGCGACAACGCGCGAATCCACGCTTCCATCAGTTCCGGCATGCGAATCAGCCGCAGGGTGTGGCCGGTCGGCGCGGTGTCGAAAATGATCAGATCGAAGCGCTGGTCTTCACCCCGGACCAGGCCGCCGATGCGATCGAACAGCGCCATTTCCTCGGCGCCGGGCATGCTCACGGCCAGGTCGATTTGCCGGTTCGCTTCCTTCAGGATGCCGTGGCCGAAAATGCCCTTGATGCGCTCTTTGACCTCGCTGACGTAGCGCTGTGACTCAAACGCTCCATCAATCTCGAGGCCGTGAAGGTTCGGCAGCAGCGGCACGGCCTGCGGGCCGATTGGGCGCTCGAAGATGTCGGACGTCGAATGCGCCGGATCGGTGGAGACGAGCAGCACACGCCGGCCGGCCCGGCTCGCAGCCACCGCCATCGCCGACGCCGATGTCGTCTTGCCGACACCGCCCTTCCCGCCGAAGAACAGCACCTTCTTGTCGAACAGCGCGCGCATGGTCAGCAGCAGGGCAAATTGCCGAGCGGTGAGCGGTCCATCCCCATGCGTTTGTGCCAGTGATGAAACTGCTCGAGGATGTAGGGGTAGGTGTCTAGAAGATACAGCGTCGCGGGATTCGGCAGCCCGACGATCTCCATGTAACACAGCAGCAGGAAAAGATCGTTGAGCTCGGCGGCCTTCAGGCGCAGCTCACGCTCGTATGCCCCGTAGGCCGCGCCGTGGAAGAAGTCGCGAAGGTTGTCGTGAAGGGACATGTCAACTGCTGGCTACTGGTTGCTGGTTACCAGAGGTCAGATCCCAGCAACCAGCACCCCGTAACCAGCCGCTACATATTAAACCAGTAGCTGGACTTGATCAGAAACACGTGGCGGCTGGGCGCGGAGAAGACGCCGCCGAAGTCCCGGCCGACGCGGGCATCGCCGTATTGCTGGCAGCCGGACTTGCCCTGCTGCCACAGCAGGAACAGCTGCGGGCAGGGCTCTCGATTTCATGGCCGGTGTATTTCAGCCGAGAGCCGATAGCTGATAGCCTCGCTATCGTGCGCTGGACGGGTCACAGGACTGTCGGACTGCAGTACGGAGTGACCGCCCTGGCCTTCCTCGGGGTCGGTTTCCTGTTGATGACCCTGATGCGCTGGCAGCTCGCCTGGCCGGGCCAGCCGCTGCCATTGTGGGTGGCGGCGCTGCTCGGCGACGCCAACGCACCTGGCGGCATCATCCTGCCGGAGTTCTACAACCAGCTGGTGGCCATGCACGGCTCGGTGATGGTGTTCCTCGCCGTCGTGCCGCTGGCCACCGGCGCGTTCGCCAACTATTTCGTCCCTATTCAAATCGGCGCTCCCGAAATGGCGTTCCCGCGGCTGAACGCGCTCAGCTACTGGGTCTACCTGCTCGCCGGCGTGATCATGGTGGCGAGCTTCTTCGTCGAAGGCGGCGCGGCGCGCGCGGGATGGACGTCGTACGCACCGCTCGCCACGATTGAACCCAGCGGTCAGAGCTACTGGCTGGTCGGAATCTTCCTGATCGGCCTGTCATCCGCCCTGAACGCGCTCAACGTCATCGTCACCGTCGTGCATCACCGCCAGCCCGGACTGACGATGATGCGGCTGCCGTTCTTCGTGTGGTCGCAGCTGATATCGGCGTTATTACTGCTGCTCGCGTTCCCGGCGCTGCAGGCCGCCGCGGTGTTGCAGCTGATGGATCGCCTCGCCGGCAGCAGCTTTTTCCTGCCCAGCGGATTGGTGGTGGGCGGGGTTCCGCTGCAGGGCATTTCGGGCGGCGGCAATCCGCTGCTGTGGCAGCACCTGTTCTGGTTTCTCGGGCATCCCGAGGTCTACGTGCTGATTCTTCCGGCGATGGGCATCGTGGCGGAAGTGATTACCACGCATGCCAAGCGGCCGCTCTGGGGCTACGGCCTGATGGTGGCGTCGGTGCTGTTCATGGGCGGCATGTCGATGATCGTGTGGGCCCATCACATGTTCCTGACAGGCATGAGCACGTCACTGACCGGCTTCTTCCAGGTCACCACGTTCATCATCTCGATCCCGTCGGTGATCCTGACCTCGTCGCTCGTCCTGACGCTGTGGGGCGGGTCGATCACCTTCAGCACGCCAATGCTGTTCGCGCTCGCCTTCCTGCCGATGTTCGGCATTGGCGGACTGACCGGCCTGCCGCTCGGCTTGGCCGCTGCCGACGTCACGCTCCACGACACCTATTACGTGGTGGCGCACTTCCACTACCTGGTCGGGCCGGGCACGGTGTTCGCGCTGTTCGCCGGCATCTATTACTGGTTCCCCTCGATCACCGGCCGAGCGCTGGACGACACTCTCGGCAAGATCCACTTCTGGGGATCGTTCGTGTGCATGAACCTGATTTTCATGCCGATGTTCGCGGTCGGCCTGACGGGCGTCAACCGCCGCCTGTGGGACGCCGGCGCCAGCTACGCGCACGCGCAGCCGACGCTGCAGTGGCAGACGTACATGACCTACGCCGCGTTCGCGCTGGCGGTGTTTCAGCTGCCGTTCCTGATCAATCTCGGGCGCGCGCTCGCCGGCCGGCGTGCGACCGGCGACGGGCCTCAACGGCACTCGAGCGATCAGGCCGAAGCCCGTAGCCCGCAGCCCGCAGCCCGCAACGGCATGTGGTTGTTCCTGGCATCCGAGGCGATGCTGTTTGCGTCGCTGTTTTCCGCCTACGTGATGCTGCGCACCGGCAGCGCGGAATGGCCGCGGGCGATCGGCGAATTCCCGTGGCTCGAGACCGCGCTGCTGGTCGGCGCCAGTGCGGCGTTCAGCCGCGAGCGCATCCGGCTGATCGTGGCCAACTCCCTGGGGCTCACCTTCGTGATCATGAAGGCGCTCAGCGACATCGAGTTGTTCGAGCAGGGCATCAACCCGGCGGTGAACCTGATGTGGGCGTGCTGGTTCGCGCTCACCTGGGTCCATGCGGCGCACGTCCTCGGGGGCGCGATCTTCACCGGCTGGCTGGGCGGACCCGGGTACCGCATGTCGGTCGATGAACCCGATCGGTGGCAGGCGCGCATCGAATTGACCCGGCGTTACTGGCTGTTCGTCGACGTCGCCTGGCTGTTCATTGTCACCGGCTTCTACCTCCTCTGAATCATGGCGTGTCCCATCTGCTCAACGCCTGAAGGCTCCCTGGTCAGCGACGGCATGCGCGCCGGCGCGGGCGTGTTGATCCTGGTCAGCACGATCATCATCGGCGCCATGGTGCGCTTCGGCATCCGTCTCCTCCGCAAGGAGCGTTCATGATCGAGCGCTGGCTGCCGGCCGCGGCCTCGGACCACGCCGGTGCGCTCGATGGCGTGCTGCTGAGCGTGCACGTGCACATGGCGCTGATCTTCGTGCTGTGGCTCGCGGTGTTCGTGATCGCGCTGATCAAGTTCCGCGGCGGCGCACACCCGGTAGCCACGCAGGCAGGTGTCCGCGGCTGGTGGCCGGCGATCGCCATCGGCCTGGTGATGGTCGGCGACGTCATCCTCCTCACCACCCAGGCCCTGCCCGCGTGGGCGGCGCGCAACGAGCCGCCGCCCGCGGGCGTCGAGCCGGTTGAAGTGCGGGTGACCGCCGAACAGTTTGCCTGGAACATCCACTACCCGGGGGCCGACCGCCGCTTCGGCCGCACGCAACCGGCGCTGGTCAGCGCCGCCAATCCGCTCGGCATCGATCGCCGCGATCCGGCGGCGGCAGACGATGTGGGTGTGCAGCACGTGTTGATGCTGCCGGTGAATCGCACGGCGGTGATTCAGCTGACCAGCCGTGATGTCATCCACAGCTTCACGTTGAACGAGATGCGCGTGAAGCAGGATGCGACACCGGGCATGACGGCGCGCGTCTGGTTCACGCCGATCGCGCGTGGCGATTGGGAAATCGCCTGCTCGCAGCTATGCGGACTCGGACACTACCGGATGCGCGGCGAATACCACGTGGTCGATCAGGCGGCGTGGGAACGCTGGCTGGCCGAGCAGCGCTAGCGCCGGTGCCGCGAGTTGAGCCACGACTCCCTGAACTGTTGCTGGTCGCTCGACCACGTTCCGCCCGTCGTCTCGAGCGGAACGACGTCCACGCGCGGATCTTCGTCGAGCGTGATGGTCCCGCTCACCATCTCGCCGCTGCGGCGCACGTAGCGAATCGGCACCGTCGCGCCCGGCGTGTGCGTCAGTAACGCTTCGTCCCAGGCCGCCGTCGAGCCCAGCGGCACGTCGCCCAACTGCAGGAGCTGATCGTCCTGGGCAACACCGGCCTTGTAGAGCGGCGACTCCCGCGGCACCAGCGCGTTGATGAAGGCGTCGCCAGCCATCGGCCTGCACCAGCCGCATCGATTCACACGGCGCGTCCAGCCCAGACTCGACCTCCGGGCAGACCGGCACCCAGTCGACGAACTGGCCCAGCGATTCGACCAGAAACGAATCGCGCTTGTGCCCGCCGTCGAAGCGCACGGGCTCGCCGATCAGGCACGCCGAGATCCCGAGGCGCACGCCTTCGTGAGTCATCAGCGGCTCAGGCCTTTCGATCGCGAATCCAGCTGAACGCCCGGGACGGCTGCTTCGCGAGGGCCGCCATGGTGCGATCCGCCAGCCGCAGATACCGTTCGGCGTGCCGGCAGAGTTCTTCTTGCGCCTGCCCCGCTTCGCCCGTCACCGATCGGCTTGCGATGCGCCAGGTGGTGACGAGGTGTTCGATGATCGAGGCGTAGTCGCGCACGGTGTAAACACCGGCGCGCTGGGCGACGATCGCGAAGTGATCGAACAAATCGGGATCCCTGCCATCGTCCATGAACCGGCCGGGCATGGCGATGCGGCCGCGAAGCATCGAACGAAACGCCAGGATCCCGCCCGCCGGATCGCGGTCGAGCACTTCGCTCATCATGCGGGTGTAGAACGCCTCGTGCCGCGCTTCGTCGCCGGCAATCACGCCGCAGATTCGGGCGAGGTTCGAATCGCCGTGCCTGGCCGCGAACCGTCCGACGTTGGCATGCGAGAGGCGGGTGGCGCGCTCCTGGAACGCGGTGTACACCAGCAGGCTGTAGGGATCAGCCTGTGTCTGCGGGTTGAAGCCCTTGGCCACGAGCCCGTGGACCGTTCGTTCAACGGCGCGCATGTGTACGCGGCCAGTAAGTCGGAGGTAGGCATTGAGGAGATCGCCATGGCGGTTCTCTTCGGCGGTCCAGCCACGCAGCCATCGAGCCCAGGGAGCCGGGCTGTCGCCCTCCTCGTCCCTGACCAGCGCGTTGAGTGCCATCGAGTAGCTGGGCAGAGCCTCTTCGGTGACCATGTCGCCCACCAGGACGACCAACAGATCGTCGGGGATGGTCTCGGCCGCGGTTCGGACGCGTTCGACCTCGTCTCGCCAGTCCTCCGTTTCGAGGCTGGGGAGATAGTCGGTCGGCTGCCAGGCCTTGTCGATCGGGACCAGCAGCCTGAGATTGCCCGCCACCGCCGGCTCAATCGCACTGACTACCTCATGGTGTTCGGACAGCGTGTCCGGGAGGGGGTCGGCGGAACTGGATCGTGCCTGGACGTCCGACATTCAGGCCGCCGGCTCGCTGGCGGCTGGCCGCGGCGCATTGCCGGGCTCAGACCACGGTTCGTTGTACAGCACCCGCTGGGCGCCGTTCTTCAGCAGGAGCAACTGAAACAGCCCGGTGTGGCGTTCGAGGAACGTCGCTTCGCACGCACCCAGGTACAAGTCCCACATGCGGATGAAGCGCTCATCGAACCCGAGCGCACGCACTCGAGCGAGGTGGTGATGGAAACGCTCGCGCCACGCGCGCAGGGTCCGGGCGTAGTGGGTGCCGCAATTCTCGGCGCGATACAGCGACAGCGACGTGGTGCGTGCGAGCGACTTCAGGATCTCACCCATCGACGCGAGTTCGCCGCCCGGGAAGATGTACTTCTCGATCCAGTCCGGCGTGCCGTGGTATTTCGGGAACCACTGATCGTCGACCGTGATCGTCTGCAGATACATCAGGCCATCTGGCGCGAGCAGGCGATCGACCGCCGAGAAGTAGTCGTCGTAGTGATCGAGGCCGACCGCCTCGAACATCTCGATGCTGACGGCCTTGTCGAACCGCCCGGTCAGCTGACGGTAGTCGGTGCGCAAGACCTCGATGCGCGCCCCGGCCGCGCCAATCCGCGACCGCCAGTCGCAGACGTGCCGATACTGTTCTTCGCTGATCGTGGTCGTCGTCACGCGGCAGCCGTAGCGGGTCGCTGCCCAGACGGCGAAGCCGCCCCACCCGCTGCCGATTTCGAGCACATGGTCGTCGGGCGAGAGTTGCAGGGCGCGACAGATGCGATCGACCTTCAACGCCTGCGCCTGCTCGAGCGTGTCAGCAGCCGACTTGAAGTAGCCGCAGGAGTACATCAGCAGCTCCGTGTCGAGAAAGAGCCGGAAGAAGTCGTTACCGAGGTCGTAGTGCCGATGGATGTGCCGGCGGCTACCGGCCAGGGAATTGTCGCGAAGACGACGGGCGACGCCGCCGGCCAGCTGGTGCAGCACACCAGCGACACGGCTCCGCGCCTCGAGCCCGCGGCGGTTGCGCAGCATCAGCCGCACCAGGGACACGAGATCCGGCGTCGTCCAGTCGCCGTCCATGTAGGACTCGCCAAATCCAATGTCGCTGCCCGTCAGCGCACGACCGAAGAACCGCTCGTCGTGGACCGTCAGCGTCGCATCCAGCTCGCCGGGTTCGCCAAACCGGTGCGTGCCGCTGGGGCAGGCGACGGTCAGGGCTCCGCCGGTCACACCGCCGAGGCCAGAAAGAAACGCGGTCTTCGCCCACCCGGTCACCATGCTCATCGCTCCATCACCGAATCCGTCCGTCCTGCCGTTTCGGCCGCGAAGGCCGCGCGTTCGCCGACGCCGTCACCCGTGAGGCGACGCACGAGCGGCACACCCTTCCACCACAACCTCAGAGCCTGCCAGTGAATCCCCGCCGTGACCCTGGCGGTCATGGCAGGATAGCGGACGAGCGCCCGGCGGATCTCTGTAGAAATCCAGGGCCGTCGTTCCAGCGACAGGGTGGCGTCGAAGCACACCGCGCCCGCCCTGGTCGTGGTCATGTGCGCGACCAGATGGCCCGCCGGCGCCGTAAAGGCGAACCCGTAGTCCAGGTCCGCCGGCATGAACGGCGACACATACAGCGACTTCGACGCCGCCGCGCGGAATGTCGGTGATGCCGAAGCGGGCCGCAGCCAATAGTTGTGGGCGCCGCCGAAGGTGTTCCTGACCTCGGCAAGCACCGTCTGCAGCCGCTCCGTACGATCGAAGCAGTAGAAGAACGAGACCGGATTGAAGCAGTAGCCGAGATACCGCAAGTGCGTCAGCAGATAGATTGGGCCGTCCGGCAGCTCGATCCCGTGCCGCGTCGCGTCGGCGGCAAGCCGTTCCCTGAGTGGCCGGCTCGGATCGCCCAGGTGATCGCGATCGTCGAAGCTGGCCCAGTTCCAACGGTTGTAGCCGGTCACGGCCGACACGCGCATCAACTCGGGGATCCGATCGATGTCGAGCAGCGCCATGAACAGCGGATACGTGAAGGCGTGGGCGACGGGCGTGAACCGCCGGTGACGCAGCGTGCCGACGAACAGTCCCGAGTCAATCACCACTCGACTCCCAGGGCGCGGGCCACTCTGAGGGCGGAGTGCAGTCCGTCTTCGTGAAACCCGTAGCGCCAGTAGGCGCCACAGTAGTGCGTGCGCTTGACGCCGTTCACGTCGCCCCAGTGCCGCTGCGCCTGGATTGCCGCAGCGGTATAGAGCGGGTGTCGGTAGACCAAACGGCGCAACACCCGGCTCTCATCGATCGCATCGTCCGGGTTCAGCGTCACGCAGTACTGCTCGCGGGTCGTCAGCCCCTGAAGGCGATTCAAGTCGTAGGTCACCGTCGGCGGCAGAGCGGGGTCGCCCGCGAGCCGGTAGTTCCACGACGCGCGGGCTCGCGGCTGCACCGGCAACACCGAGTCGTCGGTGTGCAGCCAGGCCACGTTGGTGGTGGTGGTGAAACAGGAGAAGACGTCGCGTTCGCGGTCGCTCGGATCGGCCAGCAGCGGCAGCACCTGGTCCCCGTGGCACGCGAACACGACCTCGTCGAACTGCATTGGCGGTTGGTCGTGGAACGTGAGCGTGACTCCGTCCTCCCGCCGCCGCACCGAATGGATTGACGCGCCCTCGTGCACCTCACCCCGCAGCTGCGCAACGAGCTTGGGAATGTAGGTGTGGCTGCCGCCGGCGACGACCTTCCAGGTCGGCTGCGCCGAGAGCGACAGCAGCCCGTGGTTGTCGAAAAAACGGATCAGCGTGAGCGCGGGAAACGATCGGATGGCGTCGAGCGAGGTCGACCAGATGGCCGACGCCATCGGCAGCAGATAGCGGTGCGTGAAGTCCTCGCCATAGCCGCGCGAGTCGAGGAAGTCGCCCAGCGTCAGCCGCTCTGCATCCGCGGTCTCGAGCAGCACCGGCGCCTCACGATTGAAGCGGACGATCTCGCGGAGCAGCCAGAGGTGCGACGGGCGGAGCAGATTGCGTCGCTGGGCAAAGAACCCGTTGGCGCCGCGGCTGCTGTAGTCGAGTCCGCTCCGCCGGCACGACACCGCAAACGACATGTCGGAGTCGCGGGTGGCCACACCAAGCTCGGCAAACAGCCGGACCAGGTTCGGATAGGTGCGGTCGTTGTGCACCAGGAAGCCGGTGTCCAGCGCCACGGTGCCGTCCGGACCGTCGACCAGCACCGTGTTGGTGTGGCCGCCGAGGCGCCGCTCCTGTTCGAAGAGGTCCACCCGGTGACGGCGGCTCAGCAGAAAGGCGGCTGCCAGGCCGGAGATGCCGGACCCGATGACCGCGATGGTCTTCACGCACCAGAGATAGCAGAAGGCGACGGGATCTGTCAAACCTTTGTCCATGACAAAATGTTGACAACTCAGGCCGCCCGGGGCTACGCTCGGGGACAAGGTGAGGCAGAAAGCGAAGGGGGCAATGGGACACACGATCACGCTGGCGGCACTTGGCACCGTGACCTTCATGGTGCTCGACGGCATTTGGCTCGGACTGTTGATGAACAACTTCTACCGCGAGCAGTTGGCGCCGATCGCCCGCCTCGCGGACGGGGGCTTTGCCCCCAACTGGCCCGCGGCCCTGGTGGTGTGGGGCCTGCTCGGGACCGGTATCTCGCTGCTGGTCATCCCGCGCGCGTCCACTGTCCCGGAGGCGGCGGCTTATGGCGCCCTGTTCGGACTGGTCGTATACGGCGTCTATGACTTCACCAACTACTCGACCCTGCGGCAGTGGCCGTTTGTGCTGACCCTGGCTGACGTGGCGTGGGGAACGGCGGCATCGGCCGCCACCTCGGCCGTCGTCAAGATGATCGCCCGGTGAGCACTGCCCCCGAGGCGTCCGCCCGCTATCCGATCCGGGCGGTCTCGAAGTTGACCGGCATCGGCATCGACCGGCTGCGCGCCTGGGAGCGACGCCATCGGGCGGTCACGCCCGTTCGCGACGACCGCGGCCGGATGTACACCGACGCCGACATTGCGCGCCTGCGCCTGTTGCGCGGTGCGGTCGAACGCGGCCACAGCATCGGCCGGCTCGCTGAGCTGAGCGACGAGGCCTTGCGCCGCTTCGCCGAAACGGCCACGGCGCCGTCCGCGGTCGATCCGGCGCCACCGGCATCGATCGATACGGCCGCGCTGAAGGCGGCGGTCCGTCGCTACGACGCCGCGGCCATCGACCACGAGATCGTTCGCATGGCGAGCGTCCTCAGTCCGCTCGAGATTCTCGAGACCGTGCTGATGCCGATGCTGGCGGGTGTCGGAGACGACTGGTATCGGAAACGGGCCAGCGTGGCGCATGGACACCTGATGTCGTCGACGATCCGCTCGGCGCTCGGATCGTTCCTCCGGCTGCATACCCGTCCGGAGGCGCACCCCCGCCTGCTGTTCGCGACCCCGTCGGGCGAACGCCACGAGATTGGCGCCCTCGGCGCGGCCCTGCTCGCGGCGAGCCATGGGCTGGGCGTCGCTTATCTCGGACCGGATTTGCCGGCACGCGAGATTGTCGAAAGCGTCAAGCCCGCAGACGCCCAGGTGCTGGTGCTGAGCCTCACCATGACCCGCGAGAGTCCCGGGGCGCGCGAGCGCGTGCTCCGAACGATTGGCCGCGAACTCCGGACGATCGTGCGCGATCTGCCGGCACACGTCGAGCTTTGGGCCGGCGGCGGCGCCGCCGCGCATCACGCCCCTCTCATCAGGCCGAGGGGGCTGGTGCTGCACGACTACAGGGCCTACCAGCAGGAGCTGACCCGCATCAGCGGACGGGTCGTGTGATTGTGATGATGTTCGGTGGCTTGTTGTACAAAGTGCGTTGGTCGGTGCTCACCACCGCCGTTTTGTCACTCGCCGCGACGTCGGCGTCTGCGCAGGATACGACCGGCGTTGGCACCATCAGCGGCACGGTGGTGAACGCGGCAGGCCGGCCGGAACCGGGCGTGCGGGTGTGCGCCCTCGACACCGCCTCCTGCACCACCAGTGACGAGCGTGGCGCGTTCCGCATCGGCGAACTGCGTGCGGCCGCCTATCGGCTGGAGATTCTGCCTGTTGCCGCCCTGCCCTTCATCAGCGATCCGGTGGACGTGCGCGCCGGGCTGGACGGCACGGTGGAGATCTCCCTGCCGGCGTTGGATGACTTCCAGGAAACAGTCACGGTGACCGCGCCGGCCTTCCAGGTGCCCGACGCGGTGAAGAACTCGGGCTTTCTCGTGCGGCCCCGAGAGCTTCTCAAGAGCGCGGCGGCGTTGCAGGACGTGTCGCGCTACGTGCAAGGCCTGCCCGGTGTCGTCATCGGCACCAACGACTTCCGCAACGACATCATCGTCCGGGGCGGCAGCCCGCTCGAGAATCTGTTCCTCGTCGACAACGTCGAGATTCCCAACATCAACGCCTTCGCGAACTTCGCGTCGGCCGGCGGAACAGTGAGCCTGCTCGATGCCGAACTCCTTCAGGACGTGACGTTCCTGACCGGCGGATACCCGGCGCCTTATGTCAATCGCACGTCGAGCGTGCTGCAGGTGACCCAGCGCGAGGGCAGCCGCACGAAATTTGGCGGGTGGGCCACGCTCGGCTTCGCCGGCGTCGGCGCGATTCTCGAAGGACCGATCACTGGCGGGAAGGGATCGTGGGTGGTGTCGACGCGGCGCAGCTTCCTGGATCTGTTCACCCAGGATGTCGGGTTTGGTGGCGTGCCGGTCGTCTACGCGCTCAACGCCAAGGCCGTCTACGACCTCACGCCGCGGGACCGCATCTGGGCGGTCAACGTCTCGGGCGTGGACGAGATTCGACTCGGTCTCACGGAGGCAACCGACCTCAAGGAAGAGATCGCGAACTTCGATATTCGGTATGACGGCTGGCGAGCCGCCACGGGGTTCAATTGGCAGCGCACGTTCGGATCACGTGGCGTGGGCCTGCTCGGGATCACGCACTCCGAGGCCAGCGTTGGCCAGCAGGTCAAGGACCTGGTGGCGCAAGGAGTGTCACCGCCCGGCATGCCGCCCGATGTCGTCATTGCGCAGAGCCCGGTGGTGTACTTCGAGGATTCGCGCGAAGGCGAGACCACCATCAAGTACGACCTGACGGTCCACCTGCCGTTCTTCGATACGGTACAGGCCGGCGGCAGCCTCAAGACGTTCCGCATCGGCTACACGGTGCGGTCACCCTCGGGCAACGACACGCCGTACTCACCGGTATCCGGCATCGACCCGTTCGCTCTCGACACCCGGTTTCGGTCGTACCAGACGGGCGTTTACCTGCAAGCCTCCAGCAAGGTCGCCTCGCGCCTGAACGTCACGCTTGGCGGACGCTTCGACCACTATGCCATCCTCTCCCAGGCCCGGTTCAGTCCGCGCGCGGGCGTGAGGGTGCGCCTGACCGATGCGCTGTCGTGGAACGGGAGCGTCGGCTCGTACTATCAGCAACCGGCGTTTCTGTTCGTGTCGGCGTTTGCGCGCAATGCGTCGCTCGTGCCGTGGCGCGCCGTCCACTCCGTGACGGGCCTGGCCTGGTCGCCCGACCCGTCCCTGCGGGTGACGGCCGAAGCGTATCGGAAGACGTATGCAGACTACCCGGTGGCGAGCGACCTGCCCTCCCTGTCGCTCGCCAACATCGGCGACACCTTCGACGTGCGAGAGATCCTGTTTCCGCTCACGAGCGCCGGCGAGGGCCACTCCGAGGGCGTGGAGTTCTTCGTGGAGAAGCGGCTCACGTCGAAGCTCTATGGCCAGGGCAACTTGTCCTTGTCGCGCACCCGGCACGCCGGTCTCGACGGCGTGCTCAGGCCGGGTTCGTTCGACTACCCCTTCGTGTTCAACCTGCTCGGCGGCTACCGGCTGTCGCCGCAGTGGGAGTTCTCGGCCCGGCTCTCGTTTCTGTCGGGCCGGCCGTTCACACCGTACGACCAGACGGTGTCTGCCGCCCAGCGGCGAGGCGTGTACGACCTGGCGCGCGTGAACGCGGAGCGGGCACCGGACTACGGCCGCGTGGACATCCGCCTGGACCGCACTTTCACGGTCGGTGGTCAGCCGCTCAATGTGTTCTTCGGGGTGCAGAACGTGGCCAACCGCCGCAACTTCGCCAACTACTCCTGGAATCGCCGCACCAACTCCCAGCAGTTCGGCGAACAGCAGGGCATCTTCCCCATCCTGGGGCTAGACTGGCGCTTTTGAACATCATGTCTCACCTCACCGCTCGGTCATGTTTCATCGGAGTGCTCGTCATGTCGATGGCCTCGCTTCACGCTGGCGGCGCTCAGGAAGTCTTGCGGGTTGGTGACCGGTTTCCGGAGCTCAAGGGGCGGCTCCTCACCGGCCGCGAGGCGACGCTGCCGCAGGCGGCATCCGGCAAGGTAATCTTTGTCGCGATGGGCTTCACTTACCAGTCCCGCTTCCCGGTGGAAGCGTGGGCGGACTGGTACCGGCAGAGCGTTGGCGCCAGAGCGGATGTGACGTTGTTCGAGGTCCCGATGATCGGAGGGTTCGCGAAGCTTGGGCGATGGTTCATCGACCGGGGGATGCGCAGCGGCACACCCGTCGAGCTCCACGACCGCGTCATGACGGTCTCCAGCGCCACCGGCGACTGGAAGCGGCGGCTGTCGTATTCTCGCGAGCATGCAGACGACGCCTACCTGATCGTGGTTGACAGCACTGGCGTCGTGCGGTGGCTCCATCACGGCGGGTTCGACCCGGCACAGGCCGAATCGCTGCACGCACTGCTTACGTCACTGGCCGACCGCGACCCATCGGCCGCCGATGCTCACCTCGCGCCCGGGACAATCGAGCCGTGACGCCAGCCGCAGTTTGCTCTCCGGCGAATCCGAACGTTCTCATCACCGGCGCGACCGGCTACATCGGCGGGCGGCTGGTGCCGGTCCTCGAATCGGCGGGCGTTCGACTCCGCTGTCTGGCGCGGCAGCCGGCCGTGCTGGCCGCTCGCGTCTCGCCGGCGACCGAGATTGTCGCCGGCGATCTGCTCGACTCGGCGTCGCTCGATCGCGCGTTGGCCGGCATCGACGTCGCCTACTACCTGGTGCACTCCATGGGCGCCCACGGCGACTACCGTGACACCGATCGCGTCGCCGCCCGCAATTTTGGCGACGCGGCGCGGCGCGCCGGTGTGCGCCGCATTGTTTACCTCGGAGGGCTCGCGATCGACGAACAGCCGCTCAGCAAGCATCTCAGCAGCCGGATCGAGACCGGCCAGGTGCTGCGCGACAGCGGTGTCCCGGTCGTGGAACTTCGCGCGTCGGTCGTCATCGGGTCCGGGAGCCTGTCGTTCGAGCTGATCCGCGCGCTCGTCGAACGGCTGCCGGTCATGATTTGCCCGAGGTGGGTCTCGACGCTGGCGCAGCCCATCGGCATCGACGACGTGCTCGCCTACCTGGCCGGAGCGCTTCGCCTGCCCGGCGGAGAGAGCCGCACGTTCGAAATCGGCGGCGCCGATCGGGCGAGCTACGGCGATGTGATGCGCGAGTACGCGCGGCAGCGCGGGTTGAGACGGGTCATGATTTCGGTCCCGCTGCTCACGCCGCGCCTGTCGAGCCTGTGGCTGGGGCTGGTGACGCCCGTCTATGCTCGGGTCGGGCGCGAGCTGATCGAAGGACTGAAGAATCGGTCCGTCGTCACCGATCCCGCGGCGCTCGAGGCATTCCCGATCAGGCCGATTGGCCTCGGCGACGCGATCGAGCGCGCCATTCGCTACGAACATCGGGCATTCGCGCTGACGCGATGGTCGGATGCGCGATCCTCTGGAGGAGCGGCGGCGGCGGCCGGCGTGCGACTCGGGAGCAGGCTGGTCGACCGGCGCCGGATCCGAGTGACTGTCGAGGCGGACCGCGCGTTTGGTCCGATCGCGAGGATTGGGGGCAAGCGCGGATGGTATTTCGCCACGTGGTTGTGGCGTACCAGAGGCGCGATCGATCTGTTGATGGGCGGCGTGGGCATGCGTCGGGGAAGGCGCGACCCCAACGTGCTGGCGGTCGGTGACACGCTCGACTTCTGGCGCGTCGAGGCCTACGAACCCGGCCGGCGATTGAGACTTGCGGCGGAGATGAAGGTGCCGGGGCGTGCGTGGCTCGAGTTCGAAGTCGGGCCAGATCAGGACGGCGCGCTCATTTACCAGACCGCAGTCTTCGAGCCAAGCGGCTTGTTCGGGCTGCTCTACTGGTATTCCCTCCTGCCGATCCACGTCCTGATCTTTGGAGGGATGCTGCGCACGATCGGCAGGCTCGCCGTCGAGGACAATGGTGATCGGCATCCGGCCGGGGCCCCATCGTGAACGCTCCTGAATCAACTCCTGCACCGCCCACGGGATTTGCGTGTGGCGAAGTGCGAGGCGGCAACGGGACGACCCACGAGCACGTGGAGCTGCCTGGAATGCGCGGCGTGCTGTATTCGCGGCCATGTGCGGGTGCGGCCGGGGGGGACATTCACTACTTGTCGGTGTGCGGGTCGGGCTTGATGGCCAGGGTCTGTCTGGCCGATGTGGCGGGACACGGCACGGCCGTAGCTGCCATTGGCGCCGAAATCCATGGCCACCTGCGGCGGAGCGTGGACGTCATCGACGAACGCAAGGTCCTGGGCCGGCTCAATCAACGCCTTAATGAGAAAGGCGTGGAGGCGATGACGACGGCGGTGCTGGCCACCTATTACCCGCCGCGCCGGCGGCTCACCGTCTGTTACGCGGGTCATCCAACGGGATGGCTCTTTCGAGCAAAGACCGGCGCGTGGGCGCGGCTGTGCGAACCGCTACCCCCGCCGCCGAAACCGGGCTTCGTCGATCTGCCGATGGGCGTCGGCTTCACGCCCACCTACAACCGCCACAGCGTACGCGTGTCACCCGGCGATCGCATGCTGCTTGTCACCGACGGCGTGTTCGAGACCACATCGCCCGACGATACGCCGTTTGACACTCACGGGATCGAGACCCTCCTCAACAGTCACACCGGCAGCTGCGACGACCTTGCGCGCCGTCTGCTGGCGGCGCTGCACGGCCATGCGGCGACCGACGAACTGGCCCACGACGACGTGTCGTTTCTGCTCACGGAATTCGTCGATGGCCCACCGGGTCCAGCCTTGTGGCACGTCTTCAAGCATCGCCTGCTACGGCAGGACCGGCGGTGACGCGTTGAGCACGGCGCGGCGCACCCAGCTGCTCAATTACACGATCTACCAGGTTGGCTGGTTCGCCTGCGTGCTTGGCGCGGCGGCGCGGCGTCCGTGGACCGGATTCGCGATTGCCATGGCCCTGATCGGCGTGCATCTGGCGCTGTCCGAGGAGCGGACCATCGAAGTCCGGCTGGTGGTTCTTGCCACCGCTGTTGGCGTGGTGGTCGAGATGATTCAGATCGCTGCGGGCACCTACCGCTTCACGTCGGGGACGCTGATCGACGCGCTGCCGCCGCCCTGGCTGCTGGCCATGTGGGCGCAGTTTGCGGCGACGTTTCGTTTCAGCATGCGCGGCGTGATCACGCGGCCGGTGCCCGCGGTGCTGTTTGGCGCCGCGGGTGGTCCAATCGCTTTTCTGGCAGGCGAGGCGCTGGGCGCGGTCACCTTGCTGCCGCCGCGCGGCTACGGACTGCTCCGCCTCTCCATCTGCTGGGCGATTGCCCTGGCGGTCTTCTCGGTTGTGGTGCGCCGGGTCTCACCCGAACCCGGTGCGTACCGTGTGGCGGCTGGGCGTGGGTAGTGCTGATCGCTCTGGCGTGTGCGCGCGATCTCGAACCGGCTTCGTGCCGGCGGGTGTGTCATGACGCTTGCCGGTCCTATCGAGTGGCTCCTGGTAGTCCATGCGGCGACGACGCTGTTCATGGTGGGGGTCATCTGGTTCGTGCAGGTCGTGCATTACCCTCTGTTCTCTTGCGTCGGCGAGGCCGCGTTCCCAGCCTACCAGCGTCATCACGTGCGGCGAACCGGCTGGGTGGTGGGGCTGCCGATGCTCGTCGAACTGGGCGCGGCGATCGCGATTGTCTGGTGTCTTGGAGGCGCGCTGGCCTGGTCAGGAATGGGACTGCTGGCGGTCGTCTGGGCCAGTACGGGACTCTGGCAGGTGCCGGCGCATCGTCGGCTCGAGCGCGGATTCGACGCCGCCATTCAGCGCTGGCTGGTGAGCACGAACTGGGTGCGAACGGGAGCCTGGTCGGCCCGAGGCGGCATCGCTTTGGCACTACTCGTAGCGCCGCGTTGAGGGTGAGGTCGCCCTGGAACGACCCAAATGTGAGACCAAACCGAGGAGGGATACAACAATGCCATCGAAACGACCGCGTGCCACGCGCGCCGCTGAATTAACCGGCAGCCTGAACCAGGTGCTCGCCGACTCCTATGCCCTGCTGTCACTGACCCATCTGGCGCATTGGAACGTGGAGGGTCCAGGGTTCTTCGCGTTGCACGCCGCCTTCCAGACACAGTACGAGGAGCTGTTCGTGGCGATTGATGAGATTGCCGAACGGATTCGTGCGCTCGACGCGTACGCTATTGGCGGCCTCGCTACGTTCGCGCGGGCGGCGCAGATGAAGGAGTTCGCCTCTCCGCTGGCACAAGACGATTACGTCCGGGCCCTCATTGCCGCCAACGAGAAACTGATGGGCGATGCCGCTCGCGCGCGTGACATCGCGGGCAAGGCGAACGACGCGGAAAGCCAGGACTTGATGATCGGGCGGATCACGCTTCACCAGAAGACGATCTGGATGCTGAAGAGCTTCTTGAACGGCTAGCTGAGGAGCGTAGTCAACCTCGAGAGAGCGGCGGTGTCGGTAACTGGTTCACTTTTATGG
Organism: Acidimicrobiia bacterium; assembly: GCA_016871275.1. Lineage (GTDB taxonomy): Bacteria > Acidobacteriota > Vicinamibacteria > Vicinamibacterales > UBA2999 > 12-FULL-67-14b. The sequence goes on along the minus strand of VFZG01000004.1, from coordinate 76,017 downwards.
AGGAACAGATCATGGAGTGGTTGTCACTTGCGAGTCTGCTGCAAATGATTGTCGGGCTGGGGCTGTTGAATGTCTGGCTGGTACGCGGACGTTCCGCCACGTCGTATCGCGGCAGCGACGCGCAGACGCTGAAGGGAGAGTTTGCCGCGTACGGCCTTCCCGGCTTTGCCTTCTACCTGGTGGGTGCGCTGAAGATCGGCGCCGCCTGCATCCTGATTGCCGGCGTGTGGTTCGCGCTCCCGGTTCGAGAGGCCGCGGGTGTCGTAGCCGCGCTCATGATCGGCGCGATTGCCGTGCACCTCAAGGTCGGCGACCCGCTGGTGAAGTCGCTCCCCGCCGCGCTGATGCTCGCAATGAGTGTGACCATCGCGGTGCTGCGCTGAGCTGAGGGGCTTGGCGGGCGGGAGTGGTTGGACATGAAACACACGTCGGCGCGCCTGGTGATCGTGTTTGGCGACCAGCTCAACCTGGATGCCGCCCTCATCCGCTCCCTCACTGCCGGCGACACCGTGCTCATGATGGAAGTCGCCGGCGAGTCTCGCCATGTCCCCAGCCACATGCAGCGGACCGCGCTGTTCCTGTCTGCGATGCGCCACTTCGCTGCAAAGCTGGTTCGGCGGCAGGTTCGCGTCAGGTATGTCGCCCTTGACGACCCGGAGAACACCGGCGCGTTCGAGACGGAGATCGCCCGCGCGGTCGCCGCGCTTGGCCCGTCGCAGATTGTGTGCACGCATCCGGGCGAGTGGCGTGTGGTGGCGATGCTCGAACGCGTCTGCAACTCCACGGGCATCCCGCTGAGCGTCCTGCCCGACGAGCATTTCATCACGGCCCCCGACGAGTTCGCCGCCTGGGCCAAGGACCGCACTTCGCTGACGATGGAGTTCTTCTACCGCGAGCAGCGTCGCAAGACCGGCTATCTCATGGACGGCTCGGGGAAGAGCGCCAAACCCGTCGGCGGCGATTGGAACTTCGACAAGGAGAACCGGCTGCCCTTTGGCAAGCAGGGCCCGCTTCCGCGGCCGCGGGCGCCGCTGCGCTTCAAGCCCGATAAGACCACTCGCGACGTCGTTGCGGCAATCGCGCGCACGCTCCCCGACCTGCCCGGCACCATTGATTCCTTCGCATGGCCCGTCACGCGCGAGCAGGCCCTTGCGGCACTCGACGATTTCATCACGCACCGTCTCGCCAAGTTCGGCCCCTTCGAAGACGCGATGTGGACCAGCCAACCCACGCTCTACCACTCCGCGCTCTCGAGCTCGCTCAACCTCAAGCTGCTCAATCCCCGGGAGTGCTGTGAGCGGGCCATTCAGATGTTTCGCGCCGGCAAGGCCCCGCTGCAGTCCGTGGAGGCGTTCGTGCGGCAGATCGTCGGCTGGCGCGAGTTCATCCACGGCGTGTATTGGCTCGAAGGCCCCACGTATGCAGATCGCAACGGGCTCGACCAGCACGGCGAACTGCCGGCGTTGTACTGGACCGCCGACACCGACATGGCCTGCATGAAGGCCTGCATTGGTCAGGTGCTCGATTCCGGCTACGGCCACCACATCCAGCGCCTGATGGTCACCGGCAACTTCGCACTCATCAGCGGCGTCCATCCGCGCGCCGTCAGCGACTGGTACCTCGGCATGTTTGTTGATGGTGTGGACTGGGTGACGCTCCCGAACGCACTGGGCATGGTCATGCACGCCGATCGGCGCGGGGGCGCGGCCACAGGTGTCACCGGGCTGGTCGGCACCAAGCCCTATGCGGCCAGCGGCAAGTACATCCAGCGGATGAGCAACTACTGCACCACCTGCCGCTACGACCCCGCCGAACGCAGCGGCCCATTGGCCTGCCCCGTCACGGTCTTCTACTGGGACTTCTTGATCCGCACCCGCAAGGCGCTGGCACAGAACCAGCGGATGGCGATGATCTTGAAGAATGTTGACCGCATGACACCCGAAGCCCGCGCGCAGATCACGGCCAGCGCGGACCGGCACCGGCAGGCGCTCGGGATCGCGAGGGTCGAGCGGGGCAGATGATCGTTTCGCGCCGGCAGTGTTGACTTACATCAATTAGTTCATCGCCTGGTTGGTGCTGGAGATGTCATGACGGCTGCAGGATCGCATCCGCTGTTCTCAGGCCCGAGATGAGCGCGCCTTCGATGGATGCGCTCCACAGATGGTCGCCGCACAGGTAGACGCCCCCTTCCTTGCGGAAGCCCGGTCCTGTCAGTCCAGTGCCGGGTGCCTGCTTCGGGAGCGCGCGCTCGATGCGGTAGGTTCGCAGGTGCCGCCATGCGCGCACCGTGCTGCCAAGCCAGGCCTCCAGTTCGGACAGGACCCGAGATTCCAGGCCCTCAGGGTTCACCGTTCCGAGGACGCTGACCGACACCAGCGCTTGCCCCGGCGGCGCATAGTCGGGCGCGACATCCGAAGGGACGCAGACGTTGTTCACCAGGCCCGAGCCTGTGCCGTTGAGAGCGATGATCGGCTCGCGAAGCGGCGAGCGCGGCGCCGCGAAGTACAAGCAGGTGACTGACCGCCAGAAGGGCGCGTCGACCGCCGAGGCAGGTAGCAGTCCTGCTGCGGTCGACCCATCCGTCGCGACGACCACGGCATCGCCGTGGCATTGCTCGCCCGAATCAAGGGTGACGCGTCCTGATTGGATCGCCGTGACCGTCGCGCCGAGACGGATCGTGTCCGCAGGGAGTCGGGACGCCAACTGACGCGGGATTGCGCCCATCCCTGCCGACGGCAGCGTGGCGCTACCCTGTGAAAACATCTTGAACGTGAATTCGAACATCCGGCTCGAGGTGTGAAGATCCCGCTCGAGAAAGATGCCCCCGTAGAAGGAGCGGAAGAAGCCGTCAATCATCGATGGCGTGAATCCCGCACGCTCGAGATAACGCTCCGTGGTCATGTCTTCGTGCGCCGCGGTGTCTTCACGAGAAACACGCATCAGCCGCATCTTCAGTGCCGCCACCCGCAGCTTGTCAGCCAACGACCCGACCGGGGCGAGAACGCTTGCCATGAAGTGCCGCGGTTCACGGGTTACATCCATGACGCGTCGCATGCCGGACGGCGTGTAGATCAAGGCGCCTGGCTTGAATGCCCGGAGATCCAGGCCCTGCCTGTTCAGCAGATGTCCCGCTTCGGGATAGGCGTCCAGAAACACCTGGAACCCGCGGTCCAGCAGAAACCCATCCATCAGATCGGTCCTGACCCGGCCGCCGACATCGTCACTTTGCTCGAAGATCGTGGTGCGGGCACCGGCTTCATGGAGGCGGATGGCGCAGGCCAAGCCTGCCAGTCCGCCACCCACGATCAGCACGTTCTTGTCGGAGGCGCTCACTGGCGACACTCGCCGGGGGGAGTCTGGAACAAGTCGTTGCACTCGCGTTCGAGCACGCCGCCGATGATGGCACAGCTCCATCCCGGGCTGCGTCGCACCACGTCAGCGGCGGGGATGTTGATCTGCCGCCAGCCGCACTGCACCAGGAAGCGGATCGAGGAGCCGAACACGACTGTCCCGACGCCGCTCCAGAGGATCGCCGCGGCGCACATCGGGCACGGTTCCGCGGTCGAGTAGAGGACGAGGCCGGATCGGTCGTCGCCGTGGCCCAGGTCGACGAGCCGGTTGATGGCGTCGATCTCGCCGTGCCAGGTCGGATTGATCGTCGACTTGTTCCATCCTTCGGCCAACACCTCGCCCGTATCGCCGCGCACGATCACCGCGCCGAAGGGAAGACCCGGGCAATTGGCGGTCAGCGCGATGGCCCGACGCATGAAACGTTCGTGATCGAGTTGTGCCATGGGAATCCGAAGTCCGGCCGTCATTTCGGCTGGTAGTCGCACGCCATCATCGTCTGACGGATACCGTCGGTCTGGCCCGGCTTCATCTGCCGACACTCCCTGATTGTGAGAAACACGCCACCCCTCGACAGACCGAAGGTCACGACACCGACCGTCAGAATCCAGCGATCCATCGGTTATTGCCTCGCTGTCCGCAGCAGCTGAAGGAAGATGCCTGCTGCAAGGATTGACGGCACCCACAGCCCGACGAAGATGCCGGCCTCCCTGTTCGGCGGCCAGAAGGCGCCGAACCACGGCGACACGGAGAACAGCCAGGAGATGAACGCGGCGCCGGGAATCATGAAGTCCTGGATCTTGAACATGCCCGTAACCTTTTTCTCAGAGAGCGTCCATCGATGCTGGCCGCTGCCGGCGAACGAACAACCTAACTCTACCAGCTTATAGGGACAATTTATTTCTGAAGAGTCAAATGACCTTCACCGTCGAAAGTGGTGTGAGCCTCCGGACAACACGGCGCAGATCTTTGCATCACGGGAAAACCAGCTCGCGGAATGGTCGTGCCAGCGCGGCTCTCGGTAGTACCAGGGCGTCGCCTTGGTTCTTATTGAGAAAATTATTGTCTTAGTAGTAGCATGCTGGAACTGTGGCTCACAGCCTGCTGGACAACGAACTCCACCGCTACGAGATCGGCGGCAAGCTGAAAGCGTTGCGGCTCAAGAAGAAACTTGGGCTGGTGGATCTCGGCCGGCACTCCGGGCTATCGCCCGCGCTGCTGTCGAAGCTGGAGCGCGGCAAGATGTTTCCGACCCTGCAGACACTGCTGCGGATCGCGATGGTGTTCAATGTCGACCTCGACCACTTCTTCGCCGATCACCGCAAGCATCGCGCGCTCGCCATCGTCCGGCGCGCCGAGCGCCTGCGATTTCCCGAGGCGCCCGGCCGGCGCGACCCGGCGTTTCACTTCGAAAGCCTGACGTTTGCAGTGGCCGAGCCGAGGTGTCAGGTGTTTCTGGCGACGTTCCACCCGCGGGGCGAGGGCAAGCCGCTCCTGCATGAGCACGCCGGCGTCGAAGTGATCTACGTGCTCTCCGGCGAGCTGGGCGTGACCGTCGAAGCCACCGAGCACGTGCTTGAGAGCGGTGACGCGATGTACTTTGACGCATCCGTGCCGCACAGCTACCGCCGCACCGGCCGCAAGACCTGTTCGGCCGTCATCGTCTCGGTTGCCTGAGGTTGTCACCTACCACAAGCCGGGAGCTTTGACCGCATGCAAACCGGAGGCATGACCATGCGCCGCATCACGTTTGTCGCAACAACGCCCCTTCCCGCCTCAGCCGACGCCGTGTTCGACTGGCATGAGGCGCCAGGTGCCTTTGAACGCTTGACGCCCCCGTGGGAGCGCGTGCGGGTGGTGCGGCACGTGGGCGGGATTCGTGACGGTGCGCAGGTCTGGCTGCGCGTCGGCCCGGCCCCCTTCTCGCTGCGGTGGGATCTGGAGCATCGGGATTACCGGCACGGCCGCTCGTTCACGGACGTGCAGGTCGCGGGACCATTTCGATACTGGAAGCACGTGCACCGGATGATTCCCCAGGGACCCGACTCCTCGGTGCTGGAAGACGCCATCGAGTACGAGCTGCCGTTCGGCGCAATCGGATGGCTGGTGGGCCGGTTCTTCGTCCAACGAAAACTGAAGCGGCTCTTTGCCTTCCGGCACGCCGTCAGCCGGCAGGCGTTCGAACGCCCGCGGGCGTGAGTAGCCGATTGATGGACTTTCGGACCAAGTTTGGCACACTGGACCGACGCCAATGTGTGCCCATTGAGGCGACGAAGCAGTACGTGGGCGAGGAGTCCGCAGATGAAACCTGACGCTGACGAGAAGGAGTTGCTGGAGTCCGTCGAGCGCGGCGAATGGAAGTCCGCCAAGGGCGGCAAGCGCGAGGGCGGACGGTACTGCCGCTAGGCGGAGGCCACGTCTCAAGGATCGTCGGCTGAACATTTGACTGTCAAGCAAGGACCTGGAGGCGAACCGGCCTTACCGCGCCATTTGGCGCCTTGCTGGTTCCGCTGCACCTACGCCGCGTATACTTAGAGTTCCACGGTGAGGTGGCCGAGAGGCTGAAGGCGGCGGTTTGCTAAACCGTTGTAGGACCTTTAAAGTTCTACCGAGGGTTCGAATCCCTCCCTCACCGCCAGGTCCATTCCGGTCACATCGGTAACACTTTCGCCGTCCAGGCTAGCGAGCCGGCAGGAAACGGGGAATGGCATCGACGACCCGATCGGGCTCGTCGACGTGCACGAAATGCCCGGCCTTCGCCGCAGTCTCGAACGTGCCGCCATTGGGTAGCCCAGTCCTTGAGACGCGCGGCACGGAATGGGTAGAAGGCGGCGGCGAACGCCTTCGTATCAAACGGCAGCGAGCCCTGCGGCGGGGCAGCCACCGACCCCGCGAGAATCACACTCGAGCGCACCCTCGCACCAACCGCCGCGGTGCGCGGCGCGACATCGGCATCCGCCGCCTCGATGATGATCAACGCCTCGGCGCGAATCGGTCCCGAGGGAGGCAGACACTTCTGCTGCATCTGCAGGAACACATCCCAGCCGGCGGCGTTGGAATCAATCGATTCGAACAATGCCACCATGTCGCCTCGACTCGCCGTGGTGTCGGTGGGATCGAGACAGACGACCGCCGCCACGTCGCCAGGATGCGTGGCCGGGAACTGGCAGGCCAGCCCGCCGCCCCACGAATGGCCGACGACCACCACGGACTGACACCGAGATGCGCCAGCAGCCGCCGCAATCGCGCCGAGGTTCGTTCCGGCGTCGGCGGTTGCCCGTCCCACTCCGACTGTCCTGTAGCCGAGCGATCGGAGGCGACGCCCGTGGCAATCCGCACGATCACAGCGCAGCAGGGTCGGCACGGCCAGAGGATAGCCGTACCCCTCGACTCCGCTCGGGGTGACCCTGAGCGTGTCGAAGGGTAAGATCGAGCCTCTGTGACGCCACGCCTGCGCTTCGCCCCTTCACCGACGGGCTACCTGCACGTCGGCGGCGCCCGGACCGCCCTGTTCAACTGGCTGTACGCGCGGCGGCACGGCGGCGCCTTCATTCTGCGGATTGAAGACACCGACGTCGCGCGCTCGCAGGCGGAAATGGTCACCGGCATCCTGGACGGCCTGCGCTGGCTCGGCATCGACTGGGATGAAGGGCCGGAGATCGGCGGTCCCCACGCCCCGTATTTCCAGTCGGAGCGGCTCGAGCGGTACCGCGCCGCCGCCCGAGCACTGCTCGACAGCGGCCAGGCGTTCGAGGATGGCGGCGCCATTCGCTTCAAGGTGCCGCCGGGCAAGACCGCGTTCACCGACCGCGTGCACGGGCCGATCGAGTTCGACAACGAGCACATCGAAAGCTTCGTGATCCTCCGGTCCGACACGCACCCGACCTATCACCTGTCGGTGGTGGTGGACGACATCGACATGGCGATCACACACGTGGTGCGCGGCGACGATCACATCTCGAATACGCCGAAGCAGGTGCTGCTCTACCACGCGTTCGGCAAGACGCCGCCGTCGTTTGCGCACGTGCCGCTGATCATGGGCCCGGACAAGCAGCGGCTGAGCAAGCGTCACGGCGCCACGTCGGTGATGGAGTACGAGAAGCAGGGCTACATCCCCGAGGCGATGTTCAACTTCCTGGCGCTGCTCGGATGGGGCACCGGCAGCAACGACGAGCTGTTCACGCGTGACGAACTGATCCAGCAATTCAATCTGGACGGCATCAGCGGCGGCAACGCAGTGTTCAACGTCGAGAAGCTGGACTGGTTCAACCACCAGCACCTGGTGCGGCTCTCGGATGACGAGATCGTCGCTCGCCTGAGGGGCGCCAGGCTCGATGCGTGGGGCCTCGGGACCGACACCCGATCGGCGTCGATGCTCGCGCTGCTTCGACCGCGGTGCAAGAAGCTGACCGACTTGCCGGATCAGCTGCGGCCGTTCTTCGAGGACCCGGCGGCCTACGATGCCGACGCAATCAAGAAGCAGCTGTCGCTGCCCGGCTGCGCCGACCACCTGCGTGCGTTGCGCGGCAGCTACGAGCAGGTCGAGTGGTCTGAGGCGGCGCTTGAGCGCGCGCTCCGCGAGCTGGCCGATGCGAGGACGATCAAGGCCGGCCTGTTGATCCACGGTACACGAATCGCCATGACGGGTCGGATGGTGAGTCCAGGCTTGTTCGAAATGCTGATCGTGCTGGGCAGAGACACCGTGCTGCGGCGCCTTGACCGCCTGGCGGCGTTCTTATGAAGCGTCGTGAGTTCATCAAGACGGTTGCGGCAACACCGGTGCTTGGGCCGTTGCTGTCCGCACGCCGCACGTCCCAAGGCCCCAACGGACAGTTCGACTATGTCATCGTCGGCGCCGGGTCGGCCGGGTGCGTGCTCGCCAGCCGGTTGTCCGAAGACCAGGCCGTGCGGGTGCTGCTGCTTGAAGCCGGCGGGCCGGTGAACGGGGACCCGGCCATTACGACGCCGGGCAAATGGGTGTCGCTGATCGGCTCGACGTTCGACTGGGGCTTTGCGACCGAGCCGGAGCCGGGGCTGCAGAATCGCCGCATTGCCTTCCCGCGCGGCAAGGCCATCGGCGGCTCGAGCGCCATCAATGCGATGACGTTCATTCGCGGCCACCAGTTCTGCTACGACCGGTGGGAGCGCGCCGGCAACCCCGGATGGGGCTTCGAGGCGCTGGTGCCGTATTTCAAGAAGAGCGAGAACAACGAGATGGGCCCGACGCACTACCGAGGCGTCGACGGCCCGCTCGCGGTGTCGATGTGCACCGATCCGCATGCCGGCCACCGGGCGTTTCTCGCCGCCATCGCGCAGCAGCAGTACAAGACCGACGCGCGCTTCGACTTCAACCTGCCGGCGCCGGTCAACGTCGCCGGCTTCTACCAGAAGAGTATTCTCGACGGGAGGCGTCACAGCGTAGCCGACGCGTTCCTGACGCCCTCGCTGTCGCGGCCCAACCTCGAAGTCCGCTCGCAGTGTCATGCGACGAAGCTGGTGGCCGAGAACGGCCGCGTCACCACGATTGAGTACGTCCGCGACGGCAAGCCCGAGCGGGTTCGCGCGGCGCGGGAGATCGTGCTGTGCGGCGGCGTCATCGACACGCCGAAGCTGCTGATGCTGTCGGGGATCGGGCCGGCCGGCCACTTGAAGTCGCTCGGTCTGCCGGTGATCGCCGATGTGCCGGGCGTCGGCAGAAACTTCCAGGATCACCTGAAGCTGTCGATTCGCTGGCAGGGCAAGACCGAGCTACCCGGGTCCACGGTCACCGCCGGCATGTTCACGCGTTCGGATCCGTCCAACTGGGCCGATCCGCCCGATCTGCAGTTCTATGTCGGCCGCGGCGTCGAGACACCAGATCGTTTCATCACCATTACTGTGTCGCTCGTGTTCCCGCGATCGCGCGGTCAAATCTCCCTGCGCTCGGCCGATCCCTCGGCGGCGCCCATCATCCGCGCCAACTACCTGCAGGAAGAAGCGGACGTCAAGGCGCTGGTGCAGGGCGTCAAGCTGGCTCGCTGGTTCGGCGAGGCCGACGCCTACACCGACCTGAAGGGCGAAGAGCTACTGCCTGGACCGGCCGCGAAGAGTGATGCGGACCTCGCCGCGTTTGCGCGCCGCGACAGCGACACGATTTACCACGGCGGCGGCACCTGCAAGATGGGACCGTCCGGCGATGCCGGCGCCGTCGTCGATCCGTTGCTGCGGGTGCGGGGCGTGAGCGGTCTTCGCATTGCCGACGCGTCGATCATGCCCGAGGTGGTCAACGCGCCCACCAATGCCGCGTGCGTGATGATTGGCGAGAAGGCCGCCGACCTGTTGCGTCAGTCCTAGCCCCGGCGCGGTCGCGGGTTCGATGCGATTCCTTGACCGCATCGACAGCTTTTTCATATTGGACATGGATGGCGGCGTGACGATTCAATACGCGCATGAATAACGCCGACACCGGCTGGATGCTGCTGTCTACGGCGCTGGTCTTGCTGATGACGCCGGCGCTGGCGTTCTTCTACGGCGGACTGGTGCGATCGAAGAACGCGCTCAACACCATGATGATGAGCTTCGTGGCGCTGGGGCCGGTCGCGGTGATCTGGGCGCTGCTGGGATATTCACTGGCGTTCGCGCCGGGCAGCCCGGTCATCGGCTCGCTGAGCTTCGCCGGACTGCGCGGGGTTGGTGTCGAGGCGCAGGGCGCGATTCCTCATCTGTTGTTCATGGCCTTCCAGGGCACGTTTGCGATCATCACGCCGGCGCTGATCTCGGGCGCGGTGGTCGAGCGGATGCGCTTCAATGCCTACCTGGCCTTCATCACCGCGTGGGTGCTGCTCGTCTATGCGCCGGTGGCGCACTGGGTGTGGGGCGGCGGCTTTCTTGCCTCGATGGGCGCGCTCGACTTCGCCGGCGGCGCCGTCGTGCACGTCAACGCCGCGTCGGCAGCGCTGGTGGCCGCCCTGGTGGTCGGTCCGCGCAAGGACTACGGACGGCACGCGATTCTTCCGCACAACGTGCCGTTCACCATGCTGGGCGCGGGCTTGTTGTGGTTTGGCTGGTTCGGCTTCAACGCCGGCAGCGCGCTGTCGGCAGGCACCACCGCCTCGCTGGCGTTCGCGAATACACTGCTCGCGCCGGCAGCCGCGCTCGCGTCATGGACCTTGATCGATCTGCTGCGCGGCGGGACCGTCACCGCGGTTGGCGCCGCCACCGCGATCGTGGTCGGCCTGGTGGTGGTGACGCCCGCGGCCGGCTACATCAGCCCGCTCTCGGCGATTGTCATGGGAGCGATGGGCGCCATGCCAAGCTACTTCGCGTTGATCTACCGCGCCAAGACCAAGCTCGATGATTCGCTGGACGTGGTCGCCGCCCATGGCCTGGGCGGCGCCACCGGCGCCATTCTCACCGGCGTATTCGCGGACGCGGCGTGGAGCGGCGGGCCGTCCGGACTGCTTGCCGGCCATCCGGCACAGCTGCTCACACAGCTGGTCAGCGTGGTCATCGTGCTGCTGTACAGCGGCGCGGCGACGTTGGTGATTCTCAAGGCGCTGGCGCTGGTGATGCCGCTGCGCATCGACAGCCGCGACGAGAAGCTGGGACTCGACGTCAGCGATCACGGCGAAGAAGCCTATACGCATGGCGATGGCGCCATCCTGGTGAAGCCGCGGGCAGCGGCGGTCGCGCCAGGTGCCGCCGGCGTGGTGGCGGTTCCCGGCGAAGACCCGTCGACGTCGCTCGGGGCAGGCGGCCTATGAAACTGATTGTCGCCATCGTCCGGCCCGAACAACTGAGCGACGTGCTCGAGCAGTTGTTCCACGCCGAGGTCCGCGGCCTGACCATCAGCCGCGTGCAGGGCCACGGCGGCGAAATGGAGCACGTCGAGAACTATCGCGGCACCAGCGTGAAGATGGCGCTGGCCGAGAAGGTGCGGCTCGAGATCGGCGTGTCGAATCATTTCGTCCAGCCGACCATCGACGCGATCCTGGCCGGCGCGCGCACCGGTGAAGTCGGCGACGGCAAGATCATGGTGCTGCCGATCGAGAAGATCGTCCGGATCCGTACGGGTGAAGAGGATCAGGACGCGGTGACGCCCGTCCAGTCAGCCTGATCGCAACGCCTCGACGCCATCCGCTGGGCGAATTCCAGCGCCCCCATTAACATGTTGATATTAGATTGATTCTATAGTTAGTTTGCGCTTCAGTTATGACACGACACGCCCTCTAATAGGCGTGTGTGTGGCGTCGGATTCGTGGCGAGCCTGACCGGCAAACGCGGACCAGCAATCGTCCGGTCTGCCCTCGATCTGCTCGTCAATCTCGAGCATCGAGGAGCCAGTGGCTCCGACCCTGATACCGGTGACGGCGCCGGCATGCTGGTGCAGATGCCGGACCGCTTCCTGCGCGGCGCTGTGCCGTTCGCGCTGCCGGACGCGGGTCGCTACGGCGCCGGCCTGGGGTTTCTTCCACATGACGAGGATGCGCGAGAAACATGCAAAGCATTTGTTTCTCGCATCCTCAGTGAAGAGGGTTTGGCGCTCCTCGGCTGGCGTGACGTTCCGGTCAACCTCACCAGGGCCGGCAAGAGCGCGGCGGCGGCGGCACCGGTTTTCGAGCAGCTCTTCGTCGGGCCTGATCCCCGATCCCCGATCCCTGATCCCGGTGCCTTCGAGCGCAAGCTCTACGTCGCGCGCCGGCGCATCGAGCGCGACGCCCGCGACCTCTATATCTGCAGCCTGTCGGCGCGCACGCTGATCTACAAAGGCATGCTGACCGCGTCGCAGATCGAGGGCGTGTTTCCCGATCTCACGAATCCGGCGTTCGAGTCTGCGCTCGCCCTCGTGCATCAGCGCTTCTCCACGAACACCTTCCCGTCGTGGCCCCTCGCGCACCCGTACCGGTACGTCGCGCACAACGGCGAGATCAACACGCTGCGCGGCAACATCAACTGGATGAAGGCCCGCGAGGGGCTGCTGCGGTCCCGGGTGTTCGGCGAAGACCTCGTGAAGGTGCTGCCGGTGATCACCGAAGGCGGCAGTGATACCGCCGCGTTCGACAACGTGCTCGAGTTCCTGGTCATGGCCGGCCGCTCGCTGCCGCACGCGGTGCTGATGATGATTCCCGAGCCGTGGGCCGGCAACCCGGCAATGGATCCGGCGGTGCGCGCGTTCTACGAGTACCACTCGTCGATCATGGAGCCGTGGGACGGACCGGCCGCGATGACGTTTACCGACGGCCGGTTGATTGGCGCGGTCCTCGATCGCAACGGCTTGCGGCCGTCGCGCTACTGCGTCACGGCCGACGGCCTGGTGATCATGGCCTCCGAGGTCGGCGTCCTCAACATCCCCGCCGATCGCATCGTCCGCAAGGATCGCCTCCGCCCTGGCAAGATGCTGCTGATCGATACCGAAGAGGGCCGGCTGATTGGCGACGCCGAGATCAAGCAGACGCTGGCGGCCGAACAGCCGTACGGCGACTGGCTGCGAGAGCACCTGGTCGATATTGAGAAGCTGCCGAGTGCCTACGCGGAGCGGCCCGATCACCTGACGGTGTTGAGGCGGCAACAGGCGTTCGGCTACACGCAGGAGGATCTGCGGCTGCTGCTCACGCCGATGGCGCTGAACGGCGAAGAGCCGATCGGCTCGATGGGCACGGATACGGCGCTCGCCGTCCTCTCACACCGGCCGCGGCTGCTCTACGACTACTTCAAGCAGTTGTTCGCGCAGGTCACCAATCCGCCGCTCGATGCGATTCGCGAAGAGCTGGTGACGTCGATGGGCGTGACGATCGGCGCTGAAGCCAACCTGCTCGAGCCGGGACCGGAGGCGTGCCGCCAGATCAGGGTCGACTTTCCGGTGCTGCACAACGACCAGGTCGCCAAGTTGCGGCACCTGCCGACGGGTTCGACGTTCCGATCGACGACGCTGCCGCTGCTCTACGACCCGCGCGAAGACGGCGCCGGCCTGGAGCGGGCAATGACCGAGTTGTGCCGCAAGGCCAGTGTCGCGGTCGACGCGGGCGTCGGCATCCTGATTCTGTCGGACCGCGGTGTCGACGCGTATCACGCGCCGATTCCGAGCCTGCTCGCCGTCGCCGGCGTGCACCACCATCTCGTGCGGGAAGGCACCCGCCACAAGTGCGGGCTGCTGGTCGAAACCGGCGAGGCCCGCGAGGTGCATCACATCGCGCTGCTGCTGGGATACGGCGCCGGCTCGGTGAATCCGTATCTCGCCTTCGAGTCGCTCGACGACATGATTCGCCAGGGCCTGCTTCACCCCACCGCGCACCGGTCGCGCGCCGGTTCCGCCGAGCCCAACCTCTCGTACAACGACGCGGTCAGACACTACATCAAGGCGCTCAACAAGGGCGTGCTGAAGGTGATGTCGAAGATGGGGATCTCGACGCTGCAAAGCTACTGCGGCGCGCAGATCTTCGAGGCGGTCGGCCTCGATCGGGCGTTCGTCGACCAGTATTTCACGTCCACCGCATCGACGATCGGCGGCATCGGCATCCGCGAGATCTCGGAAGAGGTCGGGCGCCGGCATGCCCACGCCTACGGCGCGCCGGCCTCGACCGACCTCCACCTCGGCGGCGAGTATCAATGGCGGCGTGACGGCGAGGTCCGCCTGTTCAACCCGGACACCGTCTTCAAACTGCAGCACGCGACCCGTTCGGGCCAGTACTCGATCTTCAAGGAATACACCCGGCTGGTGGACGACCAGAGCAAGGCCCGCGCCACCCTGCGGGGACTGTTTGGCTTCAAGCCGCTGCGGGCGCCCGTCGCGCTGGACGAGGTCGAACCCGTCGAGCAGATTTTGAAGCGCTTCTCGACCGGCGCGATGTCATACGGATCCATCAGCCAGGAGGCTCACGAGACGCTGGCCATCGCCATGAATCGCATGGGCGCGAAGTCGAACACCGGCGAAGGCGGCGAGGATGCCGCGCGCTACGTGACCGACGCCAACGGCGACTCCCGCCGCAGCGCCATCAAGCAGGTGGCCTCCGGACGCTTTGGCGTGACCAGCGAGTATCTCGTCAATGCCGACGATCTGCAGATCAAGATGGCGCAAGGCGCCAAGCCCGGCGAGGGCGGACAGTTGCCGGGCCACAAGGTCTATCCCTGGATCGCGCGGGTGCGTCACTCAACACCTGGTGTTGGATTGATTTCGCCGCCGCCGCATCACGACATCTACTCCATCGAGGATCTCGCACAATTAGTCTTCGATCTCAAGAATGCCAACCCGAAGGCGCGCGTGCACGTGAAGCTGGTCGCCGAGTCCGGCGTTGGCACCGTCGCAGCCGGCGTGGCCAAGGCGCACGCCGACGTGGTGCTGATCTCAGGTCATGACGGCGGCACCGGCGCCTCGCCGCTCACCAGCCTGAAGCACGCCGGCGTGCCGTGGGAGCTGGGGCTGGCCGACACCCAGCAGGTCCTGCTGAGGAACAAGCTCCGCGACCGCATCGTGGTGCAGGTCGATGGACAAATGAAGACCGGTCGCGATGTCGTCGTCGCGGCCCTGCTCGGCGCCGAAGAATTCGGCTTTGCCACCGCGCCGCTGGTCGTGATGGGCTGCGTGATGATGCGCGTCTGCCACCTCAATACCTGCCCGGTCGGCATTGCCACGCAGGATCCCGAGCTTCGCAAGACGTTCAGCGGTCAGCCCGAATTCGTGGAGAACTTCTTCCGCTTCGTCGCCGAGGAGGTGCGCGAACAGATGGCGGCGCTCGGATTCCGGACGCTCAACGACATGGTCGGACGGGTCGAGTGCCTGGACTTCGAGCCGGCGACCGAGCATTGGAAGGCGCGCGGCCTCGATCTGAATCCGGTTCTGGTGGTGCCCAACCCTGCAGACGAAGTGGCGCGGCGGAGCACATCCCGGCAGGATGCCGGCCTGGCGCACGTGCTCGACCATACGCTGATTGAGGGCGCACGGCCCGCGCTCGAGCATCGCGCCCCGGTCGAGATGACCCTGCCGATCCGCAACACCGACCGCACCACGGGCACGCTGCTCGGCTACGAAGTGACGACACGCTTCGGCGGCGAGGGGCTGCCCGACGACACCATCCGCGTGAACTTCACCGGATCTGCCGGCCAAAGCTTCGGCGCCTTCATGCCGCGAGGCATCACGCTCGCGCTCGAAGGCGAGGCCAACGACTTCGTTGGCAAAGGCCTGTCGGGCGGCCGTCTGATCGTCACGCCGCCGCGCAACGCGGCGTTCGCGGCCGAAGACAACGTCATCATCGGCAACGTGGCGCTATACGGCGCTACCAGCGGCGCCGCCTTCATCCGCGGCGTGGCGGGCGAACGCTTTGCGGTGCGCAACAGCGGCGCCGTCGCGGTGGTCGAAGGCGTCGGCGATCATGGTTGCGAGTACATGACCGGCGGCCGGGTGGTGGTGCTCGGGCGGACCGGCCGCAACTTCGCCGCCGGCATGAGCGGCGGCATTGCCTACGTGCTCGATGCCGACGGCTCCTTCGCACTCAACTGCAACTTCGACATGGTAGACCTCGAATGGCTTGAAGACGTCAGCGACCTTCATGATGTTCGCAGCCTCATCGAGCAGCACGTGGCGCTCACCCGCAGCGCCATCGGCGAGCGGGTGTTGCGTGGCTGGTACAGCGCCGTGGGCAGGTTCGTCGTCGTGATGCCACGTGATTTCAAGACAGCAAGAGTCGCCACGGAGACACGGCGCCACGGAGTCCCGTTTCCTGACGGTGGTGTCACAGTTCCGAGCCTCCGTGTCTCCGCGGCACCTTCGTAATGGGCAAGGCGACTGGCTTCATCGAGCACGACCGCGTCAAGCCGCCGGCGCGCCCGGCCGCAGAGCGGATCGGTGACTTCCGGCACGTCTACTACGCATATCCGGCCGACGAACTCACGCGCCAGGCGTCGCGTTGCATGGATTGCGGCATTCCGTTCTGCCACCAGGGCTGCCCGCTCGGCAACCTGATCCCCGACTGGAACGACCTGGTGTATCGCGACAACTGGCGGGCGGCGATCGAGCGCCTGCACATCACCAACGATTTCCCGGAGTTCACGGGCCTGCTGTGCCCGGCCCCGTGCGAAGGCTCGTGCGTGCTCGGCATCAACAAGGATGCGGTCACCATCAAGTCGATCGAGCTGGCGATTGTCGACCGCGCGTTCGACGAGGGCTGGATTGTTCCCGCGCCGCCGCCCACGCGCACCTGGAAGAAGGTCGCCATCGTCGGCTCAGGGCCCGCCGGGCTGGCGGCCGCCGCGCAACTGAATCGCTCCGGTCACAGCGTGACGGTGTTCGAGAGGTCAGACCGCATCGGCGGGCTGCTCCGCTACGGCATCCCCGAATTCAAACTCGAAAAACGCGTCCTGAATCGCCGCCTCGATCTGCTGACCGCGGAAGGCGTGGTCTTCCGTACGCGTGTCGACGTGGGCAACGACGTGAGCGCGCAGGATCTGAGGCGCGAGTTCGACGCGGTGTTGCTCGCCGGCGGCGCGGGACAGCCGCGCGATCTAGCGGTCCCCGGCCGCGATCTCAACGGTGTCCACTTCGCCTTGGACTACCTCACGCAACAGAATCGCCACTGTGAGGGCGGTGAGGTGCCCCGGATCAGCGCCGCTGGCAGATACGTGGTCATCATCGGCGGCGGCGATACCGGCGCGGACTGCCTCGGCACCGCCCATCGCCAGGGAGCGCTCTCGGTGTCGCAGCTCGAGCTGATGCCAATGCCGCCGCCGCAGCGGGCGTCCGGCAATCCGTGGCCGCAATGGCCGCACGTCTTCCGCACCTCATCGGCCCACGAAGAGGGCGGCGCTCGCGTGTACGAAGTCTCGACCACCGAACTCAGGGGAGTCGACGGCCACGTTCGGACCTTGCACGGACAACGACTGGCTGATGGCGCAGCGTTCGAAATGCGGGCCGACCTCGTGCTGCTCGCCATGGGGTTTACCGGGCCGGAAAAGAGCCCGCTGCTGACTGACCTGAATGTGAAGCTGACGGAGCGCGGCCACGTCTGGCGCGACGATCAATGGATGAGCAGCGTTGCTGGGGTGTTTGCTGCGGGAGACATGCAGAGAGGCCAATCCTTGATTGTGTGGGCCATTGACGACGGCCGCCGCGCAGCCGCTTCTGTTGATCGGTATCTGAGCCGCCGCTAGGCGGGCGGGCAGGCGGGCAGCCTGACTGCCCGACAGCCTCTACACTGGCGCCGTCGTTTCGCGATGCCAGCCTGGTGACAAGGGTGCGCTGTGAAAACCATCTGCTAGACGGTCTACGGTCGACACGTAGAGCGTCTACACATGGTTCCCGGGCGCCGATCCGACGGCATCCGGCGACGCACGCGGCGGCAACGAAGTGCCGATAAGATGGGCCGTCTTGAGTCTTCCACGCCGGTTCGCCGTTCTCACTATTGCACTCGCCACGATTGTCGCCTGGCCGCCCATCCCGGCGCTGACGCAGGCGGAGAATCCCTGTGCGACGGCGCTGGCCGACGTGCCGATTCGAGTCGCCCGAGCGGCGGCGGCACCGGAGAAAGTCGGCCATTTCGGGAATGACTCGCGCGACGTGCGGGATCTCCTCCATCTGTCGTCGGCGGCCAACGCACGGCGGGCCGGGCGTGCGGCCGCCACCGTGCGGGCGATGGCCGATCGCGACGACAACCAGATCGCGATCCTCGAAGACCGCAACGGCGATCTCGTCATCCAGGCGAACAGCTTCGATCTCGCGAACTCGGGATTGCGCTTCGAGCCATCGGGCGACAGCTACTCGATTGCGAGGGCCGGAGCCGAATTCCGTGCGCCGCTCGGGCAGGCGCTCCAACTTGGAGACGACGCCTCGACGGCATCGACCACGATTCCGTTTTCTTTTCCGTTTTTCGGCCGCCGTTTCACAGCGCTGTTCGTGAATTCCGACGGCAACATCACGTTCGAAGAGGCGGACCACGAGTCCACCGAGCGCAGCGTGACCCGGCTCACGACCGGCGTGCCCCGCATTGCGCCGTTCTTTGCCGACCTCGATCCCTCCGTCGGCGGAGGCGTGTTCCTGGCCAGCGCGCCGGAGGCGATGACCGTGACCTGGTGCAGCGTGCCGGGATTTGATTCGCCCCTGACGATGACCACGCAGGCGTCGTTGCTTCCGGACGGTGCCATCGAGTTTCGTTTCGGCACCGCGACACTGCGCGACGGCATTGTCGCGCTGTCGCCCGGACGCACCGAGCTGTTCAACCCCACCGACCTCAGCGCCGCCACCGCGGCGCCGGCGGCCGGCCCGGCCTTCGGCGAACAGTTCATTTCGTCGCCGTCGCTGGACTTGGTCGCGGCCGCGAGACGGTTCTACGCCGCCCACGCCGACGACTTCGAGCAACTGGTGTTTTGGACCGACATTGGCGTGATGACCGACGCGTTCGCGTTTCACGCGCCGGTGAAGAACACCATCACCGGCATTGGGCTGCAGCGGTTCGATTTCGCCTCGCAGCTCGGCAGCGGCGGCACCCTGGAGGGGGTGCTGAACATGGATCGCGTGGCGAAGTACGGCGAGTCGCCGACCTCGCGCTCGCTCGGCGGCTCGAGCCCGCTGGGCGTGCTGGCGCACGAAACCGGTCACAAGTGGCTGACGAGACTGCGATTCCGCAACGCCGATCGACAGGCGTCGGACGCGCTGCTCGGGCGGCAGCTGGCGCACTGGAGCTTCTTTGTCGACACCGACGGTTCGGTGATGGAAGGCAACGAGATCCAGGACCTGGGCGGCGGTCAGTTCCGGACCACGTCGGCGTCCGAGAAATTCAGCCGGCTCGACCTCTACGCCATGGGCCTGGCCACACCAGACGAAGTCCCGGCGTGGTTTTACATCGAGTCACCGATCTCCAGCCACAATCGCGAAGACGGACCGGAGCCCGGCGTCAGCATCACCGGTACGCGGCGTGAGGTCCTCATCCAGGATGTGATCGACGCCATGGGGCCGCGTGTGCCCGCGGCGGCTGATGCGCCGCGGCAGATTCGCCAGGCCTACATCTACATCAGCCGCCCGTCCAACATCGAGCAGCTGCGGCTGCGCGATCTGCGCTCGCTGGCACGCATGCGAGAGGAGTTCCCGGCGTTCTTCAGCCGGGCCACCGAGAACCGCATGACGGTGCGCACCACCCTGACGCCGTAGTCACAGCGCCGTCAGAGGCGGCGCAGCCGATGGTAGCGGTGTTTGGTCGCCTTGTAGACCGCTGACTCGCGCGACACGCAGGAGCGCAGCAGGTTCTTCGACCGCGCCTCAATCTGGTCGCGCATCAGGTCGATCGCGCCTCTCCACCCCATGCGGCGGCGGTATTCGGCGAAAGAGGCATCCGGCTCTGCTTGCGTCCTGGCGCGGCCGTTGTCCGCATACTTCGGCCGCCGGCAAGAAGGTCCGCACCTACTAACCCTTCGGCACAGGTTTGATGGTCGGGACGATCGCGCCACTCCCGACCATCTCCTTCACCAGCGCCGGCACTTTCGCGACCGCGGCGTTGCCTGTTGGGTCCGGGATTTTCTTGACCCCAAGTCGAACCGGGCTATAATCACGTCTCCTGGCGCTAATCGCAGGAAGGATCTAACATGAAGAGTTTTTGCTTTGAGCCATCAATGAAAGAAACTCTTCGTGACCTGCTAGCCACTCGGGCGCTTCGCATTGCGAAGCCGGGCGAGTGGTTCACTCTCAGTACCGGCAGCAAATCGAAGTTCTTCTTCAACTGCAAGCCGGTTACGTTGAGTTCTGATGGCGCGTCCCTGGTGGCGGATGCATTCCTTGACAAGCTGAAAAACGTTCCCGGTCCGGTTCGTGCCGTTGGAGGGCTGACAGTCGGGGCCGATCCGATTGTCGTTTCGATGATGATGCGCTGTCGCGAGCGCGATGTTCATGTCGAATCATTTCTTGTTCGCGATAAGCAAAAGGCCCACGGTTTGAAGGATCGGGTTGCGAATGCGCCACCGCAGGGGACTCCTGTTGTGATCGTGGATGACGTGGTGACGACTGGCCGTTCAACTATTGAAGCGATCGATGCAGTTCGCGAGATCGGCTGCAATGTGGTTGGTGTGATTGTCCTCATGGATCGTCTTGAGGACAACGGAGCCGCCAGAATCAAGGCAAAGGCTCCAAACTATCAAGCGGTGTTTACTCGAAACGATTTCCCTGAAATTGGTGAAGCCGAGACGTCCGATACGACCCACTCCGGGCAGCACTCAATCTCCGCTTCTCAATAGCTTTTCGATTCGAAGCGAGTCAGTCACTTCCGTTGCCGTTCGAAGACGCTCGGCGTGTCTGAGCGTGGAGACAGTTTGGAGGACGGCTCTGCAGATGAGCCCGCGCTACTCGCGGCGGGCGGATCCGGCTGCAGGGCGCGCGTGCGGGACGGCCGACGCTTGCAGGGCCGCCACCGCCGCCAGCGTCACGATGTCGTCGACCTTGCAAGCGCGCGAGAGGTCGTGCATCGGTCGCGCCAGTCCCTGGAGGATCGGGCCGATGGCCTCGGCGCCGCCGAGCCGTTCGGCGATCTTGTAGGCGATGTTCGCGGCATCGAGGTTCGGGAACACGAACACGTTGGCCTGCCCGGCCACCACCGAGCCGGGGGCTTTGCGTGCGGCGATGTCAGTCACCCAGGCCGCATCGAACTGCAGCTCGCCGTCGACCGCGACGTCTGGCGCGAGCGCCGCGGCCACGCTCGTGGCGAGACGCACCTTGTCCACGCTGGGATGATCGGCGCTGCCCTTCGTGCTGAACGACAACAGCGCCACACGCGGCACCTCGCCGGTAAGCTGGCGATGCGTGTGCGCCGCCCGCACGGCGATGTCCGCGAGTTGCTCCGCGTCCGGATCGGGCACGACGGCGCAGTCGCCGAACGTCACGGTCCGCCCCCCGGGCAGCACCATCAGGAACGCGCTGCTCAGGAGGCGCACGCCGTCGGCGAGCCCGACGACGTCCAGGGCCGATCGCAAGACCTGCTTCGTGGCGTGGCCGGCGCCGGCAATGCACGCGTCGGCCTGGCCCGACCGCACGAGCGCCGCCGCACAGGTGATCGGGACGTCCACATCCTGCTCGGCCGCGCCGCCAGTGACGCCTCTCGCGCGCCGCCGCTCGTGCAGCAGATCGACGAGGGCCGGACGCCCGGGGTGGCAGCGGGGATCGAGCAGTTCGACGCGCGGGTCCAGCGCGACTCCCGCAGCGCGCGCCGCCTTGCCGGTCACGGCCGGGTCCCCCACCAGCACCGGCCGGACGATGCCTTCGCGCGCGAGCGTCTGGGCGGCCGTGACGATGCGCGGGTCGTCACTCTCGGGAAACACGACTCGCGCCGCCGTGGCAGCCGCGGCGCGCCGCAGACGGTCCACGACGCCGCGCATCTCTGCATCGGGCCGCGATCGCTCGTGCCCTGGGGGTGTCGTCACCGCGGCCCGGCTGTCGGCGGCGCGTCCAGCGCCTCCCCGAGAATGAGTCGATCGCGTTCCTGTTTGGAGAGCGGACCGAGAGCGGCCGCGCGCGAGGCGTAGAACGTAGCGCCGAGGGCCACCCAGCAGAAGAGCGCCACCCACGACGGCCACGCCATGAAGCCCGGCATGCCCGGCACGCACAACAGGACGAGAAAGCCCACCGAGACGAAGGCGCCGGTGACGGCCAGGCACTGGCGCGCCACGGACGCCCGCTGACGCCGCAGCAGGAGCGCCGCTGCAACGCATGTGTAGAAGTAGCCGATGGCCGTGCCGACCGCCGCCATGTCGACCACCCAGGTGATCACTTGTCGTCCGAACCAGGGCGCGACGAGCGACACACCGCCCACGAAGAGAATCGCGTTCGACGGCGTCCCGTACCGCGGATGGAGCCGCCCCATCCAGTCGGGCAGGATGCGGGCACGGCTCATGCTGAAGAGCAGCCGGCTCGATGCCATGAAGAAGCCGTTGATGCCCGTGAAGATCCCCATGCACACGGCGGCCGTGAGCGCCATCAGCCCCGCCGCCCCCAGCGACTGTTGGGTGACGAATCCGGTCGGCCACACGTGCTTCGCGGCCACAAGCTCCTGCCAGGGCATGGTGAAGGCGGTTGACAGCAGCACGACGAGGTAGAGCGCCCCGCCCGCCAGGATGGCGCCGACCATCAGGGCGAAGCTCTTCTCCGGCGGGAAGTTGAACTCCTCGGCGGCCTGGGGCAACGTGTCGAAGCCGACGTAGAGCCATGGCGCGATGGCGAGGATCGCCAGCACGCCGGCCAGCGGCGAGCGCTCCGGGCTGAACGCGGGCTCGAGGTGCGAGAGCGATCCGGTTGATGTCAGCGCGCTGCCGGCGCCCACTAGCGCCACGGCGCCGACCAGGATGGCGGCCATCGCCAGCTGGGTCGCCCCCACCATCCGGGCACCCCGATAGTTGAACACCCCGAACAGCACCACGGCACCAGACGCCAGCAGCACTTCGCCGGCGCCGACGTCGAAGCCGGCCACATGGTACAGGAGGCCCTGCGTGAAGATGTCCGGCACCAGGAACTTGCCGAGCACCGCCAGCGCAGTCGCGTTGAGCGGCACGATCGACAGGTAGCCGAGTGCCAGGAACCAGCCGCACAGGTACGCGTGGTGCCGTCCGGCCGCGTAGTAGGCAAAGCAGAACTCGCCTCCTGCGACGGGAAAGCGGCGGACCATCACGCCGTAGCTCCACGCGATGGCCACCATCAGCGCCGCGCCCAGCATGATCCCGATGGATGCGCCCCACGGTCCGGCTTTGAGCAGCAAGTCCGCAGGCAGGACGAAGCAGCCGAACCCGATGATGCAGCCGAGAGCGAGGGCCCCGATGTGCCACGG
This sequence comes from Acidimicrobiia bacterium, assembly GCA_016871275.1. Classification (GTDB taxonomy): domain Bacteria; phylum Acidobacteriota; class Vicinamibacteria; order Vicinamibacterales; family UBA2999; genus 12-FULL-67-14b. The sequence continues at coordinate 52,906 of VFZG01000004.1, read as the reverse complement.
GTTGAGGTGCCGCTGCAGTTGTGCGCGCTCGCTCATGCCGACGCTCCGGCGTGCCGCTGCGGGGCGGCCGCTTCACGGCCGTCCCCTCCGGCCAGCCTCAGACCTGCGCGAACTCCGGGGCGTTCAGGCTCGCGTACTTGGACAGGAGCCGGCGCGGCTTCTTCAGCGCGTCGCGCCGGAAGGGGTCGCCCAACTCGCGTGTGCACATCATCTCGACGATCGTCGTCTTCCCGTGCCGCTGCGCGTCGCACGCCGCGCGGAAGGCCTCGCCGACGTGCGAGACCGCATCGACGACGATGCCCTCGGCGCCCATCGCCTTGGCAACGGCGGCGAAGCTGGGGTTCTCCAGCTCGACGCCGAGGAACCGATTGGCGTAGAAATCGACGTGGTTCTTCTTCTCCGCGCCCCACTGCTGATTGTTGAACACGACCGCTGTGACCGGCAGCTGCTCTCGCACGCACGTGAGGATCTCTCCGAAACTCATCGCCCAGGCCCCGTCGCCGACGTAGGCGACAGCCGTGCGTCCAGGGGCGCCGGCCTTGCACCCGATCATGGTCGGGAACGCATAGCCGCAATTGCCGAACATCATCGCGCCGAACATGCTCCTGGGCCGGGTGAACCTCAGGTAGCTGTTGGCCACCTGGCAGATGTTGCCGATGTCGGTCGACACCATCACGTCGTCCGGCATGGCCTTGGCCAGCTCGCGCAGCATCTGTCGCGGATGCATGTAGGTGGACCCCTTCGCGACTTCCAGGCTCCACGCGTCCTTCTCGTGATCCCACGTCGCGAGCTCCTCCATCCACGCGGCTTTCTCGGCGCTGACGATCGCGAGGCGGTCTCCGCGGTTGGCGTGGCACGCCAGGCTGCGGCCCTGCAGACGCGCGGCAATCGCCTGCGCGGCCTGCCGAGCGTCACCGTTGACCGCCACCGACGTCTTCTTGACGAGGCCCAGCATCCGGGCGTCGGCATCCACCTGGATCAGCCTGGCGCTGGCGGGCCAATAGTCGAACCCGTACTGCGGCAGCACGCCGAACGGCCCCAGCCGAGAGCCGAGGGCCAGCACTACATCCGCGCGCGTGATGACCTTCATCGCCGCCTTGGATCCGTGGTAGCCAAGCGGGCCGCACCACAGACGATGGTCTGCGGGGAACGAGTCGTTGTGGAGGTAGGAGTTGCAGACCGGGGCGTCGAGCGCTTCGGCGAGCGTCAGGCACTCATTCACGCCGCCCGACGCGACGACGCCACCGCCCGCGATGATCACGGGAAACTTCGCCGCCGCCAGCAGATCCGCCGCCGCATCCAGGCTGGCCGCTCCGCCGGGGCCCCGATCGATGCGAATCGGGGCCGGGATTTCGCACTCGAGCTCCCCGTAGAAGTAGTCGCGCGGGATGTTGAGCTGCGTCGGTCCCATCTCGAGAATCGCCCGGTCGAGCGCACGCGCCGTCAGTTCGGCCATGCGCGCCGGGTTGTTCACGTGCGCCTGGTACTTCGTGATCTTGGAGAAGATGGGCAGCTGATCGGTTTCCTGAAAGCCGCCGAGGCCCACTGACAGAGACCCGGTTTCCGGCGTAATCGCGAGGACGGCGCTGTGCGCCCAGTACGCCGCGGCGATCGCGGTCACGAAATTCGTGACCCCCGGTCCGTTCTGTCCGACACACACGCCGTGCTTGCCGCTGGCCCGGTAGTAGCCGTCGGCCATGTGCGCAGCGCCCTGTTCGTGCACGGTCGGGATGAACCGGATTCCCGCGAGGGGAAACAGGTCGAGGGCATCCATGTACGCCGAGCCCACGATGCCGAATACGTCCGTGACCCCGTGCGCAGCCAGCGTTTCGACCAGCGCCTCGCTGGGTGTCATCTTCTGTTTCCCGCTCATCGGTCCGTCCTCCCTGACTCTCGCCGGTAGATGCTCCGGCCGCCGACAATCGTCTCCATCACGTGGATGTCCTTGATCCGCCGGGGATCGCCCACGAGGGGATTCTCGGCGAGGATGACGAAGTCCGCCAGCTTGCCGGTTTCGATCGATCCCTTGATGGTGTCGTCGTGCGCCTGCCAGGCGGCGTCGATCGTCACCGCTCCTAACGCCTGCAGGGGCGGAATCCGCTGGTCGGGCCCCAGTACCCTGTCGGTGCGTGTCAGGCGGTTCACGGCCGACCAGACGGCTTGCAGCGGCCGCATTGGCGTGACGTTGCTGTCGAGGTGAATCGAGAAGCGGATGCCACGCGCGACGGCGGCCGCCAGGGGGCTGATGTGTGCGCCGCGCTCCGGTCCCTGGAAGATGTCGCGATGCTGGTCGCCCCAGAAATACGTGTGCGAGACGAAGAAGGACGGAGAGACGCCGAGTGCCTTCATCGTATCGAGCTGATCGTCGCGCGTCATCTGCGCGTGCTCCACGCGAAAGCGATGATCGGGCCTCGGCCGTTCCGCCAGCGCCTCGCGATAGGCGAACAACACATCGTCAATCGCCGCGTCGCCATTGGCATGGGTGGCGATCTGATAGCCCGCGCGGTGGTAGGCCTTGACGCGCTCGACGAGCGCGGCCCGCGGCTCCCGCGGATACCCGCGATACTGCGGGTCGTCGTTGTACGGCGTGTGATACGGCTTGGACAGGTAGCCGGTGAAGCCCTGGATCGAGCCATCCTGCATCAGCTTGACGGTGAGACCCGACTTGAGCATCTCGTCGCCGAGCCGGGCCGCGGGGACGATGGTGGGCGCCGCTCCGCCATCGGGCCGCGCGGCACCCGGGATCATCGCGACAATCCGGAACGGCAGGCGGCCTTCTTTGCCGGCCTGCCGCAATGCGGTGCTGATGCCGCCGCCGGCCAGCGTCGCCGTCGTGACCCCGTTCGATGCGTAGTCGCGCACCGACCAGTCGATCGCCTGCTGGATCTCGGCGGGTGTCTGCGGCGGGATCAGCCGGCCGACCATGCCGCCCACTTCTTCGAGCAGCCCGGTCAGCTCCCCCGTCTTCGGGTCCTTCTGGATCACGCCGCCCTGGGGCTGCGGCGTGTCCTTCGTGAGGCCCGCCAGTTGGAGGGCGCGGCTGTTGGCGACGCTGAGGTGGCCCGACGCGTGCGTGATGAGAATCGGATGGTCCGTCGAGGCGCGGTCCAACTCCTGCCGTGTCGGGTGACGGCCCTCTCGAAGCAGGGTCTGATCGTACCCGCCGCCGCGAATCCACTGTCCTGCGGGCAGCGTCCGCGCCTTCTGCCTGAGCGCCGCCACCATGTTCTCGACGCTGTTGATTGGACCGAGGGGTGGACTACTCAGGTTCACGGTGAACAGCGCGGCCGTGCCCGAGCCGGGGAAGTGGCTGTGCGCGTCGATGAATCCTGGCAGCATCGTGCGCTGCTGGAGGTCGACGACGCGCGTGCGATCGTCCGCCAGCCGCCGGATCGCCACGTCGGTCCCGACCGCCACGATGCGATCCCCGCGGGTCGCGACCGCTGCCACGCTCCGCGACTGCGCGTCCATCGTGACGATGGTGCCGTTCACGTAGATCGTGTCCGGGGCGGTCCCCTGGGCGCCGAGCCAGCCGAATCCGAGCCAAGTCGCGAGGGTGGCCCCGCCGGCCACGCCCGCGCTCCTGCGCGTCATCCGATTCTGCATTCCCCGCATGTCCATCCTCACTCCGAGGCCGAATTCCTCTTGTAGACGCTCTTGCCGCCCAGAATGGTCTCGAGCACCGGGATGTCGCGAATCCGCGCCGGCTCGACCGTCAGCGGATTCTCGCCGAGGACGACGAAGTCCGCCACTTTGCCGACCTCGATCGATCCTTTGGTCGCTTCCTCGAAGTTTTGCCACGCGGCATCCAGGGTCACGGCCCGCAGCGCCCGCTCGACCGGGATTCGCTGCGCCGACCCCAGCACCTGCCCGCTGGTCGTCAGTCTGTTGACGGCGTCCCACACCAGCTGCAGCGGCTTGACGGGCGTCACGGGCGTGTCGTCGTGGATCGTGAACGGCACGCCACGCTCGACCGCCGAGGCCAGCGGGCTGATCCGCGAGCCGCGCTCGGGGCCCTGGAAAATGTCGCGGTGACGATCGCCCCAGTAGTACACGTGCCCGACGAAGAACGACGGCGTCACCCCGAGCGCCTTCATCCGATCGATCTGATCGTCTCTCGCCATCTGCGCATGCTCGATGCGGTGGCGATGATCGGCGCGGGGCAGTTCGCGCAGCGCCTCGCCGTAGGCGTGCAGAATGTCGTCGATGGCGGCGTCGCCGTTGCCGTGGATCGCGATCTGGTAGCCGGCGCGATGCACCTCCTTGACCATCGCGGTCAGCGCCTCGCGCGACCGTCGCGGGTACCCCCGGTAGGTGCGATCGCCCTTGAAGGGCACGTGGTACGGCTGGGTCAAGTACCCCGTGTATCCCTGGATCGAGCCGTCCTGGACGATCTTGATCCCCTGGATCTTGATCTTCCGCGTGCCGAATCCCGTGACGATGCCGCCGGCCTCGACGGCAGACGGCTGGCCGGGTTCGGACTTGTTGGGGTACAGATTGACCCGCAGATCGAGGATGCCCGCCCGATCCGCTGCCTGCAGATCGATGAGCGCCTGCCGGGAGCCGCTCGTCACCGAGGCGGTCGTGACGCCCTCTTCGACGTAATCCCGCACCGCCCACTTGATGCCCTCGAGCGCCGTCTCCGGCGACGGCGGCGGGATCAGGCGCGAGACCAGACCGCCGACCTCTTCTAAGACGCCGTCAGGCTCGCCGTGGGCGTCGCGACGGATCACGCCGCCTTCCGGGTTCTTGGTGGCCCTCGTGATGCCGGCGAGCTTCAGCGCCAGGCTGTTGGCCACGCCGAGATGGCCCGAGATGTGGGTGATGAAGATGGGGTGATCGGTCGACGCGGCATCCAGGTCCTGGCGCGTTGGGTGTCGCATTTCCTCGAGGAGCGTGTCGTCGTACCCGCGTCCGGCGACCCACGCCCCTTTCGGCGTGGCCGCGGCCCGCTCTTTCAGTAGTCTGACCACTTCGGCGATCTGCGTCACCTTTCCGATGGGGGGACTGTTGAGGTCGACGCCGGTGACGGCGGCCATGCCGGACCCCGGGAAGTGATCGTGTGCCGCATAGAAGCCCGGCATCAGGACCTTGCCCCCGAGATCCACGATGGCCGTGTCCGGCCCGACGAGCCGCTGGATCTCGTCGCTGCTGCCCACGCCGACGATTTCATCGCGACGGACCGCCACGGCGGCGGCCGTCGGCCGTGCCGGGTCCATGGTGATGATGACCCCGTTCCGATACACGGTGTCGGCGGTCAGTCCGCCCGGCGGCGCGCTCCTCGAGCATCCGCCCACGAGCGGGAGACACGCACCAACGCACACGGCGATACCGATCACGCGCATGCCCACTCCTCCGACACACCGTGGGTGCAGCGTTGCGCGCACCGCGACGCGGTGAGTCCGAAGGCGACTCTACGTCCTGTGACTGGTCGGTCACAAGATCCACTTCCTGGCGTTCGCTGAAGACCAGTTGGATCCGCCCGACCGGCGATTCCGTGGGGGGCTGCATGGCAGACCTCGCCAGTGGCATGCTGCCGCGAGGTAGTATGGGCGTGTCGCGGGGATCCGGTTACGGAGCGGGCCCGGGTTCTCGGCACGTGCGCATGTTGATCCCACTGAAGGCCGGCGAACCGATCTACGGGCAGATCTACCGCTTCGTGCGTGCGCAGATCCTGGCCGGGCGTTTGCCCGCCGGCGCAAGGCTTCCGTCTACCCGGGCCTGGGCACTGCAGCTGGGCGTGTCGCGCACCACGGTGCTGCAGGCGTTCGAACAGCTCGCCGCCGAAGGCTACGTGCAGGGGGTGACGGGATCCGCCACGGTCGTGGCGGCCGATCTCCCGGATTCGCTCGGCCGCACCAAGGCGGCGGACGGGTCGGGCGCCGCCCAGGCCGTTCCCGCCCTGTCAAAATACGCGGCGCGCCTGCTCGCCGAGACCGAACATCGGCCGCCGGATCCACCGATTGCCAAGCAGCCAGGCCACGTCGATTTTCACTACGGCAACCGCATCGCCATCGACTTCCCCCACCGCGCGTGGCACACCCTCGTCTCGCGCCGGGCCGCGCGGGCGGTCCCGAGCGGTGCGCCTGGCGGCGGTCACATGGCCCTGCGGGAGGCCCTGGCCGCCCACCTGCACCGGACGCGTGCCGTGCGCTGCAATCCCGCCCAGGTCGTCATCGTCAACGGCTCCCAACAGGCGCTGGACCTGGTGACCCGTCTGCTGGTGGACACCGGGGCGCCGGTCGTGATCGAGAACCCCCAGTACCATGGCGCCCGCCAGACGTTCCGCGCGGCGGGGGCGCGCCTCATTCCGTGTCCGGTGGACGGGGATGGCCTCGACGTGACGGCCCTGCCCCGGTCCCCGGCGCGCGTGGCGCTGGTCTACGTGACGCCCTCGCATCAGTTCCCGACGGGCACCGTCCTGCCGCTGGCGCGGCGGTTGGCGCTCATCGAGTGGGCGCGCGCGCGGCAGGCCTTCATCCTCGAAGACGACTATGACGGCGAACTGCGGTATGACAGCCGCCCGATCGAAGCCGTGCAGTCGCTCGACACGACGGGCCGGGTCATCTACATGGGAACGGTGTCGAAGGCGCTCACGCCCGAGCTGCGCATCGGATATGTGGTGCTGCCCCAATCGCTCGTGTCGCCGTTTCTGGCGGCGAAGTGGGTCGCGGACCTGTTCGCGCCGACGGCCCCTCAGATGGTGCTCGCCGAGTTCTTCCGGGCCGGCCACTACGACCGCCACCTCCGGCGCCTGCGCGAGATCAACGCCCGCCGACGCGGCGCGCTCATGACCGCGGCCCGAGAACAGCTGGCGGACCGCGTCGCGATCGGGGGGGTGAGCGCGGGCCTACATGCGATGCTCTGGCTGCCCACCGTGCCGATCGTCGAGCTCCCCTTGCTCGTCGAGTGCGCGAGTCAGCTGGGCGTCACGCTTTATCCGGTGACGCCCTACTATCTCGGACAGCCCACACGGAGCGGGGTGCTTGCGGGGTACTCGTCGTTGTCGGAACACGAAATCCGCGAGGGGATTGCCCTGTTCGGGCAGGCGCTGCGGTCGCGGTGGTAAACCGCTCGGGCGGCGCGTCCGTCGCCGCGGGGCCTTCGCTCTTCCCCCGGTCGTGCCGCAGCGGTTCGTATGTGCATATTCATGTGCTAAAGTGTATGCATGAGGCGCACGACGGTGGAGATCGATGATGACCTGCTGGCAAGAGCCCGACGCGCCCTTGGTCAGACGACGATGCGCGCCACGATCGAGGAGGCGCTGCGCCGGGCGGCCGATAGCGCCGAGGCGGAGCACGGTCGTCGCGCCGAACGACAACGGCACTACCTCCAGAAGCTCGGCGGTCGCAGCGACCTTCGCGTGCTCGCGTCCGGTCAGATGTGGCGGTAGCGGGCTGGATCCTGGACAAGAGCGCAGCGGCGCGATCGGCTGACGACACGATTGCGGCGCAGCTCGCGGAGCTTGCGGGGTCGTTCTACCTCTGCGCTGTGGCACAGCTCGAGCAGCTCTACTCTGCGCGGTCGGCCCGTCATTACGACGCGATCGACGTGGAGCTGCGCGCGAGCTTCGAGATCGTGCACGCGCCTGTTGACATCTTCGAACTCGCGCTGCGCCTGCAGCGCGATCTGGCGCATCACCATGGCCTGTGGCATCGGACACCGATTCCCGACCTGTTGATCGCCACAACCGCCCTTCATCACGGGCTCGGCGTCGTGCACGTCGACGCCGACTTCGACCGCATCGCCGAAGTTCGTCCACTCGTCGTCCGCCGTCTGCGCCAGCGCTGACGCGGGCGTTCGCCAGCCCTCGTGCAAGTGGTATTACCGATCGGTCCGGAACTGGATCTTGGCCCCACCCAGTTCGGCGCGTAGGCTTGTCGCCATGGCCATCGAGACCCAGGCTCCCGGCATGACCGGCGAGGAGATCGTCGCCCTCAGCAAGGCACACACGCTGTACGAGTGGTCGGTGCAGGCGAAGGTCGATCCGATCCCCGTGGCGCGCGCCCAGGGCGTGTACTTCTGGACGCCAGAGGGCCAGCGGTATCTGGACTTCAACAGCCAGTTGATGTGCGTCAACATCGGCCACGCGGACGCGCGCGTGGTCGAGGCGCTGCACCAGCAGCTCGCCACCCTGCCCTATGCCAGCCCGTTCATGGCGACTGAGCCGCGCGCGCGATTGGGCGCCAAGCTCGCCGAGATCTGCCCCGGCGACATCGACGTCTTCTTCTTCACCAATGGCGGGGCGGAGAGCAACGAGAATGCGGTGAAAATCGCCCGCTTCGTCACGGGCCGCCACAAAGTGCTCGCCCGGTACCGCTCGTACCATGGGGCGACGGCGGGCGCCATGACGCTGACCGGCGACCCTCGCCGCTGGATGAGCGAGCCGGGGATACCCGGCGTCGTCCACGTCTCGCACCCCTATCACGGGGTCGAACGCGGCTGGGAGCCGGTGGAGGCGTCGTTGGCGTCGCTCGAAGAGGTGATCCAGCTCGAGGGCCCGCAGACGATTGCCGCGTTCATCCTGGAGCCCGTGACGGGCGCCAACGGTGTGCTCGTGCCTCCCGACGGGTACTTGCAGGGTGTGCGCGCCATCTGCGACCAGTACGGCATCCTGCTCATCGCCGACGAAGTCATGTCGGGGTTTGGGCGGACCGGCAAGTGGTTCGCCGTCGACCACTGGAAGGTAGTGCCGGATCTGATCACGATGGCCAAGGGCCTGACGAGCGCGTACGTGCAACTCGGCGCGGTGGGCCTGCGGCGCGGGATCGCCGATCACTTCAAGGATCGGGTGTTCTACGCCGGGCTCACATACAACAGCCACACGCTGGCGTGCGCAGCCGGGTTGGCGACCATCGCGGTCTACGAAGAGGACCGCCTGATTGACAACGCGCGCGTGCTCGGCCGGGTCATGGCCGACCGGCTGGCCCAGTTGGCCGCGCGTCATCCGAGCGTGGGAGACGTGCGCTCGATCGGCCTGTTCGGGGCCATCGAGCTCATTCGAAACCGGGCCACGCGGGAACCGCTTGCGCCCTTCAACGCGACGTCGCCCGAGATGGCGGCGCTGCAGGCCTTCTTCCGCCGCGAAGGCCTCTACGTGTTCCAGCGATGGAACATGCTGTTCACCAGCCCGCCGCTCAGCATCACCGAGGCCCAGTTGCACGACGGCTTCGACGTCATCGACCGCGCCCTCGCGCTCGCCGATCGCGCCGTCCTTTAGTCTGGCAACTGGCCGTCGGCGGTCTCAGCATCCCCCTGGCGGCACCCGACTCATCAAGTGGTATCAGCAATACCCCGCTGAAGTGGATCTTGGTCCACACCAATTGACGGGCGTATGCTCCGCGTCATCGTGCGCGGGGTATTACAGTGGCCCCGCTCGCTCGTCACGGGACAGGTTGTCTTGTCGTGGTCGCAGGCGTCGGCGTGGCGCGTCTTCTGGTGTCGGCGGGAAAGGCGAGGTTGCGAATGAACACCAACGTAGGGACCCGGAGCCTTGTTTTCGCTTTCGTACTGTTGGCGCTCTCGGCCGGCGTGGCCGCGGCGCAGGGCGCCATCGCCGGTGTCGTCAGGGACTCGGGCGGCGGGGTGCTGCCCGGGGTCACTGTCGAGGTCTCGAGCCCGGCGCTCATCGAGAAGACGCGGACGGCCGTCACCGACGGACAGGGGCAGTACCGGATCATCGACCTGCGCCCCGGCACGTACACCGTCGTCATCTCGCTGGCCGGGTTCAACACGGTCAGACGCGAGGGACTCGAGCTGCCCGCCGACTTCATCGCCACGGTCAACGCAGATCTGAAGGTCGGGGCCCTCGAGGAGTCGATCACCGTGACGGCCGAGTCGCCGGTGGTGGACGTGCGGAGCACCACGGTCCAGAACGTGATGAACCGCGAGCTGCTGGATGCCATCCCGACGGGGCGGAGCTACCAGTCGGTGGCGCAGCTGACGCCGGGCGTGCAGTTGAACCGGCCCGACATCGCCGGCGCCGAAGCCTTCTTCAGCACGAATCTGCGGGTGCACGGATCGCTGACGCGCGACCAGGCGATCCACCTCGACGGCATGGACACGACTTCCGGTGAGGGCGACGGCCGCTTTCAGGGCTTCTATCGCGATGACGGCGACAACGAGGCCGTCGTCTACACGACGAGCTCGATCCCGGCCGAAGTGTCGAAAGGCGGCGTCCGCATCAACATGATCGGCCGGGAAGGCAGCAACGCCTTCAGGAGCTCGCTGTTCGTCGCCGAGACGCCGGGCGCCTGGCAGGCCAACAACATCACGCCCGCCCTCGTTACGCGCGGGCTGCCCACGGCGCGTGAGGTCCGGCGCTTCTACGACTACAACTTCACGCTCGGGGGACCGATTGCGCGCGACCGGCACTGGTTCTTCTCGTCGTGGCGCTGGTGGGGCGTCCAGAACGACGCCGCCGGGGCGGTCCGCCCGGATGGATCACGCTCCCCGGACGACGCCGTGCACCTCACGGGATCGGTGCGGGTGACGTCGCAGCTGAGCGCGCGCAACAAGTTGATGGTCTATTACTCGCGCATGCTCAAGCGCACGCTCTACCAGCGGTTCATCGGCCCCAACAGACCCGAGGTGGCCTCGAGCCGGCATACGACGCCCATCATCTATTCGGCCCAGGCCCGCGTGGCCTCGACGGTGGCGGCCCGTCTCTTCATCGAGAACGGCTTCTCGATGACCTACACGCATCCGAAGATCTGGCCGCAGCCCGAAGTGGCCACGGCCGCGGGTGCCATCCCCAAGCAGGATCTCGTGCTGGGCACGTTCGCCAACGCCTACGCGTTCCGGTCCGACCTGTACAAGGGCAACGGCGTGGTCACCAGCTCGCTGTCCTTCGTCACGGGCTCGCACCAGTACAAGGCGGGCTACCAGCTGCGGATGGCGCACAGCCGCAACACGCTGACGATCACCGGCGACCGGCATCTGATCCAGGAGTACCGCAACGGCGTGCCCTCGTCCGTCAACGTCTTTGCCACCCCCGTCGCCACCGACGTGTGGCTGAAGCCGGAGCTCGGCATCTACGCGCAGGACTCGTGGACGCTGCGGCAGCTCACGCTCAACTACGGCGTGCGGTGGGAGCTGTTCCGTGGCGTCGTGTCCGAACAGGACGTGCCAGCCGGACGGTTCGTCCCGGCCCGCCGGTTCGCCGAGATTCCGAACGTGCCGAACTGGAAGGACTTCACGCCCCGCCTCGGCGTCGTCTACGACCTGTTCGGCACCGGCAAGACCGCCATCAAGGGCGGCGTGAACAAGTACATGTGGGGCGAGTCGGTGGCCTTCACCGAGCGGCACAACCCGCACCAGGCGGGCGGCGCCAACGGATCCGATCGACGCACGTGGACCGACTTGAACCGCGATGACATCGCCCAGGACAACGAGATCGGTCCGGCGAGCAACCGCAACTTCGGCCTGTCGCCGGCGCTCAGGCCCGACCCGGACATCAAGCGGCCGTATCACGTGGAATACAACGTCACGCTGCAGCACGAGGTGGTCCCGCGCGTGTCGGTGACCGCGGCCTGGTACAAGCGCCAGTACTACCGCGTCTTCCAGACGAAGGACCTGGCGGTGAGTTTCTCCGACTACACCCCGGTGGAAGTCCGAAGCCCGCTCGACGGATCGGCGATCACGATCCACAATCTGAGGCCCGACAAACTCGGTCTCGTCGACCAGTTCGAGACCAACTCGTCGAACAACACCCGGCGCTACAACGGATTCGATCTCTCGGTCGATGCGCGTCCGAGGTCGGGCACGACGCTCTTCGGCGGCATCACGGTGGGCAAGCAGATCGACAAGACCTGCGATGTCCCCGATCCCAACCAGTTGCGCTTCTGCGACCAGACGCAGTACCTCGGTTACCAGACGGTGGCCAAGGTCTCGGGATCGCATCTGCTGCCCGGCGGCGTCGTCGTCAGCGGCACATTCCAAAGCTATCCGGGCAACCCTGTCAACGCGCAGGCCACTTTCGATGTGGCATCGCCCGAAGCCGGGTTGGGCGTCAACTGGGTGGTCACCCGTGCCGTCGTTCCCACGCTGACCCAGGCACAGATCACGGTGCCGCTCATCCAGCCGGGCAGCAAGTACCTCGACCGCTACAACCAGGTGGATTTCCGCGTCGGCAAACGCTTCCGCGTCGGAAACACGTCGTTCGATGCGAACCTCGACGTGTTCAACGCGCTCAACACCAACGTGGTGTTGCGTGTCACCGAGACGTTCGGCGCGGCCCTCGATCGCCCGCTGGAGATACCGCTGGCCAGACTGTTCCGCGTGTCGGCGAGCGTCCGATTCTGAGCTGCCTCGCGGACGCGCGACGCGATCGTTTTACGGCGAGGACAGGCGGCAGCTGATCATCGGGATAAAGTGACCAGCCGGTTCGAACGGCCGCGTCTCTGGAGCGAGGCGCGGCCGCCCTCTGGCTGGGGGGCCGTACCGCACCCCGTCATTGACCGGCGGAACGATTTCGGTTCTAATCCGCCCAGTTCATCGTTTCGGCGTCCCGCATTTATCGTGGCTTCCCCGTTGCCGTTTGTCAGGAGGGTCACATGGGCAGCGTTCGTCTCGCCTCGTTGTTCGTGGCCGCGATTTTAGCTACGGCCACCCCGCTCTTCGCCCAGCAGGGCATCGCCGCCATCTCCGGCCGCGTCACCGATGAACAGGGCGCCGTTCTGCCCGGCGTCTCGATCACGGTGACCAACGAGGAGACAGGTGTCTTCCGCGAAGCGGCGACGAGCTCGGAGGGCACCTACTCGGTGCCGCAGCTCGTCCCGGGGCGCTACAAGGTCGTCGCGACGCTGACGGGTTTCCGCACGCTCGAGAGGAGCGGCCTGATCGTGCAGGTGGGGACCACCCTCACCGCCAACCTCTCGCTGCAGCTGGGCGGGCTGGAGGAGACGGTGACCGTCGCCGGCCAGTCACCGCTCGTCGACACGACCAGCGCGCGCGTGGGCGGGAACATCGGCACGGCCGAACTGGCCGAGCTGCCGTCGATGAACCGCAACTACTTCGCGGCGGTGGCGCTGCTGCCGGGCGTGCAGTTCACGCCGTCCACCCAGATGGGGAACGACACGATCATCGCCTCGGCCCAGTCCGCCCAGGGCAACAACGTGTCGGTGGACGGCGGGTACAACATCGATGACGCGCTCGGCGCCACGGCTGGCGCCCAGGTCCGGACTCCGGTCGAGTCGATCCAGGAATTCCAGGTCATGACGAGCATGTACGACGCCGAGTTCGGACGGGCGAGCGGCGTGATTGTCAACGCCGTCACCAAGGCCGGGACGAACCAGTTCAAGGGCGTGCTGTTCCTGAGCAACGCCAGCAACGCCCTCACGGCCGAGGACTTCCTGGTGAAGCAGAACAACCTGGCGAAGCCCACGATCACCAAGCGCGACTGGGGCGGCGTGATCGGCGGGCCGGTGGTCAGGAACAAGGCGCACTTCTTCTTCAGCGTGGAGCGGCAGGTCGACAACCCGACGCGGACGCGTGTGTTTCCCACACGGCCCTCGCTCGACTATTCGATCATCGAGGAACGGTCGGGCTGGAACACGCTCGTCCGCTTCGATCACCAGGTCAACGCCGCGCACACCTGGGCCGTCCGCTACCTGCGTGAGAGCGCGCCGCAGTTCCCCATCGTCCCGGGGCCCCGGAACGCGCTCGACGCTCTTCAGGACGAGACGGACCTGGACGAGACGCTGGTCGGCACGCTGACCAGCGTGCTCGGCACGTCGAAGGTCAACACGCTGCGCATCGCGCGCACGTGGGAACACTGGTGGCACGGCAATGGTTGCTCCCGCGCGCTGGGATTCGAGCGCGAGGGCGTGCAGTCGGGCTGTCCGCCGCAGCTCGACAACCTCAGCTTCCTGACCCAGGCCAGCACCGAGGCGCAGGGCCCGTGGGACGACAACTACCAGATCGAGGACCACTTCTCGTGGTTCGTGCCGGGCAAGAAAGGCGACCACGAACTCAAGTTCGGTGCCCGCTACAACTACACCGAACTGGTCCGCGTCTCGCAGATCAACATGAACGGCACCTACCGGTTCAACACCGATCTCCCGTACAATCCGGCCAACCCGGGGACCTATCCCGAACGCTTGACGATTCGCCAGGGCGAGTTCGAGCAGTTCATCAAGAACCACACGGTCGAGCTATACGCCCAGGACAAGTGGACCTTCGGCGGCCGGACCACGCTCAGCGCCGGCCTGCGGTACGACCTGGAGATCATCCCCATCGACCAGAAGGACAACCCGCTGTTCCCGGCAGGGGCCAAGAATTCACCGGTCGATCGGAACAACATCGCGCCCCGCATCGGCCTGACGCACACGCTCGATTCGGCGGGACGGACGGTGCTCCGCGGCGGGTACGGCATTTTCTACAACCGGACGGTGCTGGGCGCCATCGACGACACGATCGAGTTCTCGAAGTTCACGACCTCGAACGTGCTCCAGTTTCCCAACGACAGCGCCGATCCGGGCCCGAGCGCCGGCCGGCTGCCGACGAACCCATTCCTGCTCGGCGGCGTCACCTCGGTGAACCGTGCGCTGCTCGACCAGCTCTTCCCGCCGGGCGTGCCGCTCAGGAACGCCGGCGTGGTCATTTACGATTCGCCGGATCGCCGGCAGCCGTACGCGCACCAGTTCACCGCCGGCGTCAGCCGGCAGATGGGCTCGACGCTCGCCGTGGCGGCCGACTACATCCACATGACGAACAAGGACATGTTCCTCTCGCGCAACCTCTACCCGATGGTGCGCGCCAACACCAGCCGTACCGGACCGATCACGCGCGTGGACGCGTTCGGCGTGCTCGGCGAGCCGTACCGCCAGCAGGTCTGGGTGATGGAGAACACGGGCGAGGCCACCTACAACGGGCTCAACATGTCGCTCGAGAAGCGCTACTCGAACAACTGGTCGGGCAGAATCTCCTACTCGCTGTCGAAGGCGACCGGGACCGGGTACAACCAGGCCGATCGCAACCTGTTCCAGTACCAGACCGACCTCAGACTGGACGCGTGGGACGCTCCGTCACCCGCCGACCGCCGGCACATCCTGTCGGTCAATGGACGCGTGGAAATCCCAAGGACGAAGGGCGCCTCGGTGTCCGGCACGCTGCGCTACATGAGCGGGGCGCCGTTCACCATACACGACACGAACATCGACGCCGATCAGAACGGCGAGCTGTTCGATCCCCTGCCGGCGGGCACCTACAGCGGCACGGCGGCGAACTCGATGCAGAACGTCGAGAGCCGGGGCGGCCGGAACGGCGCCACGGGCCCCGACTACCTCCAGCTCGACCTGCGCGCCGGCTGGCGCGTGCGCTTCACCGACGCGCGCTACACCGAGCTGTTCTTCGACATCTTCAACGTGATGGACCGCGCGAACTGGGACAACCCGTCGGGTGACCGGCGGCTGACGGCGACGTTCCTGCAGCGCACCTCGCTCCGCGGCGGCAGCGGCTTCCCCCGTCAGGCGGTGTTCGGCATGCGCTTCGTCTTCTGAGTAGGCCTTCGCCTGACTCGTTCGTTCGCGTGGGCTAGCGGGAGAAGAGCCTGCCCTTTCTCCTTCTCCTCTTCCTCCCGCCTGACCCGTTACGACACGCGTTGCGGTTTGACGACGATCGGCACCCGCCCATCAGGCGCAGGCCACGACCGGAACTGCGCGTACCGCGGGTCGTCGCTCGCTGCCATCGAGCGGTGGTTTCCTGCCAGCACGTTCAGGTAATAAGCGTTATACCCATACGCCGTGACAAACGGGTGATAACCGGATCGAATCAGCACCACGTTGCCGTGACGAACCGTCAGCGCGCGATCCGAGCGGCGATCATACAGACGCTGGATGCCGTAGGCATCGGGATGTTCGAAGCGGTAGTAGTAGATTTCCTCGAGCTTCACTTCGCCCGGCGGCCGGTCGACGTCGTGCTTGTGCGGCGGGTAGCTCGACCAGTTGCCTGCCGGCGTGTAGACCTCGCACACCAGCAGCCGCGCCGCCGGAAAATCTGGACGGATGATGTCGACGATCTGGCGCGTGGCGTTGTCGCCGCCGCGAATCTCGAATCCGCAGTCTTCCGGTCGGATCACCCGCGGTGCAAGCGTGGTGGCGAGACGACGCGGCACGGTCGCGCGGCCGTCGGCCAGCTCGGTGACCTCGTCGGCGTCAATGCGGAAATCGGTATGGGGCGGCAGGTAGAGAGCGTGGGGATAGCCGGAAAACACGCTCGCGCGAGGACCGAGGGCGGCCTCGCGTCCGTTGAAAACGGCCCGACAGCGCCCGGCGAGCAGCACCAGGCAGCATTCATCCGTGCCGGTGCGGCCGGCGAACGGCTTGCCGGGGGCGATATGCCGCACCGCGAAGTGCACGAATTTCCAACCCGCCCTGGCGCGAGTGATCTCGATCGCCGTCCCGGTGCGTGTGGGGGCGATCGGCGTGGCTTCAAACAGCACGCGTGTGGGCAACGGCGGCGATACTATCACTGGCGAGGCTCAGCCTTGAAAGCATGAACGTGGAGCCCTCGAGACCTCGTACGATTCGCATCGCCAACGCTCCCTGCTCGTGGGGTGTGCTCGAATTCGACGGCATGGCGCCGCCGTCTGGATACCAGACAGTGCTCGACGAGATCCGCGACACCGGCTACGCGGGCACCGAGCTCGGCGACTGGGGGTTCATGCCGACCGCGCCGGCGCGGCTCAACGCCGAGATCACGGGGCGCGGATTGGAGCTGGTCGGCGCGTTTGTTCCGGTGGCGTTCGCCGATCGCGCCGCCCACGACGCCGGCGCCGCGACGGCAGTTCGCACCGCGGCCTTGATGCGTGACGCGGGATTCCCCGCAGCGTTCATCGTGCTCGCCGACGACAACGGGTCAGTCGCGGTTCGTGAGCAACATGCCGGGCGGATCCGGCCGGAACACGGGTTGTCAGACGAGGGATGGATGACGCTGGCGGCAGGTGTGGATACGGTCGCCGACGCGGTGACGCAGCAAACCGGGCTGCGGACCGTGTTCCATCCGCACTGCGGCGGCTACGTGGAGACGCCCGACGAGATCGACCGGCTCATGGAGTTGACCAATCACAAGCGCGTCGGCCTGGTGCTCGACAGCGGCCACGTTGTGTATGGCGGCGGCGATCCCTTGACTGTGTGGCACGCGCATCGGCAACGGGTGTGGCATGTCCACTTCAAGGACTGCGATTTCGATGTCGCCACCGCGGCGAGGCACACCGGCCTCGGCTACCTGGCAGCGGTCCGGTCGCGGCTGTTTTGCGAGCTCGGCAAGGGCGTTGTGGACTTCGCGGCCCTTGCCGACGCGCTGACGGACGCACGCTACGCCGGCTGGATCGTCGTCGAACAGGACGTGTTCCCGGGCGACGGTTCGCCGAAGGCCAGCGCACAACGCAGCCGCGATTTTCTGCGCGGCTTGGGTCTATGATTCGGGCCGTGCCCACAGCGTCGAAGTGGAAGAGCCCGCTGCACGAGATGACACAGACAACGCCGACGTGTCTGTGGAACGACTCGGCCGATCCCGACGAGCTCGGCTGGAGCATTGAGCAGGGCGGTGTCGGCGCGACATGCAATCCGGTGATCGCGCACACCGTAATCAAATCGCGAATCGCCGAGTGGCGTCCGCGCATCGCCGCGCTGGTCGGCGAACAATCGCAAGCCACGGAAGATGCGATCGCGTGGGCGGCGGTCGAGGCACTGTCGATCGATGCCGCAGGCGTGTTGCACACCACGTTCGAGTCGCATCGCGGGCGCAACGGCCGGCTGTCGATTCAAACCGATCCGCGTCTCTACCGCGATGCCGGCGCCATCGTCGAGCAGGCCAGGCGTTTTGCCGCGCTCGCGCCGAACATGCTCGTCAAGATTCCCGCCACGCGCGCGGGCCTGGCGGCGATCGAAGCCGCGACGGCGCGCGGCATCAGCATCAACGCCACGGTGTCGTTCACGCTGGCGCAATGTCTTGCGGTGGCGGAGGCGGTGGAGCGCGGACTGCGCGCCCGCACGGACGGCGGGCACGACATTTCGCGGATGGGCCCGGTGTGCACGATCATGCTCGGCCGCCTCGACGACTGGCTGAAGGTCGTGATGGAGAAGACGGGCATCGTCACCGACCCCGGCCATCTGGAATGGGCGGGCGTCGCCGTATTCAAGCGCGCCTACGCGTTGTTTCGCGAGCGCGGTTACCGCGTGCGGCTGCTCGCCGCGGCGTTTCGAAATCACATGCACTGGAGCGAGCTGATCGGCGGCGACGTGGTGATCTCACCGCCGTATGCGTGGCAGCGGCGATTCGCGGCGAGCGACATTCCGGTGCGCGCGCGCATCGACACACCCGTCGAGCCGGCTATCGTCGACGACCTGAGGCGCCGCTTTCCCGATTTCGTCCGGGCCTACGAGCCGGACGCCCTGTCGATCGATCAGTTCGACGCCTTTCCGCCGGCTCGCCGCACGCTGCGGCAGTTCCTTGGCGCGTGCGACGATCTCCGCGCCCTGGTTCGCGAGGTCATGATTCCCAACCCCGATTCCCAATGATCCCCGGCACGAGGCACGAGGCGCGAGCCACCAGCCGGCTGACGCTGGCCCAGGCGCTGGTGCGTTACCTGGCCGTGCAGTCGAGCGAACGTGACGGCCGCCGCCAGCCGTTCTTTGCCGGCGTGTTCGGCATCTTCGGCCACGGCAACGTCGCTGGCATCGGCCAAGCGCTCGATCAATATGGTGCGTTGCGCTACTACCAGTGCCGCAACGAGCAGGCGATGGTGCACACCGCCGCGGCGTTCGCGAAGATGTCGAACCGGCTGCGTACGCTCGTGTGCACGACGTCGATTGGGCCCGGCGCGACGAACCTCGTCACGGGCGCCGCGGGCGCGACGATCAACCGCGTCCCGGTGCTGCTGCTTCCCGGCGACATCTTTGCCAGCCGCGTTCCCGCACCGGTGCTGCAGCAACTCGAATCTCCGGGCTCGCAGGACGTGTCGGTCAATGACTGCCTGCGGCCGGTGTCGCGCTACTGGGATCGCCTGTATCGGCCGGAGCAATTGATGGCCGCGTTGCCGGAAGCCATGCGCGTGCTGACGTCGCCGTCGGAAACCGGCGCCGTGACCCTCGCGCTGCCGCAGGATGCGCAAACCGAGGCGTTCGACTATCCCGAGGGATTCTTTGAACCACGTGCGTGGACCATCCCCCGCCAGCGTGGCGACACTGCCGCAATTGCACGGGCGGCCGCCGCGCTGCGGAACAGCAGCAGCCCGCTGATCGTCGCCGGCGGGGGCGTGCTCTACAGCGAAGCGTCCGATGCGCTGCGCCGGTTCGCCGAAACCTGCGGGGTCACCGTCTGCGAAACGCAGGCCGGCAAGAGCGCGATGCCGTGGGACCATCCGCTGGCGCTCGGCGGCGTCGGCGTGACCGGGACGTCCGCAGCCAATCGCATCGCCCGGCAGGCGGACCTCGTGATTGCCGTTGGCACCCGGCTGGCTGACTTCCCGACGATGTCGAACACGCTGTTCGGGCGGCCGGGCACGCAGATCGTCGGCGTCAATGTGTGCGAAATGGACGCGTTCAAGCGCGGCGCCATTGCGGTGATTGCCGATGCGCGCGTCGCCCTGGAGGAGATTGGCGCGGCCGCGGCCGGCTATCGCACGGGTGCCGAGTATCGCGCCACCGTCGAGGCGGCGCGGCGCGACTGGAACGCCGAAGTGGATCGTCTGTACGCGCAACGCAGCGCCGCACCGTTTGCCCAGGCCGAGGTGATTGGCGCCGTGAATGCGGTCGTCAGGCCGAACGATGTGGTGGTCTGCGCCGCCGGAAGCCTGCCTGGAGACCTCCACAAACTGTGGCGCGCCACGACGCCGAACTCCTATCACCTCGAGTACGGCTACTCGTGCATGGGGTACGAGATCGCCGGCGGGCTTGGCGTGAAAATGGCCGACCCGGCGCGCGAGGTCTACGTGATGGTCGGCGACGGCTCCTACCTGATGATGGCGCAGGAGATTGTCACCTCCGTTCAGGAAGGCTGCAAACTGATCATCGTCCTGCTCGACAGCAGCGGCTACGCCAGCATCGGGAGCCTCTCGCGGTCGATCGGATCGGGCGGCTTCGGCACGCAGTTCGATTACACGGTGCCCATCGATCTTGCCGCCAATGCCGAATCACTCGGCGCGAGAGTGTATCGGGCACGCGATCGCGCATCGCTGGATTCGGCGCTGCAATCGGCGCGCGATGCCGACCGGACAGCGGTGGTCTACGCGCGCGTCGATCCGAATCACGGTGTCGCCGGATACGAGTCGTGGTGGGACGTGCCCGTGGCCGAAGTTTCAGAGCAGCCGGCGGTGCAGGCCGCCCGCCGCTCCTGGGAAACCGAAACGCGACGCCGCCGGCGCAGTTGATTGGGCGCGGTCAGTACTGTCGCGCAACCTCCTCTTTCAAACGACCGGCAACCGAACAATTGCCTCCTGTTATACTTCCCGGATTCCGGGAGGTGCGTATGCGGTGCCGCACGCTTGTCTTGTCCGTCGTTTCCTTCCTGACCGTCAGTTCAATCGCCTTCGCGCAAATCGATACCGGAACCATCGTCGGACGGGTCATTGACGAGGGCGGCGGGGTTCTGCCGGGCGTCACGGTGACGGTGACGCAGCAGGCCACCGGCGTGGCGTCGAGCTCGGTGACGAATGCGAGCGGCGAATACATCTTTCCCGGGCTGCGGGTCGGCACCTACGACGTCGCGGCCGAGTTGCCGGGCTTCCGCCGCGCGATCCGGCAGGGTGTGCGCGTGAACGTGCAGACGCGAGGGCAGGTGGACTTGCAGCTGAGCGTGGGCGCGATCACCGAACAGGTGACGGTCACCGGACGCAGTGAGTTGCTGCAAACCCAGACCGCCGACATCGGCAACATCGTCGAGCAGCGGCAGGTGCAGGATCTGCCACTGCTCGGTCGCCGCTATTCGGAGCTGGCGTTTCTGACGCCGGGCGTGGTGTCGGCGCCGGCGGGCATCACCAGCCGCGGCGAAGACACGTTCTTCAACGCCAACGGCAACTACGCGACGTGGAACAACTACACGCTCGACGGCGCCGACAACAACTCGTTCTCGACCAACCTGCAGGAACGAAGCCCGCAGGTGGTGGCGCCGCCGGTGGATGCGCTGCAGGAATTCAAGGTGCAGACGCGCACCTATTCCGCGGAGTTCGGCAAGGCGGCCGGCGCGGTGATCAACGCGTCGATCAAACAGGGCACCAACGACTTCCGCGGGTCGGCGTTCGCGTTCATCCGCGATGAATCGCTGAATGCGAACACCTGGGACAACAACCGCGCCGGCCGTCCGAAAGGGCCCTTCAATCAGTTGATCGCCGGCGGCACTTTCGGCGGCCCCATCGTCCGCGGCCGAACGTTCTTTTTTGGGGATTATCAGTCATCGCGCACCGAGCGATCGCTGTCGCAAACGGCGACGGTGCCGACGGCGCGAATGAAGGCCGGAGACCTCTCCGAACTGACCGGCAACATGGTGGCGAGCAATTCGTTCGTGGCGGCGGGGTGCGTCAACGCCATGGCCAAGACGATCGACCGGTCATGTTTCGATCCCACGGCCGTGCGGATGTTGAGTCTCTTCCCGGCACCGAACGTTCCCGGTACCGGCTTTTTCAGTAACAACTTCATTTCGAACGGCATCCTGAACAACGATGTCAATCAGTTCGACATTCGTGTCGATCACCGCATCGGCTCGGGCAGCGACTCGGTGTTCGCGCGCTATAGCTTCCAGAACACCGCGCGTCTGGAGCCGCCGGTGCTCGAAGATCCGGTGGCGTCAGGCGATTTCTCCAGCGACATCCTCAACCGAGGCCAGAGCGCGGTGGCCGGCTGGTCACGAGTATTCGGCGCGACGATGTTCAACGAGCTGCGCGGGTCGTTCAACAAGGTGCGATCGGACGTGATGCACCTGGCGTTCGGCCGCGATGTGAGCGCGGAGTACGGCATCCGCGGCGTGCCGCAGGACCCGCGGTTCTATGGCGGCCTGCCGCACACTGGTATCGCGCGCGTGGCGCGCATCGGCGGACCGTTCTTCCGGCCGCAGTTCCAGGACTCGAACGTGTTTCAGTTCGCCAACCATCTGACATGGCAGAAGGGCAGCCACGCGATGAAGTTTGGCGCCGAGTTCCGCCGTGACAACCTGCGCTACATCGACCTTCGATCGCTGAACGGCGAGCTGAATTTTCCCGACGGCCGCTACACCGGCTTCGGTTTCGGCGACTTCCTGCTCGGCCTGGCCAGCGCGCAGCGGCTGACGCTGTTCCACGAGCCCAACCTCTATGCGAACGGCTGGCAGCTCTACGCGCAAGACAGCTGGCGCGCGCGATCGCACCTCACGGTGTCGCTCGGCATCCGTTACGAGGCATTCACGCCGCTGCTCGACCGCAACAACCTGCTGACGAACCTCGATCCCGCAACGGGCCGGACGTTCACGGCCAAGGACGGCAGCATTTTCGATCGCGCCCTGATCCATCCCGATCGCGACGACATTGCCCCGCGACTCGGCGTCAGCTGGAGCGTGACGGATCGCCTCGTGTTCCGCGGCGGCTACGGCATCTTCTATCAGCAGTTCGATCGCTACGGCAGCGAGAGTCAGCTTGGTCTGAACCTCCCACAGCTGGTAGATGCGTCGATCACGGCCAACAGCGGCGCAGAAGCGCCGGCATTC
This sequence comes from Acidimicrobiia bacterium, assembly GCA_016871275.1. Lineage (GTDB taxonomy): Bacteria > Acidobacteriota > Vicinamibacteria > Vicinamibacterales > UBA2999 > 12-FULL-67-14b. The sequence continues at coordinate 30,232 of VFZG01000004.1, read as the reverse complement.
ACCTTTGCGCGGGGGTTTACGCCGCTGAATCCGTCGACGGTCAACCCGGCGATCGTGCAGTGGCGCATCCAGGACCCGGAACAGGATACGCCCGTCGTCCATCAGTTCAGCTTCGGGCCCGAATTTCAGTTCGCGGAGAACATGGTGGGCGCGATTGAATATGTCGGCAACCGCACGCGCAACGGCCGGCGGCTGCGCAACCTCAATGAAGGCGTCATCCAGGGCAACACGGTGGTGTTCCCGTACGCGCAGTACGGTTACGGCAACGCGTTCCTCGAACAGATCGTCACCAACGGCCGCGCCGACTACGACGCGCTGCAGATGCGCGTGCAGCGCCGCATGAGCCGGGGGCTGTCGTACACGATGGCCTACACCTGGAGCAAGGCGCTGGGCGACTTCCTCGATCACCTGAGCGCCGGCGGCGGCGCGGTCGGCAACTTCCCGCGCTCGGCCTACGAGATGCAGAAGGATTACGGCCTGCTCTCCTTCGATATCCCGCATCGGCTGGTCACCAGCTTCATCTACGAGCTGCCGTTCGGCGCGGGGCGGGCGCTCGATCCACAGGGCGCGCTGGGCGCATTCGCGCGCAACTGGTCGGTGAACGGCATCCTGACGCTGAGCGCCGGCCGGCCGTTCACGGTGACGGCCACCGACCAGGCCGGCACCGGACCAGGCCGCATCTCACGCGCCAACTGCCTCGGGGACGCAGTGCCGAACGGGTGGAACCAGACGATCGACTCGTGGATGGATCCGGCCGCGTTCGCGCCGACGACGACGAGGACCTACGGCAATTGCGCCAACAATACCGTGCGCGGGCCGGGATCGAAGTCGATGAATCTGTCGGTGTTCCGATCGATCCGCCTCGGCTCGGAGCGACGGGCAGAGCTTCGCGTTGAGACCTTCAACCTGTTCAACTGGGTGAACTACGGATTCCCGGCGGCGAATATTTCAAACCTGGGGACGTTCGGACGCATCACCAGCTCGATTGGCGATCAGCGCGAGATCCAGTTGGCGTTCAAATTCTATTTCTGAGATGCGCAGATTCTCATTGCTTGCAATCCTGCTGACCTCGGTCGCGATCGCGCGGTCGCAGTCGGTTCCGCGGTATGAAGGTGCTGCCGATGTGTGGCAGAAGATGCTCAAGCTGCGGACCACCGTGAGCGTGATGCACATCACCGCGCATCCGGATGACGAGCACGGCGGCGTGCTGGCGAAATTGAGCCGGGGCGACGGGGCGCGGGTGACGCTGCTCACGCTCAATCGCGGCGAGTCGGGCGACAACGCCATCGGTCCGCAGTTATTCGATGCGCTCGGATTGATTCGCACCGAAGAGCTGATGGTGTCAAATCGCTACTACGGCGTGGATCAACAGTACTTCACCACGGTTGTCGATTACGGCTTCTCGAAGCTTCTCGAGGAAGCGATGGCCAAGTGGGGACGCGACACCGTCCTCGGCGACGTCGTCCGCATCGTCCGCATGGAGCGGCCGACCATCATCCTGTCGCGGTTCCAGGGAACCGATCGCGACGGGCACGGCAATCACCAGGCGGCCGGTGTGGTGGCGCAGGAGGCGTTCCTCGCCGCCGGCGATCGGAGCCGGTATCCCGATCAGCTCGAGGACGGCCTGCAACCCTGGTCCCCGGCGAAGGTCTACATCGGCGGCGTGCGGCCGAACGAGGACTGGACGGTCCGCGTCGATAGCGGCGAGTACGATCCCATCCTCGGCGACTCGTACGACAACTTTGCCCGCCGTGGCTTGAGCTTCCAGCGCTCGCAGAACAGCGGACGGTTCACGCCGGGCACGGGACCCAATTACGGTTACTACAAACTCGCCGCTGGTGTGGGGGCGACGGGGCAAGGCACCAAGGAGCACTCGCTGCTCGATGCGCTGCCGAAGAACATCGAAGCGGCGATCGGTGCGGGTGGAAAGCCGATCGATGACGAGGTGGCACGGGCATTCGCCGCGTTCCGCGTCACCGAGCCGTCAGCCAGCGTGCCGGCGCTGGTGCAGGGACTGAAGCTCACGCGGCAGGTCTTGGCCTCGGCGGTCGATCCGCAAGTGCGCCACCTGATGCGCATCAAGGAGCAGCAATTCCAGGATGCGATCAACGCCGCCAACGGCGTCGAGCTGACGGCACTGGCGCAGCCTGCGGGCGCGCCTGAGCCGACTGGTCCTGGCGCAGCATTCGCGCCGCCGGCGCTGATGGCGGCGCCCGTGCCCGGGCAGACGTTCGAGGTGCGCGCGCGACTGGCGAATCGCGGCGGCATTGCCGTATCCAGTGTCGCGATTACCATCGAGGGTGATCGCGGGTGGAACGTCAAGGCGGCGACACTGACCGGGGAGCCGGATCTCCAGCGGCACCAGCAGGCCACGCTGACCACGACGGTCACGCTCGCCAACGACGTCGCGCACGGCACGCGGCCGTACTTTTTCCGCAGCGGGTTGCAGGAGTCGCGCTATACGCTGCGCGATCCCAGCCACTTCAGCACACCGGTGAGCCCGCCGCCGCTCGTGGCCGCGGCGAGATACATGATCGGCGATGTTCCGATTGAGATTCGAGAGACGGTGAAGCGCAGGGAAGCCAAACTGCCGTACGGCGATGTACTGCGTGACATTCGATCGGTGCCGAGGATTGCCGTGAGCCTGACGCCGAGTCACGCGGTTGTTCCTCTGGAAACAGCGACGGCTTCCGCTTTCGCGCCTGCCGGCGCTTCGGCGGACGAGAAAGCCGTCGCTCTCCGAACCTTGGATGTCGAGGTCGCCTTACTGCACAACGCCGACACACCGTCCTTCGGTCAATTGACACTGCGGCTGCCTGAAGGCTGGACAGCCAAGCCGGGATCGCAGGCGTTCAGGTTCGAGCGAGCCGGTGAGCGGGCGTCGTTCAGGTTTGCGGTCCGGCCCGGCGCGATGGGCGCGCAGGCCTACCAGATCGATGCGGTGGCGACCGACGGGCGCGGCGAATATCGCGACGGCTACGAGCTGATCGATCACCGCGACCTCGAGCTGCGCTACCTGTATCGCGACGCTACGACCATCGTGCGTGGTGTGAATGTGACCACGGTCGCCGGATTGAAGGTCGGCTACATCATGGGCATCGGCGATCAGGTGCCGATCGGGCTGCAGCAGCTCGGCGCGCAGGTCACGCTCCTCACCGAGCGCGACCTCGCCGCGGCCGATCTGTCGCAATACGACACCATCATGACCGGCACGCGCGCGTATGCGGTGCGCGACGACCTCAAGACCTACAATTCGCGGCTGCTCGACTACGTCCGCAGCGGCGGCAACATGGTGGTGCTCTACAACACGCAGGAGCTGGTGCCGAACACGTTTGCGCCATTCCGCGGCGAGCTGCTGCGCAGCGCGGAGGAAGTATCGGAGGAGGACTCACCGGTGACGATCCTCGCGCCGCAGCACCAGGCGTTCACGTGGCCGAACCGCATCACCGCGAACGATTTCGACGACTGGGTCGAACAGCGAGGCTCGAAGTTCTTCGCGAAGTGGGATGCCTCGTATACGCCGATGATCTCGACCCACGACAAGGGCCAGCCGCCACAAAGCGGCGGCTGGCTGACGGCTCGAGTCGGCAAGGGAACGTGGACCTATTTCGCGTACGCGCTGCATCGCCAGCTCCCATACGGAGTGGCCGGCGCGTATCGGATCACCGCAAACCTACTTGCCCTGAACAAACAACCGGTAGGCGGCAACCCCCGCCAGTAGAAACGCGACCGAGAACACGATGCCCTCCCAAGGACCCGTCAAGAAGATGAACAGCCACAGCGCCCCCGAGAGGATCGCGGGCCACGGGTAGAGCCACATCGTGAACGGCTGCGGGATGTCGGGGCGGTAGCGGCGCAGCAGGATGACGGCCGCGCATTGCCAGATGAACCGCAGCAGCACCTGGACCTGAATCAGCCAGCTCACCAGTTGTCCGAGCGTGAAAAAGCAGAACGGGATCGAGATCACCGCGATGGTCGCGAGCGACACATCGGGGCACTGCTTCTTCGGGTGGACGTGGGCGAAGACGCGGAAGAAGTCGCCGTCCTTGGCTGCCGCGTACGGGATGCGCGAGTAGCCGAGGATGGTGGCGTACAGCGACGAGGCGGCGACAAAGAGGATCAGCGTCGTCATCGCGATGCCGGCCATGCGGCCGGCTTGCGGATCCGAAAAGGTGCGTTCGATGAACGCGGACGCCACCGTTCGCGATTCCCTGACTTCCTCCCACGGGATCATGCCGACAATGACGATGGTCATCAGCATGTAGAGCGTGGCGACGAGACAGGTCGACAGAACGATCGAGCGGGGGATGGTGCGTTCGGCATCCTTGATCTCACCGCCGATGTTACAGACCTGGTTGTAGCCGCCATAGCTGTACATCGCCAGCACCGAGGCGGCACCGATGCTGAGCCACAGGTTGGTGCTGCCAAAGTCGTACGCGAGGGAAGGAAAGTCGAAGGCCTGTGCCGGCGAGAAGCTGAACAGGCCCGCGACAATCACCCACCCGACGGTGATCAGCACGACGACGAGCATCGCCACAGCGAGCCGGCCGATGTCCTCGATGTTGCGCCAGAGTAGCGCCGTGGAAACCACGCACACCAACGCCGCGATCAGGTGATGCGTCAGCGGCGCGACCGGCCGCACGAATTGCAGATAGTCGGCGAAGCCCACGGCGCCGCCCGCCACCGAGAGCGGCGCCACCAGAATGGTCTGGAAGATGAAGAGAAACGCCATCAGGCCGCCGAGGCCGAACGGTTTGAAGGCTTCGCGCAGGTATAAATAGCCGCCGCCGCTGCCGGGCAGCGCCGCGCCGAGCTGCGCGTAGACGAGACCGTCGGCGAGGGCGAGCACGAGGCCGGCAATCCAGGCGTAGATCACGTGCGGCCCGTTCATGGCTGCAACCATGAAGGGAATCGTCAGAAAGGGCCCCACCCCCACCATCGAGATCACGTTGGTGGCCGTGGCCTCCAATAGTCCCATTGCCCGTTTCAACTCGGTCACAACAGGGCCTCGACCAGTTGGGCAGCTTTCTGTCGAGACGGCACCAAGGGATTCAACGCGAGGGCGTCAATGGCCTCCTGGCGATCGCCGGCCAACGCGGCCTTGATGGTGGCGCGCTCGTACGCCTTCACCTGCTCGATCAGTTGGCGCGGATGCTGCGGAATCGGGGCCACAGGCTGCGGCCGCGGCCCGTTGCGGTCGACGCGGCACGGCATTTCAACGATATCGTCGTCTTCGAGGAACGGCAGCGTGCCTTGGTTGGCCACGTCGAGCGGGAGGAGTGCGCCCTGATCATGGACGATGGCTCTCATCGTCATCACGGCGATGCGATCGTAACCGGAGAGCTCGGCCCAATCGGGTTTTACGCGAGGCTTCGTTTCACCGGTTTCAATTGTCATATAGCTACCGTCACGAGCGGCCAAGTACTCCTGGTAGCGCTTGAGATCGGGTCGTGACCCGAAGAACTCGTCCGTCAACCGCGCGACCTGCTGGCCGCGGCTCGAGCCGGACTTCTTCATGCTCGCGAGTGCGACGTCAGGGCGATAGTAGTAATAGAGATACTCTGTCGGAAGCAGCTGCAGTGTTCGCAGACGCTCCGGCTCGAACAGCGGCCTCCGATACGCCGACCGCAACCGCGCGTCGTCATTCCAGATCCGATGCATCTGGCCTTCGCCGTCGAACAGCACATCGCGCAGCCAGCCGAGATGGTTGAGACCGAAGTAATCGTAGGAACACGCGCTGGCCGGCACGCCGAGCGCGTGCGCCGCGTCTTCGAACATCTCCATCGGCGTGTCGCAGATGCCGAACAGCTTCGCCGATGTGTGCTGGTGCACCGCCTGCGTGATGATGCTGACCGGATTCGAGAAGTTGATCAGCCACGCGCGCGGCGCGAGGCGGGCGGCGAGGCGGCCGTACTCGACCATTGGAGGAATGGTCCGCAGCGCCATGGCGAAGCCCACCGGTCCAACAGTTTCCTGGCCCACCACGCCGAGCGCGATGGCCGCGGCTTCATCGCGGGCGCGCTGCTGCATGCCGCCGGCGCGAATGCTCGAAATGACGAACGCCGAGCCCGCGATCGCCGATTCTACCGACTGTTCGCTGCGAACGCGGACCCCTGGCGCCATCTGTGCCGCAAGATCCGCGATGACCTGCTGGCGGGTGTTGTCGATGTCAAATAGTGCGATGTCGGAAATGCGCAGATCCGATCGCGCCAGGCCGCCGGCCAGCAGCGGGACGCGCATGCCGGCCCCACCGATGATGGCGATCTTCAAATGCCGCCCGCCTTCGTGGTTGACGCTGCGCCGACCTTATTGCCTGCGGCGAGGCACTGTTCGGGCGATTTGCCCTTCATCCACGCGACCAGAAACCCGGCGTTGAATGAATCGCCGGCGCCCGTGGTGTCGACCACCTTGACCGTTGGCGCGGTGACGAGGATTTCCCGATCTGGCGCGACCCACACCGAGCCTTCCTCGCCGATCTTGATGATGGTGATGGCCTTGCGCTCACGCCAACGCGGAATTGACGCCGCGATGGTTGGCGTGCCGCTGTAGAGACGCGCCTCGTGTTCGTTGACGAAGACGAAGTCGAGTGAGTCGATGAGATCGAAGAACCCCGGGGCGTGTGGCAATGAGTCATCCCAGCCGAAGTCCCATGACGTGCTGATTTGCCGATCGCGCAGTTGGGCGATTATTCGGGCCCAGCGATGACACTCGTGCGGACAAAAACACAAATGGATATGCGTGGCTCGTAGTCCCGGGATCATCCGGGCGAGACGTTGCGCGATTGTTGAATTGATTCCGTTATAGGTGACAAACGCGCGATCGTGGCCGGTCGAGAGTGCGGCCGTGATCGCGTGCGGTTCGTTATTCTTGCGGAGATTCGTGATCCGGACGCGCTCCTTCTTCAGACGGACGCAGGCGGCGGCGCTCAAGGCGCTGATCAAGGTCGTGTTCATGCCGAGGCGCGCGGCGGTGACGGCGGTAATGATGGCGCCGCCGCCGAAGGTGGCGGTGAACTGGTCGGTCTTGATTTCCTCGCCCGGTGCCGGAAGGCGGTCGAGGCCGACGAAGATCAAGTCTTCGAAGGCCTCGCCGGCGCAAATCAACGCGGCTGGCGTGTTACGCGCGACGTACTTCATTGCGTGATTGACTGTTCTTTTTCTTTTGACTGACGATTATACGCGTACGTCGCTCCGTACAACGCCCACAATGGGACAGCCGTACACGGGACTTCCAGGATGACCAGGAAATTGGCGGCGACCAGCCAAGCGAGGCCGATGATCCCCGAACGATACACGATGTGAAAAGAGGAATCGTGCGCCGCCACCCACCCGTCCCGTTCCCATTCACCGGCACCGCGCCGGAGGATCTAACCTTAGTCAGCGCCCGAAGTGCCGAGTCGCGAACGCGCGTCCGGATCCGTTTACGCAAGTCACTGGTGATGCCGACGTAGTGCTGTGAAGGATCGGTGTCGCTGGGGAGTATGTAGACGGTCCGTTTCTCGATGCCATGCATGTGAACCGACTACGCACGACACGCGCCAACTGAATTCGTGAACGAATCTGCACGATGACGGCAAAGGCACGCACTTCGATTCGTGCGGCGCCGTCAAGTGGCGATCAGACAATTCGAAGGCGTCCGCCTCCGCCCTTCGGGCTTCGGCGAGACATCTCGCCATAGCCGCGCCTGAGTTCTCGGCGCGGCGAAGGCGGATGGCTGGGAGGCAGGGATTCGAACCCCGATAAGCGGAGTCAGAGTCCGCTGTCCTACCGTTGAACGACCTCCCAGCAGGGGTTGAAACCTCCCATTATAGGAAAACGGCCCAGAACTGTCGAATCCCGGGCCGGCTTCCCCTGCTACTTGATAACCGTTGCGCCGGCCCTGGAAATGATCTCATCCTGCGCCGCCGTCACACCACTCGTGCCCACGGCGCCGATCAGTTCCGTACCGCTCATGATCGGCACGCCGCCGGCGAACGTGATGCCATTCGGCACTTCCGTGACGGTTTTCGCCTTGACCTGCGCGCCGTACTCGGCCGTGGTCATCTTCGCCGCCACCACGGTCGCGGCCTTGCGCATCGCGATGTCGTACGAACGGGGGCTGGCCCCCGTCAACCGGCGCAACACCACCGGCATGCCGGCGGCATCGGTGACCACAATCGTCACATTCCACTTGTTCTTGCGCGCCTCCGCCTCCGCGGCATCAATCACCTGGACGGCCATTTCGTAGGTCAGGGCCTGCGGCGCCGGTGCGGCCGGTGCCTGGGCCATCGCCGCTGCGGTTGAGAACACGACACCCATCAGCGTCAGTACGATCCGGCCGGTCATTCTCTGCGTCATGAAAGCTCCTTGAAACCGTAATTGTACTCGAGCAGGAATTAGTTCGTGCCAGGGGGGAACTGAGCGGCTCCCGAATTCATGCCGGCGGTTCGGCCCCGTCCGCGTCTCTGCCACAATGGTTGGAGAATGGGCACCGCCAAATCGAACGCCCCACATCAGCCGCGACGCCGCGTCGCCATTCCGGCGCTCCTGGCGGTGGTGTTGTTCGCGGCAGGCGCCGCGCTATTGGTCTGGTGGTCGTCTTCATCGCCGCTGGGGACCCTCGAGCACGAAGAAACGTCGGAGTTTTCCAGAATCCGCATTCGCCGGGACGGCGACATTCGCGCCCTGACGTTCGTGCGCGACAACGGCCAGGAGGCCGTGCAAAGCCGGCTCAGACTGACCGCGCCGCACAGGTTGGTGTCGGCCTACGCCCGCAGCATGTTCGCGAGCTATCTCTATCAGCCCCAGCCGCGCCGCGTGCTGATTGTCGGCCTGGGCGGTGGCGCGATGGTGCGCTTCCTGACCCACCACGATCCGCAAGTGCAGATCGACGCCGTCGAGATCGATCCCGTAGTCGTCCGTCTCGCGGACCAGTACTTCGGGGTGCGCACCAGCGGGAACGTCGTGGTCCACACCGCCGATGCGTTTCGATTCATCGAGACCACCTCGAACCGATACGACCTGATCCTGATGGACGCGTTCCTGAGGCCGTCGGACGCCACCGACACGGTGGGAGTTCCGACCCGGCTCAAGACACTCGAGTTTCTCGGGCGCCTAAGGCAGACGCTCGCGCCCGGCGGCGTGGTCGCGTTCAACATCAACCAGCACGACTCGATGGCAGACGACGTGACGGCGGTTGCGACCGCGTTCGGCCACGCAGTCGTGTACCGCTGTCCGCCCGCGGCGAACAAGGTCGTGATCGCGACAGAAGGCGGCCTGCCCGCGGAAGACGTGGTGCCTGCGCGTGTCGCGGCACTCGACGCGCGTTTCGGAGGAGCGCTGTCGTTCTCCGAACTCCTGGCCAACAGGGAGTAGCGCGAGGCAGCGATCGCCCAAACAGCCGGGCAGCCATGCGCTATCATGCTGCTCATCGAGGAGTGCACGATGAAGCGCTGGTTCCGCCTGCTCTGCGCCGCCGTCGCCGGCGGGATTCTCGCCACGTCAGCCCCGGTGGGCGCCACCACGGAACAGCCAGCCGATGTGTTCGACCGGGTGACGCACGCCACCGCCATTTCCGAAGGCGGCGTGAAGATTCACTACGCGTCGCTCGGCAAGGGACCGCTGGTCGTGATGATTCACGGGTTCCCGGATTTCTGGTACTCGTGGCGGCACCAGATGGAAGCGCTGTCGCAGTCGTTCCAGGTGGTGGCGATCGATCAGCGCGGCTACAACCTGAGCGACCAGCCCAAGGGCGTCGAGCACTACGACATGAAGCTGCTGGTCGCCGATGTCGCAGCGGTGATCCGCCACATCGGCCGCGAGCGCGCCACCATTGTCGGCCACGACTGGGGCGGCATGGTGGCCTGGCAGTTTGCGATGCATGTGCCGCAGATGACCGAGCACCTGGTGATCCTCAACCTGCCGCACCCGAACGGTCTGACGCGCGAGCTGCGCAACAACGCCGAGCAGAAGAAGAACAGCGCCTATGCGCGGACCTTCCAGGAGAAGGCGCCGGCCGATCCAACCGTGTTCTTCGGCCGGCCGATGACGGCGGAGAATCTCGCCGGGTGGGTACGCGATCCCGCCGCGCGCAAGCGCTACGTCGACGCCTTCAACCGGTCGGACTTCGAGGCGATGCTGAACTACTACAAGCGCAACTATCCAAGCGCGGATGCGCCGCCGACCGCGTCCGATCTGCCGAAGGTGCAGGCCCCGGTGCTGATGTTCCATGGCCTGCGCGACACCGCACTGCACTCGGACGGCCTGTCGGGCACCTGGAACTGGGTGGCGAAGGACCTCACGATCGTCACGGCGCCAGAGGCCGGCCACTTCGTGCAGCAGGACGCCGCCGATCTGGTCACCACGACGATGAAGTGGTGGCTCGCGAGCCGGGCGAGCCGATAGAAGCACCCACGTTCGTTCCAGCTCGTTATCGCTGGCACACCGGACAATAGAAAGTTGAGCGCCCGGCCTGCCACGCGCGTGCGATGGTGCCGCGACAGCCCGCACGCGGGCAACGCTCGCCTTCCCGTTGGTAGACCTTGAAACGTGCCGAGCCGTAGGGGGTCTCGCGCCGCCTGATGGCGCTCCCCAACACCGCTTTCACCGACTTGGCCAGCTGCGCCGCGTCCGGTTTCGGCGCGCCGGCCGCGGTGGCCAAAGACGATGCCTTGCGGAAGGGCGAGACTCTGGCATGGTGCAGCGCTTCGCTCGCGTAGATGTTGCCGAGGCCGGCGACGATGCGTTGATCGAGGAGGGCGACCTTGAGCGAAATCCGCTTGCCGCGGCAGGCGCGCGCCAGCGACGCCGCGTCAAAATCCGGCGACAGCGGCTCCGGCCCCAGCTTGCGAAGCGACGGGTAGTCGCCGAGGCGGCCGGGTTCGGCAAGGTCCATGAAGCCAAACCGCCGAGGATCGTTGAACCGCACGGTCTGGCCGGAAGCCATGACGAACACGACGTGATCGTGCGGATCCGGCTCGCGCGTGCGATCGCCGATCGGCGCCACGTAAAACCAGCCGGACATCCCGAGGTGCATCACCAGCGTTTCGCCGGATGACAGTTCCACCGTCAGGTATTTCCCCCGGCGCGACACCTGCGTTGCGGTGTTGCCGCGCAGCCGCTCGATGAACTGCTTCGGGAAGGGGATGCGGAGGTTGGGACGATTCAGGATCACCCGCCGGAACCGCGCGCCGCGCATCGCCGGCTCCAGCAGTTGCCGCACGGACTCGACTTCAGGAAGTTCCGGCACGTCGCTTTCCTATCACGTTTATGATGTCGGGGCCGGATGGCCACGCTCTCCTCCCTCGACCTCATCATTATTGTCGGTTACCTGCTGTTGCTGGCGGGCATCGGTGCGTACTTCTCCCGGCAGCAGACCAGCCTCGATGCGTTTCTGATCGGTGGCGGCACGATCTCGTGGCTGCCGGTGGGCCTGTCGCTGATGGCGGCGCTCAACAGCGGCATCGATTACCTGACGCAGCCGTCGGCCACGATCCAGTTCGGGCTGGTGCTGGCGCTCGGCACGCTGTCGTGGTTCGTCATCTACCCGTGGGTGGCGTACGTCGCGTTCCCGTTCTTCCGCCGGCTGAACGTGTATTCGATCTACGAGTATCTCGAGGATCGCTTCGACGTGCGGGTCCGAACGCTGGCGGCAGTGATCTTCATCGCCTGGCGGGTGGGCTGGATGGCCACCGCCCTGTACGTGCCGTGCCTGGCCATTCACGCGGCGTCGGGCGGGGCGATCGATCTGACCGTGATGATCGTCATCGCCGGAGTGCTGGTGACGCTCTACACCATGCTCGGCGGCATTCAGGCGGTGATCTGGAACGACGTGATCCAGTTCACCGTGATGTTCGGCGGCCTCGGCGCCACGGTGTGGATCGTCGCCGGCAGCGCGCCGGGCGGCGTCAGCGAAATCTGGCAGGTGGCTCAAGCCGCCGGCAAGACGGATCTCTGGGTGCCAATCGGGGGTGGCGTCGCCGGCTTCCTCCAGCAGCCAATGACGGTGCCGGCGCTGATGTGCGCGGTCATCATCGGGCGCATGGCGCAGTACACCACCGATCAGACCATGGCGCTGCGAGTGCAGAGCACCAGGACCACCGCAGATGCGCGCCACGCGTTCATCGTCAATGCGGCCGGCGATGCGTTGTGGATGCTCGGTCTGACGTTCGTGGGCCTGGCGCTGTTTGCGTACTTCCAGCGCACGCCTGCGCCCGAAGGCCTGTCGTCGGATCGCCTGTTGCCGTATTTCATGACGCAGGTCTTCCCGGCCGGCGCCGTTGGCCTGGTCAACGCTGCCATCCTCGCCGCGTCACTCTCGAGTGTGGATGCGGCCATTCACTCCGGCAGTTCGGTGCTGGTGGTCGATCTCTACAACCGGCTCATCAAGAGGCGCCGGCTTCAGCGCCTGGACAGCAAGCCCGCCGGCGATGGTCCCGAGCAGGTGCGGGCATTGCGCATCGCGACGATCGTGATGGGTGTGATTGGCACGACGCTGGCCTGCAACGTCGAGGGCCTTGGCTCGCTGCTCGAGATCAACAAGAAGGTCACCGACTCGTTTGCCGGACCACTGTTCGGAATATTCCTGCTGGCCATGTTCAGCCCGCGCAGCGCCAGCACCGCGGCGCTCACCGGCGGGCTGGTCGGCGCGCTGTCGTCTTACCTTGTGGCGTTCCACAGCTCGCTGAGCTTTTTCTGGCCGTCGACGTTCGGGCTGGTGGCCACGGTTGTCGTCGGCTACGCGGTGTCGTTGGTCACGGCGCCGCCCTCAGCGGAAGTCCAAGGGCAGACCTGGCGCGGTGTGATGTCGCGCGCTACCGACTGACACTGTTTTCGGGCCACACATTACGCATGGCCCACGCGAGCGTGATGGAGCTGACGACGAATACCGCACCCAGCAACAGGCCTTCGGTGGTGCGGCCATACAGCAGCGTGCCGATCGTGAACAACGCCGACCACACGCTGAGGCAGCCGGCACACCAGCCAACCAGAGCCATCGGAATGTTCTCCTCGGTGGAGGCAGGCAGGTCACCGGCCTCACGTCGAATCGGCTCCCATCCAGGGCCAACCGGCCTGACGCGGCGATAGAACGCGATGAGCGTTGCGCGATCGGTCGGCGGCGCCAGATACGCCGCGGCCAGCCAGCAGATCGTGGTCACGATCACGGTGATCAACAGCCCGGCATGCGCGCTGACGCCCGCGCCGCTCCGTGCTGCAATCAGCAGCGCAATCGAGACCAGCAGCGAGCTGGTCATCGCAACGATCTCGCACCACGCATTCACCCGCCACCAGAACCACCGGACCAGGTACAGCAACCCGGTACCAGCGCCAATCTGGAGGATGACACCGAACGCATCTCGGGCCGTGTCCATCAGGTAGACCATGGCGGATGACGCCAGGAACAAGCCGACGGTGACCAGCCGGCCGACCTGCACGTAGTGCTGTTCGCCCGCGTCGCTGCGGATGAAACGGCGATAAAAGTCGTGCACCAGGTACGACGCGCCCCAGTTGAGGTGCGTGAGGATGGTCGATGAATTCGCCGCGATCAAACCGCCGACCATCAGACCCGCGAAGCCGGCGGGCAGGAATCGCAACATCGCAGGATAGGCAATGTCGTGGCCAAGCAGCGTCGGATCCAGGCCTGGGAACGCCTTCTGGATGTCCGACAGCTCCGGGTAGACGATCAGCGAGGCGAGGCCGACCAGGATCCACGGCCAGGGCCGCAGCACGTAGTGCGCAATGTTGAAGAACAGCACGCTGCGCAACGCATCCTTCTCGGTCTTCGACGCCAGCATGCGCTGTGCGATGTAGCTGCCGCCGCCAGGCTCCGAACCGGGATACCACACCGCCCACCACTGCACCGCAATCGGCATGATGAAGACGGCGACGGCGAGCTCCCAGTTGTTGCTGAAGTCCGGCAGCAGGCTGGTGTAATCGAGCCCGCCCGGGCCGCGGCGTTCAGCCAGCTTGTCCATCAGGCCCGTGAGGCCGCCGACCTGGGGCGCCATCACCGCGAAGTAGGCCGCGGCAATCACGGCCGACATCTTGATGAAGAACTGAATCATGTCGATGACCAGCACGCCCCACAGACCGGCGTAGGTCGCGAACACGGCGTTGAGTGAACCCACCATCAACAGGGTCTGCCACCGATCCAGACCGAACAGGATGCCGGCAATCTTCACCGCCGCCAGGTTGACGATGGCCATGATCATGCAGTTGTAAAAGAGACCCAGGTAGAGCGCGCGGAAGCCGCGCACCAGCGACGCCGGCTTCCCCGAATATCGAATCTCGTAAAACTCGAGATCGGTGAGCACGCCGGATCGCCGCCACAGGCGCGCGTAGAAGAACACCGTCGACATGCCGGTGAGCACGAACGCCCACCACACCCAGTTGCCGGCAACGCCGTCGCGCCTGACGATGTCGGTGACGAGGTTGGGGGTGTCGCTGCTGAACGTGGTCGCGACCATCGACAGGCCGGCCAGCCACCATGGCACCGCCCGTCCCGATGCGAAGAACTCCGACGTGTCCTTACTGGCGCGCCGGCCGAAAAACAAGGCCGGCACGAAGCACACCAGCAACGACAACGCGATGATGATCCAGTCGAGGGTGGTCAGCGACACGACCACACCCTACCACAGCGATCAGGTCACCGTGGCCCGGATCGCGTAACGCGGATCGCGCCACTCGCCCGACGTCATCACCGCGGCCAGGCGATCGACGGCGTCCCAGACGTCGGCGAAGCGCGTGTAGAGCGGCGTAAAGCCGAACCGAAGGATGTCGGGGGCGCGGAAGTCGCCAATTACGCCACGGGCGATCAGCGCCTGCGTGATCGCGTAGCCGGCGTGGGGGTGCGCAATCGACGCCTGGCTGCCGCGGCGGTCCGCCTCGCGCGGCGTGACGATGGTAAAGCCGTGTGCGGCACAGCGCTGGTCGATCAACTGCATGAAGAGGTCCGTCAGCGCCACGGATTTCTGCCGAATTGCCGTCATGCCGCCGTGCGCGCCCGCCGCCAGCACGGTGTCCACTCCGCATTCGAGCGCGGCGGTGGCAATCACCGGCGGGGTGCCGCAAATGAACCTGGCGATGCCGCGTGCCGGCCGGTAGTGGGGTGTGAAGTCAAACGGGGCGGCGTGTCCGAGCCAACCCGAGAGCGGCTGGCGCCAGTCTTCCCGATCCATCGCCGTCAGATGTGAGGGATGCGCCCAGATGAAGGCCGGCGCACCGGGTCCGCCGTTGAGATACTTGTAGCCGCACCCAACCGCGAAGTCGGCGCCGGCCTCGCGCAGGTTCACGGGCACCGCGCCGGCCGAATGCGCGAGATCCCAGATCACCACGGCGCCGGCGTTGTGTGCCGCGCGAGTCACCTCCGTCATCGCGTGCATGAACCCGGTCCGGTAGTTGACGTGGGTCAGCATCAGGATGGCGGCGCGATCGTCGAGGTGGGCGGCAATGCCGGATTGTTCGACGAGCACCAATTCGAGCCCGTGCTCTCGCGCGAACGTCTCCGCAATGTAGAGATCCGTCGGAAAGTTCGTGACCTCAGAGATGAGCCGTGTCCTGCCTGGCGTCATCACGAAGCGAGCGGCGTTGAGCGCCTTGAACAGGTTGACCGAGGTGGAGTCGGCCACCATCACTTCGCCGGAGCCCGCGCCAATCAGCGCGGCCAGCTTGTCGCCGATTCGCTGTGACAACGTGATCCAGCCGGCGGTGTTCCAGCTGCGAATCAGCCCACGGCCCCACTCCCCTTCAACCACCTCGCCAATCCTCCTGGCGGCGGCTCGCGGCAGGACGCCCAGCGAATTGCCATCCAGGTAGATGACCCCCTCCGCGTCGGCGCCTTCCAGCGCAAACAGCGCGCGGAGCGGCGCCAGCGAATCGCCCGAGTCCTGGCGGATGCAGTCCTCGCGCGTGATCATGGCAACGACCGCAGCACGGCGCGCACCGGCGACGCGCACGCCTGGGTGAGCTTCAACGGCAGGGCGATCAACTCATAGTCGCCGGGATCGACCTCGTCCAGCACCAGGTTTTCGAGCACGCGCACATCGTGCGCCAGCAATTGCTGATGGCTGTCGAGCGTCTTGCTGTCGGCCGGATCGACTGACGCCGCATCAATGCCAACCAGCTTCACGCCCAGCGATGCCAGCCAGGCAATGGTGTCCGGGGCAAACGCCGCAAAGCCGGCATCCCACCTCGTCGGCGCCTTGAGGCACGTTCTCACCAGAACCCTGGGCGGCACGTTCGTGACCGCATGCTCGAGATCGGATCGCCGGATCAGCGGCTTCCTGCCAATCGCGTGAATCACGCGACAACGTCCCAGGAACGGTTCGAGGGTGACGGCGCCAATCGCGGCGGCGTTGCGGCCGTAGTGCAGCGGCGCATCGGCGTGCGCGCCCAGGTGCGGTGACAAGGTGATGGCACTGACGTTGACCGGACACCCCGGCCCAATCTCAGCCGTCCAGCGTTGCTGGTAGGTGGTGTCGCCGGGAAACGCCGGCGTGTCCGGCGAGAGCGGCGGCGAAATATCCCAAAGACGTGGCGTCACTCAGCACACAATAGCGCGGATGCATTCCGAACGGGAATCGCTGACGCGGGCCATCGGCACCTTTGGCCTGGCGGCGGGCATCATCAACATCACCATCGGCGGCGGCATCTTCCGCCTGCCCTCCAGCGTCGCCGCATCGCTCGGTCCGGCAGCGCCCATTGCGTATCTGGTGTGCGCGGTCGCGATGGGCCTGATCGTGATGTGCATCGCCGGCGCCGGCAAGCGCGTCACGCTGACCGGTGGGCCGTATGCCTACGTCGGCGTCACGCTCGGACCGTACGCCGGATTCATCGCCGGCCTGATGCTGTGGATGCTGGGCGCGTTTGCCACCGCGGCCGTAGCCACGGTGTTCGCGGCCAGTCTCGGCCTGCTGATTCCGTCGCTGGCCGCGCCTGGGATGAACGGCGTCGTGCTGATCGGCACGTTCGTGTTCTGGACGCTGATCAACCTTCGCGGTGTAACGCTCGGTGTGCAACTCAACACCATCGCCACAGTCGCCAAGCTGGCGCCGCTGCTGCTGATCGCGGTCGGCGGCCTGTTCTTCATGAACGGCGACAACCTCAGTGTCACGACCGTCCCACCCGCCGGTGACATCGCGCGGACGTCACTGCTGCTGATCTTTGCGTTTGCCGGCATTGAGACCGCGCTGATCCCGAGCGGCGAAGTGCGCGACAGCGCGCGAACCGTACCTCGCGCCATCGCGCTGGCGATGGTCGGCATCACGCTGCTCTACATCCTGCTGCAAATGGTGGCGCAGGGCATTCTGGGAAGCGGCCTGGCGCAATCCACCACCGCACCGCTCGCCGAAGCGGCGGGGGCGGCGTTCGGCGGCTGGGCGCGATCGCTGCTGCTGGTGGGCGCCTCGATTTCGATGTTCGGCTACCTCGGTGGAATGACGCTGTCCGTGCCGCGCCTTGTCTACGCCATGGCCCGAGACGGCTACCTGCCGTCGGCGCTGGCCATCGTGGACCCGGTGTCGCGATCGCCGCAACCCGCCATCATCGTGCAGTCGATCTTCGCGCTCGTGCTGGCCATCACCGGCACGTTCGAGACGCTGGCCATCCTCGCCAATGTCGCGGCCCTCGCCCTCTATCTGGGTTGCGCGATCGCCGCCTGGAAGCTGGGACAATCACCGGCTATTCCTGCGCTTGCGTGCCTTGTGATCGTCTGGCTGCTCACCGGCCTCACGCTCGACGAGTGGTTAGGCTTCGGTGTGTGCATTGTGGTCGGATCGATTGCCTACGCCGTCCGCAGAAGGCGATCCGCAGATTTCACGGATTCCACCGATTCCGGACGCTGAAGCGGCGCCGACGGCCATGCCGCGAAGCGCGCCGAGCGCCGCTCGGCAATCTGTGTTCACTGTGGCATCTGTGGATCGCCTTAGAATGGCCCGCATGAAGAAGCTTGTTGCCCTGTTCGTTGCGGTGTCGGCCCTGGTTGCAATCGTCGGCGCACAGTCTGCGCAGCGATACGACCTGCTGATCAGGAACGGGCGCGTCTTCGACGGTTCGGGCAATCCGTGGTTCCCTGCCGACGTTGCCGTGCAGAACGGACGCATTGTCGCTGTCGGCAAGCTCGCCGACGCGCAGGCAGCGCGCGTCATCGACGCAACGGGCAAGTACGTCTCGCCCGGGTTTATCGACATTCATTCACATGCAGACGATGGCTCCGGTCCGCGAGGCGGGTTTCGCGATCCGGATCCGGTGAGGCGATCGGCGCCCAATCTCGTGTCGCAGGGCATTACCACGGTGGTGGTGAACCAGGATGGCCGCTCGGTGTGGCCGATTGCGGACCAGCGCGCCCAGCTCGAGAAGAACGGCATTGGTCCCAACGCGATGTTGCTCGTCGGGCACGGCACCGTGCGGCGGCGAATCATGGGAGACGATGTGCGGCGGCCGGCGAGGCCGGACGAAGTCACGAAGATGCGGGCGCTGGTCAAGCAGGCGTTGCAGGAAGGCGCCGTCGGGCTATCGGCAGGCCTCGAGTACGAACCCGGCCGCTGGAGCACCACCGACGAAGTCGTCGAGCTGGCGCGCGAGCTGCCGGCGTTCAATGGCGTGTACATCTCACACGAGCGCAGCGAAGGCACCGACCCCATGTGGTACGTGCCGAGCCAGGATGGGGCCACGCCGCCACCGACGCTGCTCGACGCCGTGCAGGAGACCATCGACATCGGCGAGCGCACCGGCGCGCGCGTGGTCGCGTCTCACCTCAAGGCCAAGGGTGAGCACTATTGGGGATCGAGTGCGGCCGCGGTGACGCTGATCCAGCGTGCGCGCGATCGTGGCGTGGATGTGTGGGCCGATCAGTATCCCTACCCGACCAGCGGCACCGACGGATCGACCGTGTTGATTCCGGCATGGGCCACCCGGCCGCCGGGCGCCGGGCCGAACCAGCCGCCCACCAGCCGCGCCGACCTGCTGAAGCGGGTCCTCGGCGATCCGCCGTCGGCGAAGCTCGTGCGATCGGACATCGCGCACGAGATTCGACGCCGGGGCGGCGCCGCAAACATCACCGTCTACGAGTACACCGACAAATCGCTCTACGGAAAGTCGCTGGCCGAAATCGCACGAGGGTGGAAGCTCGATCCGGTCGAGGCCGCGATCAGGATTCAACTGGAGGGCATCCAGACGCGCAACGGCGGCGCCCGCATGCGCGGATTCTCCATGTCGGAGATCGACATGGAGACCATCGCGAAACAGCCGTGGGTGGCAACATCAACGGACGGAGGCATTGCCATGCCGTCGGACGGGCCGCAGACGCACGCCCGCTTCTACGGCAGCTTCACGCGCAAGATTCGCCACTACGCGCTCGAGCGCGGCACCATCTCACTCGAGCACGCCATTCGCGCGGCCACGTCATTGCCGGCGCGCATCATGGACCTGACGGATCGTGGATACATACGAGAGGGCGCCGCCGCTGATCTCGTCGTCTTCGACCTCGCGACCATCAGGGACAAGGCCACGTTCTTCGATCCGCACCAGCACTCCGAGGGCATCGAGCACGTGCTGATCAACGGCGTCGCCGTCGTCGACGCAGGCAAGCTCACCCAGGCCAGACCCGGGAAGATCGTTACGCGATAGCGCGGTTGTACGTGCGGCCTGCACGCCCGTCGAACGCCAGGCGGACGCTCGTCGAGCGCCCGCCTGAAGGGCCGCTATCTCAACGTCTGGCGTTCGACCGGCTCCATTCTCAGTACCGGCGTCGGCTTGCCGTCGCGATCGTCGATGACGAGGTAGATGTAGCCATCGAGGCCCTGGCGGATATCGCGGATGCGACCCATCTCGGTCGCCAGCAGTTCGCGGTTCGGTGAGAAGCCGCGCTTCGGATCGTAGGTGAGACGCACCACCTGCTGGCCCGCCATGCCGCCCATGAAGAAGTTGCCCTTCCAGTTCGGGAACTTGTCGCCGGTGTAGATCATCAGGCCCGACATGCCGATCGACGGCACCCACACCTGTGCCGGCTGCGCCATGCCCTCGCGATGCGTGCTGGTGTGAATCGCCAGACCGGTGGTGTAGTTGACGCCGTAGCCAATCACCGGCCAGCCGTAGTTCACCATCGGCCGGATCAGGTTCAGCTCATCGCCGCCCTGCGGTCCATGCTCGTTGGCCCAGACGTCACCGGACTCCGGGTGAATCGCGAGTCCCTGAATGTTCCGGTGACCGTAGCTCCAGGTTTCCGGCTTGGCGCCAGCAGTCTTCACGAACGGATTGTCCGCCGGCACACGCCCATCGTCGTGGAGTCGAATCATCTTGCCGTGATGGTTGGTCAGGTCCTGCGCGGGATGCGCCTCGAGCTTCCCCGTCGGCGGCACCTGCCGATCGCCCAGCGTCAGGAACACGAATCCGTTGTTGTCGAACGCGATTTTCCCGCCGAAGTGGCCGCGGCCTTCGGACACCGACTGGAACAGCTGCTCGACGTTCGTGAGGCGATCGTTCTCGAACCGGCCGCGGATGAGCGCCGTGGTCGCGGGGGCCGGATCCTTGGGCGTCGCCGGCTCTCCAATCTTCTTGGAGTAGGTGAGGTAGAGCAGCCGGTTGGCCGCGAAGTTGGGGTGCGGCGCGACTTCAAGCAGCCCGCCCTGGCTGGCAGCCACAACCGCCGGCACGCCCTCCACGGGGTTCGGCAGGAGCTTACCGTTGCGCACGATGCGCAGGCGGCCGGGCCGCTCGGTGATCAGGGCGTCGCCGCCGGGGAGGAACGCGATGGACCATGGCTGGACCAGGCCCTCCGCAAAGGTGACGACACGGTAGTCGTGGAGCGCCGAACGGAGTGTGGTTTGGCCGGAAAGCTGAATTCCGCCAAGCAGGGTCAGGGCAACAATCGCAAGTGTTCGAGCCATCGCTACACTATAATCCCCGTCCGCCATGGCGTATCGCAGCCCCTATCCCGACATCACGGTCCCGAACATCGACCTCTTCGAACAAGTGTTCAGCCACGCCCATCCCAGGCCCGGTGCCATTGCAATGGCCGACGGGTTGACCGGGCGCACGATTAGCTACGAGTCCCTGCTGGAGCAAATCCGCCAGACGGCGGCCGGCCTCGCCGCGCGCGGCATCGGGAAGGGCGACGTTGTCTCGTTGTGGTCGCCCAACGTGCCCGAATGGCCGGTGGTGTTTTTCGCCGTCGTGAAACTGGGTGCAATTGTGCACGCCTCGAATCCCGTCAGCACGCCCGAGGAGCTGTCGTTCCAGCTCAAGGACGGGGACGCCAAGATGCTGTTCACGGTCAGCGCCCTGGTCGACAAGGCCAAGGCCGCGATCCAGGAGTCGGGCAAGACGATTGAGCTGTTCACGATCGACGAGACGCCCGGCGTCCCGACGCTCGCCTCGCTGGCAATCGACCAGGACCCGCCCGCGGTGACCATTGACCCGGCCAACGATCTCTGCGTGCTGCCCTACTCGTCGGGCACGACCGGCCTGCCCAAGGGCGTGATGCTGACCCACCGCAACCTGGTGGCACAGCTCCATCAGATCGATTCAATTGAAAGCGTTGAAACGCCGGCCCTGCTCGGCGTGCTGCCGTTCTTCCACATCTACGGAATGGTGATCCTCGTGATGCACGGGCTGATGCGCGGCTCCACGATTGTCACCATGCCGAAGTTCGAATTCGAGCCGTTCCTCAAAGTGCTGCAGGACTGGCCCATCGTCACCGCGCACATCGTGCCGCCGATCGTGGTCGGGCTCGGCAAGCACCCGGCGGTGGACAACTACAAGTTCCCGCACCTCAGGTTCCTGTTCTCAGGCGCGGCGCCGCTCGGGCCGGAGCTGACGGATGCGGTCGAGAAACGCCTCAACGTCAAGATCCGGCAGGGCTACGGCATGACCGAGGCCAGTCCCGCCACGCATTACACCGTCGCCGGCTTTGAGCGATCGGGGACCGCCGGGCGGCTGATGCCCAGCATTGAGATGCGCATGATCAGCCCCGAGACGGGCAAGGACGTCCCGAGCGGCGAGCCTGGCGAAGTCTGGGTGCGCGGGCCAAACGTCATGAAGGGCTACCTGAATAATCCGGAAGCGACGGCGCGCACTGTGGATGCCGACGGCTGGCTCCACACCGGCGACATTGGCATTGCTGATGACGATGGCTACCTGACGGTGGTGGATCGCCTGAAGGAACTGATCAAGGTCAAAGGCTTCCAGGTCGCGCCTGCCGAGCTCGAATCGCTGTTGCTCAAGCACCCGCAAATCGCCGACGTCGCGGTGATACCGGTCGCCGACGAACACAGCGGCGAGGTGCCCAAAGCCATCGTCGTCAAGCGTGACAGCCTGACGGCCGAGGATGTGATCGCCTACCTGAAGCCGAAGGTCGCGCACTACAAGTGCGTGAAGCACGTGGCCTTCGTGGACGCGATCCCCAAGTCGCCGTCCGGCAAGATCCTGCGGCGCGTGCTGGTCGAGAGAGAGCGGACGAGTTAACGGGCCGTCGGGCCGTCGCGCGCCTTCTTCACGTAGCTGTCGATCCACTTCAGCTCGTTGAGCATGCGGTGCACGTTGTTCCAGTGGCCGCTGATGCCGTGCGGCTGCCCGGCATACTGCAGCATCTTCGCGGCCACGCCCTGGCGCCGCAGCGCGAAGTACATCTGCTCCGATTCTTCGTAGGGCACGCGCTGATCCATTTCGCCGACGATGAACAGCGTCGGCGTGCGGACCTTGCCCGCTTGCATCAGCGGGGACTGCGTGATCATGCGCTTGATGCCTTCCTCCTGCCACGGCGCGCCGAAGAACTCCATTTCCTTCGTGCGATAGATGTCCGCGGTGCCGTAATCGCTGAACCAGTTCGAAATGCCGGCGCCCGATGCAGCCGCGACGAACCGATCGGGATACTGCGTGATCAGCCAATTGGTCATGAACCCGCCGTACGAGTGACCCATGCTGGCCACCCGCGCGCGATCGATGGGATACCGCGCGATCACGTGATCGACGCCGGACAGCACATCCTGCCCGTCTTTAGTGCCCCACGCACCCCACGTGGCCCACTTGAACGCATCGCCGTACCCGGTCGAGCCGCGGAAGTTGGTGTCGAGCACGAAATAGCCGTTGGCGGCGAAGTACTGCTGCTTGAAATTGAATCCGTATCCCACCGCGGAGTGCGGTCCGCCGTGATTGAACACCACCAGCGGGTAGGCGCCCGCCGACCTGGTGAAGCCGTACGGCATGGTCAACCAACCTTCAATCTCGGTGCCGTCGCTGCTCTTCCACGTGAGGCGCTCGGTCCTGGTGATGCCGATCTCGGCGCGCAGATCGGCAAACAGATCGGTCAGCCGCCGCTCGCCGGTGCCATCAATGTTCGACGTCCACACGTCGGCAGGGCTCTCGTAGGTGCCGACGGTGTAGGTGATGCGCGTCATCGCCCGATCGAACGTGACGCTGCCCAGACGCCGCTCGCCCTTGGTCACCTGTTCGACGGTCGCGCCGGCGCGCGCCGGCACGCGGAACAGATGCGTCGTGCCGCCCTGCTCGGCGGTGAAGTATACGAACTTCGAATCCGCCGACCAGCGCGGCGCGGTCGGCTCGAGATCCCACGCCGCGGTGAGGTTGATGGCCGCGCCGCCGGACGCCGGCCACAGGATGACATCGTTCGATCCGCCGTGCGACAGCTTCTTCTCGATGATCATGTCGGTGCCGAACGTCCGCTCCGACAGCAGGAACTGGCCGTCGGGCGAATACGACAACGAGCTCCAGACGTAGCCGTCGTTGGTAATCCGCTTCACGTCACCTTGTGTCGTCACAGTGTAGATATCAGGCTGCTCGTAGGCCTGCTCGTTCCGCCACCTGTCATCGGCGGTGAACGCGATCGCGCTGCCGCCCGGATGCCACGTCAGGTTGGCGGCGCGCAGGCCGAGCTTGGTGATCGTGCGGGCGTCGGCGCCATCTGCGGTCGTGATGACGATCTCCGCCGCTGGACGAGTGCGCGGATCGGCGGTCGGATAGTCCTGGCCGTCGGACTGGAACCGCATCCAGTCGAACTGCCGGCCTTTGAATCGCGCGGCGTGACGCTTTTCAAAGTCCGTGCCGGTGATTTCGGGCTGCGGCGCGCGCGGCAGTTCGCGAACCGCCGCTCGCCACTTGCCATCTCCGCTGACGATGCCGGCCGGCGGCGCCGACGCGGTCGCCGGTGCCTGGGCGGCGGCCGCCACATCGACCGTGAACAATGCGGTGTCGGGGCGACTGCGCGCCGGGCCGCCAGGACCAACGAAGACGCCGCTATCGGTGCGCGCATTCAACGAGTACTGCAACCTGGAGGCTGCGACCCACCGCGGCGCGGCCATGCTCTTGCCGTCGTGCGTAAGCTTGCGCGGCGCCGACAATCCATCGGTCGCGACCACGAACGTGTCGATCGCGTTGGTGTTGTCATCCTCGATTCGCGAGGTGACGGTGTACACCACCCACCGGCCATCGGGCGACTGTTGCACCTCGCCGACGGACTTGATCCGATAGTAGTCCTCAATCGCCAGCGCGCGCCCCGACTGCGCGCTCACGGATCCCGGGGGATTGATCGCGACGAGGCATGCGAAGGCAAGGGTGATGGCGTGCTTCATGGCGACACACTTTACTCCTGTTACACACCCGGGGCCAGTGTCAGACTGGTGGCGCGATGCACGAATACGACCTGATCGTCACGCTCACGGCCGGGCTTGGCGGCGCGCTGTTGCTCGGCTATCTGACACAACGACTTGGGCTGTCGCCGATCGTTGGCTATCTCCTCGCGGGAACGCTGATGGGGCCCAATACGCCGGGCCTCACCGTAGATGGCGCGATGGCGCAGCAACTGGCCGAGATCGGTGTGATTCTGCTGATGTTCGGCGTCGGGCTGCAGTTTCACCTCGAGGAGTTGCTGACCGTCAAGGGTGTCGCGCTGCCAGGCGCGCTGATGCAGTGCAGCGTCTCGACGCTGCTCGGAGCGGGGCTCGCGGTGTCCTGGGGCTGGGGCTGGCCGGCCGGCATCGTCTACGGACTCGCACTCGCCGTCGCCAGCACCGTGGTCGTGGTCCGGGTGTTGTCGGATTACAACGCCCTCCACACGCCAGCCGGGCACATCGCCGTGGGCTGGCTGGTGGTCGAAGACGTCTTCACCGTGCTCGCGATCGTGTTGCTGCCGGCGATTGTCGGCGGCGGCGACGTCGGCCAACCAATCTGGCTGGGGTTGTCGATCACCGTTCTCAAGGTCACCGGCCTCGTGGCGTTCACGGCCATCGTGGGCGCTCGCGTGATTCCGTGGGTGCTGGACCGAGTCGCCAGGACGCGTTCGCGCGAACTGTTTACGCTCACCGTTCTGGTGATCGCACTCGGAATCGCCGTCGGTTCCGCGTCGATCTTCGGCGTGTCGATGGCGCTCGGCGCCTTCCTGGCCGGAATGGTGGTCGGCCGATCCGATTTCAGCTCGCGCGCCGCGTCGGACGCGCTGCCAATGCGCGATGCCTTCGCGGTGCTGTTCTTCGTCTCGGTGGGGCTGCTGCTGGACCCGGCATCACTGTTCGACTCGCCGCTGCTATTCGCCGGCACGCTGGCCATTGTCCTGTTCGCCAGCCCGCTCGCGGCATTCGCGTTCCTGTGGATGAGCCGACGGCCGTTCAAGGAGTCGATCACGGTCGCGGTGTCGCTGGCGCAGATCGGCGAGTTCTCCTTCATCCTGTCCACGCTTGGCCGCGAGCTCGGGCTCTTCACCATGGAGGCCACCAACACCATCGTCGCCTCGTCGATCGTTTCAATTGTGGTCAACCCGCTGCTCTATCGCACCATCGACCCGATTGTCCGCTGGGTCAATGCACACCCGGCGCTGCGGACATGGCTCGATCGATCAGCGCCGGTCGATGGCGGCGCGGTGTCGCGCGAGTTGCGCGTGGCGCGATCGGCGCATCGCGCTGTGCTGATCGGCTACGGCCCGACCGGCAGGACGGTCGCGCGATTGTTGAAGGAAAGCGGCATCGAACCAACCATCGTCGAGCTGAACATTGACACCGTGCGGGCAATGCGCGAGGAGGGCATCGACGCCGTTTATGGCGATGCGACGAGGCCCGAGACCCTTGCGGAGGCCGGCATCACCAGCGCCAACAACTTGATACTCACCGCCGCCGGAATGGCCAACAGTCCCGAAGTCATTCGGGCGGCGCGTGAGGCGAACCCCAGGATTCGCGTGTTGGCCCGGGCCTCATACCTGCGGCACTTGCCGGAACTCCACCACGCCGGCGCAGACACGGTCTATACCGGCGAAGGTGAGGTGGCACTCGCGTTCGTCGAGGACTTGCTGTCGCGCCTTGGTGCCACGGCAGAGCAAATCGATCGTGAGCGTGCCCGCGCCCACACGGAGCTGTTTGGTGAGGCCGTCGCGGTCGAGCGCGACGGTGCCGTTCTAGGTGCAACCGGCGCGGGGTTGAGCGATGATGATCAACCTCAAGAACTCGCCCGCAAACGTTGAATAGAGCTGTCATGGGACTTCTCACTGACTTTCGATACGCCGTCCGCTCATTGCTCCGGGCTCGCGGCCTGGCGGTTACCGTCGTCCTGACGCTGGCGCTGGGCATTGGCGCCAACGCCGCCATCTTCAGCGTGGTCCGCGGCGTGCTGCTGGCGCCGCTTGTGAACGACAACGAGGAGACGCTGTTCTATACCCGCCAGAGTGCTCCGGGTCGAGGTACCGAAAACGCGGCGTTCTCGGTGCCCGAGATCAACGACCTCAAGGCCGGCCAAGCCCTTAACACCGGTGTGAGAAGGTAGAATTCGGGCGTGCGCGTAGCCATCGTCGGCGGACCCGGTGTCGGCAAGAGCACGCTGGTGCGCCAGCTCGCCGACCTGTATCACAACGGCGCCTATGGCGAGGGCGAGAAGGGCGTGTGGGACACCCGGGTGCTCGAAGACATTGCCACGGGCGTGAATTCGGCCGGTGTCACCGAGTACTTCGCGCGCCTCTACGACGCCAATTATCGTGACGCGGCGCTGCACGACGGTCCTCGCCGGGTGATCTTCTTCGAGGGCGCGCGCATCACGCTCGAAGCGCACATGGCGGAATACGCCGCCGCGGACCACGCCGCGCTGCGGAGGGTGCTCGCCATCGGCGACGCGTGGAATCCGGACAAGGTCATCGTGCTGACCTCCAGTACCGACACCATTGAAAAGCACATCCGGCTGCGCCACCGCGATCACGAGGAAGTGGAGAACATGGTTCGCCGGTTCCGGCTGATCGACGCCGAGTTCCGTCGCCTCGCGCCATCGTACCCGAACACGATCGTCATCGATCGAGACAGCAAGGAATTCCACGAGCGCTCTGGCCTGCTCGAAATCATCGCGATGGCCGGGCTGCCGATGTTCGAAGAGATCCCGTACCGGCGCTGACGACTTTCGTGGTGTCTTGTTTTGGGGCTTGGGCCGGGGAGATGGCCTGAGCCCTCGGCCTTGGCCGCGAGAACCATGGCACCTTCGTAATGAGGGTCCTCCCTGGAAAGAGCTGACGCGCCGGCCCGGCAGGGCGCGTTAGAATGGCCACTCTCCAGGAGTGGTCATGTTGAAACAATCAGTTCTGTTGGTCGGTGTCCTGCTGCTTGCGGGCCCCGCGCTCGACGCCCGGCAGCCTGCACAGGGACAGCAGGCACAGCGTCCCGCAGCGCCGCCATCCATCGAAGATCGCACGTCGGGGATGCGAAAACTCGACGGCTACTTCCCGCTGTATTGGGACGAGCGCACCGGGTCGATGTTCCTGGAGATCGCCCGCTTCGACACGGAGTTCCTGTACTCGACGGGATTGTCCGCGGGCCTTGGCTCCAACGACATCGGGCTCGATCGCGGAACCAGCCGCGGCGGCGGCCGCCTGGTGACGTTCAACCGGGTTGGACCGCGAGTGATGCTGGTACAGCCGAACCAGTCGTTCCGCTCGAGCAGCACCAATCCGCTTGAACGCAAGTCCGTGGAGGATTCGTTCGCGAGGTCGATCCTCTGGGGCTTTACGGTCGCCGCGGAGTCCGGCAGCCGCGTGCTGGTGGACGCCACCGACTTCTTCCTGCGCGACGTGGCCAGTGCCGCGCCGAGCCTGCGGCCCGGCAACTATCAGCTCGACCGGTCACGCAGCGCGTTCTACCTGCCCAATACGCGGAACTTCCCACAGAACACCGAAGTCGACATGACGCTGACCTTCGTCAACAACCCGCAGGGTGGCGGCGGCGGGGGCGGCGGTCCCACCCAGGGCCCGGCGCCGATTGGCGGCGGGGGCGGCGGTGGATTCGGCGGCGGTCTCTTCTCCGGCTCGGTGGGTAGTGTCACACCCTCGGCCGAGTCGGTGACGCTGCGTGAGCACGTGTCGCTGGTTCAGTTGCCGGATCACACCACCTTCAAGATGCGGGTCGAGGATCCGCGCGCCGGCTACGGCGGTTTGACGTTCCTCGACTACAGCCAGCCGATCAGCGAGAAGATCCAGCTCCGCTACATCCGGCGCCATCGCCTCGAGAAGAAGGATCCGAACGCGGCGATCAGCGAGCCGATCAAGCCGATTCAGTACTGGGTTGACTCGGGCGCACCGGAAGACGTCAAGAAGGCGCTGATTGAGGGTGCGATGTGGTGGGACCAGGCGTTCCAGGCGGCGGGGTTCCGCAATGCCTTCAAGGTCGACGTCCTGCCGGCGGATGCCGATCCGATGGACATCCGCTACAACATGATCAACTGGGTCCACCGCTCGACGCGCGGCTGGAGCATGGGCGGGTCGATCACCGATCCGCGCACCGGCGAGATCATCAAGGGCGTGGTCACGCTCGGGTCGCTGCGCGACCGACAGGACTACATGATCTTCGAAGGCCTGCTGTCGCCGTACACCAACGGCACCGAGCGGCCGTCGATTCTCTACGAGGCGGCCCTGAAGCGCATCCGCCAGCTGTCGGCGCACGAGGTCGGACACACGCTGGGCCTCGGCCACAACTACTACAGCAGCGGCAAGGGCTGGATCTCGGTGATGGACTACCCCCACCCCATGGAAACGCTGCGCGAAGACGGCACCATCGACCTGTCGAACGCCTACGAGCAGAAGATCGGCGACTGGGACAAGGTGTCAATCGACTACGGCTACCGCCAGTTCCCCGCCGGCACCGACGAGCCGGCGGCGCTCCAGAAGATCCTGGACGAAGCGTGGAAGAACGACCTGCGCTACTTCACCAACCAGGACACCGACGTCCACCCGCGATCCGATCAGTGGTCGAACGGCACCGACCAGGCCGATGAGTTGAATCGTTTGATGCGCGTCCGCCGCGCCGCGCTCAACCGCCTGGGCGTCAACACCATCCGCACCGGCACGCCGCTGGCGCTGATTGAAGAGCCGCTGGTGACGACCTACATGTATCACCGCTTCACGGTGGAATCGGCCGCCTCGATGATCGCCGGCCAGGACTTCACCTACGGCATGCGCGGTGACGGACGTGACCCGGTGATGTGGGTGTCGGCCGAGGCGCAAAGAAAGGCGCTCGACGCGCTCGGCAATACCTTGCGTGTGTCGGAGCTGGCGCTGCCGCAGCGAATCCTCGACCTGATTCCGCCGCGCCCGCCAGGCTACGGCATGCATCGCGAGTTGTTCAACCGGACGACCGGGGAGTCGTTCGATCCGATCGCGCCGGCGGCCATCGCCGCCGAAGTGACCATCGGCTTCGCGCTGCAGCCGGATCGGGCCGCCCGCATGATCGCGCAGAACGCGCTCGACCAGGCGAAGCCCGGGCTCGGCGAAGTGATCGACCGCTTCGTCAAGGCGACCTTCGAGCAGACCACCAGCTCGGGCTATGAAGCCGAGATCAAGCGCGCCATCGAGCGCGTGCTGGTGGATCGCATTTCCTGGCTGGCGGCCGCGGCGCCGAACGCGCAGGTGCGCGCGATTGCGTCGCTCAAGCTGGATCAGATTGCCACCCGCGTGCGGCCGGCCGCGACCGCAGCGGCGCCGTCCAACCTGCAGGCCGAGTCCGAGCGTGCGCACCGCATGCTGCTGGCCGCCGACATCAAGCGCTTCCTCGAGCGCCCGATGAACGACGCCATGTCGGCCCGCATTGTTCCGCCGCTGGCGGCCCCGCCGGGCGCGCCAATCGGCGATTCAGGGATGGACTTCCTGGCGCGGCCGCGGTGTGACTGGGACGCGCTGAATCAGGACGCGTGGTTGTTCTATCGACCGCAATAACGATCAGTTGACCGGACGGCGTGGGCGCGGGCCTTCGCCTCCGGACTTGACCGTATTCCGCGTGCAGCACTGTAAA